>CAMYKZ010000018.1 GCA_947259045.1 uncultured Afifella sp.
TGCGCAATGGTTTGCCGAAGTCGTCGCGACGTTCGGCCTGGTGGCGACGATCCTCGGCACCCTGTTCCGGCGGCCCGAAGCCGTGCCCTATGCCGTCGGCCTTTATATCACCGCCGCATACTGGTTCACCGCCTCAACCAGCTTCGCCAATCCGGCAGTGACGATCGCGCGCTCGTTCACCGATACGTTTGCCGGCATCGAACCTGCGCATATGCCGGGGTTCATCATCGCGCAATGTGTCGGCGCGGTGCTGGCTGTTTATGTTTGCCGTTGGGTTTTCGCAGAGTGTGAATAGAGGGTCACAACAGGTAAATTCAGGTATGGATTCCCAACAATATCGAGCGGTTGGCTGTCTTTGAGATTGACCATCGTCTGCGGCATCTTTTTTCACCGTGCGATATCCGGCTGTCTCGCCGTCTCATCCGTAAATCTGTTTGAAGCGGTCTATATTCTGGCGGAAGCCGGCTTCGAAATCGCCGTTGCCGGGATGATAGACGCTTTCAAACGAAATCACGCCGTCATAACCGTCGGCCCGCAGCGCATCGGCCATCGGCTGGAACTGGCCGGCGAGCTGGCCTTCGCCCATTGGCCGGACTTCCAATGTCGCTTTCGGCGTGTCGACCTGCACGTCCTTGATATGGATATGTCCGAGATAGCCACCCTTCATTGTGTCATAGGCATCCGGAAACGCGGTTTCGTGCGCCCAGCAATTGTTGGCCGGATCCCACAGGATCTTCAACGCATCCTTTGCGTTCAGATCGTCAATCAGCCGGCGGCCGGTCCAGCAGGAATTGACCATCGTTCCGTTGCCGGTCTCCACCACCAGCGTGATCCCCTCCGCCCGGGCAAGCTCGATTGCCGGCGCGATCAGCGGCAATTGCGCGTCCCAGGCGCCGTGTGCAACGTTCCATTTTTCGGCCCCATGATGGCCCCACAGGATCATTTCCTTCTTGCCGGTCATGATCCGCACCAGCGGGCAGTCGAACTGATGCGCCATGTCGATGCAGCGCTTCAGCGCATCCATATGTTTTATATGCAATTCATCGCCGGCCTTCGATGTCGCCATCACCATGCCGGCAAACAGATGCCGGGAAATGCACGAGACCTGCTTGCCGTGTTTGCGCACCAGCTCAAGCGCCGCCGCCCGTTCACCCGTATCAAGATCGCCGACTTCCTTGTCGCCGATGAACTGCAGCTCCGCATGGTCCAGACCGAATTCGCCCATCACGCTCAGCGCATGGCCGAGGTCGCGGCTTATGCCGTCAGTGATCACACCCAGTTTCATGATCTTCTCCCGCTCAACGCTTGAGCCCCGCGCCGACAATGTCTTCGTTTCCCCTAATGACGACCCGATTGCCGCTGTCGGGGGTAGAAATGATAGAATATCTGCGGACGGAGTTGAATAGTCGGGGTTGAGGCCGGTGACTGCCCGGATTGCACCCGTCGGAATCCAACCGATGGCGGACCGTCGATTGGTATCAATCTGACACGAAAAAGCCGCAGCGTGACCGCTGCGGCTTTTCATTTTCAGCAATGCGGAACGTGCCTACTGCGCGGCTTCCGCCAGATCGGAAATGTCGACGCCAGTACGTTCCGCCACGCCGTGGCCATAGGCCGGATCGGCGCGCAGAAGGTGCAGGATCTGCCGCTTGATGATCTCCTTCGGCACACCGCCCATGGCCGCGGCCATATTGTCCATCAGCCGGCCCTGCTGTTCGGAGTTCATCAGCCGGAACAGATCACCGGGCTGCTTGTAGTCGTCGTTGCCGTCGCGGTGGTTGTAACGGTCGGCATCGCCCGAAATGGCCAGCGGCGGTTCCGCGAAATCCGGGCTTTCGACCGGACCATTGAACGAATTCGGCTCGTAATAGGCATCCGGATTGGTGGCGTTATTGTCGAAGAACCGCATCGGACCATCCTTGTGGTAATGGTTGACCTCGCTCCTGGGCCGGTTGACCGGCAGCGCTTCATAGTGCGTTCCAAGGCGGTAGCGGTGTGCGTCGGCGTATGAGAAGATCCGCGCCTGCAGCATCTTATCGGGCGAAAAGCCGATGCCGGGGACGATGTTGGAAGGCGCAAACGCGGCCTGTTCGATTTCGGCGAAATAGTTTTCCGGATTGCGGTTCAGTTCCAGCTCGCCGACCTCGATCAGCGGATAATCGCCATGCGGCCAGACCTTGGTCAGATCGAACGGATTGTACCAGGTCTTGCCGACATCCTCTTCCGGCATCACCTGGATGAAGACCTGCCATTTCGGGAAGTCGCCCTTCTCGATGGCGCCGAACAGGTCTTCCTGGGTGGTCTCTCGGCTCTGGCCTACCATCTCGGCGGCTTCCGCGTTGGTCCAGTGTTTGTGGCCCTGCATGGTCTTGAAGTGGAACTTGACCCAGACCCGCTTTTTGTCGGCGCTGATCATGGAATAAGTGTGCGAGCCATAACCGTTGACGTTTCGCACACCGACCGGCAGGCCGCGGTCCGACATCAGGATGGTCACCTGGTGCAGGCTTTCCGGCGACAGCGACCAGAAATCCCACATCGCTGTCGGCGAGCGCAGGTTGGTTTTCGGATGGCGCTTCTGGGTGTGGATGAAATCGGGGAATTTGTACGGGTCGCGCACGAAAAAAACCGGCGTATTGTTGCCGACCAGATCCCAGTTGCCTTCCTCGGTATAGAATTTCAGGGAGAAGCCGCGCACGTCGCGCTCGGCGTCTGCCGCGCCCAGTTCACCGGCGACGGTTGAGAATCGGGCGATCATGTCCGTCTTCTTGCCAACCTCGGAGAAAATCTTCGCTTTCGAATATCTGGAAATGTCGTTGGTGACCGTGAACGTGCCGTACGCACCCCAGCCCTTGGCGTGCACCGGCCGCTCAGGGATGCGCTCACGGTTTTGATGCGCCAGTTTTTCAATCAGCTGGTAGTCCTGCAACAGGACCGGGCCACGTTCGCCTGCGGTGATGGAATTCTGGTTGTCGGCAACGGGATTGCCGGCGCTTGTCGTCAGTTTTTTTCGGTCAGTCATGAAACACTCCTCCGTTTCCAGAATTGGGGGTCGCTGCAGCGCATCAGCCAGTCTGCGCGCGCTGAATTCATACCTAGCGGCTTTTTAGAACAATTCCAATGAAGCAGATCAATTTGTCAGAAATAATCCCGCGGCAATTGGTATCGGCTGCGCTGCGACGCAGCCGTAGTGTCAATCCGGCCTTGCGGCGGGCGCAGGCGGCGACTATACGGACGGCAGAAATTTTAACCCCTCTTCAACCACAGACAGGACAAGACAAATGGCGATCGAACGCACCTTTTCGATCATCAAGCCGGATGCAACAGAACGCAATCTGACCGGCAAGATCATCGACAAATTCGAAAGCGCCGGCCTCAGGGTCGTTGCCTCCAAGCGCATTCATATGAGCCGCGAACAGGCGGAAGGCTTTTACGCCGTCCACAAGGACCGGCCATTCTTCGGCGAACTGACCGAGTTCATGAGGTCCGGCCCGGTTGTTGTCCAGGTACTGGAAGGCGAAGACGCTATTGCCAGAAACCGCGAAGTGATGGGCGCAACCAATCCGGCGGATGCCGCACCCGGCACAATCCGCGCTGAATTCGCCCGCTCCATCGGCGAGAATTCCGTGCACGGTTCCGATGCGCCGGAGACTGCAGCCGAAGAGATCAAATTCTTCTTCACAGATGCAGAGATTGTCGGCTGAAGCAGCGGCATCTGATCTCATATTCTACCGGACGAAACCGGCCTGTTCGATAATGACAGGCCGGTTTTTTTATGCCCCGTTTTCGAATCACGGTTGAATCACGGACGTTACGTAAGGTGTGCTCATTCCATGAAGGAGGACACACAATGTGCAACGATCATCACGATACATCTGTATTCTGCACGATCATTCCGCCGCATATGCTTGAAGTCATGTCAGTGCGCGGTGACAAGAAAGTGCGGGCAATGGCACAGGCCTTGCTGAAACAGGACAACAAAATCCGCGAGGAACGGGCCGAGCAGCCGGTTGCCGGTCCTGCAGGATTTGCCGGCACGCGCGAAAGCGCAGCAACGACAAGCGCGATCGCCAGCGTTTCGGTTGCGGGCAATCTCAACCGGAAAATCCACGACGGCGAAAACAAGGCGGCGTTGCCCGGCAAACTCGTGCGCAAGGAAGGCGACGCCGCAACGTCCGACGCGACAATCGATGCGGCCTATGACGGGGCCGGCGACGTCTTCGAACTCTACGCCACCGAGTTCGGCCGCAACTCACTCGATGACAACGGCATGGCGCTGGTTTCCACCTGCCATCACCGGCGCAATTACAACAACGCTTTCTGGGACGGCAGCCAGATGGCTTATGGCGACGGCGACGGCCAGATCTTCACCGGATTTACCGAACCTTCGGTGATCGGTCATGAAATGTCCCATGGCGTGGTGCAGTTTTCCGGCGGACTTGTCTATCAGGGCCAGTCCGGCGCCCTGAACGAAAGTTTCGCCGATGTGTTCGGCGCGCTGACATTGCAATACAAGGACGGGCAGGAAGCCCACCAATCCGATTGGCTGATCGGCAAAGGTATCCTGGGCCCGAATATCAACGGCGTTGCCCTGCGCAGCATGAAGGCGCCGGGAACGGCCTATTCCGATACTCTGTTGGGGCAGGATCCGCAGCCCTATCACATGGATTTTTACGTTCAGACCAATCAGGACAATGGCGGCGTGCATATCAATTCCGGCATTCCCAACCATGCCTTCTACCTTTACGCCCAGTATATGGGCGGCAAGGCCTGGGAAATACCCGGTCAAATCTGGTACCGGGCGCTTCAGACACTGAATAACCCGCTCGCCACGTTCCATGACTGGGCGCTGGAAACTCATGAAGCTGCGCAGAACCTGCATGGCAACGGCAGTATCGAATCCCATATGCTGCGCCGTGCATGGAAGCTTGTCGGCATCCAGATCTGAGGTGTATGCTCGGCTGCATGAAGATCGTGATCAAGACGTCAGGCGGCATCGGCGGGTTCGGGCTCAAGCCCGCGCCGGTTCAAATTCAGGCCGAATCCCTCGATCCCGACCTTCAGGAACGGTGCCAAACACTTCTGGCACCGGGCAACCTGAGCAAATTGCAGGGCCGATCTGAAGCTCCGGGACAACCGGATCGCATCATTTACGGCCTGACGATCACGCGGGACGATGGCGACGTGGATAAATTCCAGTTGCCGGAAGACAATCTTCCCGCAGAGCTGATCGACCTGCTCGACGAGTTGCTTGCCAGCTGACAAGACCACAGAGACCGGATGCTTTTCTGCAACGAACCGACCGGCTGCCAATAGGTGCCGGCTGATATGCAAGAAAGGTACTGATTATGGTCCAGACTACGAACTGCGGGGCTTCGCGCCCGCTGATCAAACTTGGCAGCGGTGACGCGCCAACACTTGATTACAACATCCCGCAACAATCATGCATCTCCGCCCTCGGGCGCATTGGATTGGACATCCCCTCGGAATGGTTTCTCGACAGTGCTGCTATCGAGCCGGAAAACCACTGGTGGAATATACCGCGCGGTGATCTTGATGATATCCGCAAGAACCTTTCAAACGACATTACCTATACCCGCGGCGGATCATTGCTCGACCGCCGTGTCGCAGATGTGGTGCGAAGCGGTGAAGAACGGCTTCTAGCCCTAAAGACCGACGTTCAGCAGACCACGACGACGGCGGCGCGCGCCACCGTATCGGCAGCGCGCACCATATCGGCTCGTACGGCAGCTCCCCTGACGATGCGAGCCACTGCTGCAGCGCCGCAGACTGCCCGAATGCAAAATACCAGCCCGGCGAGGATCACAAACAGCCGCTCCTGGAATGTTGCCATCGAAGAGACTGCGCACGCCGTCAATGATGGTCTGAAGCCGATTGCCGTCAATACTCTGGGCGGCGCCACAACACTTCAGTTCATTCCACCCCCGCCAAAACCACAGCCTCGGCTCTATCTGATTGAGGAATATCGGATCTGCTCATACCTGACCGATTACGGGGCGGGAAAGACACTCAGTACCATTTCACTTCTGCCGGGTGAGAAACGTACCATCAGCCTGCGCACATACCGCGACAGCGAATCCACTCGGACAGACACGGAGAATATTCTCGATTCATTTTCCCAGGAAAGCGCCGACGAGTTCGAAGAGCTCATCGAAAGCGAATCCGGGTTCTCCTCCAACGTGTCCTCTTCGCAGAGCAATACCACCGCCGGCGAAACAGGCCTGAGCGTCGGGGTCGATCTGTTTGGTTTGGTTGAACTGGGTGTCGGCGGCGAGATCGAATCCAGCGGAACGAAGGAATCATCGGTTACCCAGGATTCCTATGTCGACACATTGTCGCGCGCCCTCAGCAAGCATGTCGAGCAAAGCTCGTACAAGCGTGAGGTTGAAGTCAATACGACCACAAGTGAATCCGTCAGCGAGGGCGAGGAACATTCAATTGTCCGCGAAGTTGCCAATATCAACCTGAGCCGGGTGTTGAATTTCGTCGTCCGGCAATTGCTGCAGAAATATGTGACCATCACCTACCTGCACTCGGTGCGGGTCGCCTTCAGCAACGGCTACCCGGAATCCATCACGCCGATGGAGCTCTACGCGCTTGACGAAGTGCTGCCGCGGTTCATTAGCCCGAAACATCTGGAAGAAGCCAAGGCGGAGATACTGAAGCCCTATTGCGCGGTTTTCAACCACCGCCAGCAACCTAAACGCTTCATCGAGAAGGTCGACAGGGTCATCAAGAACTGCGAGTTCCTGAAAGACGGCGAAAGACGGCAGACATTCTACCGCAAGGACCCTTCCCTGACCGACAAAGCCGAAGGGATCGAAGTGCCGGGCGTCATCAAGAAGGTCCAGTTCAATGTACTGCGAACGCCTGCTGTCATCATCGACGCGCTGATGGGTCAGGGCGAATCTCTGGACTGCTATAATCAGAAACTTCAGGCAGCAGCGGTCGACCGGTCCGACCTCAACAACGACATCACCCGCACAGCGCTTGAAATCATCGGGTCGTTTCCGACCCCGCAAGAGCGAACGCGGGCCTACGTGGCGCTGCTGCGCGAATGCGAGTGCCAGCCGGATGAGGAATCGGGTGAAGACCCGGAGGCTGAAATCGGGGATGAACCCTCATGAGTGCGCCAGACAATCCCTGGGATAGTGGGGGCGAACTTGCCCCCCATGCCGGCGATCCCGGTGGCACTTGGGATACCGGTATTGGCGATGACGTGGTTCCGGATGTGACGGCCCTGGTGCCGCCCGACAACTGGGCGAACTGGGGGCCGACTCCCGACGATATCGATCTCGGAATATTCACGCCCCTTGAGTGGCTGGTCCGCCAGGCCAGTGCAATCGGAATTCCCTTCGGCGCCACGCTTCATGCCATCGCCTGCTCAAAGGGAATGAAGATTTTCGACTTCATTGAAGTCATGGACACGCTGTTCAAATATGTGCAGGGCAATGACAGGGTGGATATGGCTGATCCCTGCCAGATCCTCCGCATGGCAAAAATCGGCAATTGTGTTGCCAGGCGCTATCTCGGCATCAGCTTTGGCCCGGATCTGCAGGATTTCTGGCTTGACGGCAAGGCGGCAAACGCCACAAACCTGCGCCAGGAAAGCTTTCAGTTCCCTCCCGATCAACGAGGATCGGTGACTTCATTATCCTTTTATCCGATGGACACAGGCTGGTTCTTTGGCCGCGTGGGCGCAAAAGTGGAACCGGCCATCATTGAAACCCAACAGATCAGTCTCTGGCAGGGCGTCCTTGAGCGGCTGCGGGCGCCGGCCGACGTTTTTCCAAAAGATCACGGCATTTCCGGCAAGGCTGACCTGTCGCCCCTGCGCGAACAGGTTCCGGTCGGGACAGGACCTTCGACGCTGCACAGCACGGGCGTCGACTGGCTCTATCCGGACGAAATCGTCATTACCTTCAAACATTCCGGCCAAAATGCCAACGCGGGCAAGAATGAATTCGTTGATATGGAACTGTTTCTGGCCGGTGGAATGACGGTGACATCGGAGGTCGAGATCAGCGCGACAGCTGCGACCATGAATATCGATGGCGCCGCGGTCGACGGCTGGATCGTCACCATGGAAAACTGGCACGTCCGGATCAGCGATCGCATCGATTTTCATAGCAGCAAGAGCCAGAGCATTCCGCTGGGACCCGTCGACCTTGAGCTTCCGGATCAGATCTTTATCGACCTGCAGACACAAGGTTGCCCGGGTTCACCGGTTCCGGTTGATTTCGACATCATTTCTGATGCCTGGCACACTATTCCCGCCAGCGGCCTCAATCGGCAGTCATTGTTCATAACCCATGAGACATATACGGCGGATCCGGGAAACGCCTTCGGCGGTTCGCCCGAAGCGTTCGACTATTTCGATCCGCTCACCGGCGCAGGCGTTACGCTGCTGGATCTTTAAGCTGCAATAGGGTTGCATCGATCAAACCGAAACCGTTAGCCATTGAAGCCAACGAGCATACTGCAAATCCAGTTTCCGGGCATTGAGATGCCACACCGGCATGGGATATATCTGGGCCGGCAAACTCATTCAACGGGACATTCAGATGGAAAGCCGCAAGATCACCGCGATCCGGGCGAAAGGCATTCTCGCACCCCTCGCCCAGCCGCATCATACCGCCAGCGGCACCGTGTCGGAAGCCCAGCTTGTGCTGTTTGAGATCGATTGCGATGATATTACCGGCTGCTCCTACATCTTTGCCTATTCACCGCTGATGCTGCGCCCAATGGTAACGTTCGCACAGTCGCTCAGCGACATTCTGGCCGGCGAAACGCTTGATCCTGCGCATCTGTTCGACGCGCTGCAGACACGGTTCCGCATTCTCGGCACCACCGGCCTGGTCGGCGCGGTGCTTGGCGGCGTCGACATGGCGCTGTGGGATGCATTCGCCAAATCGAAAGGCGAGCCGCTGGTCAGGCTGCTCGGCGGCCGCGCCCGCCCCGTTCCGGTCTACGAATCCATGGGCATGCTGGAACCGGATGAAACGGCGCGCCAGACGGACGCCGCGAAGGCAAACGGCGTTACCGCGTTCAAGGTCAAAGCCGGCCACAGGGAATGGTTCCGCGATGTCGAGACGGCAAACATACTGCGCCAGAGTGCGGGTGACGAAGCCGATATTCTGTTTGACTACAATCAGGCTTTCGCGCCGATTGAAGCGATCCGCCGATTGCAGATGCTGGAAGAATTCCGGCTGGGCTGGATCGAAGAGCCGGTTGCCGCCGCCGATCTGGATGGCCATGCCGCGGTGCGCGCGGCAACATCAATTCCCGTCCAGAGCGGCGAAAACTGGTGGAGCCCGGCGGCCATGAAGCGGGCCTTTGCCGCAGGCGCTTGTGATTACGCCATGATCGACGCCATGCGAATTGGCGGCGTCACCGGATGGTTGCGCGCAGCCGCCATTGCCGATGCACACAAGGTGCCGCTTTCCACCCATTTTTTTCCCGAAGTCAGCGTGCATCTGATGTGTGTGACGCCGACGGCGCATCTGATTGAATGGCTGGACGTCTCCAGCACGGTGATGTGTGAACCGCTCGAGATCAGGGACGGCTGCGTCTCACCATGCGCCGAGCCGGGTATCGGCGTGGCTTTTGATCGGGATGCTGTGGCTAGATACCAGGTGGCATAGCGGCAACATACGCACTGACCGGGCCCCAATATTCCGTGGCGAATCGCGTCGGCAGGTCGTTGTGCCCGCCGCCTTCGATCATGACCAGCTGCTTCCGCCCATGGGCTTTCCGGTAAAGCCTTCTGCCCATCTCGACAGGAATCACGCGATCATTCGTGCCGTGTATGATGAGGATCGGCGACCGGACATCCTCGATTTTGCCGATATTGTCGAATGCATCACCAGCTACAAATGCAACAGACCCAAATCCCGACTGCCTGGCCTGATCCGCACCGGAGGCAAGCGGACTTACCAGGATCAATCCGGCAATGTTGCGGTTACGGGCGGTGTTGATCGCCACCGTCGAACCCAGCGAATGCCCGAACAGAATTATATTGCCGAGCGCAAAACCCAAATCCTCAGTCGCATATTTCAGCGCCGCCTCGCCGTCTGCGTATATCCCGCGTTCGCTTGGCCTGCCGTCGCTTTTGCCATAGCCGCGGTAGCTGACACCCAGAACGCTGATCCCGAACCTGCTGATCGTCATCAGGTCGTCCAGCCGGCCGGAAATATTCCCGGCATTGCCATGAAAATAGATCAGAAGTTTCCGAGATGAATTGTCGGGAATAAAATAGGAATGGATTTTGATGCTGTCGTCGGTGACGAGGAACACGTCATTCACATTCGGCGGCAGCTGAAATGACGCAAGTTTTTCGGTGCGCTCCGGATAGAACGCAAACCTGTTGATCGCCGCGTTGCAGCCGGTGAGCAGAAGGGTCACAAGACTGGCCAGCAAAACACCGGATCGTTTCAAGTTCATCGGCGGAACTTTACATAATATTGTCCCGGAACCAACGGTCGATATGATTGTCCTGTTCGGTTTCTCGAACCCTTAATCTTCGATTTCCTACCGCCAAGCCTGGGCCAAATCCATCGTTGTTTCTATGCGGATAGACCTGTGATCGTGATCCGGCTTCCGCTCCGGCTGACCATCCGGGCGGATGAGACATCCCGGCTACCGGTTGCGCAAACGCCAGGTCAGCGCAACCGGAACAACCCGCTACCGGCTTAGGGACAGCGGCGAATTCTGTAGGTCCCGTCGCCGTTGGAATAGGCGCATTCATTGGTACTGCGGTTGCGGGCATAGAGCGCGCCGACCGTGGCGCCCGCCGCACCCGCCGCGACGATCCAACCCGAACTTGCACCAAGAGCGGCCGCACCGACAGCGGCCAATCCGCCACCGACAACGGCTCCGGCCACCGTATCCTGTTCCCTCGTCGTACAACCCACAAGGACCATCGACACGGCGAGCGTGCCTGCAAGAACTACACTTTTCATCATTATCTCCTTTTGAAATTCCAGTCATAGGCCGAAACCGGCTCGTACCCATCCCCATGCCCAGCGGATCTGTCGAATTATGCTTATCGACAAAAAAAGGCAACAAAGAGAGCTTCCAGCCGCCGATCGAACCGCCGGCATCGACAAAATATCGTATCAACGAAATTGACCGGAAATCAATCTGCAATGCGAGTTGGCCGGCAATGTGCTATCACCCGCTCTGGGATGGGGCGATTAATGACCGGTCAGAGCGCGGGCGGCGGACATGGAACGGAAAACCTGCTGCTCGGCGTCGTATTGATGGTCGCCGGCATGGCGGTATTGAACGCCATGGATGCCATTTCCAAACTGCTGACTGCAGAGTTCTCCGGCATCCAGGTGGCGTGGGCGCGCTACACCTTCCACCTCGTTCCACTGGTCGCGTTGGCGGGTCCGGCGCGCATCAGGCGCATGGTACGGACCAACAGTCCGAAAGCGCAGATCATCCGTTCCGCATCCCTGGCGCTTTCCGCCGTGCTGATCATTATCGCCTTCTCGCTGATGCCGCTTGCCGACGCCATTGCGATTTCCTTTGTTGCACCGCTGATGATGGTGGCGCTGAGCGCACGCTTTCTCGGTGAAAAGGTCGGCCTGCACCGCTGGATTGCGGTCATGGTCGGCTTTGGCGGCATGCTGGTGCTGGTCTGGCCGTCGGGCGATGTGTTTGAAACCGGCACCCTGCTTGCCGTCGGCGCAGCCCTGTTCTGGGCCATCGGCTTGCTGATGACCCGTCAGGTGCGCGGCGACAATCCCTTGTCGACCCTGTTTTACACCGCCTTCGTCGGCACTGTCCTGATCAGCCTGGCGGTACCGTTCTACTGGCGAATGCCGTCCCTTTCTGCCTGGGGACTGATGCTGGCCATGGGTCTGATCGGCGCGCTGGCCCACACCCTGATCATCTTCGCCTTCCGCAATGCCCGCGCATCCGTTCTGGCACCGTTCAATTATACGCTTCTGGTCTGGGCGATCTTTTATGGCTGGCTGCTGTTCGGCGACTTGCCGGACCTCAGGTCGATATTCGGTGCGTCGGTCATCATCGCCGCCGGCCTCTATGCCTGGCACCGGGAGCGGGCGGCGAAATATCCGGGTTGAACCAGGAGCTATCCAGCATCTGGGGATCAGCGGATTGCTCACTCAACATTGAGCACATCATATTTTTGAGACGTCTTTCCGGCGCCCTCCGTTTGCGCATAATCTGCATATCCGACCAGATCGTCCACACAGACAAGATGCCGGTCGTCCTTGCAGATGGACAGCCCCGCCACGCCGGCCCGCACGGCCGCCAGATCAGCCTCGCCGGCTTCAGACGCTGTCATGACAAATGACATTCGGTCGTTTGCAACCCGGATCAGGCCGTAAAGATAATGCCCTTCATCGGAACCCGGCGCACGCACCTGGGCCACATAGAGCCCCTCGCCTACCGCCTTCAGCAGAACCCGGTCGTCGCCATCGGCCTCCGACGCCGGCCTGTAGCCGTCGCTGACCCGCAAGAGCGTGACCCGGTCATCACTATCGGCCTGGTGATAGGTCAGGCTCTCAAACGGAAAATCAGCGTCACCGGCGGAAACAAGCGGTTGTTCGCTGGTAAAACAACCGCTCAAGCCCAGCGATATACATGCAAGAGCGGCGGTTCGGATCAGATTTGTATGTATCATCGGAAAGTCCACGGCTGCATAATCAATGCGGCATATTACCCGGTCGCCAGCCTCATTGCGAACGCTGTTTATCGCGGGGCGAAAAAGGGGGCGCCCAAGCGCCCCCTGAGATGATAATCAATTGGTCTTGGCCGTTGTGCCAGATGTGGCATTGGATGCCGTTTGCTCATCCGGACGGAAGACCACCATGTAGACACTCTGGTTCAGAGGCTGCGGACCAAGGTCCGCAAATTCGGCATCGAGTTTATATTCGATTGCAAGCTGCAGATCGATATGCGGTTCGTCTTCACCAATCGGAATAGCGACAATGCGATCGATCGGAACGCCGGCCTTCGCCAATCCGTTCCATACGCTGGTGATCCGTTTGGCCGACAGCGTGAAGTTCGGCACCGGACCGCCTGGAATACTGGCCCGACCAATCAGCGCGACCTGCAGGGCGGGATCTTCGTCAAGCAGGGATTTGATATCCTGGACTGTCTCGGTGTAACCGCCGCGCAGCACGTCACTGGCAAAGTCGAACATCACAAGATCGCGGATCGGAGATTTCTTCACGACGGCCTTGTGGCACTCGATTTCCGCAGCGTTCAGCGGACCGCAGACGGGACACTCGGCTTCGTGGATCGCAACTTCAGACCGTTTCAGCCCTTCCATTCAGGCAATCTTGGCGTAGGTTTTTCGCTGCTCCTGCAGGTGATCGATCACCTTCGCCATGGCTGCTGTCTGGCTAAGCTCCGTGTTTTCCATCATCAGACGCTTGGCCAGGAAACCGCGGGCGAAATGCTTGCATTCCTGAGAAACCAGCCCGCCGGGAACGGAGATCGCACGGCTTGCCGAATGTTCGGCCGTCGGGTCGGGAACCTGTACCTTGCCCGGGATCTTTCCGGACGCCCGTGATATGTCATCATATTTCAGGCCCGGCACGCGATCGGCCTCTTCGGCCAGTTTGTCATTACCCTTTTCAATGGCCTGTTCGACAACCGCCTTGATCTCTTCATCAGCCGATACCGCCTCGGTTTCGGCACTGTCCATCGCGTCCTTGTTTTCAGAGACCATATCGCCAGTCTTTTCAGCCGCGTCGCCGGCGGCCGGCTCGGCGCCACTCTCCGGTTCCGCCATTGCTGCTGCCGCCTCCGGCTTTTTCACTGTGGCGGCTGCGGCATCGACCTCACCGGCCTTCGATATCGCTGACGTTCCGGTCACAAGCACCAGCCCGACGATGGCCATTGATAACGCAAATGCGAACCACACTGCGAAGCGTTTTAGATTGCTCATACTCTTAACTCATTCCTTTTTCTTCAGTCCTGTTCGTCAATCCCGCCGCTCGCGTTCCGCCCGCCGCTCGCGTTCCGTACGACGACCGCCTCCAACAGATCCGGCAGACGTGGAAAATCCCAGTCCAGCTTGCCGAGCGACAGGCGGTGGAACCGCCCGTCGGCGCCAACCATGACGGTCGCCGGCAGCGTACGCTTGCCCACGATCGCCAGGTTCGCCAATTGCTCGCTGTCGAGATAAACCGGAAATGTCGTGCCATATTTTTCGATGAAACGTACTGCCGGGCCAACTGCCCGGTCATTGCTGATCGTGACCAGCCGAATACCCTTCTGCAAAAGGTCCTTTGAAATCCGTGTGCGGTAGAACCGCTCCAACTGCGGGATTTCTTCCGCGCAGGGCCGGCACCAGGACGCCCAGAAATGAATGATTGTTCCAGGCGGAAGCAATTGCTTCAGGTCACCGGGCACCGTGTTGATCCCGGCAACAATCTGACCCTTCAGATCGCCGGTCCGGTAGGCCCGGTCCACATGGTCGTCATGCCGGATTGCATGCTCGTGCCCGTCCGAGGCCGCAGATTCACCGTCATCTTCATCGCTATGGTCGGACTTTGCGGGCGCGGCGGCCAGATCGGTCGCAGTTGACCGACCGGATGCCCCGGCTGCATCATATGTCAGAAAATTCCACGATCCCGGTTTCACTTGGGGTGCGTCGATTAACGCGTCGATGGATATTTCAATGTCGGCCTTGCCGACAGACGCGGATATAGCGGCATGTTCGGCCCATGCGCTGTTCGACCCGAATACGGATCCGCCGCCGACGAGTGTCAGAAACACAATTCCTTGCAACAGGTTTCGGCCGGAGCCCGCGATTACCCGATTCATCTCACTCTGTACTCTACACTAACACGCAACGGTGACAGTTACACAAATTTAATCGTTCGTTAACACACATTAACTACAATGGAATGTAAAGAAAAGATAAAAATTACTCTAAGGAAGGATCATCCTTTAGTTGTTTTTGCATCACATACAACTATATTGACGTTTCGATGATATAGATCGGATTTTCTACCTCCGTGAGCAGTTATGCCGGCCGTAATCTCCGCGGCGGGAGCGCCCGTCTCACCATTGGCCTATCTGGCGCAGTCACGCCGACGCTGGACTTTGCGAACCCTTTTCGCGCCGAAAAAAGCCCCGTCCGGCCTGTAAAACCGGCACTTTTTATCCGGGCAAAACACCAGCCGAAGCGGTGTCAATCACAATTCAGGGCTTGACCAACCGGCCCCGGCAATCCAAGTGACACCGCAAAGAGGCGCATTTTGCCAGCACGAATCAATTTTCCGGAGCACGTCCCATGCAAGTTGTGATTGTCGAATCGCCGGCAAAGGCGAAGACGATCAATAAATATCTCGGCAGCGACTATCACGTACTGGCCTCGTTCGGCCATGTCCGCGATTTGCCGTCGAAGGACGGTTCCGTGCGCCCTGACGAAGACTTTGCCATGACGTGGGAAGCCGACGCCAAGGCGAAAAAGCGGATCGCCGATATTGCAGACGCCGTCAAGAATGCCGACAGCGTCATCCTGGCAACCGATCCGGATCGCGAGGGCGAGGCAATTTCCTGGCATGTGATGCAGATCCTGCAGTCGAAGAAAGCGCTGCGCGACAAGCCGGTCGAACGGGTTGTTTTCAATGCCATCACCAAATCGGCAATTCTGGAGGCGATGAAACATCCCCGCCCGCTCGACGAGCCGCTGGTCAATGCCTATCTCGCCCGCCGCGCGCTGGATTATCTGGTTGGCTTTACATTGTCGCCGGTGCTGTGGCGCAAACTGCCGGGCGCGCGCTCCGCCGGCCGGGTGCAATCGGTGGCGCTCAGGCTGATCTGCGAACGCGAAGGCGAAATCGAAAAATTCATCGCCCAGGAATACTGGACCATACTGGCGGCGCTGAAAACGCCGTCCGGCGATCCGTTCCAGGCCCGCCTCACTGCCGTCGACGGTGAGAAAAAGGACCGGCTGTCGATCGGCGCGGAAGCCGAAGCCATGGCGATCAAGGCGCGGCTTGAAGCAGCCAGTCTTTCCGTCGTCTCAGTGGAAGCCAAACCGCAGAAGCGCAATCCGCAACCGCCCTTCACCACCTCCACCTTGCAGCAGGAAGCCCAGCGCAAGCTCGGTTTTGACGCCAGCCGCACCATGCAGGTCGCTCAGCGGCTTTATGAAGGGCTTGATCTCGGCGGCGAGACCGTCGGCCTGATCACCTATATGCGGACCGATGGCGTCGATGTCGCGCCCGAAGCGCTGGATGCTGCGCGCGATGTCATCGGCAAGGATTACGGCGAACGTTATCTGCCGGAAAAGGCCCGCCATTATACCACCAAGGCGAAAAACGCGCAGGAGGCGCACGAAGCGGTGCGGCCGACCGACTACCGCAGGCTGCCGGCAGCGATGGAAAAATTCCTCGACCGTGACCAGGCCCGGCTTTACGAACTGATCTGGAAGCGCGCGGTGGCAAGCCAGATGGCGTCGGCCGAAATGGAACGCACCACCATCGAAATCAGCGCCCGTGACCCGAATGGCGAAATCGGCCTGCGGGCGACCGGCACGGTGATCCGCTTCGACGGCTTCCTGACGCTCTACCAGGAAGGCCGCGACGATAGCAAAGATGAGGAAAGCCGGCGGCTTCCCTCCGTCTCCGGCGGCGATGCGCTGGAGCGCGAGGCGATCGAGGCAAGCCAGCATTTCACCGAACCGCCGCCGCGTTTTACCGAAGCGTCGCTGATCAAGAAGATGGAAGAGCTTGGTATCGGCCGGCCCTCCACCTATGCCAGCACCATGAGCGTGCTGCGCGACCGCGATTATGTCATCATGGATCAGAAGCGGCTGGTTCCGGAAGGCAAGGGCCGGCTTGTGACGGCCTTTCTGGAGAGCTTCTTCAAACGTTATGTGGAATATGATTTCACCGCCGATCTGGAGGAGAAACTCGACCGCATCTCTGCCGACGAACTGAACTGGAAGGACGTTTTGCGCGATTTCTGGACCGACTTCACCGGCCATGTCGACGAGACCAAGGAACTTCGGGTCTCCGCCGTTCTCGACGCGTTGAACGTGATGCTGGCGGAGTTCGTCTTTCCCCATGCCGACGGCGACGAGGAGGGCAAGGACCCGCGCGCCTGCCCGTCCTGCGGAGAGGGCCGGCTGTCGCTGAAACTCAGCCGCTACGGCGCTTTTGTCGGCTGCGAAAACTATCCCGAATGCAAATATACAAGGCAATTGTCGGATGTGAACGGCGAAGCAGCCGTCTCGCCCGACGGCACGCCGCTCGGCACTGATCCGGCAACCGGCGAGACCGTCAGCCTGCGCACCGGCCGGTTCGGCCCTTATGTGCAGCTTGGCGAAGAAGCCAAACCCAAGCGCACCAGCATTCCCAAGACCTGGTCGGTCGACGAGATCGATCTGGAAAAGGCGCTGATGCTGTTGTCGCTGCCGCGTGAGGTCGGCCTGCACCCGGAAACCGGTACGCTGATTACAGCCGGGCTCGGGCGCTATGGCCCGTTTGTGCTGCACGACGGCAAATACGCCAATCTGGATTCGGTGGAAGAGGTGTTCACCGTCGGCGCCAACCGCGCGATTACGGTGCTGGCGGAAAAAGCCGCCAAGGGCGGCCGTGGCCGCGGCACGCCGGCAGCCCTGAAGGAACTGGGCGATCACCCGGACGAGGGCGGCGCAATCACTGTGCGCGATGGCCGCTACGGCCCGTACGTCAACCACGGCAAGATCAATGCGACACTGCCCAAAGACGTCAAACCGGAAGACGTCACGCTGGACCAGGCCTTAACGCTGATCGCCGAAAAAGCAGCCAAGGGCGGCGGCAAGAAGAGCAAGGCAAAGGCTAAGCCGAAATCCAAGGCGAAAGCTGCGGCCAAACCGAAGGCTGCTGCAAAACCACGCGCAAAACGACCGGCGGAATCCGGCTAGACCGTGCCGCGGATCAAAAAACCCGCAAAGCAAACCCCCGGCCTGCCCTCGCGCGAGGACATTCTGGCCTTCCTGGCGGAATCGCCGGGCCGTGTCGGCAAACGCGAGATCGGCAAGGCATTCAACATCAAGGGCGCCGCCCGGATCGGCCTGAAGCGGCTGCTGCGCGATATGGTGGAGGCTGGCGATATCGAAGGCCCGCGCCGCAAAATGCGGCGGCCCGGCGATCTGCCTTCGGTGACGGTCGTTCTCGTCGACGGCCTCGACAGCGACGGCGATCTGACCGCAACGCCACTTGAATGGGACGAGACCTGGGGCGACGCGCCGTCGATCGTCATTGCGCCGATGACCGCGAGGCGAAAGGATCCGCGCCAGGCGCCGGGCGTCGGCGACCGGGTGCTGGCCCGGTTGACGCCCGATCCGCAGTCGGGCGGTTTTTCCGCCAAGGTCATCAAGGTGCTGCAGAAAAAACCCAGCGCCAGCCTTGGCATCTTCCGCACGTCCGGAAATGGCGACCGCATTGTCCCCATCGACCGCAAGGCCAAGGAACTGGCGGTTGCCTCCGGTCAGGCCAACAATGCCGTTGACGGTGAACTGGTCAGTATCGAGATCACCCGAACCGGCCAGTATGGCGCGTCGGTCGCCCGGGTCATCGAACGCATTGGCGATGTCTCCAGCGAAAAGGCCATCAGCCTGATTGCGCTGGAAGAGCATGGTATCCCCTATCGCTTTCCACCGGAGGTGATTGCCGAGACAGATGCGGTCAAACCGGCTGCCATGGGGCGGCGCGACGACTGGCGCGACCTGCCGCTCCTGACCATCGATCCGGCCGATGCGCGCGATCATGACGACGCCGTCCACGCCATGGCCGATCCGGAAAATCCGGGCGGCTTTATCGTCACCGTCGCCATCGCCGACGTCTCAGCCTATATCGCCACTGGCTCAGCAACCGACCGGGAAGCCCGTATCCGCGGCAATTCGGTCTATTTTCCCGGCCGGGTCGTGCCGATGCTGCCGGAGCGCATCTCCAACGACCTGTGTTCGCTGCGCGAGAACGAGGACCGCCCTGCCCTGGCCGTGCGGATGATCTTCGAGGCCTCCGGACGCAAAACGAGCCATCGCTTTCACCGCATTATGATGCGGTCAGCCGTCAAGCTTTCCTACAATGAGGCCCAGGCTGCCGCTGACGGCAAACCGGGAGAAAAGGCCGATCCGTTCCAGGCTATTATTGATGATCTGTGGGCGGCCTATGCGGTGCTCGCCAAGGGCCGCGCAAGCCGCGAGCCGCTTGAGATAGAAATTCCCGAACGCAAGGTGATGCTGAGAGAAGACGGATCCGTCGACCGTATCTATGTGCCGCCCCGGCTTGAGGCTCACAAACTGATCGAAGAGTTCATGATCCAGGCCAATGTCTGCGCTGCGGAAACCCTCGAGGGCAAACATGCGCCGACGGTCTATCGCAGCCATGATGAACCGTCGTGGGAGAAACTTGAAGCACTGCGGGATTTTCTCGGTTCCATGGATATGAGTTTTCCCAAGTCGGGTGCGCTGCGGCCCTCGCACTTCAATAATGTGTTGCGCCGGGTGCGGGATACGCCAAACGCCGTCCTGGTCAACGAGGTGATCCTGCGCTCCCAGTCGCAGGCGGAATATTCCACCCAGAATATCGGCCATTTCGGCCTCAACCTGCGGCGCTACGCCCATTTCACATCGCCGATCCGCCGTTATGCGGATCTGTTGATCCACCGGGCCCTGATCGCGTCACTCAATTTCGGCCCGGATGGTGCGATCGCCGACGACATCAAGGAACTGGAACGCATCGCCGGCGAAATATCGCTGGCCGAACGCCGTGCCATGAAAGCGGAACGCGATACCAAGGACCGCCTGATCGCCCTTTGGCTGGCGGACCGGATCGGAGCGCGCTTTGCCGGCCATATTCGCGGTGTCACCCGGTCCGGCCTGTTTGTCGAACTGGATGAAACCGGCGCCGACGGATTTGTCCCGATCTCGACCCTCGGCACCGATTATTTCGAATTTGAGGAAAGTCATCACCGCCTTGTCGGCCGCACGACAGGCGAAACGTTTCAGCTCGGCATGGCGGCTGAAGTCCGGCTGGTGGAAGCGATACCGTTTGCCGGCAGTCTGCGCTTTGAAATGGAGAGTTCCGGGGTTATGACCAAACGGTCAGGCACCGCGCGCAAGGGCCGGGGCAAGCGCCCGGTCAAGCGCAAAAAAGCTGCGCGCGGCAAAAGAGCTTCATCATGAACCAGGCGCAACCGGTCGAACAAAGACCAATATTCAAATCTCTCATCAAGGGGCTGGCCTGCCGCTGCCCGGACTGCGGCCGCGGTTCTTTGTTTGCCGGCTATCTGCGCGTCGCGGATACCTGCAGCCGATGCGGCGCCGAGCTTCACCATCACCGGGCTGACGATGCGCCGCCCTATTTCACCATGATGATTGTCGGCCATGTAGTCATCGGGCTCGTGCTGTTTGCCGAAATCGTCTATTCCCCGCCGGTCTGGCTGCATCTGGTCATCTGGCTGCCGCTGACACTGGTCCTCTCGCTTGTTTTGATGCGGCCGATCAAGGGCATCATCGTTGCCCTGCAATGGGCCTTGCGCATGCACGGATTCGGCGGTTCAGAAGATGAGGCCGATGCCGTTCCCGGCGAGGCGCGATGACGACCCGTTCCGGCAAATCCGGATCAGTCGAACCGGCGGACCGAAAGCGTCACGCCGGCACTCATGCCAATTCGCGTCCAAAAGACGCCGGCATTCTGATCATTATCCGCCGGGACACCGACCAGCCGCGCCTGCTGATGGGCCGCAGATCGAACCGTCACGCCTTCATGCCCAATCTGGTGGTATTTCCCGGTGGCCGGGTTGATCGCGCCGATCATTTCGGACCGTCCGCCGACGATCTCGCCAAACCGGTCCTGAACAAATTGTTGAGTCATACCGGCGCCGCCATGTCACCACGCCGCGCCCGCGCAGTTGCCCTGGCGGCGATCCGCGAGACCTGCGAAGAGACAGGCGTCCTTGTCGCCAGACCGGCAAAAGCCACGAACGCGGCGCGCGCAAAAGTCTGGCAGCCTTTCGTTCAACGCGATCTACTGCCGACCCTGCAACATTTGCGTTTTATCGCCCGTGCGATCACGCCGCCGCGCCGCAACCGCCGGTTTGATGCCCGCTTTTTCGCAGCCTTTGACGATCAGATTGCCGGCCGGATGGATATCGCCGAAGATGAACTCAGCGAAGTTCAATGGCTGACATTCGACGAAGCCCGGGCCACCGATTTACCGATGATCACGGAAATGATTCTGAATTCGCTGCAAACCCGCCTCGACGCAGATCCGGATCTGAAAGCCAATACGCCAATCCCTTTCCATTCCATGCGCCATGGCCGATTTGTCTGCGACATGATCTGAATTCAGGGATGCGAAACCATGGCCGATCGAAATTTCTCGGTCTCTCTGTTCAGGAAAACCGGGCTGAAACCGGGGGCTCTCGCCGCAATCGCAACAATCGTCGCTGTCGGCATTGCCGTCAGCATCCTGCCGCCGCTGCTCTCGCTGAACCTCTCCGAAAGGGGCGTATCGGAGCGGACGATCGGCCTGCTGGTGGCGACCATCGCATTGTCGGCCATGGCTGCAACGCCGATTGCGCCCAGGCTTGCCAAGCGTTTCGGAACCGCTACGACAATCGCCGTTCTCACACTATTTGCTGCCTGCCTGGTGCCGCTGGCATGGCTGCTGCACGATCTGCGATTTCTATTTCCCCTGGTATTTGTCTACGGGGCCGCCATAACGATCTGCTTCGTGTTGTCGGAATTCTGGATCAATGCGGTAACTCCGGAACGCCGGCGCGGTCTGGTGATGGGCATTTATGCTACCGTCTTGTCGATCGGCTTCGCCATTGGTCCCGCGATCATTTCCCTGGTTGGCTACAATTCGATCCGGCCGTTTGCGATCGGCGGAATCCTGCTCGCCTTTGCCGGAATCCCGGCCTTGCTTGCGCGCCGACATTCACCACGATTTCGCACCGACGAAAACCCCCGGTTTCTTGGTTTTATCTTTGCTGTGCCGATCGCCACTTTCGGCGTGTTCTGCTTTGCGATGGGCGAAAGCGGCGGATTCGCATTCTTGCCGCTGTGGGCAAAAAACCTCGGATATGACGATTATCTGTTACCGATTCTTGCCAGCGCCATGACACTCGGCAATGTCGCGTTCCAGATCCCGCTTGGCCTGCTGGCAGACCGGATTGACCGGCGGATTATCCTGTTATTCTGCGGCCTGACCGGCGCGGCGGGGATGTTCGTCGCCTGGGCGGTCTCCGCCTCCCCGGCCCTGCTGATGCTGACATTGTTCGTCTGGGGCGGCGCCACCGCAGGCCTTTATACGGTCGGCCTTGCTCATATGGCCGGACGGTTCCGGGGCAGCGCACTGGCCAGTGCCAATGCAGCTTTCATTTTCTGTTATGCGCTGGGCATGCTGATCGGCCCTGGAATGATCGGAGAAGCCATGACGCACAAGCCGGATTACGGATTTCCGGCGGTACTCGGCCTGACATTCTTGATCTATTCGTTAATCGCAATCTGGAGGATCATGGTTTCGAGACGGCAAATGACTTGACTTCCGCACGAACTGATTGCATGTCGTCATTCAGATTTCCACGATCATCCAAGGATACCCGCGATGGCCAAGGCCGCAACCGTCAAAATTCGTCTGGTCAGCGAAGAAGGCACCGGTTTTTTCTACGTGACCAAGAAAAACTCCCGGACAATGACCGAGAAACTTTCGGTGCGTAAGTACGATCCGAAAGCGCGCAAGCATGTCATGTTCAAGGAAGCCAAGATCAAATAGGATCACGGTTTCTTTATTTCGATCAGAAAGCGCCTTTCGGGGCGCTTTTTTGTTGTTCGGGTTTTGGAAATCATCGCCGCATGTGTGCCGGGAGAAAGAGTGGCCGGTCGAACGTGGGCTTAACGAGGAGGCCAATCACCACGCCCGACCGACCGACCCCACGGACCCAGGAAATGCGGCGGACCTGAGCAAATCCATGGGGTATTCTGTCTTTTTCGGCGGCAGCATTGCTGCGGTGATTTAATCAAACCCAAATCGACGTCGAAATCCAGTCATTGGTGAATGATTGGTTAAGCAACAAGATAAACAGATATTCAAACTTACCGCGTAATCGATTTAGCGTATTACGCTGCGTCAGCGACAACCCGGTTGCGGCCCTCGCGTTTGGCTGCGTAAAGCGCCTGGTCGGCCCGCCGCAAGAGCGCATCCGAAGTGTCGGTTTTACCCTGCAGCTCTGCCACGCCCACGCTGACGGTGACGGGAATGGAATCGCCTGCCCTGGTCTCAAAGGCTTCTTTTTCGACGTCGTGCCGCAAGCGGTCCGCGACCTTGATGGCGAGAGCGGAGTCGGTTTCCGGCATGATCACGATAAATTCTTCGCCGCCGTGACGGACGACCAGATCGATGCCGCGCACGCTCTTCTTCAGTCTGTGGGAAAAGTCGCGCAGAACATCGTCGCCGGCATCATGGCCATAGGTATCGTTGATGCCCTTGAAGAAGTCGAGATCGAACGCCAGAACCGCAATCGGCTTTCCAGCCTGCGCGGACCGGTCCACCAATGATCGCAGATGGCTGTCCAGGTAACGCCGGTTGTGCAGGCCCGTCAGCGGATCGGTAATGGCAAGTTCCACCGCGTCTGTGACCATCCCCCGCAGCCGGTCAGCATAGACCTTGCGCCGCATCTGGGTACGGACGCGCGCGCAGAGTTCGTTCACTTCGATGGGACGAATGATATAATCGTTGACGCCAAGATCGATGGCCCGCAGCAATGTCGGTTTTTCGTCAGGATCTGAAATCAGCAACACAGGCGTATAGCGCGTATTCTCAATCATCTTGACCTGTGAGCAAAAGCGCAATCCGTCTGATCCCGACAGGTTCAGACTGACGATTATCAGATCATAACCAACCGTCTCGGCAAGATGGAACGCCATCGCCGGATCCGATTGCTGATCGATCGAAAAATCGTTCTCCAGCGCCAGCTTGACCTTTTCCACCGATGACGGCCGGTCATCGACGAGCAATACCCGGCCATCGAACTGCCTGGACGTGGAGAATATCTCTGTCGTGTCGATCCCGACCGATTGCATCGTCGCCGCGCGCAGGCTGAGTTCGTCGGTCATCATCTTCAATCGGATCAGGCTTTTGACACGGGTGATCAGCGCAATCTCGCTGACCGGCTTGGTCAGAAAATCATCGGCGCCGCATTGCAGCCCCCTGACCCGGTCATCGACACCATCAAGCGCCGTGACCATGACCACAGGCACATGCGCCGTTTCCGGCTGTTCCTTGAGCTTGGTGCAGACTTCAAAACCGTCCATGCCCGGCATCATCACATCGAGCAGCACAAGATCGACACGGTCGCGCGCGGCAATCTCCAGCGCATCGGGTCCGTTCAATGCCGTCTTGACGTCAAAATACTCCGCCTTGAGCCGGACTTCCAATAGCCGGACATTGGCGAGGACATCATCAACAACTAGGATACGCGCGGTCATTTTATCTGAGGCCCGGCTTAGGCGGCGCCGACATAGGTTCTGACAGTTTCCACGAATGTCGACACGGATATCGGCTTGGACAAATATCCTTCGCAACCACCCTGCCGGATGCGCTCTTCGTCGCCTTTCATGGCAAATGCCGTAACCGCAATTACCGGGATATCCCGCAAGCGTTCATCCTGTTTGATGATCCGCGTGACTTCCAGGCCGGATATTTCCGGCAGTTGGATATCCATGATAATCAAATCGGGCTTGGCCTCCTTTAATGTTTCAAGTGCTTCGTGCCCGTTACGCATAGGCAACGTGTCGTAGCCGTTGGCGCGCAACAGGTCGTTGAAAAGCTTCATGTTGAGATCATTGTCTTCAACGATCATGACGGTCTTAGGCATTCGATCACCGCATTATATTGATGTAAAACTCGCTCAAATGTCTTGAGAAACTGCTACCAAACTTTTACCTTTTCCCAGCAGCCTTAAGGAATGGCAAATCCCATGGTGCAAAAACAGACATCCGCACCGATAGATGCCGCCGAAAATCTCGCCATCAACGCACTCTCCTACATTGCCGGCGAACCGGATTTGCTGCGTCGTTTCCTCGCTTTAACGGGCCTTGAGTCAACAGATATACGAAAAGCTGCAGGCGAACCCGGGTTTTTAGCGGGTGTTCTGGACTTTTTGATGGACCATGAAAGCGCCCTGTTAACTTACGCGACATCGATTGACCGGTCACCAAACGAATTTGTGCGCGCCCGCGCCCTTCTTTCTAGCCTGAACTGACCGCCAGTCAATTATCTGCAAGTCGATCCTGCAATATACATTATGTTAAGATGATCAAATCCTGAATCAGGCTGAATAATGCCGACGCTCTGCCGAGATTGCCTTCAAATTGACGACCGGATAATGAACCGCTGCAGCAAATGCGGCAACCCCAGGACGATTCATCACCCGGAACTCAACCAGCTGGCGATATCGCATATCGATTGCGATGCCTTTTATGCCGCAGTCGAAAAGCGCGACGACCCGACATTGGCCGACAAGCCTGTCATCATCGGCGGCGGTCGCCGCGGCGTCGTATCGACGGCCTGTTATATCGCCCGCATTCACGGCGTTCATTCCGCAATGCCGATGTTCAAGGCTCTCAAGGCCTGTCCGGATGCTGTCGTCATCGGCCCGGATATGAAAAAATACGACAATGTCGGACGCGAGATCCGGTCGATGATGCAGTCTCTGACGCCGTCCGTGGAACCTCTTTCGATAGACGAGGCGTTTCTGGACCTCTCCGGCACACAAAGGCTGCATGGTGCGCCGCCGGCGACGGTGCTTGCAGGTTTTGCCAAACGTATTGAGAGGGAAGTCGGCATCACCGTATCCGTCGGCCTTAGCCACAACAAGTTTCTTGCCAAGGTCGCATCCGATCTCGACAAGCCGAGGGGGTTCTCAATCATCGGCAAGGCGGAAACCCTGGAATTTCTTGCCCGCCAGCGGGTTTCGGTCATTTGGGGCGTCGGCAAGGTCATGCAGCAAAAACTGGCCCGTGACGGGATCACGACAATCGGCCAGTTGCAGAGCATCGATGAAAAGAAGCTGGCCGACCGGTACGGATCAATCGGCCTCCGGCTGGCGCAATTGTCCAGGGGTCAGGATGCCCGGCGTGTCATATCCGGCACAAAGGCCAAGAGCATTTCCTCAGAGACGACATTTTCTGATGATCTCCATAGCGAAGACGTTCTGGCACCGATCTTGCGCCGCCTGGCGGAAAAAGTTTCCCGGCGCCTGAAAGAAAAGAATCTTGCCGGCAGAACGATTGTCCTGAAACTCAAGACGGCAAGTTTCAAGCAACGCACCCGAAACGTTCAGCTCAATGATCCAACCCAGTTGGCCGACAGGATATTCCGTTCAGGCCAATCCCTGCTCAGACGCGAACTGGACGGCACCAAATTCCGCCTGGTCGGCATCGGTGTAAGCGAACTGAGCAATTCGCGGACTGCAGATGCGGGTGATTTTCTCGATCCCGACGCGGCCAAACGGGCGCGCGCAGAACACGCGATGGATGCCATAAAAACCCGCTTCGGGAATGAACAGGTGACAACGGGCCTGACGTTCGAGGCCAGGCCGAGACCGTCCGGCAAATAGCGATCCTTCAGAACGCAGAGGAGCGATCAGTTGACTTCGCACTCCGACGTGTCCAGCGCGTTGAGTTCTTCAAGATGCCCGGACAGGACGTAATCGCCATAATTCATTCGCAGGTCCCGGGCGATGCCATTCTCAAACAGCGTAAA
Organism: uncultured Afifella sp.; assembly: GCA_947259045.1. Classification (GTDB taxonomy): domain Bacteria; phylum Pseudomonadota; class Alphaproteobacteria; order Rhizobiales; family Afifellaceae; genus CAMYKZ01. The sequence goes on from CAMYKZ010000018.1 coordinate 26,772, forward strand.
ACTCATCTGATAATCGGGCAGTTCCTCACCGTTCTCGTTCTCGTCGTCCTTGCCCTCGGAGAAATAGGCAATCGATACCGGCCAGCCTTTTTTTCCATCGATCAGACCGTCCTGTCCGTCGGCCAGCTCCGCCGAGCCAATGATAGCCGTGACAGTATCGGCACGCTCTCCCTGCCCGGCGCCTTCATAAATACCTGTTGAGAAAAACCGCTGATCCGCCTTGGCTGCAGCCAGCAATGCGATCAGATGCTGGCTTGGAAACATCACCCGCTGATTGAGCACGAGAGATTTTTTGCCAGGCTGATCGAGCGCCACTTCCACCGCGTCTGATTTTCGCTGAGCCGTGCCATTGGCTTCTTCGACGATCTTGTCGTCCAGATAGGTCCGCGATGCGAACCGGTAGAGCCCGCCATCACCCGATTCGAATGTTGAGACCCTGAAATCGAGCAGTTGATCGCTGCTGTCATTATGCCCCATCCAGACCACGAGCCGCTGGCTCATCGTGTATCCTTCGCAGGCATTTCCGGCGATCTCAAACACCATCCGCCCCTCGGCGCTGGTCACGTTGGACGATTCCTGGCTGTCGGACAGCCCGATTTTGTAGACGGCCCGATGCGGCACGGGAATCTGTGACACTGCCGACGCATGGTCGATGGTGACGGAACTCAATGAAAAGGCCAGCGTCGCAATTGAAACGCCGCCCGAAACTCTGGAAAATCTGTTCATAAAAAAGTCTTTACGATACTTGCACCGCAGCGCACAAATAAAATCCGGTTCGGGCAGCAAGTCCGTTTACGACACAAGCAGGCCGGACCATCCCTCTGTTAGGGTTAAAGGTCACTGCAATTTTCTCGGCCAGGAGAGATTTTCAATGAGTGATTCGATCCAGTCACGCCTTCAGTCGCTTGGCATCACATTGCCGGAAGCCGCTGCGCCGGCTGCAAATTATCTGCCGTTCATGCGCAGCGGAAGCCAGTTATTCATTTCCGGCCAGCTGCCATTGGGGCCGGACGGATTGACCCAGACCGGAAAGCTCGGAATGACGGTTTCTGTCGAAGAAGGCCAGCGGGCGGCCCGCCAATGCGCGATTAATCTTCTGGCTCAGGCGAAAGCGGCGCTCGAGGGCGACCTGGAGCGAATCACTCAGCTTGTGCGGATTACCGGATTTGTGGCCGGTGCACCGGGCTTTATCGAGCATCATCTGGTCGTCAACGGAGCCTCCGACCTGCTCGCTGAGGTTCTGGGCAGCCGCGGACAGCATGCCCGCGCCGCCGTTGGCGTGGCCAGCCTGCCGCTCGATGCGGCGGTGGAGGTCGATGCGATATTCGATGTCAGATGAATTGTCCGGCGATCTGACCTGGCTGACGGCCATGCCGATTGCCCACCGCGGCCTGCATGACCTGACCGAAAAGCGTCCTGAAAATTCAATGGCGGCGTTCGAGGCTGCAATAGGCGGCTCTTACGCCATTGAATGCGATCTGCAGCCAAGCGCCGACAATGTAGCGATGGTATTCCATGACTACGAGCTGGAGCGGATGACCGGACAGTCCGGGAATACCCGCGATATGCCGGCTGCAGACCTTGCCAGACTGACGCTTGCCGGTACCGGTGAAACAATACCCGCACTGTCTGATCTTTTGAGCCAGACCTCAGGTGCCGTCCCGCTTATCCTGGAATTGAAAAGCCAGCGGGGTCACGACAATAGCGGATTTGCCTCAACCGTCATCGACGCGCTCAAGGGTTATGCCGGCGCGGTTGCCGTCATGTCATTCGATCCGGAGCTGGTTGGGCATCTTGCAGGAAGCGCCCCGGACCTGCCACGCGGCCTTGTGGCTGAAGGTCAGGGAATCAGCGGATTGGGGATGCTGAAAACCGTGTTTCGGCAGAAACTGGATTTCGTATCCTATTCGATCGACCACCTGCCGACGCCAGCGCCCTTTATTGTCAGAACCTGTCTGCGCAAACCGTTGATCTGCTGGACTGTCCGCACCGATGCCCAGAGGCGGCGCGCGGCGCGCTGGGCCGATCAGATCACCTTCGAGGGTTTCACCCCGTGATGGCGGGTCCGGACCATTGCAGTCGTGTGTGCGTGCATTAGATTGAAGCGGATGGATCAGAGCGAAACAGATACCGATGCCGTCAGGGTTCAGGTCGTATCCGCGATAAGCGACATTGACCGGGCAGCCTGGGACAGGTGCGCCAACCCGGTCAGCGGCTTGCCAGAGCCGAGCTATAACCCTTTCATATCGTGGGATTTTCTGTACGCCATGGAAGCTTCCGGCTCAGTCAGCGCCGAAACCGGCTGGATGCCCCGCCATCTGGTGCTTGACGGCCCTGGCGGACAGCCCGCCGGCGTGGTGCCCTGTTATCTTAAATCCCATTCCCAGGGCGAGTATGTCTTCGATTATGGCTGGGCGGATGCCTATGAAACCGCAGGCGGGCACTATTACCCGAAACTGCAGGTCAGCGTTCCGTTCTCGCCTGTGCCCGGCCGGCGCATTCTGGTCGGCAGCGAAGACGGCGCGCAGCAGCGTCAGCAGGCGCTGGCGGTTGCCCTGGCAGAACTGGCGTCCCGTCATCAGGCCTCGTCAGTGCATGTGACGTTTCTCAGCAAGGACGAATGGGATGCGCTTGGCGACCTGGGATACCTGCAGCGCACCGATCAGCAGTTTCACTGGCAGGACCAGGGTTTCGGAACGTTTGACGGTTTTCTCGCTTCACTTGCCTCGCGAAAGCGCAAGGCCGTGCGCAAGGAGCGCGCCAGGGCGCTGGAAGACGGCATTACCATCGAATGGCTGACCGGTGCCGATATCACCGAAGAACACTGGGACGTGTTCTATCAGTTCTATATGGATACCGGTTCGCGCAAATGGGGCCGTCCCTACCTGAACCGGATGTTCTTTTCCCTGCTTGGCGAAAGCATGGCGGATCAGACCCTGCTCGTCATGGCCCGGCGCAACGGCCGTTATATTGCCGGTGCGCTCAACATGATCGGCTCAGACACGCTTTATGGGCGCCATTGGGGCTGCAACGAACATCATGACTGCCTGCATTTTGAAGTCTGTTATTATCAGGCGATCGACTTTGCCCTGGCCAACGGTCTGAGCCGTGTCGAGGCCGGCGCCCAGGGCGCCCACAAACTGGCCCGCGGTTATCTGCCGGCAACAACCTATTCAGCCCACTTCATTCTCGATCCGAATTTCCGCCATGCGGTTGATGATTTTCTGGAGCGCGAGCGCCAGCATGTCGCCTGGGAACAGCAAGCTCTTGCCGAACACGCGCCGTTCAGGAAATCCGGGTCCTGACCTGTCTTATGATCATTCCCGGCCATCACCCTTGATCAATGACGGGCAAGCTGAAAGATAGACGTTCAGATGAAAATCGGGATTGACCCATGACCAGCTACGACGATCAGAATGTCTTCGCCAGAATCCTGCGCGGTGAACTGCCCTGTGAAAAACTTTATGAAGACGAGCACACTGTGGCCATCATGGACATCATGCCCAGAGGCGACGGGCACCTTCTGGTGATCCCGAAGACGCCCTCACGCAACATTCTCGACATCGAACCCGCCGACATGGCCCACGTCATGGCGACTGCGCAGAAGATGGCTCGTGCTTTGGTCAAGGCGTTTGGCGCCGACGGCATCACCATCCAGCAGTTCAGCGAACCGGCCGGCGGGCAGATCGTGTTCCACACCCATGTGCATGTGATCCCGCGTTTCGACGGCATCAAACTGCGGCCGCATACCGGCGAGATGGAAGACGGCATGGTGCTGAAGGCCAATGCCGACAAGATCAGGGCAGCGCTGGGCTAACCCGACACCAGCCAGCCGCCGATCAAGACCGCTTCCGCGACGAGTACGCCGACCAGAACCCTCTGCCCGGCTGCCAGAAACGCCAGCCAGCCGATCGTTGCTGCCGAAATCCTGAGGATCAGCGGCGCTTCCGCAAGTGCGCCGGCTGGAAACAGCAGCAATTTTCCGACAACACCGGCGACCAGCGCGGTCGCGACCGCCTTGACCCAGATCAGCATTTCAGAATCATCGCGCAGCCGGTTGCCGGCCAGAACGCCAAGCCAGCGCCACATGTCGGTCGCCAGCCAGCCGGCCAGCAGAATGAACAAATAAGGCCACCAGGGCGCGGCAACACTGTCGAAGGTCAGATTCACCGCCGGCTCCGGAACATGCGGTCGATCACATAGGCGACCGTGCCGCCGAGCAATCCGGCCCAGACCAGATCAAGGCCGATCTGGAAATGAAAAAAAAGCGGACCGAGGATTATTCCAAACGGCATGGCAAGTTGTTCCGCGAGATGGCGCGCCGCAGCACTCAAGGCTGTGATGAAATAGATCGGCGTCAGGAAAAACAGCGCCCCGGCCAAAAGCACGGGCAATGCGCCGGCAAGCTGGAAACTGACCGCCGTGGTGGTCAGATTGAGTACGGACAGGGTCATCGCGAAGCCCGCGAAATAGGTTAGCCGCGCCTGCGGCGGAAGCGCCGGCAGTCTCATCGCCGCCCAGACCCAGGCCGTGACGGCGACAAAGTGCGACATCACCAGCAAGCGCCAGCGCGGCAGGCCCGGCCGCCGAACCAGCGGAATCCAGGCCGCGACCATCGGCGTCAACCGGATGGCTGAAAGTGCGACGGCGACCGCAGAGACCAGAAGCGAGGCGCCGGAGGCAATCGAGCCGACAAGTACGACCTGGCTCGGTAGCGCCCAGATCGTCGCCGTCATGAACATGGCCTGCCCCATTGTCAGGCCGGATTCGCGGCACAGGACGCCAAAACCGACAAAAGTCGCCATCAGGATCAGCGCCGGTACGGAGATGACACCGAGCATCCCGTCCAGAAACCATCGCAGCGCGGATTGGCTGTCTTCTTTGTCGTGATTCGTCATCGGCCTGTTTTAAGTGCAAAAGGCGGGCATGAAAAATGCCGCGTGATTTGTTCTCACGCGGCACATTTCGGCGCGGTAATTCGATCGCTCGCCCTAGTCAACCTTCATCGGCACTTCAGGAACCGATCCGCCACCGCGTTTTGGCGGCTTTTTTGTCGACTTCGCTGCGGGTTTCTTGGCCGCTGTCTTTCTGGGCTTCGGTTTCGGTTTCGCATTCTCGTCCGGAATACAATCCAGCTTCAGCGCCGGCCCGCCCTCGGCATCCTTGTCCAGGGTGACCTTGACGACCCCGCCCTTCTGCAGGTTGCCGAACAGGACCTCTTCCGCCAGCGGTTTCTTGATCTTGTCCTGGATCAGACGTCCGAGCGGCCTGGCGCCCATCCGTTCGTCGTAACCGCGCTCAGCAAGCCATCCGGTCGCTGCATCGTCGAGCTCGAAAGTAACGGCCCGATCGGCCAGTTGCGCTTCCAGCTGAAGGACGAATTTTTCAACCACGCGGTAGACCACTTCCGGCGGCAGCGGATCGAACGAGATGGTCGCGTCGAGCCGGTTTCTGAATTCCGGCGTAAACATGCGATTGATCGCCTCTTCGTCATCACCTTTGCGCTGGGACTTGCCAAAGCCGACGGCGAGTTTTGCAAGATCGCTTGCGCCGGCATTTGTCGTCATGATCAATATGACATTGCGGAAATCGACCATCTTGCCGTTGTGGTCGGTCAGCTTGCCGTGATCCATCACCTGCAACAGGATGTTGAAGAGATCCTGGTGCGCTTTTTCGATCTCATCCAGCAGCAGCACACAGTGCGGATGCTGGTCGACACCATCGGTCAGCAGACCGCCCTGATCGAAACCGACATAACCCGGAGGTGCGCCGATCAGACGGGAAATCGTATGCCGCTCCATATATTCCGACATGTCGAAGCGGATAAGCTCAACACCCAGAAGATCTGCCAATTGCCGAGCGGCCTCGGTCTTGCCGACACCGGTGGGCCCGGAAAACAGATAATTGCCAATCGGCTTTTCAGGTTCACGCAAACCTGCGCGCGCGAGTTTTATCGCCGACGCCAATTCCGAAATCGCCCGGTCCTGACCGAATACGACACGCTTGAGATCGGTTTCCAGATGGCTCAGCAGTTCCGTATCGTCCTTGGACACGGATTTCGGCGGAATGCGCGCCATCGTCGCAACAGTTTCCTCGATTTCCGCAACATCGATCGTTTTCTTGCGGCGGTCTTCCGGCACCAGCATCTGCGAAGCACCGGATTCGTCGATCACATCGATTGCCTTGTCCGGCAACTTCCGGTCGTGAATATGCCGCGCGGAGAGTTCAACGGCCGATTTCAACGCTTCATCGGTATAAATGACGGAATGATGTTTTTCGTAGTGCGGCTTCAACCCTTTGAGGATATCGATAGAGTCTGGAATCGACGGTTCGTTGATGTCGATTTTCTGGAACCTGCGCACAAGCGCCCTGTCCTTCTCGAAAAACTGCCGGTATTCCTTGTATGTCGTTGAACCGATACACCGAACCGCGCCCGAGGCCAAAGCAGGCTTCAGCAGGTTGGAGGCATCCATGGCACCGCCCGATGTGGCCCCGGCTCCGATTACCGTATGGATTTCGTCAATAAACAGGACTGAGCCCTCATAGGCTTCAATCTCCTTGATCACCTGCTTGAGGCGCTCTTCGAAATCACCGCGATATCGTGTGCCTGCCAGCAATGCCCCCATATCCAGAGCAAAAATCGTTGCATTGCTCAGGACTTCAGGCACCTCGTTTTCAACGATCCGTTTTGCCAGACCTTCAGCAATTGCCGTCTTGCCGACACCCGGATCACCGACGTAAAGCGGATTGTTCTTTGACCTGCGGCACAGAATCTGGATCGTCCGCCGTAACTCGTTGTCACGGCCGATCAGCGGGTCGACCCGTCCGGCCTTCGCCTTTTCGTTCAGGTTCACAGCCCAGGAGTCGAGTGCGCTTTCCTTGCCGCCGCCGTCTTCGCCGACGTCCGTATCACCATGTTCGTCAGCGATACCGCGAACAGGCCGCACGTCTTCCATGCCCGGCCGTTTGGCGATGCCATGGGAAATGTAATTGACCGCATCATAGCGGGTCATGTCCTGCTCCTGCAGGAAATAGGCCGCATGGCTCTCACGCTCGGCAAAGATCGCCACCAGCACATTGGCGCCGGTCACCTCTTCGCGGCCGGAACTCTGGACATGGATAACGGCACGCTGGATGACGCGCTGAAAACCAGCCGTCGGTTTGGCGTCGTCGCCTTCTTCCGAAATCAGGTTGGCGAGTTCGGAATCCAGATATCCGGTGACATCCGTACGCAACCGGTCAAGATCGACATTGCAGGCGCGCATCACAGATGCAGCATCCTTTTCGTCGATCAATGCCAGCAGCAGATGTTCAAGTGTTGCAAATTCCTGGTCCCGCTCATTGGCAAATGCCAAGGCTTTGTGCAGGGCCATTTCGAGGGACCGTGTGAACGATGGCACGTTGATTACCCTTTCAGTCTCACTTCTTTTCCATGACGCATTGCAGAGGATGCTGATTCTTCAATGCGAAATCCATCACCTGTGTCACTTTGGTCTCGGCGATTTCATATGTAAACACACCACATTCGCCAACACCGTGATTGTGAACGTGGAGCATGATCTGATGCGCTTCGTCATGGTTCTTCTGGAAGAACCGCATCACCACATGCACCACAAATTCCATCGGCGTGTAATCGTCATTCAGCATAAGAACGCGATAAAGGTTTGGTTTCTTCGTGACCGTTTTGGTCTTGGTGGCGACATCCGTGTCCCCACCAGTGCCTCCGTCCCTCGGTTTTTTAGTATCCTTGGCCATCTTTTATCGCTGCAAACCCATCACAGTCTATTCCACCACAAGGTCATAATGTAGGGCTGCATGGCATGAATGTCAGTGCCCTTTGCCGTTAGTTTAAGGACCGAGCTTAAAAAAAGTGCAAAAAAAACGCCCAGCCGGAGGCTGGGCGCCAAATCCGAAATCTCTTTCGGAAATTATTTGCCGGCTTTCGGCAGGAAACCCTCAAAAGGCTTCATCACGTCTTTCGCCAGATCAGCATAAAGCTCACCGAATTTGGTGGCCTGAGAAACTGCTTCTTCGTAGGCGCTCTTGACGTAGTCTGCCTGGGTTTCAAAAGCCACGTCCAGCGACTTTGCGCCCATCAGAGCTTCCAGATGCGCAGAGCTGCCTTCGAAGGACTTCTTCGAATAATCAGCGGATTCGGCTGCAATCGCCTGCAGACCCTTGGACACCGTGTTGTAGCTTTCAATTGTCTTGGCCATGCCATCTTTGCTGGCCTTCTGGATTTCTTCAAAACCGTTCATCATTGACCCATTCCTTTAAAGTTCAGTCGTTTCCGCCACCATCAATCGGGGTTGTCATTAATATATATGCACTGCAACAAAATGCAACAATTATTTTGCAGTGCACCAATTTTTCACGTAAAACCGACAATTCTGAAAATTGAACGCATCCATTTACGAAAAAGTAACGACGTTTTCATAACCTGATCAGTGCGTTCGGTTGGGGGCGGCCGAAGGCATTTGTATGTATAAAAAATTGGAGTATTGACGTGCGGGAGCATAACATTAGGGGGTTCCGGCAGCTGTCGGTTTTTGATTTTCTGCGCCCGGTGTTGCTGGCGATCCTGCTACTGGTATCCAGCTCCGCCGCCGTATCGGCCAATAGCAAATACGCCGCAATCGTCGTCGATGCCAATACCGGCAAGGTGTTGTTTTCGCGCAATTCAAACGCCCTGCGCTATCCGGCATCTCTGACAAAGATGATGACGCTGTACATTCTCTTTGAGGAAATGGAGCGGGGCAGATTTACCACCAAATCGCATCTGCAGGTCTCCAAATATGCAGCCGGCCGGCCGCCTTCCAAGCTTGGCCTGCGTGCCGGCCAGACCATCAGCGTCAGCACGGCCATCCGGGCGCTGGCCGTCAAATCGGCAAATGATGTTGCATCCGTCGTCGCCGAAGCAGTCGAGGGCTCCGAAGGCGCATTCGCGGAGCGGATGACGCGAACCGCGCATGCTCTCGGCATGAAGCGCACCACTTTCAAAAACCCGTCCGGACTGCCTGACTCAAATCAGAAAACCACAGCGCGCGACATGGCCAGACTCGGTCAGGCGCTTCAGGATCGCTTTCCCTCCTATTACAAATATTTCAGCACGCGGACATTCAGTTACGGCAAACGCAAATATCGCAACACCAACCGGTTGCTGGGAACGATCAAAGGCATGGACGGCATCAAAACCGGATATACACGTGCCTCCGGTTTCAACCTGGTGACATCGGTGCGCCGGGACGACCGGCATATCATTGCGGTCGTCATGGGCGGCAAGACCGGCAAGAGCCGGAATTCCCACATGAAGGATCTGATCGGCAGACACCTCAAGCGCGCCAAACGCGGCAAGCGGACCGCGCCTCTGTTACTGGCTTCAGCGCCGCGCACGGCCATCGCACCGGCCAGGATGCCGCGTAGCCGTCCGACCCCGGTAACACCAAACCCGGTACGCATCGTCAGTGCCGCTGCGCTGCCGGACAAAACGCCGGTGCATCCCGTGCCGACAATCGACCCGATTGCAGAACAGATCAAGGTCGCGTCCGCAATGCCTGAACTGGCCTACACTGCCCCCGCCGGGAAACGCTCAGGCCCCATCGACAAGGTCCTGCAGCCGAAAAGCATGCCTTTCAAAGTCGCAATCGCCGCTGCAGGCAGTCCGAAACCCGCGGTACCGGCAGCCAAGCCGAAAGGTGAGGCAACTCCGACGCCGGGCAAGCACGGTGGCTGGCATGTTCAGATCGCCGCAGTACCGACAGCTGAGGGCGCTGCCAAATTGCTGCAACAGGTGCAATTGAAGGCTGGGCCCGTCCTGAAATCCGCCGAACCACTGACCCAGCCTGTCAAAACATCCGGCATGACGTTGTACCGTGTGCGGTTTGCGGGCTTTTCGGGGAAACAGGAGGCCCGCGCTGTTTGCGCGCGCTTGAAACGAAAATCAGTCGATTGTCTGGCCGTGCCCAATTGATGTCTGATTTTAAGGGCTAAGTTGTAAGTTGTGTTGCGTATGAGTGAGTTCAGCCATGTTTTCTTCCCAAAAGCAGGTCTTTAGCTTCGTTGATTTTGGCCGCCAGGGCGTCCGATCCACCCCGGTCGGGATGGACTTGCATCATCAGTCGCCGGTGCGCCAAACTGATTTCCGATGTGCTGGCGTCAGGCTCCAGCCCCAGAATTTCATACGCTTCCTTTTTGCTCATGCCGCCAGGGCCCGCCGCAGGTCCAGGCCCGTCGGCCGGCCCGTTGTCGACGTTTTCTCGCCAGCCGGGATGCGCGCGGTCGAGATAACTTTCAAGCAATTTTAGCGATTCCGCGTCGCCATGGAAATCTTCAGCCACCAACATTAAATCCTCCAGGCTGAGTTGCGATAGAGCCATGCTCTCAAATCGCCCGGCCAGGACCCGGCCGTCCATATCACCGCTTTCATGATCAAGGATCATTTCCAGGCCTGCACTGCGAACCTGCGATGCGTGCCCGCCCGGCGATTGTCCCGCCCCGAAGTTGCTGCGCATCAGAGTGATCAGCCCGACGACAGCAAGCATGATTGCAATTCCGATGCTCCCGCGCGCCAGCGCCAGTCCGGCAAATCCAAGCAACAGAATACCGCCCGCAGAGCGCACCACTTTCGCAAGTTGCGCCGGCGTTGCGTTGACGAACAGTTTCAATAAGAACACACCAAGCCCGGCAGCAGCCAGTAAAAGCAACGCGGCCCTCATGGTCGTCGCATATCCGCCAACAGACGGCGCGCGGCTTGCGATTTCGAGTTTTCCAGCGCTTTCAGGCCACCGGCGGCATATTTGGCAATCGCGCTCAACAGCGCCTTTAGTTCCGCCGCCGATTGAGCGTTGAACGGAAGATAGGCTCCTCCGCTCAGGCGGGCGATTTCCTTGAATGCCTGACGCGCCGCACCGTCATTGCCCTCGTGAAACATGAACGCCTTGATACCCAGCAATCCGAGTTCGCCGGCCAGGTTGGACAAATGGTCGACATTTTCTTCCATTGCATCACCGACATAGACAAGCGCCGCCAGCGGCCGGCGTTCGGCCTCGCGGCGCGTATGCGCCAGAACCTTGCCGATCTGTGTCAGCCCGCCGCGACAATCGATCTTGACCATCAGATCGCGAAGCGCGCCGGTGTCGGCGACCCAGCGCGACGAACGGCATTCTCTGAAGCCGCGGAAATAGACCAGTTGGACCGACAATCCGCCAACCGACTGCGCGGCGGAAAACATTTCCGACTGAAGCGAACATGCCAGATCCCATGTCGGCTGCCGGCTCATTGTGGCATCAAGCGCAAACACCAGCCGCCCACGCGCCGCATCGTCGACCGGCGCCAGACGCGACGCAGTCTGCAAAAACGCGTCGATGTCGGATGCGCTGGACTTTGGTTCAGCCAGCGACCGATCGCCGGAGCCGGTTGTGAGGTTTTTGTTTTTTGTCATGGCTTACGCTCATAATGTGGGTAACACGGCCGTCTCGGCAAGCCCGATCAACGCAATATCAGGCTATAACAACCCAAGATCCGCAAGTTCCCGCCGAAACTCGGCCGGCAGTTCCGCAAGCCCTTCACCGCCGTCCGCCAGATCGGCCGGAGCGTCCGCGGGCAGCAGATAGCGCCAGCCCTGAAAAGCGCGCCTTGGTTGCCATTGAGTCGGCACGAGTTCAGGTTCCAGCATCAAGTGGCAGCGGCGAATTCCATCCGGATCGCGGAACGGACGGATTTCCAGCAATCGCTGCCGGACCTGGATGTTACCGCGAATAACCCAGTAAAGCGAGCCGCCGTCCAGCAATTCATCGGCCCGCTTCGGGATCATTCTGGTCGTGTGAAACTGCTCCACCGGCTCACCGCATCGTCTGCGTTCGGCAAGCCGGAAGGCGATCCAGCCTTCAAGATCCTCGATCGCATCGACGCCGACACATAATTTGACCAGATTGAGAGCCATTAATGACATTTAAGGCGCGGAAATCGGTTCGCAAAGAGGCGATCTGATGTTTCCACCGCCTGTTCGATCGCCTGGTCGGATCAAATTACGCAAAGGAGAAGCACTAATGTCAGTAGCAAAAGTCACGGAAATTACATCCTCGTCGTCGGAAGGTCTGGAGGCCGCCATCAAAAGCGGCATTGAAAGAGCAGACAAGACCATCGACAAGATCAAGGGTGCCTGGGTGCAGCAGATCACCGTCGAATGCGACGATGGAAAAATCACCGACTGGCGCGTCAATATGAAAGTGACTTTTGTCCTGAAGGACTAGCCCGGACTTTCGGCGGGGGCCTGATCAATCATCAGCGCTTCAGCGCCCTCGTCGACCTGCATTCCTTCCGACACCAGAATCCGGCTGATGATGCCATCGACCGGAGCCTTGATGCTGTGTTCCATTTTCATCGCTTCCAGAGTGAACAATATGTCGCCGGCTGATACCGTGTCTCCGGCGCCGATACGAACCGACACAATGCGGCCGTGCATCGGCGTCAGCACATGGCCGCTTCCCTGCGATACTCCCAACACACGCTCCAGCGGCGACGGGAAGGCAACGGAAAGCTGGCGGCCATCTACACTCACATAGGCAATTCCGCCACCCCACACGATCCTGGCGCGGCCCTCATCTGGCATGGCCGCCTCCGTGCCGACAATCGTCTCCGCAGATCCATTTTTCCATCTGATCTCCGCATCGGCCGGTTGACCGTCGACCAGCAGGTCAATTCCAACGGTCCGTTCCAGCCCGCCAACCTCAAATCCCGATCCACCCTGCCACGGACCCGGCAGACGCGCCTGATGCTGATCAGACCGTTTCAACCATTGATCCACCGCCAGTGCCGCAAGCGCCGGGCCGGGTCCGCCGCCGGTCAGCTCGGTAATCCTCCGGTCGACATATCCCGTTTCGATACCGCCGGCTGAAAATTCCCCATCGGCGAGGATAGAACCGAGAAAACCGACATTGGTTTTCACGCCGGCAATCTGAACTTCTTTCAGCGCCTTGCGCAGGCGGTCGATGACTGCGTCACGGCCCGGTGCATGGACAATGATCTTGGCCAGCATGCTGTCATAATACGGACTGACGACACTGCCGGCGGTCACACCGCTGTCAACACGGACATTCGGGCCGGCCGGAAATTCAACCGCCCAGAGTTTGCCCATCGCAGGTTGAAAATCGTGGGCCGGGTCTTCGGCATAGATCCGCACTTCCATCGCGTGGCCGGCAAGCTTCAGGTCATCCTGCGCAAGCGGCAGTGCTTCGCCGCCGGCGATCCGCAATTGCCATTCCACAAGATCAAGCCCGGTCACCATCTCCGTGACCGGGTGTTCGACCTGAAGCCTGGTATTCATCTCCATGAAGAAAAAACTGTCCGGCTTTTCCAGGTTGGCGCCGTCGACGATGAACTCCACCGTCCCCGCGCCCTGGTAACCGACGGCGTTCGCAGCCTTGATGGCCGCCTCGCCCATCGCGGCCCGCACCGTGTCGCTCAGGCCGGGCGCCGGCGCCTCTTCAATCACTTTCTGGTGCCGCCGCTGAACGGAACAATCGCGTTCAAACAGGTGCACGACGTTGCCGTGGCTGTCTGCAAAGACCTGCATTTCAATATGACGCGGATTGTCGAGATAGCGCTCAATCAAAACCCGGTCGTCGCCAAACGCCGCGAGGGCCTCACGCTGCGCCGAAGCCAGCTGCTCGTCGAATTCAATGGCCTTGTTGACAATACGCATGCCGCGGCCGCCACCGCCGGAAACGGCCTTGATCAGAACCGGATAACCGATTTCGTAGGCTTTCTGCTTGAGAAATTGCGGCTGCTGCCGGTCGCCGTGGTAACCCGGCACGACAGGTACGCCGGCTGTCTCCATCAAGGCCTTGGCCTCTGATTTCGATCCCATTGCGCTGATCGCATCCGCAGGCGGGCCAATGAAAACAAGCCCTGCTTCGGCGCAGTCCCGGGCGAACTTGGCATTCTCTGACAGGAAGCCGTAACCCGGATGAATGGCGTCCGCTCCGTGTTCAAGCGCGACACGAATGATTTCCGGACCGCAGAGATAGCTTTCAGCCGCAGGCCCCTCGCCCAGAAACACAGCCTCGTCTGCCTGCTGCCAATGAAGCCAGCTGCGATCTGCTTCCGTGGCAATTGCAATCGTGCGGATGTTCATGGCGCGCGCGGTCCGGATGATCCGGCAGGCGATTTCACCGCGATTGGCAATCAGAACGGATCTGATCATTGCTGAACCTCTTTTTGTCTGGACGGCACGGCAGACCTTATCCAACACACAGGAATTTGAGACAATCCACAATGGATTGATTAGGCTGAATTGTCGCCTCGCCGTTATGATTCGTCTGATCCTTGGCGAGGGACGAACTTCCAACCAGCGCTGGAGAACTCAAATGAACCCACTGTTTGCCGGAGGTTTCGTTCAGAAATCGCGACTTTTCAGTGGGCTTATCCTGTTTTCATTCGCCGCCACCCATTTCCTCAACACCGCGCTTGGTTTGTGGAGCGTGGAACTGATGGAAGATGCCCAGGCCTGGCGCGCCGCGGTAACCCGGTCCTGGCCCGGTACGATCATTCTGCTCGGCGCGATCATCACCCATGTCGCCCTCGGTCTTGCAAAGATCCTGTCGCGCGCGACATGGCGCATGCCGCCCATGCACGCGGTGCAGATCCTGTTTGGCCTTGCCATTCCGTTTCTGCTGCTGCCCCATATTATCCATACGCGCATCGCGCACGAAGTATACGATTTCAGTGACGTCTATTCCAATGAACTTGCTGTCCTGTGGCCCTCTGTCTTCTGGAACCAGACGATCCTGCTTCTGCTGGTCTGGGTACACGGTTGTATCGGGCTCCACAGCTGGCTGAAGATAAATGACAAATACCGCAGGATCGCGCCAGTCTTGCTGTCGCTGGCAGTCCTTGTGCCAACCCTTGCCATAACCGGTTTCATCGACGGCGGCCGGGACAATAAACTGGCCATTTCGGAAGGCGATTACACCAGACGCGGGGGCGATATCAGTCTCGGCAAGACATTATTCGAACTGCCACCCGAACAGCGCAACAATCTGCGAAGCGCCGGCGAGCGCGCGCAATGGATCGTCATCGGCATCTGGGCGGCAATCGTCATAGGCTATCTGATCCGCTCTGTATTGCGCCGTTTCCGGAACCGGATCACCATCCATTATGCGGCCGGGCCCGATCTGACGCTTCCGCCCGGACCCACTTTGCTGGAAATAAGCCGCATGTGCGGCGTGCCCCATGCCAGTGTCTGCGGCGGCCGGGCGCGTTGTTCGACCTGCCGGGTTCGGGTCACGGAGACCGCCGAGCCGCTTGCGGAGCCCGGACAGGCGGAACAAAAGACCCTGGAGAGGATCGGAGCGCCGGCGGATGTGCGCCTCGCCTGCCAGATCCGGCCTGAGGCCGATATCAGCGTTACCCGGCTGATCCGACCGCCGGAAAACCACGGCAAGGAACTTACCACCGCCAACGGCGACGCCGAGGGCGCCGAACACGATCTGGCGGTGCTGTTTCTGGATATCAGGGGGTTCACGTCGATCAGCGAGAAGCGGTTGCCCTATGACACCGTGTTTTTGCTCAATCGTTTTTTCTCCGACATCGGCGAAGCCATCAGCGCTTCCGGCGGCTGGATCGACAAATATATGGGCGACGGACTGATGGCCCTGTTCGGCCACAACCAGCCGATCGAACGGGGCGCAAGAAACGCCCTTGCAGCCTGCATCGGCATCGACCGTGCGCTGACACGGTTCAACGGCGAGATGGCGACGGAAATCGGCGACCCGCTGCGCATTGCCATTGGCCTGCATGCAGGTCCGCTGGTGCTCGGCCGCATCGGCCACAAGGAATCCGCGTCAATGACCGTGATCGGCCAGACGGTCAATGTCGCAAGCCGGCTGGAGGGCCTGGCCAAGGAGCAGGACATGCAACTGGTCGTCTCCCTTGATCTTCTGAAAAACGCCGCCGCCTCAACCGCGGACCTCGCTGTCAGCGAAGTCACCGTTCGCGGTTCCACTCAGCCGATCCAGGTCGCATCAATTGCCAGTGCGGCCGAAACGTTTGAAAGCGATCAGCCAGGTAATCTTGTCGCCGGTGATTCGCAGCCGCCGGAAACGGCGCCAAGCAAAGAAACTGCCTGAACCATCAACATTCGACGACATTCACCGCAAGGCCGCCGGTTGACGTTTCCTTGTATTTCTCGCTCATGTCCAGGCCGGTCTGGCGCATCGTTTCGATGCAATTGTCCAGTGGCATGAAATGTTCACCGTCGCCGCGCAGCGCCAAAGACGCTGCCGATACGGATTTCACCGCGCCCAGCCCGTTGCGCTCGATACAGGGCACCTGCACCAGACCCGCAACCGGATCGCAGGTCATGCCGAGGTGATGCTCAAGAGCAATTTCGGCAGCATTTTCGATCTGCCGGTTTGTGCCGCCAAGGCTCGCCGCAAGACCCGCAGCCGCCATTGCGGAGGCCGACCCGACCTCCCCCTGGCATCCCACTTCAGCGCCGGAAATCGACGCGTTGTGCTTGATAATGCCGCCGATAGCCGCCGCAACCAGCAGAAATGTCCGGACACCGTCCTGACTGGCGCCGATGCAATGATCGAGATAATAGCGGATCACTGCCGGAATCACGCCCGCGGCGCCATTGGTGGGTGCCGTGACAATCTTGCCGCCTGCGGCGTTCTCCTCGTTGACCGCCATGGCGTAGACGCTGAGCCAGTCCATGATCCTGTGTGGCTGAAGGGCATTGGCGCCCTGCTCCGACTGCAATTTGTCATGCAGCTCCCGCGCCCGGCGTTTCACTTTCAGCCCGCCAGGCAGGATCCCGCCATTTCGCAATCCGCGTTCCATGCAGCTGTTCATTGCTGCCCAGATGCGGTCGAGTTCGGCATCAAGCGCGCCCTCGCCGGCCAGCCCCGGCACGTGCGACATTTCATTGGCGCGCTTCATCTGAGCGATCGACATGTTTGAGCGTTCACCCATCTCAAGCATCTGCGACGCCCTGGCAAACGGGAACGGAACGGTCCCTTCCGCATTCTGGCCGGCGCCATCGGATATCCCAGCCAGTTCTTCGTCGTCGGCAACAAATCCGCCACCGATGGAATAATAATTGCGCTTCAAAAGCAGTCCGCCGGCAGCGTCAAAGGCAGAAAAAACCATGCCATTGGCGTGGTCCTCCAGCGGCGGTCCATAGTCAAACTCCAGGTCCTTGTCCGGGTCGAATGTGATTGCCTCAAATCCCGGCGCGAGCAGGTGTTTCACGTCTGCCGTCCGGCTGATCAGGTCATCAATCCGGTCAGGATCGATGCCGACCGGCGTTTCGCCGCTCAATCCCAGGATTACGGCCTTGTCGGTCGCATGGCCCTTGCCGGTGAATGCCAGCGAACCATGCAGGCTGACCCTGATATGCGCCGGTTCAGCACCCGTCGGACGCGGCCAGTCGCCATGTTTCAATGTGTGCAGAAAACGCGCCGCCGCAACCATCGGCCCCATCGTATGGGAGCTTGACGGACCGATGCCGATCTTGAAAATGTCGAATACACTGAGGAACATGTCTGAACTCCGGCCCTCCGGTCTTGCAGCTTAACGGATTAGGCCTGCGATGGCGACAAAGCTGGCCCATCCGCGACACAAGCAGAGACCGGAACGAAGCCTGCGTCAATCCTGCGGCGAAACGCCCGGCGATGGTCAAACGACGGTGAACAGTCCGTCAGCCGTTTGAACCATTGCGAACGAGGGCTTTCGAGCCCTATTTTCAGACAACAGGCGTTGCCCGGACGGCATTGCCCAAACGTGCCGAGGAGAAGATGATGAGCTGGAACCCTGCCCTTGATCCAACCTGCCCCACCGGCGATGAGGTCGATCAGATCGAAACATTGATTGTGCCACGCGCACGGGATCTCGGCGGCTTCGAAGTGCGGCGTGCCCTGCCCTCGCCAAAACGCCAGATGGTCGGCCCGTTCATATTCTTCGATCAGGTGGGCCCGGCCGAGTTCGTAACCGGTTCGGGAATAGACGTCCGGCCGCATCCCCATATCGGGCTGGCGACGGTGACCTATCTTTACCAGGGTTCGATATTCCATCGCGACAGTCTCGGCACGAACAAGGACATTCATCCCGGCGCCGTCAACTGGATGATTGCAGGCAAAGGCATCACTCATTCAGAACGCACATCCGATGCCGTAAGGGCAGAAGCCAATTCCCCGTTGTTCGGGATCCAGACCTGGGTTGCGCTGCCGGAAGACGCTGAAGAAACCGATGCCGGCTTCGAACATCAACCGAAGGAGGCACTGCCGTATCTGGAAGGCGAAGGCAAACAGGTCCGGTTGATCCTTGGCTCGCTCTACGGCGAGCGTGCACCGGCCAGAACCTTTTCGGAGATGTTCTACGCCGATGCCGTTTTGGAGACCGGCGCCAGATTGCCGATGACCACCGAGCACGAAGATCGCGGTCTCTATATCGTTTCCGGCAAGGTCGAGATTGCCGGCCAGAGTTTCGAAACCGGCCAGATGATGGTGTTCCGTCCGGGCGACGAGATCACCATCACCGCGACAGAACCATCGCGCCTGATGCTGCTTGGCGGCGAAACCCTGAACGGCCCGCGCTATATCTGGTGGAACTTCGTCGCATCGTCACAGGAGAAAATCGAGGCCGCCAAACAGGCATGGCGCGAAGGCGACTGGCAGAACGGCCGCTTTCATCTGCCGCCGGACGACAATGAGGAATTTATTCCTGCGCCGGAACGGTAATTTTCCATGGTCAGCGGAGATCCGGCGGTACGATAAGCACATCCACCCTCGACTGCCCGTCTTCGGTGATCGTAACCGCCAGGTGATCAGTTCCGATGAATGCCGGCAGGCTGCGATGATAGGTCGCAAAGAACCGGCGATAGACTTCCTCGCCGTTCCCGCTGCGAAACACATAAACGGACTCTTTGATTGAACCGGCGCGGACATTTGATCCGACGCTGACTGCGATCAGGCGCCCGCCCGGACTGACTGAGACATCATGGATACCGCGACCCAGCGGCACCTCGTGAGATCCGTTCCCTGCCGAAAGCGACCAGGCTATCCGGTGGCGGCCCTTGTCGCGATAGATATCCCAGCTTACCCAGCCATCGCCGACTTCAACAAATCGCTGGGTCGGCTGGATGGCGTTGTCGGGCGCGTCCGCGTTCGATGTGACCTGTCCGGCATCATCAATGGAGACATAGTCTTTGCCGTTTCGCCTGGCTAGAATTCGGCCCACCTGCGGATCAAATGCCAGAATTTCGATCGAAGCAGGTTTTAGCATTTTCAGGTCGATCGTCCGTTCCAGCTTGTCTGACAGGTCGCGAATGCGCACAATCCATTTCGTGCCGATGCCACTGGGAATCCGTTGTTTTTCAATCCACGCAATTGCCGTTCCATTGTCTGCCAGAATCGGACGCCAATGGGTTGCGCCAACCGGCCGGACGAGGGATTGGGGTTTTCCATCCTTGCCAAGCACAAAAAGATTGTCAGGCCCGCCATTCTGATCGCTGGCCCTGTAAAGACCCCGGCCCTGGGGGATCATCTGGTCAATCGTCGTCCTGAATGCCGAAACAGCCAGTTCGCGCACCGCGCAGCCGGGCATGGCGAGCTGGACATACCGTTCGCCATCAGCAACGAGCCAGGCCGGCTCGGGCTGCTGGGGTGCAACCGACATGGCTCGGCTTGCTATGACTTCCGCATTCGGAACTGAGCAGGCGACCGGCCAGTCACCGGTTTCAGGGCTTCGTTCTCCTTCCGTCAGAAGCACCCAGGGGATGGCCACAAGATAACCGAACTGGACGGCGGCAAATATCGCGAAACAACCTGCCAACAAGGCCAGAACACCGACCCAGCGCACGGCGCGCAACAGCCAGTATATCAAAGCACCGGCAGCGCACTGCAGCAGGATTGCCAGTCCCAGAACAGCTGCGATCCAGAGCGGCTCGCGGTCGCCGAATCCGGAGAATATTGTCGCCCAGATTATCGCACCCAGCGGAAGCGACGCATGGACGGAATAGACCGGCACCAGATAAACGACAAAGGATCCGAGAAAGGCGAGTCTCGCGCGGGTATTGTTGAGTTTTGCCATCTGCGAGGAGCCTGCTCGTTTTTGCCAGGTAAAGCCGATATCGAAACGCAGGCAACCGCAACATTACATCCGGAAAACCCCAAAACGCGTCGCTTCCACCGGCGCATTGAGACAAGTGCCGAAAGCCAGCCCGAGAACAGTTCGGGTCTCCGAGGGCATCAGAATGCCGTCGTCCCAAAGGCGGGCCGTGGCGTAATAGGGATTGCCCTCCCGCTCGTAATTTTCGCGGATCGGCGCCTTGAAAGCCTCTTCGTCTTCTGCCGGCCATTCGCCGCCGTCAGCCTCGATATTGTCGCGCTTGACGGTCGCCAGCACTGACGCGGCCTGTTCGCCGCCCATCACGGAAATCCGCGCGTTCGGCCAGGTGAACAGAAAACGCGGCGCATAGGCCCGGCCGCACATGCCGTAATTGCCGGCGCCGTAGGATCCGCCAATCACCAAAGTGATCTTCGGCACATTGGCGCATGCGACGGCCGTGACCAGCTTTGCACCGTCCTTGGCGATCCCGCCCGCTTCATACTGGCTGCCGACCATGAAGCCGGTAATGTTCTGCAGGAACAGCAAAGGAATACGGCGCTGACAGCACAATTCGACAAAATGCGCGCCCTTCAGGGCGCTTTCGGAAAACAGGATGCCGTTGTTGGCCAGAATCCCCACCGGCATGCCGTGGATGCGGGCAAAGCCGGTGACAAGGGTCTCACCGTAAAGCGCCTTGAATTCGGCAAAATCCGAACCGTCCACGAGGCGTGCGATCACCGAGCGGACATCGTACTGGCGGCGCAGGTCAACCGGGACAATCTGCTCAAGTTCCTGTGGATCGTGCAGCGGTTCACGCAAGCCTTTGATTTCAGGAACATTCGCCGGATGAAGATTGAGATGGCTGACGATTTGCCGGGCCAACGCAAGAGCATGCTGGTCGTCGACGGCCATATGGTCGGCAACGCCGGATTTTCGCGCATGCACATCCGCGCCGCCAAGGTCGGTTGCGCTGACGGCCTCGCCTGTGGCCGCTTTCACCAGCGGCGGTCCGGCCAGAAAGATCGTCCCCTGGCTCTCATCGCCCGCGCCCCGGACAATGATCGTTTCATCCGACATTGCCGGAACATAGGCGCCACCGGCGGTGCATGAGCCCATGACCACGGCAATCTGCGCAATTCCGGCCGCGCTCATCTGCGCCTGGTTATAAAAAATCCGGCCGAAATGATCCCGGTCCGGAAAGACTTCCGTCTGGTGCGGCAGATTGGCCCCGCCTGAATCGACCAGGTAAATGCATGGCAGACGGTTCTCCATGGCGATTTCCTGGGCTCTCAGGTGTTTCTTGACCGTCATCGGAAAATAGGTGCCGCCCTTGATCGTCGCATCGTTGGCGACGATCATCACCAGCTGGCCGGAAACCCTGCCAATGCCTGCGATCAGCCCGGCGCCGTGGATCGCATCATCATAGAGTCCGTTGGCGGCGAGCGGCGACAGTTCGAGGAATGGCGCACCCGGATCAAGCAGCTTTGCCACGCGCTGGCGCGGCAAAAGTTTTCCGCGCGCCAGATGCCGCTGACGGGAACGGTCGGATCCACCCAAAGCGGCTTCGGACCGGCGCGCTTTCAGATCGTCGATCAACGCAGCCCATTCCTGCGCATTGCTCTGGTCAGCTTCCGGATCGAATTGTCTAACGTCCAGCAAAGCCACGGTTCAGCCTTTCTGTGTCTTGTCACCCGACGGCACGCCTTCGACCGGCCCGCCGGCTTCCTGCCAACGGCCAAATCCACCGGCAATGTGAGCGACCGGTTTCAAACCCATGTCAGCCACCGTCTTCGCCGCCAGTGCAGACCGCAAGCCTCCAGCACAAAAGAACACGAACTTACTGTCTTCGGCAAACAGCTCCTTGTGATAGGGACTTTCCGGATCAACCCAGAATTCCAGCATCCCCCGCGGGCAATGATATGCTCCCGGCACACGCCCTTCCCGCCCAAGTTCACGGATATCGCGAATGTCGATAAAACGAACATCTTCCTTTCCATGCAGCGCCATGGCTTCGGCGACGTCCAGCGTTTCAATCTCCGCTTCTGCTTCTTCGCAAAGCTGTTTGCAGCCTTTGACGATATTCTGTGGCATCCTATCAGTCTCCCCAAACGAAAAACGCGGAGCCCGGTGAGCTCCGCGTCATCTTATTCAAATTGATAAAGCCTGTCAGCGTATGGCAACAGCTGTCGCAGTCGCATCACCACCAACGACAATGCCAATCACCAGCACCAGGCCGGCGACGATGGCAAAAGCGAAGCCCGCTGCACGCCAGCAGGAAGGCTCTTTTGAATCTGGCATGAAATGCCCCTCTGAATTCCCCAGCACCGTCATTGTAAGCTGATTCTCAGCTCCCTAATCAACGGCAAAGGTGATTTAACGATTTGGTAACCTGTTCGCAAGGCCCCGATCGCATAGCAGCTTTGCAAAAGCCGCAAGCATTAACGGCTGTGAAATTAATCATGAACTGATACTTCGTAAACGCTGATCTGAGACGGAAAATCATATGCCTACGTTAGAGTTGATAGACTGGACCGCTTTTGCCTGGTTTGTCGGCGGCTGGTGCGCTTTCGCATGGCTCGTCGACCGGAGCCCGTGGCGCCACCGGTCGCTGACGGCGGGCGTCGACAAGCACCGTCGCCGCTGGATGAGTGTGATGATGCAGCGGGATCTGCGCATGATCGACACCAGCATTATTGCCGGGCTGCAGAACGGAACCGCCTTTTTCGCCTCAACATCGCTGCTGGCGATCGGCGCCTCGTTTGCGCTGCTGAATGCAACCGATACGGTTCTTGCCATCCTTCAGGATATGCCGTTCGACTTCGATACCCGCCGAGGGGTCTGGGAGGCGAAGGTTCTCGGGTTGATGCTGATCTATGCCTATGCCTTTTTCAAATTCGGCTGGGCCTACCGGCTGATCAATTATACCTCGATCCTGATCGGATCAGCGCCGCTGCCTGACCGGTGCACTGAGGAAGAATCCGCTCAGGCGGCCGAAAGCGCCGCCCGGATGAATGCGCTCGCCGGACGTCATTTCAACCGCGGACTGCGCGCTTTGTTCCTGTCGATCGGATTCCTCGGCTGGTTTGCCAATGGCTGGATATTCCTGATCGCCACGGCATTCGTCACCGCCGTGCTCTACCGGCGCATAATGATCTCCCGGTGCGGGAACGGGATGCTGATCCCGGCTGCCTTGAACGCATCCCAGCAGGCCAGAAGGACCGCGCCGCGAATGTTGGTCAGGCCGGACTGGGGATCGCGGATCCAGAACCGCAGCACAAAATCCAGCGACGAATCTCCGAACGCGGTCAGATGACAGACAGGCGACCGATGATCGCTGACCCTGTCGACGCTGCCGGCTGCTTCGATTGCAAGCTTGCGCACCTCATGCGGATCGGCGTCATAACTGACCCCGAACTCGACATCGATCCGGACGAACTGATCGGTAAACGACCAGTTGACCACCTGCTGGGTGATGAAATCCTCATTGGGTATCAGGAATTCGCGTCCGTCGCGGGTCACCACGGATACGAACCGCGCCCGCAGCGAGCGAATCCAGCCGAACGTTTCGCCAAGTGTTATCGTATCGCCCGGCTTGATGGATTTATCCGTCAGAATGATGATGCCGCTGATAAAATTGGAGACGACCTTTTGCAGGCCAAATCCAAGTCCGACGCCGACAGCGCCGGAAAAAACCGTCAGTGCCGTCAGGTCGACGCCAACTGAGGTCAGCCCGATCGCCACGGCAAATATCACCAGCATGATCTTCACCAGCTTGCCAAGCAGCACGCTGATGGTCGGCGTCAGGTCCCGGTTTGCCACCAGTTTCCGCTCGGTAAAATTTCCAAGCGAAATCGCGGCCCACAGCATGATGCCGAGAACGATCGCGGTTTTCATCAGCAGCAACAAAGAAATCCGGCTGTCGCCAACTGCAATTCCCGCCGCATCCATCACCGCAACAGCCTCGTCGAACGTGCCGGTAATCCTCAATGCGACGAAAGCCCAGGCAATGAAGGCGACGAACCGGGCAAGCGACCGATTGCGGATGAGGCGCGACAGGATCGATATTATCACCCAGGCGGTCGCCAGATCGGCCGCCATGCCGACCAGATGGCTTCGGCTTGGCCAGGTGACCGCGCGCATACCGGTGTAGGCAACCCAAAGGCCGGCCGCGCTGACGATCCAGTTGGTCCGGCGCAGAATGACAACGAGAATACGCAGCAGTCCGGGCCGGCCGTGGATATTGCGGATGCGGGCTTCGCATTTGCGCTCGATGAAGCGGCCGAGAAAAAATGCTAATGCAATTGTCCCGGCAATTATTGCAAGCTGGATAAGCGTCCATTCCTGAAAGAAATAATTATGAATCCAGTCGAATGTCCCCTGGAGCCAGCCGGTAACGTCAAGATCGTTCACGGACAGGCCTCCTGCTCGGTCTCAGGCCCGTTGCTTTCAAGACGGATCCCATTGCGGCGCCCATTCGGGCATGATCGTACGCCCATCAGGTTTGGCAAGACCGGAAATGCTCGCCATCTCGTCATCGGAGAGTTCAAAGCCTTCAAGGTCAAGGTTGGACCGAATCCGGTCTGGATTCGCCGATTTCGGGATCGCCACGACATTGGCCTGCTGGATATGCCAGCGCAGCACGATCTGCGCTTCAGTGCGGCCCTTCTGTTGTGCCAGGTTGCGTATCACCGGTTGCTCAAAAAGCGCGCCCGCCCGCGCGATCGGCGCATATGCGGTCATTGCCATGCCATGATCGCGGCAAGTTGAAAGCACGGCATTCTGGGACAGGAACGGATGATATTCCACCTGGTTGGCGCAAAGCGGCTCGTCGGCCAGCGATACGGCCTCATTGACCATTGCCGCAGTGAAATTGGATACGCCGATATTGCGCGCCAGTCCGCGCCTGCGCGCATCGCACAAGGCTCCAATCGACTCAGCAAGCGGAATGTCGGCATTCGGCCAGTGAATCAGCAGCAGATCGACGTCATCGAGCCCGAGACGCTGCAGACTGTCCTGCGCAGAGCGTTGCAGATCGCCGTCGCCGATCTGGTCGTACCAGACTTTCGTGGTCACAAAAACGTCGTCACGCGCGATGCCGTGACTGCGCAGACCCTCGCCGACTTCCTGCTCGTTGGCATACATCGCCGCCGTATCGACATGGCGGTATCCTGCATCCAGTGCAGCATGCACCGCGCTGATGCATTCCTGGCCCTTCAGAGGCCAGGTGCCGCAACCAATGGCCGGAATATCCGCCCCGTTTGCTTCAACCCTGTGAACCATCGTCTACTCCCAGCTTTGTGTATATCGGCAAAATGGCATAAGCGGCGGACACGTCAAAGACCCGGATTGAATTTTGTCGAAAACCGCTCTTGATTTTTGTTTAACATTTTTGTTAATTAAGGAATGACGATTATCAGGAGGTTTGAATGACCAGTCTTCACGACAAGAACTATCCCGGCGAAGATGCCGGTTACCGCGCCGCCCGAAACAGCCTTCTGGAAGCGGAACTGGCGCTTGAGGATCAATTGCGCGCTGTCGCCGCCATGCGGCAAAATCTGCCCGAGGGCGGTGTCATCCCGGAGGATTATGCATTCGAAACGCTTGAAAACGGCGTGCGATCGACCATCCGTCTTTCGCAGCTTTTTGAAGCCGGAAAGCCAAACCTGTTTCTCTACAGTTTCATGTTCGGCCCGGACGACGAACAGCCCTGCCCGGCCTGCACATCACTGGTCGATGGCTTCAACGGCGTTGCAGGCCATATCAAGTCGCGATTGAATCTGGCCGTAGCGGCAAAGGGTTCGATCGAACGCCTCGCTGAGTTCGCCGGCAAGCGCGGCTGGTCCGGCATCCGGCTGCTGTCGTCGGCCGACAACAGCTACAATCGGGATTATTTCGCCGAGACGGCGGACGGAAGCCAGATCCCGGCTGCCAATATCTTTGTCAACAAGGATGGCGTAATCCGGCATTTCTACGGCGCCGAAATGCTTTATGTCGACCGCCCGGGCCAGCATCCCCGTCATGTCGACCGGCTCTGGCCGATCTGGAACATTCTCGATCTGACGCCTGAAGGGCGCGGCGACTGGTCTCCGCGGCTCTCTTACTGATCGGCCAGGTCAGTCACAGCACCTTGCGCATCAAGGGCCTGGTTGGCGATCGCCGGGCGATTTCCTCAAAGCCTGCTGCGCGAAACGTATGCGCCAGGCCGATGAAGCCCTCACCCCAGATCAGCTTGCGGGTCGTATCAAGAGGACAGGCTTCTACGACCTTGGCGCCATTATCGCGCGCGAAGTCGGATGCTCCGTCAATCAGCTGTCGTGTCAGCCCCCTGCCCCTGAAAGCCCGGTCGATGAAGAAGCAATTGATCATCCATGTGGTTGCCGGATCATCATTGACGGGTTTGGCGATGCGCGACCGCATGAGCTTCGGCAGGCTGTGACGCGGTCCGACCGCACACCAGCCGACCGGCCGCTTGCCTTCGTAGGCCAGGATTCCGGTCGGTTCGCCGTCTTTGACCATCGCATGGAAACCGGCCTTGCGCTGTTCACGGGAAGCGGCTTCGAATTCAGAACCGGTCATCCGCCACCACATGCACCAGCACCCGCCATGGGCCCCGCGCTCCGGTCCGAACAGGTCAACCAGATCATCCCAGCGCCCTTCGGTTAACGGCCGCACGGAAATCGTCATGTCCGGTCAGCTCGCCTATGCCGTCTTCTCAAAAATCTCACGGCCGATCAGCATGCGGCGGATTTCCGACGTGCCGGCGCCGATCTCGTAGAGTTTGGCGTCGCGCAAGAGCCGGCCGGTGGGATAATCGTTGATATAACCGTTGCCGCCCAGGCATTGAATCGCGTCAAGGCACACCAGGGTTGCCTTCTCTGAGGCAAACAGGATTGCGCCGGCTGCATCCTCTCGTGTCGTCTCGCCGCGGTCGCAGGCCTGGGCCACCGCGTAGACATAGGCCCGGCAGGCATTGGTGGTGACGTACATGTCGGCGATTTTGCCCTGCATCAGCTGGAACGTGCCGATCGGCTGGCCGAACTGCTTGCGCTCATGCACATAGGGAATGACCACATCAAGCGCTGCCTGCATCAGTCCGAGCGGGCCGGCAGACAGCACCGCCCTTTCATAGTCGAGACCCGACATCAGAACATTGACGCCCTTGCCGATCTCGCCAAGCAGGTTTTCCGCCGGCACTTCGCAATTTTCAAATACCAGTTCGCCGGTTTCGGACCCGCGCATGCCGAGCTTGTCGAGCTTCTGGGCAATCGAAAATCCGGCAAAACCCTTCTCGATCAGAAATGCGCTGATGCCGCGCGCGCCGGCGTCCGGATCGGTTTTGGCATAGACGATCAGAGTATCGGCCTGGGGCGCGTTGGTGATCCAGAACTTGCTGCCGTTCAGCACATACCGGTCGCCCTTCTTTTCCGCCTTCAACTTCATCGAAACCACATCGGAACCGGCGCCGGGCTCCGACATTGCCAGCGCGCCCAGATGGTCACCGGACACCAGCTTCGGCAAATAGCGGTCCTTCTGGTCCTTGGTGCCCCAGCGGTAGAGCTGGTTGACGCACAGATTGGAATGGGCGCCGTAGGACAGGCCGACAGACCCGGAGGCGCGTGAAACCTCTTCCATGGCGATGCAATGTTCCAGGTAACCGAGGCCTGAACCGCCTTCCTCTTCGGACACTGTGATGCCATGCAGGCCGAGCGCGCCCATTTCCGGCCAGAGTTCACGCGGGAACCAGTCCTCGCGGTCGATCTTGACGGCCAGCGGCGCAATCCGATCCTGGGAAAAGGACCGGACGCTGTCGCGCAGCATGTCGGCGGTTTCACCCAGATCGAAATTGAAAGACGGCAGGTCGTTCGGGATCATGATGGTTTCCAGACTGATTGGCCGGACTGTTCGGCCGGAATTGCAACTGGAGGCACCATAATACCAAGCGGCCAACGATCAAGATGGCAGCCGATCAGCCGGTCGTGACCGGGTCGTTCGGCCAGTTGCCAGGCGTCGCCAGTTCCACCACATTGCCGTCGGGATCGTTGAAATAGACGCTTTGGCCGCCGGCCGGCCATTTGACTTCACTGAGGATGGCGATATTGCGGGCGGCAATGTGCAGCTTCCAGCGTTCATAAGTGTCGGCTTCGATCCGCAGGGCAAAATGCGCCGGTCCGACCGAATTGTGCCCCGGTATCATGCCGCCCGGCGTGTCCAGATCTTCCGTCGCGCCGCCGCGCAGGAAAACCAGGAGAACCGAGCCTGGTCCGGCGTTGTAGGCAAACAGGCGATCGCCCTCAAACATCCGTTCAAGGCCAAGCACATCATTGTAGAATACATGCGCCCGCTGCATGTCATTGACATAGACTGCGGTTTCCAGAACACCGTGAATCTTGAGCAACCCGCCCCCCTGATCTCAACCTGCAGTAAAAGTATACCATGCAGGGCAGGTTCGGTTCAAATCCGGTGCACATCCTTATGGGAAATTTCACCGGCCAGCCATTGGTCAAACTGTTCCCGACTGCCGGAGAACACATTGCGGTCAACTTCGCCCGGCACGCCGCGCACCCGGCCTGTGCCGGTAAACTGCCACAGCGTCCAGTGCCGCTTGGTATACTTTGTCGACGGATAGCCCGCCACCGAGCGCACCCACATCGGGTAGCGCTTGAACTGTCCGACCAGGACATCCCGGTGCAGATCAACCGACGTATAGATCATCGGTTTTTTGCCGTAATAGCGCTCCATCTCCGTCAGGAAAATATTCATCTCCCGCAACACGTCCTTTGTCGGCGGGCGTTTCGGACAGGTTTTGGAAAATGGCGTCCATTCCACATCGAGAACCGGCGGCAACGCGGTCGGATCGACCGGGACATGCTTTTTGAACCAGGCGATCTGCTCGCTGGCCGGCCGGCACCAATAATAGAAATGATAGGCGCCGCGCGCCACACCAGCATCACGCGCTGCCAGCCAGTTGATCAGGAACGTCTCGTCGTGATGGTCGCCGCCTTCGGTCGCCTTGATGTAGGCGAATGAAACACCGCTGCGGCGCACCTGGCGCCAATCTATCGTACCCTGATATTTGGAAATATCGATGCCATGGACGCCAAATCCGCGCGGCACCTCGTCACCCGGGCCGTAATTCGCCGGCCCATAATCACTGGCGGAATATCCGCCACAGGATCCTACAGCAAGCAAGAACAACGCCGACACGCAATTGCGGATAAATCTGGAAACAGCCATAAAACGCATATTGAACACCTTTGAACAGATGTCCATTCATGTCGTGTTAACGTTTACGTTCGGTTAATCGGCATCATATCAGCGTGGATTTATTCCAATCGCAGGGTTTATTGACCCGAGCACCATCCGGGCGTGAGCCCTGCGATCTCAAAAACGTGGAATTTTCGCTTTCACAGCCCACACACGTGCAGGCAGACGGATTTCGCCATCGCCGCCCAGTTTCGACGCAAGTTCGTTCTTGAGCGCATCTCTTTGATCTTCAGACAGGCTCTTGCAGTATCCGGGAGCCGGCCCGGCGCCGAGGGTGAAGGGTCTCCAGAATTCCTCAAAGTCGGAAAAAACCGTCGTCTCTTCGATTGCGGCAACGTCCGCCGCGGCAACGCCCGCAGAACGGCAGAGGTCCGTCAGCCCGGACCTTGTGCAAACCGGAAACCGTTCGCTTTCGTCCAGTTCGGCGGCCTGTGGATCGATCTTCGCCGCCGCTTTCCAGAAGGCGTCGATGAAGCCCATGCCGCCGCCGGGATAGTCCCAGACATAAAAGGAAAGCAGCCCGCCGGGCACCAGGACGCGCTGGAATTCGAGCAGACCGTCTTTCATGTCGGAAACGAAGTTCAGCACCAGCCCTGACGTCACGACATCAAATTCGGCATTCTTTGCCGGAATTTTCATGGCATCGCCGGTCTTGAAAACGGCACGCCCGTCGCCGACCCGGTTTTTGGCATCGTTGACAAACCCTTCGGACTGGTCAATGGCGGTGACGGAAGCCGGCTCGCACTTGCGCAAGATCGCGCTTGTCAGCGCACCCGTGCCACACCCCACATCCAGCCAGTCTCCGCCCTTCGGCGGGGCCAGCCAATCGACGAATTTATCAGCGATGAGACCGCTCCACCGCCCCATGTAATGCTGATATGCGTCTCCTGCGCTCCATGCATCAAACTTGGATGTCTCGGTCATTTCCAAACCCAACTGTGTTTGCAATCTGGCGGGAGAATATCATCGGAGCCTGTTGACGATATCAAACAGTTGGCCAAAAGACGATACAAGCGCCCTACCCCAGGCCGAACCACCACGCGGCAAGGCCAAGAAAGGCAAAAAAGCCGACCACATCC
The DNA here is from genome assembly GCA_947259045.1 of uncultured Afifella sp. GTDB lineage: Bacteria > Pseudomonadota > Alphaproteobacteria > Rhizobiales > Afifellaceae > CAMYKZ01. The sequence continues at coordinate 57,224 of CAMYKZ010000018.1, forward strand.
GTCACCGTCGTCACAAAGACACTTGAAGCGATCGCCGGGTCGATGCCGGCGCGCTCAAGGCTGAGCGGGATCAGGATCCCGGCAAACCCGGCGCACACCATGTTGATCACCATCGCCGCGGCAATGACGCCGCCGAGCTGGCCGCTGCCGAACCAGAAAAACGCCACAACGCCCATCACAATCGCAAAGGCAATTCCGTTGGCCAGACCCACCAGCACTTCGCGGCTGACGAATTTAGCCGTGTCTATGGTTTCGATCTCCCGCGTCGCAAGCGCCCGGACTGCGACTGTCATGGTCTGGGTTCCCGCATTGCCGCCCATCGACGCGACAATCGGCATCAGCACCGCCAGCGCCACCATCTCCTGGATCGTCGCGTCGAACAGGCTGATCACGAACGACGCCAGGATTGCGGTTGCCAAATTGATCAGCAGCCAGACAAACCGGGAGCGCACGGCAAAAAGGAAACTGTCGGTGATCTCTTCATCGCCGACACCGGCAAGGCGCTTGATATCTTCATCCGCCTCTTCCTCGATGATATCGACGATATCATCGATGGTAATCACGCCGACCAGCCGGTCGCTGTCATCGACAACGCCGACGGAGAGCAGATTGTAGCGTTCAAACACGCGCGCAACATCTTCCTGGTCGTCTTCGGCGTCAACGGAATGGGCCACCTCGCCCATAATATCGCCGATCGGCACCGGGCGCTTGGTGCGCAACAGCCGGTCCAGCGCCACGGTGCCGAGGAAATTGAACCGCGGATCGACGACATAGAGCTCGGTAAACTCATTCGGCAGCCGGTCATTCTCACGCATGAAATCAATGGTCTGGCCGACGGTCCAGAACGGCGGCACGGCAATGAACCGGTTGGTCATGCGGCGCCCGGCGGAATCCTCCGGATAATCGAGGCTGCGCTGCAGGGTGATCCGTTCGGCGAACGGAATGCGGGCCAGGATCTCGTCGCGATCTTCCTCGTCGAGATCTTCCAGCAGATCGATCGCATCGTCGGAATCAAGCTCGCGGACTGCATCGGCGATGGTTTCGTTGGGAACGGCCTCAAGGATTTCATCGCGAACGGTGTCATCGACTTCCGTCAGCGCCATCCAGTCGAAATCGTCGCCAAGCATACGAACCAGGGCTTCGCGCTCTTCCGGGTCCAGCGCCTGCAAGACGTCGCCGAGATCGGATTCGTGCAGATCGAAGACCAGACTTCGCAGAGTGAGCGTGTCCTGAACGGCCACCGCTGACGATACACGAGCGATGAATTCTGAGTCGAGCACACCTTCATCGTCACGGATTGTTATGTCCGCCGCGAGGCCCGCTTCTGCGTCCTGTTTCTGTGTCTCTGTCGTCTGATCAATCATGAATGCCCCTGGCCGCCGATTCCCGACTTATTAGCGCGTGCAGGCAGCGCGGAGAAGGGCCGACCGGAAGCACGGTTTGGCGGCACCGCAATGACGCCGGATTGATAATATAGGCGAAACGGTTGATTTATCGTGCCGGAACGGTTCCTTTTGCAGCAACAATCGGGAGTTCGACAACACATGGACCATTCGACATTGCAAAGCCTTGTTGCCGCCTGGAAACCGGATGGCGATCTGCGCATGCTCGAACTGATCGTCGACGGGGCGGTTGAACTTGATGATGTGGCAGCCATCGAGCCGGTGCTGGCGACACTCGGCGGCCGCGAGCTCGATGATGGCGTGGCGGCTAAAGTGGCGGACCTGCATCTTGCCGCCGGCAATTACGACGACGCGCTGCATACGGTTGGCGGCAAGGCAGGCAAATGCGGGGTCATCAGAGTGAAGGCTCTGCTGGCCCTGGACAGGCCGGACGAAGCGAAGGCCGATTATGACGATCTGGTCAGGGCCAATCCGACGCTGGAAGACCCGGAAATTGCCAGCCGGATCGAGACCGCCCGAACCGGGGACGACGAGAGGCCACGGGCACTCAATGTGGTGTCGATTGCCGATCACTGGAAATCGGATGCTCCGGCCAGCGACGGCCAGGCGCAGGCTGTCGACACCCGGCTCGATTATTCCGGCCGCGAAGGCACGATCCGCTTTGCCGATATTGGCGGCCTGGAAGACGTCAAGAAACAGATCCGGCGCAAGATCATAACGCCGTTCGAAAAACCGTCGCTTTATCAGAAGTTCCGCCGCAAGGCCGGCGGCGGCGTTCTGCTGTTCGGACCGCCCGGATGCGGCAAGACCATGCTCGCCCGGGCAACCGCCGGCGAGTGCAATGCGCGTTTTCTCAATGTGCCGATTATCGAAATTCTCGACATGTATGTCGGCGAATCCGAAAAGCGCCTCGCCGCGGTTTTTGCCGACGCAAGACGGGAGACACCCTGTGTCCTGTTCTTCGACGAACTGGAAGCACTCGCCGCCCGCCGCCATCACGCCATCGGCGAAACCAAGGCCAGCCTGGTTTCAACGTTCCTGTCGGAACTGGATGGATTCGAGGCCAATAATGAGGGTGTGCTGATCCTGGCCGCCACCAACATGCCATGGTCGGTCGATCCGGCCTTCCGCCGGCCGGGCCGGTTTGACCGGGTGCAGTTCGTGCCGCCGCCCGACAAGGTCGCGCGGGAGGAAATCCTGCGCCTGCAGCTTGTCGACAGGCCGGGCGCGGAAGCCATCGACACGGCATTCATCGCCGGCAAGACCAGCAGCTATTCCGGCGCCGACCTGCAGAATATCGTCAACAGCGCCATCGACATCGCCATTGAAGAAAGCCTGCAGGGCGGCGAAGAGGCGCCGCTGACGATGGAGCATTTCCGCGAAGCCTATGACGAGGTCCGCCCGACGACCCTGGAATGGCTGACGACGGCGCGCAATTACGCGAAATACTCCAATACCGGCGGACAATACGACGATGTCGCCCGTTTTCTGGAAAGCCACGGCCAATGACCGACTTTCGCGCCATGCCGGAAACGGATGACGACCGCTACCGGATCGTCGACGAACCGGCGGCCGGCGCGCTGACCCGTTTCGCAGTCAATCCGTTTTTTCCCTTCCTGTTGGTCATGTTGCTGGGGCCGCTCGGATTTCTCGCCTTCATTGCCAATTCCGTCGCCCTGAACGGGCCGAAACTGAAACGCGAAATCATGATCTGTATCGCGGCGATCATCAGCGTCTGGTTTGTCAAGACAGAGCTGATCCGGATGCTGGATACGGGCGCACTGTCCGTCACCTGGGCGCCCTACCTCGGTGCCCTGTTGACAGCACTCCGGCTGGCTTTCGGCTACTTCGTCTTTGTCTCCCAGGCGGAAACCCACGAACTGCGCAAATATCTCAGATCGCTGCAGGAGCGCAGATGACGGACTTTGCAGCCCTTGCCATCGACCGCGCCCGTTACGCCATGGAGCGCGGCGACCATTTCGGCGCCATCGAGCATCTGCGCGACAGCCTGACCGAACAGCCGGAGTTTGCGCTTGCGCACGCGCTGCTGGCCGTGTGCCTGTTGCAGACCGGGCGGATTTATGCCGCCCGCTATGAGATCACGCAGGCGATCCATCTGGCGCCGGAAGAAGCCTATGCCTATCGCATCAGCGCCCATATTTCGCTGGCTGAAGGCCGCAAGCCGGACGCGCTATCCTATGCCAACGAGGCGATCAGCCTGGATCCGCAGGATGTCGACAACCGGGTCACCCAGGCGCGGGTGTTCAACGCCCTGGACCAACAGCCAGAGGCGATGGAGGCGGTCTCCGCCGGACTGGCGCTCAATCCCGATGACGCCGAGGCGATTGTCCTGCAGGGCGAATTCTTCCTCAGGCGCGGCGAACTGGATGCGGCTGAGGCCAATGCCCACCAGGTGCTGGAAGACAATCCGGAAAATGTCGACGCGCTGGTTCTCGTCGGCCAGCTCCGCCTCAGATCCGGTCATGCTGATGAAGCCCTCGACCATGCTTTATGGGCGCTGCAGATTTCGCCCAATGATATCGATGCCATCTCGCTGCTGGCATCGGTGAAGATGCGCCAGAGCCCGCTGCTCGGCCTGTGGTGGCGCTACAGCGCCGCCATGAACCGCTATGGCCAGAAAGCCGCCATCGCCATCATGATCGGCGCCTTCATTTTATACCGGTTCGCATCCATCATGCTGACCGATGCCGGCCATGCGCCGCTGGCAACCGGCCTGACCCTCATCTGGCTGATATTTTGCGTCTACACCTGGTCCGGCCAGTCGATCATGCGCAACATGATCGACAAGGAACTGAAGCAGGTGCGGCTGCGGGCTGATTTTTGAATCTCTGACGTTCAACAAAAAAAGCGGCTTCGAACGAAATCCGAAGCCGCCTTTATAATGTAATGGTGCGGTCGAGAAGACTCGAACTTCCACGGGAGTTACCCCACAGCGACCTCAACGCTGCGCGTCTACCAATTCCGCCACGACCGCAAAATCTCTGGCCGGATCATCCGGCGCGCGGTGATGTAACAAATGGCGCGCCGGTTCACAAGGGCTTCCGTCATGTTTCGTCAGGTTTGACGCAGCGCTTCGAATGACCGACATAGAGGCCATGAGCGTCCACCCTGCCCCACCGCGTGATCTGCTGATGAAAGACCGCCTGTTGCGGTCCGACGGCGCGGCCGTGGAATGGCTGATCAGCGATCAGCCGGTTGCCTACGACGATGCCATTCGGGCCATGGAGGCCCGTGTCGCGGCGATCGCCGAAGGCACGGCAAGCGAAGCCGTCTGGCTGCTGGAACATCCGCCGCTTTATACCGCAGGCACCAGTGCCGATGACGGCGATCTCACCGCGCCGGACCGCTTCCCCGTTCACCGCACGGGCCGCGGCGGGGAATATACCTATCACGGGCCGGGCCAGCGCATCGCCTATGTCATGCTGGACCTCAAGGCCCGGCGGCCGGACGTGCGCCAGTTCGTGGCATCGCTGGAAGACTGGGTGATCGCCGTGCTCGGCCGCTTCAACATTCGCGGCGAGCGGCGCGAAGACCGGGTCGGCGTCTGGGTGACAAGGCCGGACAGACCGCCGCTTGCCGATGGCCGCGCGGCGGAAGACAAGATCGCCGCTATCGGAATCCGGGTGCGCCGCTGGGTCAGTTTTCACGGCCTCAGCCTGAACGTCGATCCGGACCTTGACCATTATTCCGGCATCGTGCCCTGCGGCATCGCCGATTATGGCGTCACCAGCCTTGCCGATCTCGGCATTCTTGTATCCGTACCGGAAGTGGATGCCATTATACGGGAGGAATTTCAGGCGATCTTCGGCTGAACAGAATAGTCGGCAGGGTCAGATGAAGCGGCTGGACGTCAGTCCTGAACCGACCAGCGGCCTTCGCCCTGGTAGCGGAACTGGACCTCAAAATCCAATTCCGGGTCATCCTGGCCGGGAAAACGGTGAACCACGACAGAGACGATTTTCAGATCTTCGTCATCGTTGAAAAACGGATCGTTCAAGGTTTCCAGAAACGCCTGACGGGCCGCAGAACGGGCATCGTCCATCGTCAGCGGATGATCGTCCGGTGTCAGCACGACCTTGACATGACCTGCCCGCGGCCCGTCCATCTGAATGAACTGCATGCGAACATTGACAGCCTGGGACATTCCCGAGGGTATCGATCCGGTGATGATTTCGGTTGTATCGACTTCCGGCTGTTGCGGACCTGCATGAACGCCAACCGCCGCATTCGCCTGAGACATGAAAAACAGCACGCAGCCGGCAACGACCATCGACCAGAGGATCAAACCTGTTGTCCGGTCCTGTTCGCGCTCCTGATCCCGCACAGCGGCTCTGCTTTTACTCATCTCCACCTCCCATACATCCGTGCGAGGCAGTCTAGCTTAACGAAACCTTAACGCGCCATCGCCAATTTTACACATTCCTGAGGATGGTTAACGGACCGCTCTCCGGCTCCGCATCGTTAAGCACGCGCAAATCCTGCACATTCGCGGCGGCGGACCATGGCGGGCCGTCGCGGCAAGCCTCGATCAACGCGTCCACGGCTGTTTGCGGCCCGCTGAAAACCGCCTCGACATCGCCATCCCGGCGGTTACGGACCCAGCCTGAGACCTTGAGTTCATCGGCCGATTGTTTGACCCAGGCCCGGTATCCGACGCCCTGGACCCGGCCTGAAATCAATACATGAACGGACCTGACCTGATCCTTCGGCTCCATCGTTCATTCTCCAGACATTGAACCTGACTGATACACGGACCGTCCAATAGTATAGTGTTCCGGACGATCGGGGTTGAATATGAAACTGGAGAATATCACACCTGAACGGATTGAATTCAGCAATGAAGCCGCTGACTTCACGCGATATGTCCGCCTGTTCCTGGTCGCCATTGTGGTGATAATGCTTATCAGCACGATACTCGGTGGTAACCTGACGTCGCTCATCATCGCTTTGCTTGCCGCAGGTTTTTTCTGGAAACTGGCCAACCATGTCAATGTTGACAGCCGGGCCGTGTTCGACCGGTCGGAGAACCGGTTTGTGCTGACGCAGACCCGCGCCGGAACCCCGGTTGCGCAGCGCGAGGGCCCACTCGATCTCATTGAAAACGTCATCATC
>CAMYKZ010000019.1 GCA_947259045.1 uncultured Afifella sp.
TCAATCAGCACAAAACTGCCCCGCAAATCGCCGATAATCACCATTTGCTGAAACCGGTCTTCGATCGTGCTTTCGGTTTCAGCCGACGTGTTTTTCGAGCCGGTAACGGCAATCCAGCCGATGATCGCCATGGATATCAGAGCGACGACGAAAATCGATGCAAGCTTCATCGACAAGGTCATTGTGAATTTTGGACGCGACGGTTCCATTTTGTCCCCTGAATTTGACTAGGGCTGAAAGGGATGTTCGAAACAGATGTTCAAACGCCCCTCTCCCAGTTCGGATATCGATTGACTATGACGGTGCACGCTGGCTCATGGCTTGAATCAGCGCACGGACATCATTGTTCGCATCACCCTTCGTCACCAGAATCAGCGGCTGCTCAGCGAAAACGCCGGGCAAGGCAAAGACGGAAGCATTGAGCCTTGGTTCGTTGACGAAGCCGATGCCGTGTTTGGCCTGGCCGATCACTTTGACCACCTGTTGCAGCCCGGCCAACTCCTGGGCGGTGCCGACGATAGCCTTGCCGTTCAGCAACTGCTTTTCAACCAGCGACCTCAAGCCCTTGCCCGCTTTAGTCGTGAATATCGCGATCCGCATGTCCGGCCCGCCGAGTTCGCGCCAGTTTGTGATCCTGCCAAGCAGAATATCGCGCAGTTGATCTTCGCGCAGGGAGCGAACCGGATTTTCCGGATGAACGATAAAGCGTGTTTTGACGCCACCGATCCGATGTTCTTTCAACTGGGTTTTGCCGATGGCGCCAGGAACCTTGCGCTCTACCGATGCCTTGACATCTTCAAACGGCGCCGAAATCATCGCCACATCGGCCTTGCCCGTGATCAGGGCAATAATGCCTTTGGACGATCCGTTGGCGATGACATGGATATTGCGGCCGGTCGCCTTGTTCAGCGCGTCCATGTGCGGAATCAGAACGGTTCTCGCAACCGTGGTGGAGCCGTGTACTTCCATCACGCGGCCCTGTTGAGCGGATGCATGACCAAAAGCCAGCCCGAACGCCGTCAGCGCCAGCAGCCCCTTCAGTGATAATTTATTCAGCATTATGTCTACTCCTGTTACCCTTGATTTCGGCCGCGCGGATCGCCGTCCGGGATCAAGCCGGGTTAGCCGTGATGCCTGTTGTTCAATCGCAGCTAGAAGCTGTTAGTAAATAATAAACGACGATTGAAGCGTCACGACACTGCAATGAATAGATCAAAAAAATGTCGCATATGTTATGAAACGCGGTTAATTAATTCTGTTCTTTGGCTTTGCAACGCAACGTTCCAGCGGTAGAAGTATAATCGTCTCGCTTGCTTCATGCTAAGTTCTTAACCATATCGTCGATGTATTGTGAGTCCCGTTTGTCGCACGGAATCAAACATATAGAATTAATATCGGAAAATACGGATCATGCCATACAACCGCTGGAGGTGCCGGATTTTTTGTCAGAAATTTGCCTTCGAACTGTCGTCAAATATCGGCCGTATAAAGACTGCGGCATGGACAGTTGTTTGAGAATTACAGTCAGGCGGGTTTGCGAATTCCTGGCGAGAGCCGCTAAAACCGGCAGAAATCACTGGCATGGTTTTCTCTTTGCGGTGACGCGGATGGGCCTGGTCGGCGGCGCCGTTCTGCTGGTCCCGCTGTTTCACGCTCTGGTGCCGCAACCGGACAAACCGGCCGGTCTGGCCGTTACCGATGCCTCATCCTACACGCGTACGGGTTCCGACGCGCCGTCCTGGAGTTGCAGATCGAGCAGTTCAATCTCTCCGGACGGGTGCAACCTGAGCCGGCTTTGATCCGCGATTGCATGCACACCCCTCGCGCCGACGATCATCGCAATGTCATGTTCGCGTGCGACAATCGCCATATGGCTCAGCCAGCCACCGACTTCGCTCACCACACCGCCTGAACGCAGAACGAACGGCAGCCATGCCGGATGCACCATGGAGCAGACGATAATATCGCCATCGCGGAAACCTTCGATCGGTTTGCCCGCCTCGGCCGCTTCCATGGACACCACACAGCAACGGCCGGAAACAGCGCTGGAACCTGAGACCCTGGTGCCTTGCAGATCCGATATTGCGTCAGCGCCCTGCGCGGCGGACACCAGAGACGCCGATTCCAATTGCTTCAAAGTGAGACTGGTGGGCAACGCAGGCATCGCAAGAAGCTTTTGCTGTTCTTCCTGGCGCCGGCTTGCGACAGGCCTGAGTGCTGCGGCGCCACGGGCTTGAAGTTCCGCAAGTTCCTCAAATGTCAGATAGAAGCACAGGCCGGAGAGATTGAGTCTGCGGTCAAGTTCCATCAGCGCATGACGCAGAACGGCGAGATGGCGCAGCGATTCGTGTTTGGCGTCCTCCTTGAGCACCTGATAGCGCCGGGCAATGCCAACGGATGTTTTGACATCTTCGGGCAATTCGGGACCGCTGTCTGCCGCTTCCGCCGCATGGGAGAATTCCAGGCCGCACAAAGCGTCAAGATGCTCAGGCGTTTCTGAGTACCGCGGCTCGGAAAGTTCATAGTCGAAGCCGGCGCGATGGCCGAACTTGGCGACCAGATGCAGTTTTTTCTCCGCGGCGGGCAGGGCCAGCGCTTCAGAAAGAGCCCGCGCGGAAACCGCATCGGCTGCACTGCCAAGCAGGGCTGCCGGATCCAGACCTGTATTCTCGATAGCCAGCTTGGCGCGTGCAGTGTGGAAATCCGCCGCAATGTTGACGGTTTCGACTTCGACATGAGTGGACGTTACAAATTCCTCACGCAGACGTTCGACGCAGGCAAACAGTTCCGGCGTGGCCATCTTTTCGAAATTGGCGATCTCCAGAACATTCATTTCCGCGTTGAACAGCGGCAGGAATTCTTCGCGGAACCGCCGTTCGATGCTTTCCACGCCTTTGGTCAGGCGCACGGATGCCGCTTTTGTCAAAGTCACCGCATTCTGTTTCATCCGCCGGGGATCGGTGTAAAGCCGGCCGAAGACGGTTTGCAGATGCGATGGAGCATCTTCCTCGACCGGATAGGTCAAGCCCAGACTGCGGCAGGACAGATCGACACTGCCGCCGGGCGCCCAGAGCGAACTCATCAGCGACAATGACAGTGGTGTGGGGCGTGGCAGAACCTCCGACATCTCGGTCTGTTCCAGCACGATTTCGTCCGCGCCGGCGTCAGCGGCAAGAGCAAACACTTTGTTCCATTCGTCCAGCGCCAGCTGATCCTGTGCCGCCGTGCCGAGAAGTGCGGTTATGTCACGGCTCTGCACGATCATGAATGCGCCATCGCGGTAGGTCCATTCAATGTCCTGCGGCCCGCCGAATATCTCTTCTGCCTGCGCGCCTGTTGCCAGCAATGATGCAATGTCAAAGGGCGCACCGGTTTCATCGAGGCTTTCATGCGAATGCCGTCCGAAGCGGAACGTATCGGGGGCCGCCATACCGGATACGAGATCATCGGCAGTACCGCGCACCATTTCCACCATCATGGCGCCGGCGGATTCCGGATCGCGGGTAAAGAGCACGCCGGCGAACTCCGGTGAAATCATGCGCTGGACGAGGATGTTGCCGCCGCTTGCGTCGAGGCCGTAACTGCCGGCGCGACCGGACACGAAGGAGGCCATGACTTCGTCAATCGCGCGCTCAAGACTTTCATATTCGACATCGAGAACGCTCTCGAAGACCCCGGCGAAACTTTGCGTCGCACCGTCTTCCGCCGCCGCGGAACTGCGCACAGCGACACGGTCCGCTCCAAGCATCTGCCATGCCCGGTCCAGCATCTGCTGGCGCGCACTGCCGTCAGCAGCCTGCAGCCGTTGCAGGAACGATGTGGTCAGCACCACGCCATCGGGCACGGCAATGCCGTGCTGGCGCAGGCGCGCGAGCCGATAGGCCTTGTTGCCGCAACCGGCGAGCTGTTCTGCATCGGTCAAGGGGATAATGCCTGTCCGGGCCTGCAGATTGCGCCGTGCTTCGCGTAGAGCGTCCGGCAATCGCGCAAGCCGGGAAAACTGACCGGTCACTGCGGCGCGCTGCACCAGAAGCAGGACAGCGCTGACGATCAGATAGAGGCTGGCGGCGGCGCTCAGTATGGCAGCCAGACCGGTCAGGACCGGCAAAGCGATAAGCCATGCCAGCACCCGCTGCCGCTTTGTTCTGACGAGCACCAGATCCAGATAGACCGATCCCAGCAAAGCGAAAATCGCCGGCAGGACATAAAGCGGATCGGGCGCAGCGATATCGTCAATCCACAACAGGGAAACATTGTTGCCGTTTGCGGCGATCTGAACCGCCGACAGCATGATCATCATCACCGGCAGGAATGCGAGTGCCAGGAGGTTGCGCAGCGGCGTCAGGCCGTGACGCGTGTAGAACGCCTTGATCGCACGGGTCAGACGCTGTGGATCATGTTTCAGCCTGTCTTTCAATTCGGCCAGCTCAGGCGCTGCCGCATTGGCGCGGATCTGATCGCGTTCCGCTTTGATCGCGACAGGCAGGACCGCAAGCCTGGACGCCACGGCAGCCAGCAGAATGGTCAGCAGCAGGCCGATCCTGCCAGCCGCGCTGTCGAGCAGCCCGCCGACGACGTCGATTGATTTCTGCCACAGGCCGGCCTGCGATGCCGCCATCCAGGCCTCGATATGAGGTTTGGGTTTCTTCGGTATGAAATATTCCCATGGCAGGGTATAGCGGCCCCGGAAATCATGACCTGCACGGGTCAGTTCAAGTCCCAGCACTTCGGCATTGAAGCAACTCCGACGATCATAGCAGGCCGCGACGATGGGCTTGCGCGGCAGTCTGGAGATCCGGTCGGTCAGTTCCGCCGTCGGCGTCGGGCGCACAGGAAGATTGATTGCGCCCGGCAGGTGGCCGGAAGCAAAGTCGGCCGGGTAGCGCACATCGACGATCGCGGCTTGCTCGTTTTCGATCAGACCGCGGACATCCGGTGTGTCGAGCAGAACATTCTGAGCCGGATAGGACGGAAGGGCACGCAAGTCGCTCAGGGACCGGACAGTCCTGTCCGTGAAAGACCGTCCCTCCACGATCCATTTTTCGATACCGCCGACAATGAAGCGGCAGTCGATACCCAGGCGGGCGAGCTTTTCGCAGGTTTCGGAACTGCGGTTGCCGTTGTGACACAGCAGAATGGCCGTCTTTCCGGCAAGATCAATATTCGACTTGGCCAGATCGGGGAAACGAATATGGCGTGCGCCGGGCAAGGTGCCCATCTCGTTTTCCGAGGTCTCCCGGATGTCGAGAAGAACCACGTCACTGCGTTCTCCCGTTTGCACCTGTTCTAGAAGCGCTGTCGTGTCGGCCGTCGAAATCCCCAGGCCGTGATCGCTCTGCGCTGCGAATGAGGTCACCTTGAGGTTCGGATCCAGAATGCGGGTTCCGGCGGTCACGGCAGGCCTGGTCAGTGTCGCCTGAAGCCGTGTTTGGCCTTGCTGACGCTGGTCGACAAACTGATAAATGTTCAGCCCGGCTGAAAGGAGAACCACCACAAACAGCCCGGCAGCGATACGCAAGGCCATTTTTGCGGAGCGGTCATCCCTGCCGGCTTTTGCACTGGCGCGCATACCAGCTGCTGCAGCACCGCCCCCCAGCATCGCCACGCCAAGGGCCATCAGCTGCGACACGCTTGAGATCGAACCGATCACAAGTTCCGGTGACGGAATTGCATAGGCCGGGCCAGCAAACAGAATGCCTGCCCCTGCGGCGGCGCTGGTACTGACAGTCTGAATTGAGAAACGGTTGCTGGATACTGGAGAGGAAATTGAAATCTTCAGGCGATACATATACGTCTAACCTTACGCGTTGTTTCAAAACGTTGCCCCCCTGGAAGCAAGCGCTCAGTTTTTGAGTTCCATATCTGGACATTAATCTGTAGCGTTGATTAGATTTTGAATCAAACTGTAAGTGTATTTTAATTTGTCACTCTACCCCTGCCTGAATATCAACGGGGCTCACAGGTTTGATTTTCTCCGCAGAATTCAGCGCGCGAAATGCCGGCACCGGAGCGCAAAATGGAAACGAGCGCAAGATACCGGCGCCGTTGGCGGATCAACCCGCTGAAGGATTGTCGGTTCTGATCATCGCATTGCCGGAAAAACATCCGGATCCGACCCCGATTTGATCACAATCATCCGTAATGCTGACAGCGACGTGGAGATCACAGCCATCTCCTGTGCGGTCCTGCTTTGTTCTTTTTCCGGAATTGTGACGGAACCAAGTGCGAACATGGGATAAAGCATTGGAATTTATGAAAAAAACTGTGACTATACTTTGACAATTCACAGGAAGTTCCTGTGATCAGCACAACCGGTCAACTGCGCAATTGTGCACCGGCCGCCTTGGAAACCGCGGCGACGATTTTCTGCGAAACCGCATCAATCTCCTCATCCGTCAGGGTCTTGTCGCGCGGCTGCAGCGCAATCTCGATGGCGATCGATTTCTGGCCGTCGCCAATGGAACCGCCGGCAAACACGTCGAACACATTAACATCGGTAATCAGCGCCTTGTCCGCACCGCGGGCGGCGCGGACGATGTCGCCTGCGGCGACATCAGCCCCGACGATAAAGGCAAGATCCCGGGTCACAGGCTGCAGGTCAGACGCGTTGAGCGCCGGTCTTGCCGTCCTGGCCGATTTGGGCTGCGGCAGGGCATCCAGGTTGAACTCGAATGCGACGATCGGCCCTGCCACATCCAATGCCTTCAGGATCCGCGGATGCACTTCGCCGAACGCGGCAAGCCGGTTCTTGGGCCCCAACTGCATAGAACCGACACGGCCGGGATGGTACCAGGCCGGGCCGGCGGCGACGGTTTGCAGCGACGCCACGGGCGCGCCGACCGCCTCCAGCACGGCCAGAAGGTCCGCCTTGGCGTCGAACAGATCGACCGGTCTGGACTTGCTTGCCCAGTGACGGGCGGCATTGGCGCCGGCGCGGATTGCGGACACATGCACCTGCTCGTCGGCGGCTTCCGGGCCGAGATAGATCTGACCCGCCTCGAACAGGGCGCAACTGTCGAAACCGCGCGCCTGGGCGCGGCCGGCAGCGCTGATCAGGTTAACCAGCAGGGACGGTCGCATATGCGAGAGTTCGGTTGAAATCGGATTGTCGAGCGCAACCTCGTCACCGCCGCCGCCAAACAGTTCCGCCTGGTCCTGCGGCAGGAACGACCAGGTGACCGCTTCATTCAGACCGCGGGCGGCAAGAGCCCGGGCGGCGCGGAAACGCCGCCGCTGCGCGACCGATATCGCCTTGGCCGTGACCAGATCCCTGCGCGGCAGATGCATATGTCCGATCCGGTCGAGACCGTAAATGCGGATGATTTCTTCGACAAAATCGGCCTCGCCGTGCACGTCCGGCCGCCACTCAGGAGCCAGAACCTCAGCAACGCCGGAACCCTCGTCGAGGGTGATCTGAAATCCAAGTTCGGTCAGGATGCGAACCTGCTCCTCCACCAGGATGTCAACGCCGGCAAGCGTGCGGACCCGGTCCATGCGCAGCCGATAGGACGCATTGCGCAGCGGGGCTTCGCCGGCGACAACCAGATGGGACGGCTCGCCGCCGCACAGGCTGAGAATGAGTTCGGTGCCCAGTTCAGCCCCCGGCTCGACGAATGCCGGGTCGACGCCGCGCTCGAAGCGGTAACGGGCGTCGGTGATGACATTGAGCTTGCGTCCGGTGGTGGCGGTGCGCACCGGATCGAACCAGGCCGCTTCAAGAAACACGTTCACGGTCTCATCCGTGCAGCCTGAAGCCAAGCCGCCGATCACGCCGCCGATGGCTTCCGGGCCGGCATCGTCGGCGATGACTGTCATGGTCTCGTCAAGCGTGTAGGTCTTGCCGTCCAGCGCTTCCAGGCTTTCACCCGCCTCTGCCAGGCGGGCGTGAATGTGTCCGTTCACCTTGTCGGCATCGAAGACATGGAGCGGCCGGCCGTAGGTCAGCGTCATGTAATTGGTGATATCGACCAGAGCGGAAATCGGCCGCAGGCCGACGGCACGCAGCAACTTCTGCATCCATTCCGGCGACGGTCCGTTTTTCACACCGCGAATATAGCGGCCGACAAAAAGCGGGCAGGGCGTGTTTGCCGGATCATCGAACCGGAGCGATACTTCGATCGGGCTGTCAAAGGTCCCGGCGACTGGTTCCGTAGCCAACGGTTTCAGCCGGCCCATCCGCTTTGCCGCCAGATCCCGGGCAATACCGTAGACACCAAGAGCATCCGGACGGTTCGGCGTCACGCCGACATCGATGACCGGATCATCCATGCCGGCATAATCGGTGTATTTCATGCCGACCGGCGCATCCTCAGGCAGATCGATAATACCGTCATGATCTTCCGACAGCATCAGCTCGCGCTCAGAACACAACATTCCGTTTGATTCTTCGCCGCGGATCACGCCGGGTTTCAGATCAACCCCGGTGCCCGGGATATGCGCCCCTGCCGGCGCGAACACGCCCTTCATGCCCGTGCGGGCATTGGGTGCGCCGCAGACGACCTGGATCGGCTTGCCACCGTTGATATCCGGACCGGCATCGACGGTGCAGACCCTGAGCCGGTCGGCATTGGGGTGCTGCCGGGCTTCGATGACATGGGCGATCGTGAACGGCGCAAGCGCGTCGGCAGCGCTCGTCAGATCCTCAAGTTCCAGACCGATCATCGTGCAGGCATCGGCAATTTCGCGCGCCGACGCGTCGGTCTCAAGAAACTGTTTCAGCCAGGACAGGGTGAATTTCATTCTATTGGCTTTCCGCTTGTCGGTATGGTCCGTTAACCGGCTGATCCTGCCGCCGGGCTTGCCTCATCAACTCAGGCCCTCAGCCAGCGTCGGCATCGAAACAGCCGAAAATCCGTAGTGGCGCAGCCATCTGAGGTCGGCCTCGAAAAAGGCGCGAAGATCCGGAATGCCGTATTTCAGCATCGCGATGCGGTCGATGCCCATGCCGAAGGCATAACCCTGATATCGCTCGGGATCATATCCGCCGGCGGCGATGACATTGGGATGGACCATGCCGGAACCGAGAATTTCCAGCCAGTCGTCGCCCTGGCCGATTTTCAGTTCGCCGTTCTCCCACGAACAGCCGATATCGACCTCCATCGACGGCTCGGTGAACGGAAAATGCGACGGCCGGAAACGCATCTTGATGTCGTCGACTTCGAAAAACGCCTTGCAGAACGCTTCCAGCGTTCCCTTGAGATGGCCCATATGGGTGGTTTCGTCGATCACCAGCGCCTCAACCTGATGGAACATCGGCGTGTGGGTCATGTCGGAGTCCGCCCGGAAAGTCCGGCCGGGCGCGATGATGCGGATCGGAGGTTCCTGCCCTTCCATCGTGCGGATCTGAACCGGAGAGGTATGGGTGCGCAGCACCATGCGCGAGCCGTCGGGCTTTTCCTTCAGGTAGAACGTGTCATGGTCCTGGCGGGCGGGATGTTCGGGCGGGATGTTCAGCGCGCCGAAATTGTACCAGTCGGTTTCGATATGCGGGCCCTCGGCAACGGAAAATCCCATATCGGCGAATATCGCAATCACCTCCTCCATCACCTGGGTGACCGGGTGAATGGTGCCGGCCTGCTCCGGCCTGGCCGGCAAGGTGACGTCGACGGTTTCAGACCTGAGCCGCTCTTCCAGCGCCGCTTCGGCGAGCGTATCGCGCCGCGCCTCGATCGCCTCGGCGATGCGGACCTTCAGATTGTTGAGGGCGGGGCCCGCCGTCTGGCGCTCTTCGGGGCTCATCTTGCCAAGCTTTTTCAATTGCCCTGACACAGACCCCTTCTTGCCAAGCGCCAATACGCGGACAGCTTCAAGCGCGGTTTCGCTGCCGGCAGCGGCAATCGAGTCGATCAGATCTTGTTCTAACGTTTCCAGTTCTGACATGATGATGCGTCCTGGCAGGAATTTTTGAAATCGGCGCTTTTTAGCAGACCTTTGCGCAAGCGCCAGTCCTACAGACCCAATCGGTCTCATAAAACAAGATCGGCCGCAAAAGCAAAAGGGCGGCAGTGCCGCCCTTCAGATTTTCAGTTCAGGCTCGTTCGAAGTCTAGCTGACGGCGCCTTCGAACTCACCGGGGGTAAAGTCCTTCAAATAGGCCAGGGCGGACTTGGCCTGTTCGGCAAGAGCGGTAAAGGCTTCCGCCTCATGCACGGCCAGATCAGCCAGCACCTTGCGGTCGACTTCGATGCCGGCCTTGTTCAGGCCATCGATCATCCGGCCATAGGTGAGGCCGTTATCGCGGGCTGCCGCATTGATCCGCTGGATCCACAAAGCCCGGAAGTTGCGCTTGCGGACACGACGGTCGCGATAGGCGTACTGGCCTGCTTTTTCAACCGCCTGCTTTGCGGCGCGGATCGTGTTCTTGCGCCGGCCATAATACCCTTTGGCCTGTTTGGTGACGTTCTTGTGTCTGGCGTGAGCTGTCACGCCGCGTTTTACGCGTGCCATTGTTCAGATCTCCTGCTCGCTCAACTGTAAGGCATGAACTTGCGGACGATGCGGGCATCGGGCTCCGACAAGAGTGTTGTGCCACGGGCATTGCGGATGAATTTCTTCGACCGTTTGATCATCATGTGGCGCTTGCCGGCCTGGGCGACTTTTATTTTCCCGGTCGCGGTAAACTTGAAGCGCTTCTTGGCGCCTGACTTGGTTTTCATCTTGGGCATTCTGCTCTCCTTCATTCGGCAATGGCTTTTGCAACCCTTTGCCGGACTGGGTCTGTTAAAACTGGCTCGATCAATGAGCATTGCGGATCGACACGGCATGCCCTTTCCGCTTTTGCGGAAGCCGGCCTATCCCAAGCGCGGCCTTATAGCCGCGACATTTGTCTATGGCAAGTCGATTCCGGCCGGTTCAGGCTTCTGCTTCGGCCCCGTCAGTCTGCGTTTCGGCGGCAACGTCCGCCGGAGCATCGGACTGCGCCGGTTCTGCGTCTGCCGCCTTTTCGGTTTTCTCAGGTTTCGCGGCCTGCTTTACCGACGGCAGCGGCGCCAGGATCATGATCATCTGGCGGCCTTCGGACTTCGGCGAGAATTCCATTTTGGCAACATCCGCCAGTTCGTCACGAACTTTGTAAAGCACATCAAGGCCGAGATCCTGATGCGCCATTTCACGGCCTCGGAACCGCATGGTCACCTTGACCTTGTCTTCGTCTTCCAGAAAGCGGCGGGCATTGCGCATCTTCACGTCATAATCATGGGTGTCGATGTTCGGCCGCATCTTGATTTCCTTGACGTCGACCGTCTTCTGCTTCTTGCGCGCTTCGGCGGCCTTCTTCTGGGCCTGATATTTGAATTTGCCGTAATCGAGAATCTTCACGACAGGCGGTCGGGAATTGGGAGAAATCTCAACCAGATCCAGCCCGGCTTCATAAGCCATGGCAAGCGCCTGCTGCGTATCGATGTCGCCGTGATTGTGTCCATCTTGGTCGATCAGCTGGACCTGTGGGATCCGGATGTCTTCGTTAACGCGGGTTCCGTCCTTGACCGGAGGCGGTGCGCGATGAGGTCTGCGAATGGTTAAGTCTCCTTCTTGATATTGAAAAAAGATCCGAATCGTCTTCAAGCGGCTGAATTACGGATCGCTGCTGAAAATCCGGCCATTTGGCGCGAGAGTCAACACAAAGTCGGTATCTTTCCGGTTAAGTGTCGCAGGATTGTTTGAACCAAAGGCCGATCAGTGAGCCTTTTCAGGCATTTGCGCCAGCCAGAGCAATATAAAGCGCCAATGTCTGTTCTGCCATGGCAGAGAGTGAAAATCGGCCGGCATGCGCCTTTGCGCGCGCCGCCATCTCCCGTTTCTCCGTTTCTTCCAGACGAAGCGCCTGATCGATAGCCTCGGCCAGGGCGCCGGAATCGCCTGGCGGAACATGCCAGCCGGTGCGCTGGCCAGGCTCCACTTCCGGCGGCGCCAGCACCGTTTCAGGCACGGCGCCCAGCGCGGTTACGACAATCGGCACCCCAAGCGCCTGTGCCTCGACGGCTGCGCGGCCAAAGGCCTCCGGTGATGTCGAGGCAACCACGCTGACGTCGGCCAGGGCAAAAGCGGCGGCGACATCGTCGCAATGGCCGACCATGCGGATCCGGTCCGTCGCCCTGCGTTCGTCGATCAATGTCTGCAATTGCCGGCGATAGGCGCTGCGGCCCTGGTCGTCGCCGGCCAGGATCACCACAACATTGCCGTGATCGGCCACGGCCGGGCGGCAGGCCGCTTCGATCAGCACCTGCTGGCCCTTCCAGCTGGTCAATCGGGCGACATTGAGCACAATTCTGTCGGCACCGCCGATTTTCCATTGGCTGCGCAGGGCCTCGATCCGCTGATCGCCGATGGCTTGCCTCTGAAATCCATCCAGATCCGTGCCCCGGTAGATGACGCGGATCCGGCTTTTGTCGGTGCCATACCGCGAAACGATCAGATCGGCGGTATAGTTGGAATTGGCGATGATCAGATCGCTGCGCGCCATGACCGAATTGTAGAGCCGCTTCAGCCGTCCCTTTTCGGAATAGATGCCATGGTATGTGGTTATCCATGGAACACCCGTGCGGCGGCTTGCCAGCAAGGCCGACCAGGCCGGCGCGCGGCTTCGGGCGTGGATGATGTCGACCTTCCGGTCGCGGACCAGTTGCGCAATCCGTCCGGCATTTTTCAGCATGGTCCAAGGATTCTTTGAATCCAGCGGCATCTGCACATGCTCAGCGCCGGTCGCCAGCAACTCTTCGGCCAGCCGCCCGCCACTGCTTGCCACCAGCGCGCAATGGCCGGCCTGCTGCAGCGCCCGGCTGATATCAACTGCCGTGCGCTCCGCGCCACCGGTTTCAAGGGACGGTACCAGTTGCAATATGGTCAGGCGGCTTGATGTCATGGTGTGCACCGGATATTCGCATCTGAGGCAGAATGCGAGAGCAAAAATGACGGATCCAGAGTTGAAGACGCTGAATGTCGGCGAGGGATCGGATGCCCGTGACATCGCCGTGCTGAGGCGGCCGGGCCATGGGCCGGGGCTAATCTGGCTTGGCGGCTTCAAATCGGACATGGCCGGCAGCAAGGCGGAAGCACTTGACCGATGGGCGGGCGAATACGGCTATGGCTGCACCCGGTTTGACTATTCCGGCCATGGCCGTTCCGGCGGAACGTTCCTGGATGGCAGCATTTCGCGCTGGCTGGAGGAAGCGCTGGCGGTGATCGGCAATCTGACCAGCGGGCCGTCGATCCTGATCGGATCGTCGATGGGCGGCTGGATCGCGCTGCTGGCGGCTCAGGCCCTGCGCCAAGCCGGCGAGGCGGACCGGCTTGCCGGCATGATCTTGATCGCGCCGGCCTTCGACATGACCGAAGAGCTGATGTGGAACCGCTTTGACGATCAGGCGCGGGCCGATCTGATGGACAAGGGCGCTTTCAGCCGGCCTTCCGATTATGACGACGAACCCTATATATTGACCAGGTTACTGATTGAGGACGGCCGCAATCACCTGCTGGGCGCCGGACCGGTCGAAACCGGCTGTCCGGTGCATATCCTGCAGGGCATGCAGGATCCGGATGTGCCCTGGCACCATGCCACCGGCCTGATGGAAAGGCTGGCCCACGACGATGCCGTTCTGACCCTGATCGCCGATGGCGATCACCGATTGGCGCGGCCAGCAGACATTGACCGGCTGATCCGTGCCGTTGAGGGGCTGATCGCCCGCTACAAGGCGAAAGAGCGGTAAAGACCAGCATCATGGACAGCGACGCTGTTTCATGGCACGGACGATTGCAATGATGACAAAAACCAAGATTTGCGGCCTGAAAGACCGGATTGCGCTGGAAACCGCCATTGATGCGGGTGCCGATATGGCCGGCTTTGTGTTTTTTGCAAAAAGTCCGCGCAATCTGGGCATGGCGCAGGCCGCTGAACTGTCAAAGGCCGGTCGCGGCCGTATCAGGCTTGTGGCGCTCACCGTGGATGCCGACGAACGCCTGATCGACGAAATTGCAGAATTTGTGCAACCGGATCTGCTGCAGTTGCATGGCCGTGAAAGCCCCGACCATATCGCTCGCATGGCGGCGCGCACCGGCCTTGCAACGGTCAAGGCTGTGGGAATTTCCGGGCCTGCCGATCTGGAGGCGGCGGGCGATTATGCCGGCGTTTGCGATTATCTTCTGCTTGATGCAAAAGCGCCGAAACAGGCCGACCGTCCCGGCGGCCTCGGCGAAGCGTTTGACTGGACGGTGCTGGAGGGCTACGAGCCCGGTTTGCCGTGGCTTCTGGCCGGCGGACTGACCCCCGACAATGTCGCGGCGGCGCTGGCGATCAGCCATGCGCCGGGCGTCGATGTGTCATCGGGCGTGGAAAGCGCGCCGGGTGTAAAGGACCCTGACCTGATCAGGGCATTTGTCGCGGCGGTCCGCCGCAACGATGCCGCCGGTGATGACAAAAGCGACAAGAAAAGCGACAAGAAAGAAGTGAGGTATTCAGCGTGAGCGCGCCAACAGCAGCCGAAACGGCTCTCAATTCCTTCCGCAACGGACCCGACGAGCAAGGCCGATTTGGCCTTTATGGCGGCCGTTTTGTCGCCGAAACCCTGATGCCCAATATTCTGGAGCTCGATCAGGCTTACGAGACCGCCAAGGCCGACCCGGCCTTCCACGAGGAGCTGAAGCAGCTCGGCACGCATTATACCGGCCGGCCAAGCCCGCTCTATTTCGCCGAACGGATCAGCGAACATCTGGGCGGCGCAAAAGTCTATTTCAAGCGCGACGAACTCAACCATACCGGTTCGCACAAGATCAACAATTGCCTTGGCCAGATCCTGCTGGCCAAACGCATGGGCAAGACGCGGATCATTGCCGAGACAGGCGCCGGCCAACATGGCGTTGCTGCGGCCACCGTGTCGGCGCGGTTCGGGTTTCCCTGTTTCGTCTATATGGGCAAGACCGATACCGAACGGCAGAAACCGAACGTCTTCCGCATGAAATTGCTCGGCGCCGAAGTGACCCCCGTAACGGCCGGCGCCGGCACCCTGAAGGACGCCATGAACGAGGCGCTGCGCGACTGGGTCACCAATGTGGAAGACACCTATTACATCATCGGCACGGCAGCGGGACCGCATCCCTATCCGGCCATGGTGCGCGATTTCCAGTCGGTGATCGGCGAAGAAACCAAAGTGCAGATCATGGAGGCGGAAGGCCGGCTGCCGGACGCCATCATTGCCTGCCTGGGCGGCGGTTCGAATGCCATCGGCCTGTTTCACCCGTTCCTGGATGACAAGGACGTCGCCATCTACGGCGTCGAAGCCGGCGGCAAGGGGCTGGATGGCGAAGAACATTGCGCATCGCTGAATGCCGGCGCGCCCGGTGTCCTGCACGGCAACCGCACCTACCTACTGCAGGATGGTGACGGCCAGATCAAGGAAGGCCATTCCATCTCCGCCGGACTGGATTATCCCGGCATCGGCCCGGAACATTCCTGGCTGCGTGACAGCGGCCGCGTGACCTATCTTTCGGCAACCGACGACGAGGCGCTGGAAGCCTTCCAGCTGTGTACCAGGCTGGAAGGCATTATTCCGGCGCTTGAGCCGGCCCACGCGCTGGCGCAGGTGATAAAACTTGCGCCTGAGATGGACCGGGACCAGATTATCGTCATGAATCTTTGCGGCCGTGGCGACAAGGATGTCTTCACCGTGGCCGAACATCTCAATGTGGAAATTGCATGAGCGAAACCCGTATCGACCGGACATTCCGGAAACTGAACAAAGCGGCACGGCCGGGCCTTGTCACCTTCATCACGGCAGGCGATCCTGATCCGCAGACCAGCCTCGATATCCTCAGGGCGCTGCCGGCGGCCGGCGCCGATATCGTCGAACTCGGCATGCCGTTTTCCGATCCGATGGCCGACGGCCCGGCTATCCAGGCGGCGGGCCTGCGTGCGCTGAAGGCCGGCCAGACCATGATCCGGACGCTGGAAATGGTGCGCGCCTTCCGGCAGGATGATCAGGAAACGCCGATCGTGCTGATGGGTTATTACAATCCGATCTATATTTACGGCCCTGAGCGTTTCCTGAAAGACGCCAGGGAGGCCGGTGTCGACGGTCTGATCATCGTCGACCTGCCGCCGGAGGAAGACGATGAATTATGCATCCCGGCACTTGAAGCCGGCATCAATTTCATTCGCCTGGCGACACCCACGACCGATGATATCCGGCTGCCGGCTGTGCTCGCCAATACGTCCGGGTTTGTCTATTACGTATCGATCACCGGGATTACCGGCG
This sequence comes from uncultured Afifella sp., assembly GCA_947259045.1. Lineage (GTDB taxonomy): Bacteria > Pseudomonadota > Alphaproteobacteria > Rhizobiales > Afifellaceae > CAMYKZ01. The sequence continues at coordinate 16,245 of CAMYKZ010000019.1, forward strand.
CGGCATCGCCGGACACTATGCAGGTTGCCGGCGCCGTCGACCGGATCAAGCGCCACACCGACCTGCCGGTAGCGGTTGGATTTGGTGTCCGCAGCGCCGAGCAGGCGGCGGCGATCGGCAGAAACGCAGATGCCGTGGTTGTCGGTTCGGCTATCGTGTCGGCGATCGCCGATACGCTGGACGGTGACGGCTGCGCGACGACGGGAACCGTTGCCGCGGTGACCGATCTGGTCGGCAGCCTTGCCCAGGGCGTGCGCGCATCCCGGCTGATGGCAGACAATATGGAGACGCAAGCGTGAATTGGATCCAGAACGTCGTTCGTCCGAAAATCAGCAATTTCTGGACGAAGCGGGAAACGCCTGAAAATCTCTGGATCAAATGTCCCGAGTCCGGCGAGATGGTCTTCCACAAAGACCTGGAAATGAACCAGTTCGTCTTTCCCGATTCCAATTATCACCAGCGGATCAATGCCAGCACGCGGTTCCGGCTGCTGTTTGACAATGATGAATATGAAAAGATCGCACTTCCGCCGGTCGCGACCGACCCGCTGAAATTCCGCGACGAACGCCGTTATACCGAACGGCTGAAAGCAGCGCGGGCGAAAACCGGCATGGAAGACGCAGTACTGGCCGGTGTAGGCCTCGTGGAAGGCGTGGAATTGACCGCCGCCGTGCAGGATTTCGATTTTATGGGCGGATCGCTCGGCATGGCTGCCGGCGAGGCGATCATCGTTGCCGCCGAAGCCGCATGTGACCGTCAGCTGCCGTTTGTGCTGTTTGCCGCCTCCGGCGGCGCGCGCATGCAGGAGGGTATTCTTTCGCTGATGCAGCTGCCACGCACGACGGTGGCCGTGCAGCGGCTTCGCGAAGCCGGCCTTCCCTATATCGTCGTTCTGACAAACCCGACCACCGGCGGCGTTACGGCCTCCTATGCCATGCTCGGCGACGTGCAGATTGCCGAACCCGGCGCACTCGTCGGTTTTGCCGGCCCGCGGGTCATCGAACAGACGATACGCGAGAAACTGCCCGATGGTTTCCAGCGCGCCGAATATCTGATGGAACACGGCATGGTGGACATGGTCGTGCATCGCCATGAGCTGAAAAGCACCATCGCCCGGCTCTGCCGTTTGCTCACCGGCCTGCCGGAGCCGGCGGTCGCGGAGCCGGATACGCCTGCAGGCAGCAGCATCGATGCGATCAGCGATGTTCTGGAAACCCCAGAGACCAGACCGGCAGAGACCAGACCGGCAGAGGCCGGGGCCGGCGGTGCAGATGCCAAATCCGGCATCCCGCCTGCCACAAGCTAGAGACATGACCGATATCGAGGCAATGCTGGCCTCTCTCCAGGCGCTTCACCCGCGTGTCATCGACCTGTCGCTTGAACGGGTGGAAGACCTGCTGGACAAGCTCGGCCGGCCACAGGACCGGCTGCCGCCGGTGATCCACATCGCCGGAACCAACGGCAAGGGTTCGACACAGGCGTTTCTGCGCGCATTGCTGGAGGCTGGCGGGCACCGGGTGCATGCCTATACATCGCCCCACCTTGTCCGTTTCAACGAACGCATCCGCATCGGCGCTCCCGGGTCCGGGCAATTGGTCGACGATACCGCGCTGGCGGTAGCGATCGCCCATGTCCAGGCGGTCAATGACGGCGCACCGGTGACCTATTTTGAGGCGATGACAGCGATTGCGCTTCACCTCTTTGCCGAACATCCGGCGGATTTCTGTCTGCTGGAAGTAGGTCTCGGCGGGCGTTTTGACGCCACAAACGTGGTTGATGCGCCGCTGGCTGCGGTCATCTCGACCATCTCGCATGATCATGCCGAATTTCTGGGTGACGATCTGGCCGGCATCGCGATGGAGAAAGCCGGTATCCTGAAACCTGGCCGGCCGGGTATCGTCGGGCTGCAGGACGAACATGTCATGGCGATGATCGGTGTGGAGGCCGAGGCGGTGGGAGCCCCGCTGTTCAAATACGGCGAGGACTGGTCGGTGGGCACGGAACGCGGCCGGCTGGTCTATCAGGATGAGGACGGCCTGCTTGATCTGCCGATGCCGAAACTGTTCGGCGACCATCAGATCGCCAATGCCGGCCTGGCCGTGGCGACCCTGCGCGCGGCAGGCATCCGGATTAAGCGCAATGCCATGGATGCCGGGATCACCGGCGCACAATGGCCGGCGCGGCTGCAGCGGCTGACCGGCGGGCCGTTGATCGACCGGTTGCCGCCGGACAGCGAAGTCTGGCTCGATGGCGGACACAATCCGGCTGCCGGGCTGGCTCTTTCGACCATGATGGGTCAGCTGGAGGAACGTCTGCCGCGGCCATTGGTGCTCGTCAGCGGAATGTTGTCGACCAAGGATCCGGCCGGATTCTTTCAGCCCTTTGAGGGGCTGGTGCGGCACGTTCTGACAGTACCGGTGCCCGAAAGCGCAGCCGGTATCGATCCTGAAGATCTGGCCATGACCGCGATGACTTGCGGTCTGCCGGCGCGCCATAACGCTAGCGTCGGCGAAGCCCTTGACGAGATCCGTGCCATGTTCGAGGGCGATCAGGCACCACGCGTCCTGATCTGCGGTTCGCTCTACCTGGCCGGGGATGTGTTGAGGGAAAACGGACCATTGCCGGATTGACCGGCAACGGTTTGACAGGCTGGAGTTTCGTCCGTCAGCCGGCGTTTTGGATCCATTTCTGCAGATCTGATTTACCGCCCTGCGCGCCGACCCGCATATCCACCGGCTCGCCGCCCTTGAACATGATCAGGGTCGGTATCGACCGGACGCCGTATTTGGCCGCAGTGTTCTGATTTTCGTCCAGGTTCAGCTTGACGATCTTGACGCCCGGGATCTCTTCCGACAATTCCTCAAGATGGGGTGCTATGACCTTGCAGGGCCCGCACCATTCGGCCCAGAAATCCACCACGACGGGATCGGCTGATGCCAGCACGTCTGCTTCGAAGCTGCCGTCGGTAACCGGATGAGTAGCCATGTTTGTCTCCTGATGATTCTTGTTCACCGTGAACGTAGGAACGCGACCGGGAAGGGTCAAGCAGCAGCGGGCGGCAAAACACCGATTGCTGCAAGCGCGCGGTTGAGCAACTCGTCGTCTAGCGGCATGATTGCCGGCCCGGCCGTCCAGACAAGGATGGCACGCACATCGGCCGGTCCCGCAGCCCCAGTTGCCCCGTTGGACCCGTTTGCATGCCCGATGATCTCACCGACCAGCCGGCGATAGAGCGCAAGCTGGGTAATATAGGCCGGATTGATCAGGCCAGGACCGGCCGGGATCTGCCGGTCGGTCTTGAAATCGACGATCCGGGCGCCGCCGTTTCCGATCACCAACCGGTCGATCTGACCGCTGACGGCGTGACGGCCGGTTTCGGTTTCGACATATCCGGCGACCGGAACTTCCGCCCGCGATCCGGCACCGAATACCGACTTCAATTCAGCGTGATCGAGCACGGCGAGAGCTTCTGTCAGCCAGTCGGCATGGACATCGGCGGCGCTGCCATACCGTTGCATCAGCCATGCGGAACCGGTGACCGCCCGCTCCCCGGCCGGAACGGCCGGCAGATATTGCAGCAGGCCATGGATTGCCTGACCGCGCTGCATCGCATTGTTCAGCCCCGTTGCGGGCAGTTGCAGGCCGGATGTTTCGCTCGCAGCCAAGCCCGGTTCGGCCGGCGGGTCCGGCTCCGCCAGCGCACGCGACGGCCGCAACGGTTCCGGCACATGCGGCGGCGGCGGTGCCGGGCGGTCGAGCCATGCAGGCCTGCCAGCCGCCAGCGGCAATTCCACAAGGCCGGGCATATCGGTTTGGCCTGTTTGCCGGTCATCGACGCCCTGTCCGCCATCCGCTGTGATCTCGCGCTCCACATTGTCGGCGAGCATGTCCGGCCAGATAAACGGCTGCAGCAATTCGCCGTCTTCATTACGCTCGACGCTTTCCGGCACAAGCGCGCGCGATACAAGATCGTACCAGCAGCCTTGCGCCGGTCTGGCCCGTTTTATGCCGCAGACATAGAGATAATCGCGCGCCCGGGTCATGGCGACATAGAGCAGCCGGCGATATTCGTCCGTTGCGGCCTCGTCTTCGCGATCGGCATGGTTTCGTTCAAGCCGTCCGGCATTTTCCTTTTTCTGGCGCAACAGCAGCGCCGGTGCGGCTGGGTCGGCGATCTTGAGCAACGGATCCCTGCGGTTGGTATTGACCACCTGACCGCCGCTATCGGCCAGGAACACGATATCGGCCTCCAGTCCCTTGGCGCCGTGCACGGTCATGATGCGCACATCGACGGCGCGCTCATCGCTTTCGCGTTTCAGTTCCGCGGTCTGGGAACGGATATAGGCGGCAAAGCCCTGCAGGCTCGGCGGTTCGAGCCGCTCATAGGCCAGCGCCTGGGACAGGAACGCGTCAAGCACGTCGTCGGCCTCGCTGCCCAGCCGCGTCCTCAGTGCCGCGCGGCCGCCATCGGATCCGAGAACCCGGGAGAAGAAGTGAAACGGCGTCACCCGGTCGGCCATTGAACGCCAGCCGCCGAGCCTCCTGTGCGCGGCCTGATGCGCCGGTTCGGGGCTGGCTGCCAGGCTCTGCCAGAGGGTGCTCCTGCGGCCGGCCGCCAGCGCGATCAGGTCGTCATCATCCAGACCGAGCAGCGGCGATTTGAGACAGGCCGCCAGTTGCAGGTCATCGTCGGGCAGCAGCACGACATCGGCCAGGGCCAGGCAGTCAAGCACGGCAATATGCGACGACAGGGCGATCCTGTCGGCCCCGGCGGTGGCGATGCCGGCGGCCCTCAAGGCTCGGTTCATGGCGAAGAAGAAAGCGTCGCGCTTGCGCACCAGGATCAGGATCTCGCCGGCCTTCACGTCCTTGCCGGACGGCAGCACCTTTTCCTCGTCAAGCAGCCGCCCGATCTCGCCGGCAATCGATCCGGCAAGCTTTTTTTCAACCTCGGTGGGCGCATCGTAGGCCTGCGTCCAGTCGTCCGGCGGATCATCGCTGAAGGCAACCAGACGGGGCCAGACGATCGCCCGCCCGCGCGCGCCCTGGCGGAACTCCTTGTGCGGCACATAATCAGCGGTAATGCTGGCTGTGATCCGGTCGTTTTTGTCGAACACGGCATCGACAGCTGCAAGAACCTGGCGGGTTGAGCGAAACGACAGGAAAAGCGACTGCTTTGTCATCTGCTGGCCGGACCGGTCGGCCAGGCGGACGAAATGATGCTGCATATCCGCCAGCATCTGCGGTGCTGCGCCCTGGAAGCTGAAGATCGACTGTTTGTCGTCGCCGACGGCAAAGATCGTGCGAACCTTCTGCGACGCCGTTTCTCCGGCAAAAAAATCTTCCGTCAGCGCCTGGATGATCGACCATTGGGCCGGGCTGGTATCCTGCGCCTCGTCGACCAGGACATGGTCGATGCGGCTGTCCAGCTTGTAAAGCACCCAGGCGGCGGCCGCCGAGCGCGACAGAAGCACAAGGGTGCGGGCGATCAGATCGTCGTAATCGAGCAGACCGTGCTGGATTTTTTCCGCCCGGTAGATGCGCAGAATTTCATACCCGAGCGTCAACAGCGCCTCCGTCGCTTCCGCCGTCTCCAGACAGTTCATCTCATCGAGCAGCAAGAGACAAAGTGCGGCGTCAGCATCGAAAATCTCTTCGAACCCGGCGATTTCATCGCGCACGGCTTCGGTTGCCCGCCCCTTTGCAGACCGCGGCTCGCTCTTCGCAGTCAGGTAGAATTCGAATATCGAACGGCCCCTGTCATGGCTGCCTTCAGCCGCTGCGATGTCAACAAGGATTTGCCGGGTCTTGCGATTGAGCGGTGTCGGCGCCACTTGCAGTGACGCGAGAAGCGTATCGCGAAAGTCTTCAACCAGCTGGAATCGATGCTCGGCAAAAAATCGGGCGGCGACAGTCTCGGCGGTGTCATCCGGCTTAAGACTCAGCGACTTCCGCAGGCTGGCGAACACGTCTTCGATCCTGCCGGCCCGGTCATCGGGCGCCGAGCGGATGATCCATTCCTCGATCAGGCCGCGTTTTCTGACGACATCGTTCAACGCCTCTGTCATTGCCGTATCGGACATCTTGCCGATCAGCCGATTGAGCGCATCGCGCAGCTTCGTGCCCGGCGGGCCAAGCGCCGCAAAGGCGGCCTCGCGGGCCTGTTTCAGCAAGGCGTCCGAACCCTGCTCGTCGAGCACCTGAAAATGACCGGGAACATTGGCCTCGAACGGGAATTTGTGCAGCAGGCTTTCGCAGAAGGCGTGCATGGTCTGGATCTTCAGCCCGCCCGGCGTCTCCAGCGCGCGGGCAAACAGGGTCCGCGCCGCGTTTGTTGCCGCTCTGTCCGGCGGCCGGCCCTGCAGGTCCAGCAATTGCTGCTTCAGGTCCTCCGCCGGCATCACTGCCCAGGCGGCAAGCCGGTCAAAGATGCGCCGGCCCATTTCCGCCGCCGCCGTCTTGGTATAGGTCAGGCAAAGGATCGAAGCCGGATCGGTGCCGCCGAGCAGAAGCCGCAATACGCGCTGCGTCAGGACATGGGTCTTGCCGGAACCGGCATTGGCCCTGACCCAGGCGGAACCGGACGGATCCGAGACCTGCCATTGCAGTTTGCGGGTTGAGTTGAAAGCAGTCTCGCTCATTCGTCGCCCTCAATCGACCATTCGGCGACACGGGCCAGATGATCATAATCGCCGCGCCATTCGGTCTGCTTGTTCGGGATTTTGCGCGAAAGGTAGCCGTTTGCCGGGTCGGCATAAAATGCGGAAAGTGCCCGCAACCGGGTCCAGGTGTTCTGTTTTGCCTCCTCGAGGGTGATCGCCGGCCGGTCCTTGTCGGCTTTTCGCTCCCCGCGCGCTTCCATCTTGCCGCCGGCTCCGGTGCCCGTCAGGTGATAATAGGCAAGTTTCACCACATCTGCGGCGGCGACGCCCTTGAAGCCACCCGCTTCGGCAATCAGCGCCTCCAGCAGCAATTGCGGCGCCACGGTCAGCACTTCCTTTGGAGAAGACGGCGATCCGGTTTTGTAATCGACAATGGCAATCCGCCCGTCGTCCTGAACGTCAATCCGGTCGGCGCGGACGGTGAGGTCCAGCTGCGCATGGATGCCAAGCGTTCCCACGACCTCCGTCAATCGCCGGGCGGTGTTTTCGTTTGCAGCCTCATGGCAGACAAACCAGTCCGCGACGGCGCAAAAGCGCGGCCACCAGAGCGCATCGACGTCGGGAAAATCGCGGTAGGCGTCAAATTGTTCGCGGCCGATCTGCAACAGACGTTTGCGGGCGGCGTCATCGAACGGCCCGGCCGGGCGTTCGGATACGAAACGTTCAAGCACGTCATGAAACAGGCTGCCGCGTTCTGCCGGGCCTGGCAGGCCGGCGACCGGCTCAAACGGATTGAGACGCAGAATATAGCGGGCATGGATGGAATAAGGGTCGCGGATCAGGGTTTCGATCGCCGTCACCGGCAAGCGTCTGGGCCGCAGCGCCAGTGCCGGCGCCGGGCAGGGCCGGTGGCTTTCGCCGGTTCCGGTGACGTCATCGAGATAGTGCGCCATGCCGAGGATCTGATCGCCCCTGTGCTTCAGCGCTGCTTTTGCCTCTTCGCCGGCATAGGCGGTCAGCCGCTGCAGCCAGCGTGAGGCAATGCGGGGTTCGCCGTCCTGCCGGACGGCCCGGGTCAGCCACACCTGATCGTGCCCCATCGCCTGGGCGAAATCGTGCGCCGCCAGGCCGATGCGCCGTTCCGGCGGCTCCAGGTGCAACGTCTCGCGCATGCCGCGCGACAGAAACGGATCGAGGCTGGTCTGGAAGGGCCAGACGCCTTCGTTGAGGCCGCCAAGCACCATGATATCGACATGCTGCAACCGCGCCTCAAGCGCGCCCCAGATATGCACACGCGGGTCGGCTCCCCTGGGGCGAACCGGCAAATTGCCGAGAACCGCATCGAAAAAGGCCGGATAATCCGCTGGTACCAGGGATGGACCGAATTCGGCTGAAGCCGACAGTTCGGCAAACCGGCGCGACAGAAGGTCGACGGCTTCATCCGCCATTGCAGCCCCGGCCTGAGCGTCGTCGCTATGACAGAGCGCCTGCAGGCAGCGCCAGTGGGCGTCAAGATATTTAGCCAGCGGAACGTCTTCCGATGATCCGGCCAGATCGGCAAGCGGCTGCAGGGCGGTTTCCAGCCGGCCTGCCAGATCGAGCGCCGCCTCCCACGCCTCCGGGTCCAGGCTTGCAGCCGACCTGGGCAGGCGTTTTCGCGCGCCGTCCGCTGTCCGGTTTGCAACGGCGGTACGGTGATTGTCTTCCAGCGCTGCACGAAGGGCGGCAAAACCAGCGCGCAACCGCGGACCGCGCAACACTGCGCACTCCAGTGCGCGCGCCGCCCTGCGGATTTGCGCACGCTGCCCGCCAAGCGCCACCGCCGGATGTTTGAGCAGCGCCAGCAGTTTTTCCGCCCGGCCGCCGCTGATCGCCACATCCGCGACAAGCCGTGCGAGGATGCCCGGCGGCGTGGCGATCAGCGGTATGCCGGCGGAATCGTCGACCCTGACATTCCAGCGCTCAAGTTCGGCGATCACCCGGCGCGCCAGTTTGCGGTCCGGTGTGACGAGCGCCGCGACACGGCCCTCCTGCTCAAGCGTCCGGCGCAACAGGACGGCAATGGCAAGCGCTTCCTCGCGTTCGTTGCGCGCCTCGATCAGGCCGACGCCATTGAGCGACTTCGTGCGGGCGCCCGCATCGGGTTGCGCCCGCGACGACCAGAGATGGGTGGTTGCCGCCGGCCGCATGGCTTCGCTGACAAGTCTGTTGCGGGCGGCGCGGTCGGGAGCCGGATCGGCCAGGGTCTGCACATCGGCACGCTCAATGCCGATCTGGCGGATCAGCCTTGCCAGGCCGAATTGCGGATGACCGGCAATCACCGGATCGTCCTCAGCCTTGTTGATGGAGGCCCAGGCGTCGTCATCGAGCTCGAAATCCAGTCCCGGCAGAACCAGTGCCCCGTTTGGCAACTGCGCGATTGCGGCAAGCAGATCAGCCGTTGCGGCGATGGAACCGGTTGAACCGGCGGCTATCACCGGACCGTGCGAGCCGTCGCGTCTCAGACGTTCCGCCTCCAGGCGGATCAGCCTGTCGCGCCGCTCGCCCGGATCGCTCAGGCCGCGCGTCGCCAGATGTTTCGGCCAGTTTTCGGTGGCGATCTTGAGGAACTGAAGCGTGATTTCCCAATAATGCGCCAGGTCCGCGCTGACAATCTGGTCGAGCGCGCCCCAATCCGCCTCACCGGCAGCGACTGCATCGATCAGGTCGGCAAGCAGGGCTGCAAGCTGTGCGGCGTCGGCCGGCGAGGACGGAACAAGCTGCGGTTCTGCCGGCATGCCGGCGTTGCGGCGTTCCAGCGCATTCGACCATTGCAGGATCAGCCGCGTCAGGAAAAGCTGGCGCTCAGCGGCGTCCACAGGCGGGGGAATGGTGTCCGGGTCAAGCTTTTGCCGGCCGGCGTCAAAGACCAGGCCATCTTCATCGATGTCGCCGATCGGACGAATATCCGGCAGCAGGACGGCGGGGCCGATCCGGTTGAGAATATGTTCGCGGATCGCCCTGACCGAGCGTCGTGTCGGCAGGTAAATTGTCACCGTGCTCAAGGCGAACGGATCGGCTGCGGCATCGAAGCCCGGGATCAGGCGGCCATCCAGAAGGGCTGCTACGAGAGCGTCGAGAAATGCAATTCCCGGCGGCGTGGAAAAGACGTTGCGGCGAGCGGGCATCGCTCAGGCAGCACTCTCGGCAATGGCGCGTTCGGCGACGCCGATTGCTTCGGGTGTCTCCACGTTTATCCACAGACCGTCAAGGCGGACACCAAATAGCCGGTCTGTGGCGATGGCCCGGTCAAACAGATCGTTGAGCGAAAATCTGTCGTCCGGCGGCTCGGCAAACAGCCGCGGATGCAGGACAGCGGCTCCGGCATAGACAAACGGCGCCACAGTCCGTTCCCGGCGCCGTGTCAGCAATCCGTCCGGCCCGATCGTGAAATCACCGCTGCCATTGTAGCCCGCCGTCATGACGGTGGATGCCAGCAGCAGCAGGCCGTCCATGCGGCTATCATCCCAGGCATTGAACAACCAGCGGAGATTCGGCCGCACACCTTCCAGCCAGAAGGAGTCGGAATTGCGCAGCACAAACGGCTTGTCGCCCAGCTCCGGCAAAGCCTTGACAATGCCGCCGCCGGTATCAAGCAGTTTGCCGCGTTCGTCGGAGATGACGATTTCAGGCTGTTTCCGCCGGCGCAGATGCGCTTCCGTCAGATCCGCTAGATAATGGACGTTGACGACAGCCGTCTTGACGCCGGCTGCCGCCAGACCATCAAGGCAATGGTCGATCAGCGAACGGCCGGCGATTTCGATCAATGGCTTCGGGGTCGTGGCCGAAAGCGGCCGCATGCGTTTGCCGTATCCGGCAGCAAGCACCATCGCCTTTTCAGGGACAAACATTCAGCTCTCCGACTTTCGCACAATCTACCCGTCGCGGTCTGCATACCAGACATGAAGAGCCGACAGTACCGGGTGTCTGAGATTTCGCGCAAGCACCTGCTTGACCCGGTCCAGATAGATTTCATAACCCGGTTTTCCACCATGAAACGACAATCGTGTGAAGGCTCCGAGCACCTTGGTCGCCCGCTGAGCACCGAGGATCGCATAGGCTCTGGCGAATCCCTCCTCATCGAACTTCGGATCGTCGGTCCTGCGGGCATCGCAATATCGCCGATAGAGCGCGTCTTCCATACCCTCGCTGATGTCGACCCTGGCGTCCTGGGCCAGGGATGCGACATCATAGGCCGGATGGCCGATCAGAGTGTCCTGGATATCGATCACTCCGACCCTGTGGGGACCCTGCGCCTCCGGCTGCCAGAGGATATTCGGCGAATGGAAATCACGCATGACCCAGGTTTGCGCCTCGCCGCCAACAGCCGACAGAATATCCTGCCAGTCCTGCAGAAACGCCTGGCGATTGCCCGGCGACATGGCCTGTCCGCGGCTGTGCGGCACATGCCAATCGGCAAACAGCGATATTTCGATGAGCATCGCGTCGGTGTCATATCGGGGGACGGTGCATGTCTCGCCATCGAAATGCAGAATTTCCGGCCAGCTTCGGCTGTGCATGCGGGCAAGCAGGTCGATTGCCGCTTCATAGCGTTCGCGCACCGGTTCGCCGGTTTCGTCAATGATTGTCTCAGCGCCAAGATCCTCCATCAGAACGAGGCCGGCAGCGCGATCATGGGCAAAGACCTGCGGCACGTGAATATCCGCGCCGGCAAGCTCGGAACCGATGGCCAGAAACGGCAGCACATCGAGTGCCCGATGCGCCACATCGTCGTAAGAGCGGCCGTGCCAGACCGCCGGGCCCGGCTGGCGGGCCGGCGCATTCATCAGGATCGCGGTCTGCTGACCGGCGCTGACAATCCGCTCAAACGCCTTTGACGAGGCGTCGCCGACAACATGCAACCGGTCTGCCTTCCGATAACCGGCACGGTCGATGAATTTGCGAATGCGGAGACTGCGGGCAAGACGTTGCGGCCAGCTTCCTGAAGCCCTGATTTCGGCCTGCCGCTGCTCGCCGGTCATGCGGATTTCGATATCCAGCCGATTGTCCACCTCCGGCCAGGTGATGCGATCCGGCCATTCGGCGATCAAAGCGGCCTCTTCAAGCGCCTCGTCGAGCCCGAGTTCGAGCGCATCCTCCTCGCCGGCAATGCGGTAGAGATCGATATGCGCGAGCAGGAGATGGACCAGGCGATAATCAATGCGGATGGAGAAGGTCGGGCTTGGAACATCGAGCACCGGGTCTCCGGCCGCAGAACGGATCAGTGCCCGGGCAAGGGTGGTTTTGCCGGCGCCCAGATCGCCCGACAGGGTGATCAGGTCTCCGGTCTGCACCATGGCGGCAATATCCTGCGCCAGCCGGCAGGCCGTGGCCTCATCTGTGATGTCAAGATTGCGCATTGCGGCCGGCATGACCGGATCGCCGGTCATGATCTATTCCGCAGCCACCGACGCGGAATCGGGCATTGCCGGAAGCCGCACGGTCACGGTGGTTCCCTTGCCTTCCTCCGATTCGATCTGGATCGTGCCGCCGTGCAGTTCGACGAGGCTCTTGACGATCGACAGGCCGAGACCGGCACCGCGCCGGCGGCCCTGAGCGCCGCGGCCTTCGAACGGTTTGAATATTTTCGGGATCATGGCTTCCGGAATGCCGGCGCCAAAATCGCGCACCGTATAGATCACCCAACCGGCATCGCGCTCCCCGGTCATCTCGATCGATCCGCCGGAATCGGAGAACCGGACCGCGTTGGCGATCAGATTGAACAGGATCTGCCGGACCCTTTGTTCGTCCGCCCTGAATGTTCCGATCTCGTCGGGAATGTTGAGGCGAAGCGTAATCGACTGGGCCTCGATCCGGTCGCGCAGACCTTCCGCCGATGCCTCCGCCACCCGGCGGATATTCACCTCGGCAATATTCAGCGCCATGATGCCGGCATCAACAGTGGCCAGGTCGAGAATATCGTTGACGATCGCCATCAGTGCAGTCGACGAGGATGCTATATGCTCCATGTATTCGGCCTGCTGCGGATTGAGCTTGCCGATCGTTTCATCCGCCACCATTTCGGCAAAGCCGATGATGGAGGTCAATGGCGAACGCAGTTCGTAGGACACATGCTGGATGAAATCGGACTTCAGCCGATCGGCCGCTTCCAGCGCTTCGTTGCGCTCGCTGAGCATTTTCTGGACACGGGCTGAATCGGTGACATCGACGAAGATCAGCATCGTCATGCCCTGGGCCAGCGATACGGTGGAATAATCGATGACGCTGCCGTCCGGCCGGTCCATCCGGCCTGAAAGCGGCCAGGTATTGTCCAGGTCGGTAATGGCGATGCGGATGCCTTCCCAGACATCCATCTTGGAATAGATGACGCCGCAATTCTCGATGACTTCGGTGATATGAGGTTCTTCGCGCAGCATATCGGGAGACATGCGCCAGATATCGGCAAAGACCGGATTGAACAGCCGCAACTTGCCGTCCGATCCGAACACGGCCACGCCCTCAGCCAGATGGTCAAGGGTTTCGCCCTGTAACTGCGACAGGACGTTAACACGGCTTTCAAGCGACAATTGCTCGGTCACATTCTCGTAGATATAGGTCATCTGCCCGCCGTTCGACATGGCCACGACCCGGATCGAACGGCCGTCGGGAAGATGCCACCATTCCTCGCGGGTGCCGTCATTGCCGTAGGCTGTCAGATGATTTTCACGCCATTCGCGGTAGTTGGCCTGTTCCGGAAGTTTTCGTTCCGCCCGCAATTGATCGAGGATGGTGCCTTCTTCCGGGCCGGTATCAAGAAATGCCGGCTGAAGATCCCAGAGCGAACGAAACGCTGAATTGTTGAAGCGCAGTTTGCGGTCGGCGCCGAAAACGGCAATTGCCGCTGTCAGCTGGTCCAGCGTCCGGGCCTGGGTTTCGGCCGCCTGAACCAGTTCTTCGCGTACCGAATCGATGCGGGATTCGTCGATGGCAACGCCAATCGAGCCGTCCGTCAGAGCCAGGTCCAGTATATGCAGATGCTGGCGTTCACCGGCCACTGTCGTCGGCACGGCTTCATCGAAATTCCGTCGGGCTTTGTGGGCTTCACGGATATTGTCGCGGGTTTTCGGGCCCAGCAGTTCCGCACCGGCGGCAATGACCGCTTCCGTGTCCTGGGCTTCGATCGCGCTGGCGTAGGCATTATTGACCCAGACAATCCGACCGCCTTCGTTGCGGCGCCAGACCGGAAACGGCAGATGTTCGGCCAGGCCGCGCAATGCCGTCATTTCGCTGACGACAACGGTAGCCTGCTCCTTGAGTTCGGCAAACGACTTTCGTTCGCCCGTCAGTTCCCGGAACCGGGCGATGGCGCGGCGGCCACTGGTCCGCCCGGTAACCTCAAGGATGTCGTTGGACAGAGTTGTCAGCGTAATCTGGAAACTTTCGCCGGACCCGCGCAGCTTCTGCAATGCGGCATCCAGGCTGGACATACTGTCCGGCTCAAGCCAGCTGCCGACGGCCAGAAAGTCTCCGGCGGTTTGCGGTGCTCCGACACGCTCCGGCAGAGAGCCCAGAACACGAGGGGCGTCGGTGGGATGATCCCAGACGATCGTTCTTTGATCGTCTGATCCGAGCATCGCCTCGCTGCGGTCAAGCGCGGCGCGCAATTCGATGATTTTTGTTTCCAGCGAACCGATCGTATCGTCGTCGCGCATATTGATTGCGGCGCGCAATCCGAACCAGGCGGTGACGGCAAATCCGCCGGTGACGGCCAACCAGAGGATATCCTTGGTTTCGAAACTTGTTCCGAACAGGCTGGCGGTCGGCAGATCGAAGGCAAAGGCGGGTACCGGAAATGCAGCGCAGGCAACGGCAAGTGGGCTGGTTGCCATCAGCCTCCTGAAAACCGGATTCCGGCAGAGCCTGTTCCTCAATTTTTGCCACCGCCGCAGTTGGAGCTTCCGGGCGCTTGCCGATCCCGGACGAATCAGTTGGAACATACTCGCTTCGATGTGAGCATGAAAGTCCGACCCTACGATGGTTTTGGTAAGGAACCGTTAACCGGTTTTCCGGCCGGGCCAAAGAGGCCCGGCCGGCGCTTTTCCATAGGGATAGACGAGCAATCAGTAGCGATAATGTTCCGGCTTGAAGGGGCCGGTCTGGCTGATGCCGAGATAGGCCGACTGTTCGGGAGAAAGTTTCGTCAGATCTACGCCCAGCTTGTGCAGATGCAGCATGGCGACTTTCTCGTCCAGATGCTTCGGCAGTACGTACACGTTGTTTTCATATTCGTCGCCCTTGGTCCACAGTTCGATCTGGGCCAGCACCTGGTTGGTGAAGGACGCCGACATGACGAAACTGGGGTGCCCGGTGGCGTTGCCGAGATTGACAAGCCGGCCCTCCGACAGAAGCAGGATGCGGGTCCCATCGGGGAACTCGATCAGGTCAACCTGCGGCTTGACATTAGACCATTTGAGGTTTTTCAGCGCTGCGACCTGAATTTCATTGTCGAAATGGCCGATATTGCAGACAATCGCCATGTCCTTCATGGCGCGCATGTGATCGATTGTCAGGACGTCCTTGTTACCGGTCGCAGTGACGAAAATATCCGCCGTCGGCGCAACCTGTTCCAGTGTCTTGACCTCAAACCCGTCCATCGCCGCCTGCAGCGCGCAGATCGGATCGATTTCGGTGACGACAACGCGGGCGCCGGCGCCGAGCAGCGACTGTGCCGACCCCTTGCCGACATCGCCGTATCCGCAGACAACGGCAACCTTGCCGGCCATCATCACGTCGGTAGCGCGGCGAATTCCGTCCGACAGGCTTTCGCGGCAGCCATATTTGTTATCGAATTTCGACTTGGTGACGGAATCGTTGACGTTGATCGCCGGGAACGGCAATTCGCCGCGTTTCTGCAAATCGTAGAGCCGCATCACGCCGGTTGTCGTTTCTTCCGAAACACCCTGAATGGACGCCTTGATTTTTGAGAACCAGCCCGGATGGCTTTCAAGACGGCGCCGGATGGTGGCGAACAGTGCCTCTTCTTCTTCATTCGCCGGATTTTCCAGAACGGAAGGATCGGTTTCCGCCTTGGAACCCAGCAGCACCAGCATCGTCGCATCGCCGCCGTCATCGAGGATCAGATTTGCCGTTTCGCCATTTGGCCACGCAAAGATCCGGTCGGCATAATCCCAGTATTCCTCAAGCGTTTCGCCTTTTTCGGCGAAAACGGGGATGCCCGCCGCAGCAATCGCCGAGGCGGCGTGGTCCTGGGTGGAAAAAATGTTGCAGGACGCCCAGCGCACCTGCGCGCCCAGCGCCACCAGCGTTTCAATCAGCACTGCTGTCTGAATTGTCATGTGGAGCGAACCGGCGATGCGGGCGCCGGCAAGCGGCTGCTTGCTGCCGAACTCTTCGCGAATAGCCATCAGGCCCGGCATTTCGGTTTCGGCAATGTCAATTTCCGTGCGGCCCCAACCCGCCAGCGAAATATCTTTTACGTAATAATCTTCAAATTTTTCGGTCATTTGGATCTCGCGTCTTTGGAGGAATTCCGTTGAATTGCCATGGCGCCTTCAGACGCATGACGATTATGATTTCGGGCGCAGGCCCTACCATGGGATGGATCATTACACAAGATGATATAAAGAAATCTTTATATCGTGATCAGTTTTTCGATGTCAGCTGCCGCGCCGCATAGAGCAAAGATTTCAGCATCGCGGCCAGTGCCTTCGGGTTGGCGTCATCGGACAGGCGGCCGTCGTCATGGAACGCCTGGTTTGCCGCCGGAAGCAGAAACTGTTCCGGGATGATCAGAGCGCCGAGACCGAGGCCCAATGTCTGGCGCAGCATCATCAGGCCGCGCAGGCCGCCAAACCGGCCGGGCGACGCCGCCGCCAGAGCAAAAACACAATCCTTGAACGGCGTGCCGTCTCCGCGGCTCATCCAGTCGATGGTGTTTTTCACAAGCGGGGAGACGCCGGCATTGTATTCCGGAGAAACCATCAGCACCGCATCATGATCCTGGAACTGCCCGATCAGGCGGGTGGCGGCGGCAGGCTGGCCCTGTTCCGCTTCCAGATCGCCGTCATAAACCGGCAGCGGATAGTCAGACAGGGAAATCAGTGTGACGTGGGCGCCCTGGCTTGCCAGTTCGGCAGCCGCCGCACTGGCCAGTTTCCTGTTGAGCGAAGCCGCCCGGTTCGAACCGGGCACAACGAGAACGCGGGCGCTCATGGGCAATCTCCGTCTGTTGGAAATCCGGGTTTCAAGATCCGCTATTCGCCCAGCGTATCGAAGAAATCCTTGACTCGGGCGAAAAAGCCGGACGATTCCGGATTGTTTTCCTCAGACTGGACCTTTTCGAATTCCTGCAGCAATTCGCGCTGCCGCTTGGTCAGATTGCGGGGCGTCTCGACGACGATCTGGACATACATGTCGCCGACATTGCGAGTGCGCAGGATCGGCATGCCCATGCCCTTGAGCCGGAACTGCTTGCCGGTCTGGGTCCCGTCAGGAACCTTGACCCGGGTGCGGCTGCCGTCAATGGTCGGCACCTCGAACTGGCCGCCAAGCGACGCTGTCGTCATCGACACGGGCGCGCGGCAGAAAATATCGGCGCCGTCGCGCTGGAAGAAACTGTGCGGCTTGATCGACAGAAAGATATAGAGATCGCCGGTCGGCCCGCCGCGAAGTCCCGCCTCGCCCTCGCCGGCGAGGCGAATTCGCGTACCGTCTTCGATCCCGGGCGGGATGTTGACGGAGAGGTTCCGGGTCTGGACGACACGGCCGGCGCCGGAACATTTCTCGCACGGATCGGTAATCTGTTCGCCGCGCCCCTGACAGGTCGGGCAAGTGCGTTCGATGTGAAAGAAGCCGCCCTGTGTCGCGCGCACCCGGCCGGCGCCGCCGCAGGTCTGGCAGGTCGACGGGCTTGATCCGGGCCGCGCGCCGGAACCGGTGCAGGTCTCGCAGGACACTGAGGTCGGCACTTCGATTTCCACCGACTTGCCAGAAAATGCGTCTTCCAGGGAAACTTCGAGATTGTAGCGCAGGTCCGAGCCGCGCTCGCGGCCGCCGCGGCGCTGACCGCCGCCACCCATAAAGTCGCCGAATATGTCTTCAAAAATATCGGAAAAGGAACCGAAACCCTGTCCGGCTCCGCCGCCGCCATTTTCAAAGGCCTGGTGGCCAAAACGGTCGTAGGCGGCGCGCTTGTCGGCGTCCTTCAGGATCTCATAGGCTTCGCCGACTTCCTTGAATTTGCCTTCAGCTTCCGGATCGTCGGGATTCCGGTCCGGGTGCAATTGCATCGCCAGACGACGAAAGGCGCCTTTCAGCACCTTTTCGTCGACGTTGCGTTCAACGCCCAGAATTTCGTAATAATCTCGTTTGGCCATGTCGGTCCGTCAAAACGGCAGGGAAACCCCGTCCGGCCGCGATGCGGCCGGACGGATTTGATCAATGATCAGGCTGATTTTTTCTGGTCATCGTCGACCAGATCATCGTCATCATCCGACACTTCTTCGAAATCGGCGTCGACAACATCGTCGTTTTCGCTGTCGGCTGCCGCATCGGCTTGCGCCGCCTGCTCTTCTTCCGCCTGGGCCGCCGCATACATGGCTTCACCGATTTTCATCGAAGCCTCGGCAAGCGCCTGGGACTTGGCTTCGATCTCCGCCTTGTCCTCGCCTTCCAGCGCCGTCTTCAGGTCGGCAATCGCGGCTTCAACCGCGGCCTTGTCGTCTTCGCCGACCTTGTCGCCATGTTCTGCAATACTCTTTTCTGCAGAATGGATCATGGCCTCGGCGGTATTGCGGGCTTCAACGCTCTCACGCCGTTCCTTGTCGGAATCGGCATTGGCTTCGGCTTCCTTGACCATCTTATCGATCTCGTCGTCGGAAAGGCCGCCGGAGGCCTGGATGCGGATCTGCTGCTCCTTGCCGGTGCCCTTGTCCTTGGCGGACACATTGACGATGCCGTTGGCGTCGATATCGAAGGCCACTTCGATCTGCGGCACACCGCGCGGAGCCGACGGGATACCGACCAGATCGAACCGGCCGAGTTCCTTGTTGTCGGCGGCCATTTCGCGTTCGCCCTGGAAGACCCGGATCGTCACCGCGCTCTGATTGTCATCGGCGGTGGAGAAGGTCTGGCCCTTCTTGGTCGGGATCGTCGTATTGCGGTCGATCAGCCGGGTGAACACACCGCCAAGCGTCTCGATGCCGAGCGACAGCGGCGTCACGTCGAGCAGCAGCACGTCCTTGACGTCGCCCTGCAGAACGCCGGCCTGGATGGCCGCGCCCATGGCAACCACTTCGTCCGGATTGACGCCCTTGTGGGGTTCCTTGCCGAACAGCTGCTTGACGGTTTCCTGGACCTTCGGCATGCGCGTCATGCCGCCGACGAGAACAACCTCGTCAATGTCGCCCGGTGTCAGGCCGGCATCCTTGAGGGCCGCCTTGACCGGATCGACGGTGCGCTGCACCAGATCGTCGACAAGCTGCTCGAACTTGGCACGCGACAGCTTCATCGTCAGATGTTTCGGTCCCGACGAGTCGGCGGTGATGTAAGGCAGGTTGATTTCCGTCTGCTGCGAAGCTGACAGCTCGACCTTGGCCTTTTCAGCCGCTTCCTTGAGCCGCTGCAGGGCCAGCGGATCCTTGCGCAGATTGATGCCCTGTTCCTTGTTGAACTCGTCGGCCAGATAATCCACCAGCCGCATGTCGAAATCTTCGCCGCCGAGGAACGTATCGCCATTGGTCGATTTGACCTCGAACACGCCGTCGCCGATTTCCAGAACGGAAATATCGAAGGTGCCGCCGCCAAGGTCATAGACGGCGATCGTCTTGCCTTCGTTCTTGTCCATGCCGTAGGCAAGGGCCGCCGCCGTCGGCTCGTTGATGATGCGCAGAACTTCAAGACCGGCAATCTTGCCGGCATCCTTGGTCGCCTGACGCTGGGCATCGTTGAAATAGGCAGGAACCGTGATGACTGCCTTCTCGACCGTTTCGCCGAGGAAGGTTTCAGCGGTTTCCTTCATTTTCTGAAGAATCATCGCGGAGATCTGCGAGGGCGAATATTTCTCGTCGTTGGCTTGAACCCAGGCGTCGCCATTGTCAGCCTTGACGATCTTGTACGATACCAGCCCCTGATCTTCCTTGACGGTGGGATCTGCGAAACGACGGCCGATCAGCCGCTTGACCGCAAAGATGGTGCGTTCCGGGTTGGTGACGGCCTGGCGCTTGGCCGGTTGGCCGACAAGCCTGTCATTATCGTCGTTGAATGCGACCATGGACGGTGTCGTCCGGGCGCCTTCGGAATTTTCGATTACTTTTGGATCTTTGCCGTCCATGACGGCGACGCACGAATTGGTCGTGCCCAGGTCAATGCCGATGACTTTCGCCATTTTTCTTCACTCCTCTTCCGGCAGGCAGGACGGACCCTATGGCGTCCATCAATGCAGGGTGGTCATAACCCCACCAGCCCCCAACAGCAGATTTTCAGTGATCGCCGGTACTCCGGCGCTTCGCGGCTCATATAAGGAGCGTATCCGCCACTAGCAAGCATCTCGTTTGAAAAAGCAGACCAAAGGACGTCAAACGGCTTGATAGCGGGGATTAAATGCCCCAAACGCCCACTTACACTACCACATCACCGCACGGACCGATTCGGTCAGGCGACCTGTCATTGAACTTGCTGGCCAGCCGCAAATAAAGCCAGAGCGCAAAGGCGACAAACACGAAGGCAGCGCCCGGAATGCCGGCGGCACCCAGCGCCATGGTGATCATCGGCAGCCAGTAAACCGCTCCGAGCAGCCACCGGCCCGCCCGGTCATGCGTGAGATCATGCCTGAGATCCGGGTTCTGGGCGCCGGATATGGCCAGGAACAGCCAGGCGAAGATCACCAGATCATAACTCATCATATAGGGTGTCGCCAAAGCCGTGGCTGTCAGCAGCATGGCATAGGATTTCAGCCCATCGCGGCGCTGCATATAAGTCCACAGCGCCAGTAATGCCGCCAGCACGAATGCCCCTGCCTGGATACCATAACCGGTCTGGGCGGAAAGACCGAGAATGCGCAGCGACATGTAGATTGTCGGCATCAGGCCCTGGACGATCCTGGTCGGATCGTTGATCACCATCTCCTGTTCCGGCGCGCCGATCTCGACATAGGCCCAGATGAGGTCCCAGCCAAAGGCGAGCGCCGTCAGAAGCACCAGGCCGACCGCTGTCGCTGCGGCGGCGGCAAACAGGGTCCAGCGGCGCGAGACCAAAAGGATCAGCGGGAACAGCAGCCCGAGCTGCGGTTTCATGGTCAAAAGACCGAGAATGATGCCGGCCAGCAGCGGGCGCTCGTCGCGCCAGCGGTAGATCATGATCAGCGCGGCGGCGGTAAAAAACGCGTTCTGGCCGGAGACGAAACACAACAATGCCGCCGGCGAGAGCAACAGAACGGCCGCAGCGCGGCGATCGGCCAGCCAGGGTCTTGCGGCAAAACAGAGTGCGGCGAGACCAAGCGCCGTCCACAGCGCGTAAGCCAGCACATAGGGCAGTTGGCCGAACGGCGTGGCAAAAAGCATCACCTGGGGCGGATAGGACCATTGCTGGTAGGGATAATCAGTCCCGAGAAAAGTTTGCAGGTAGGGCACGTAAAGATGCCAGTCGTAAAACCGCGCCGGATCATCGGACAGGGCCTCGCGGCCCATGGTCCAGAAATTGAGAAAATCGCGGCCGATGACATAACCCTGCACGTCGCGCGGATAAAGCTGCAGCCAGGATATGCTGGCCAGATAGAGCAGACCCAGAATGCCGGTCGTCAGCACGCTGCGCGAGCCGACAACCCACCAGAACGGCTTTCCGGCTTCCGCCTGGGGCGTGCTTTCCGGCATGGTTGATGCATGATCCGACATGGCTGTTTTGTGGCGCAAGCGGATTAAGATCAGACTAACCGGATGCGTCGTGTGGATTAAATCTTGCTGCCGCCGGATATCCGGTTTAGGCGGCTGCAAACGCAATTACAGTTAGCAATTGATGATGGATGACTTGAAAATCCTGCCGGGATATTTCGATGCCGAAGCGCAGCGGCAATTGCTTGACGACATCCGCACTGTCGTCCGCGCAGCGCCATTATTCACGCCGGTGATGCCGCGCAGCGGCAAGCCGTTTTCCGTTCGCATGAGCAATTGCGGCGGGCTTGGCTGGGTATCCGACAAAGACGGCTACCGCTATCAGCCGCAGCATCCGGTGACCGGGCGGCCCTGGCCGGCAATACCGCATCGGCTGCTCGACGCCTGGGCCCATCTTGCAGATTATCCGGGACCGCCGGAGGCCTGCCTGATCAATTTCTATTCAAGCACCGCGAAGATGGGCCTGCACCAGGACCGCGACGAAGAGACGTTCGATGCGCCGGTTCTGTCGGTGTCGCTTGGCGATACGGCCTTGTTCCGCATCGGCGGCACGAAGCGCGCCGATCCGACACGCTCGGTGCGGCTGGCCTCCGGCGACGTGGTTGTCATGGGCGGCAAGGCCCGGCTTGCCTATCACGGCATCGACCGGGTGATGGCCGGCACGTCAAGCCTGCTGGCCGATGGCGGCCGCATCAACCTGACAATGCGGCGGGTGACGCCGGGGCGTTAGCGGGGTGCCGATCAGGCCTCCCCACACTGCCCGTTTACCATTTTTTGAACAACGTTCATTTTTTCCTTGATTAACTTCGGCCAATCCCGTAGATATTTGAAATGAACAACGTTCAATAATGGAGATGGCGATGTTTGATACACTCAGAACCCTGTTCCGCTGGAATGCGGTCAACGCCGAGGAAATGCTCATCGACCGCAATGCGGTCGCGCTTCTGGAACAGAAGATCCGCGATGCCGACACGGCCCAGCGGCAGGGCAAACAGACGCTGGCTGCACTGATGGCGCGGCGCAAGGCCGACATGCGCAACCAGGCCGGGCTTGAGACCCGGCTGGCCGATCTGGAAAGCCGCGCCGGCGAGGCGATCGAGGGAAACCGCGAGGACCTGGCGATGCGGGCGGCAGCCGCCATTGCCGAACTTGAAAACGAACGCGCCGCCAGGCAGCAGGCCATCGACCATGTGGAAACCGAGGTTGCCGATCTGCGTACCAGCCTGGAACGCACCGAGCGGCGGCTGGTGGAACTGCGCCAGGGCCTGATTGTCGCCCGCTCCAGCGACCGGGCCCGGCGCGCCCGTTCCGCGCTCTCGCGCAACCAGCTCGGCACCGCCTCGGCGGTCTCCGACGCCGAACGGCTGCTGAAACGGGTGCTGGAGCGCTCCGACGAAGACCGCGAGATCAGCGATGCGCTCGCCGATGTGGAGCGCGAATTTTCCGGCGACGCGATCCGCGACACGCTGGAAGAAGGCGGTTTCGGCACCTCGACCCGGGTCAGGGCCGATGATGTGATGGCGCGGCTGAAGGCCGGCCGGCGCAGCACGAAACCTTCCGAAACCGGCATCAACGCGCCGATAACTCCGTAATTACATTTTGTTTGACTTGTGACCTAACCAAAGGAGACTGACATGTCCGAACAATCCCAAGCCTGGATCAGCTATTCCTATTTCTCTACCGCGTTGGCCATTGCGCTGATGCTCGGCGGCATCTGGTTTTCGCCGCTCGACATTTCCTTCAAGGCCTATTTCGCCATGGGCACGTTTTTCATGATCTCTTCGGTGATCAACCTGACCAAGGCGATGCGCGACAAGCATGAAGGCGAGAAATTCACCAACAAGCTTGAAGAGGCAAAAACCGAGAAGATCCTGCGCGAGTTCGACGTTGCTGCCTGATCGGGCTACCTGATCGGGCTGCCTGATCGGGACTTTCCCGACAGACAATGACGTCGTCGAAGCGAAGCGGCCGGGCAAGCCCCCACCCGGCCGTTTTCGTTTGCGCCGTTTCGCGCTTGGCAGGATGGCGGATCCGGCGATTGGTGTATAATCCGCATCAGCCGGACGAAATGATCGCCCCTAATAGGAACACTCCCTAAAAGGATAACCCGATGAACAGACCGATCGAAACCGACGCTGCGCCGCCGCCATTTTCAAACTACAGCCAGGCCGTTGAAGTTCCGGCAAATGCCAGAACCGTGCATGTATCGGGTCAGGTTGGCGCAACGGCTGCAGGCGTGCTGCCCACCGAACCTGAACGACAACATGAACAGGCATGGCAAAACGTCTTTGCGATCCTCGATGCCGCCGGAATGAACAAGGCCGATATTGTCGAGGTCTGGGCGATCGTGACCGATCACGATCAGGTTGCGGTCTACCGCAGCGTTCGCGACCGGATGCTTGAGGGACACAGATGCGCGTCGACCATGCTGGTCTGCGGCCTTGCCAATCCGCAGTGGATGGTCGAGATTGCCGTGCGCGCCGCCCGCTCCGACTGAACCGCTGCGGCAGATGTCTTCAACCGGCCTGATGTTCCGGCAAAAGCCGAATTCGATACCGCGAACAAAGGATTATGGATGCCCGTCTATTTCATCCGGCACGGCCAGTCGGAATTCAACGCCACGTTCAAGCAAGGCGACAGCGACCCGCTGATCTTTGATGCGCCGCTGACGGCAAAGGGCATCCGCCAGGCCGAAGAGGCCAGGGCGCTTGTCGCGGATCTGGGCATCAGGCATGTGATCACATCGCCCCTGACCCGGGCGATCCAGACGACGTTGCGCATTTTCGGCGATAGCCTTCCGATTATTGTCAATTCAGGTCACCGGGAACTGCTGATCCACAGTTGCGATGTCGGTCGTCCGCCGGAGGAACTGCAGCGGGATTTCCCGGATCTGTCCTTCGCCCATCTCGACGAGATCTGGTGGCATCAGGGGCCGGAAAACGGTGATGGTGTTGCCAAAGAGCCGGAGGACGTTTTCGTCAATCGGATGCAGGCCTTCAGCCGCAGCCTGGCGGAGATCGTCGACCGGCCGGTCGCCATTGTCGGGCACGGCAATGCCTTCCGGGCGCTGACCGGGCACATGATGGAAAATTGCGAAATACACCGGTATCAGCCAGCCGAGCCTCCCGCCTGAGGCTGTGCTGCCGGGACGATCAGGCCTTGATCGTGCCCGCACCGGAACCGGCAATATTGTCAAAACCGGAAAAATTGCGCAATCTGCAGCAGGTCACAATTCACCGGCTTGCGGGACGACATGTTCCGATCGGAATTTTTTCGCAGCCTGTTTTCACGCGATCGCAGGCACAGCCTTGTGCCTGACAATTTAGGGGGCGAGTTTTGGCGATGAAATCCGGCATGCGCGGGACGATCTGTGGGTTGAGCCTTGTCTTTCTGCTGACCGGCTGTGTTCAGCATCTGCCCGTCACATCACCGGCGGTGAACGTCAATTTTGTACGCGGCGTGCCGAGCGCAGGCATGCTCGGATTTGAGCCGACCCATGTGCGGGTGTTCCAGAAAGCCGACAAGGGCAGTGTCGAAATTGCCGGTGCCGAATGCAGAATCCAGGGCAGCGGCTTTTCCGCCAGGTTGCTGTCGCCGGCGATCGTCAATCTGCCCGATTACGGTTTGAGATCCCTGCCGGTGACCGCAACCTGCAAATATGGAGAGCAGACGGCAACGATCATCGCCAAACCCTATAGCGCGACGGCCGAGAGTTACCGGGATTATGCGACATCGTCGGCCGGTCTTGTCGGATTGCTGGTCGCCGAAACGGTCATGTCGTTCGACAAGGAAAAGAAGAACCATGATTTCAAGTACCGGCCGATCCACGTCAAACTGCCGAAATGACCATCGGCACGATGGCGGTCAGGGCCGCGAAAGCTCAGCCCGCCGGCAAGCCGGAGGCCCGCCCGATCAGCCCTCCGCCAGCGGCGTCTCCGAACCCGCATGATCCCCATGCAGCATGATTGCGCCAGATGAACCTTCTCTGTTGCCGCGGCGACAAACAGACGAGGCATTGAAGTTCCGATGCCGGTTCACGCAAACGGAGATGCAAAATGTTCAGAGATACCACACTTTCGGTCATTGCTATCGCCGCGGCTTTTGTCGCTTTTCAGCCGATCGCCAACGCCAATGCAGAAGGCGTGTACCAGATCAATCCTGAGATCCTGGCCGTCGAGCCGGCCATAACGCCGGAACTGGTGGCCACGCCGACACTCGCAGAGCCGGACTACACCATTATTCCCTCCGACCCGATTGTCCTGGATCCGATCAGCTGCAAGGCCGCACGGAAACTGGTCAAGAATGCCGGCTACCACAAGATCAAGACAATTGAATGCAACGGCGCCGTCTACACGTTCAAGGCCAAGAAGAACGGCCACAAAATGGCTGTTGCGGTAAATGCCTATTCCAAGCAGGTTTCGGCCCTTTGAGCCTGAAGCGGGCGGCAGGTGTTGTCCAATTATCGGATCCGCCGCCGCTCAGCCGGCCGGCGTCATCCAGCCGATCAACGCGCCGTCGGGCTGCCTGATGATCGCGATGCGGCCGATGCCCGGCATATCGAAGGCCGGCCGGACGGCCTCGGCGCCGGCGGCAACCGCCTTTTCCAGCCGCGCGTCGATATCGTCAACGGCGAGATAGGCAAACCAGCGGTCGGAACCGCCGTCGAAATCGCCGCCGCTCATGATGCCGCCAACAGGCGTTTCGCCGTTCATGGCGACATGATAGGTGCCGTCCGGCATCTCCATGTCCTCAAACGTCCAGCCGATTGTTTCGGCATAGAACTTCTTGGCACTGTCGGGATCGTGCGTCATCAGTTCGTTCCAGTGGAAATGTCCATGATCAGCCATGCCGCTCTCCTGCTCTCGATTCGAACCAGGTTTTCAGATTAATTAACGATACGGTTAATTGCAACCGATTTATCGCCGGGCGTCTTCAGCAGACGCTAACCTTTTGCCGCTAGAAGGTCTGCGCGAATCTTAACGGGGATTGAATTCATGCTTGGTGTTGTTCTTGGACTTGTCGCGCTCGCGCTCGGAATCATGCTGCTTGCAAAACCGAACCTTCTGCGCTTCAGGCGTTTGGGCGCCGCCGGCGGTTATATTGCCGGCATTATCGGCCTTGTTGTCGGAATTGCGCTGCTTTCCAGTTCCAGTTTTGTCGTTATCGACGCCAATTCCGTCGGTCATCTGAAACGCATCTACGCTTTTGAGAATATGGATTCCGGCCAGATCATTGCCCTGGACGGCCAGAAAGGCCCGCAAGCGCGCATTCTCGGGCCCGGATTTCACTTCATCCCGCTGGTCCGGGTGCTCTACGATTTCGAGGAATTTCCGGTGGTCAACGTGCCGGAGGGCTATTACGGCCAGATCACCACGCTGGACGGCGGCCGCATGCCCGACGGCATGTTCATTGCACCTGCCATTCCCGACGACAAGGTCGCCGACATGCTGGGTGCGGAAACGTTTCTGGGCGAGGGAGGATTCAAGGGACCGCAGGAAACAGTGCTGAAGCCCGGCAATTACCGTCTCAACCGCTATCTTTTCAACATCACCGTTTCCCCGGAAACCAGTGCCACCATCGTGCCGGCCGGCCATGTCGCCGTCATCAAGTCGAATGTCCGTCGGCCCGGAGCCCAGTGTTTCGAAGAAGAGGTTGCCGCCACCGACGCGCTGCCGGGCGCGCTCTCTGTTCCGCTTGTGCCGCAGGGTTGTGTCGGCATCTGGAAGACACCACTGCTGCCGGGCGCCTATTATCTCAACCGCACCGCCTACGAGGTGACGCTTGTCGATACACGGGTCAAGACCTGGGAATATAAGGGCGGATTCACCAAACGTATCATCGATCTTTCGGTCGATCAGGAAGGCAATATCCAGCAGAGCGAGCGAACCGAGCCGCAACCCACACCGCCGGATGCGGCTGACCGGGCAGTCTTCGTCAAGGTCGAAGGCTGGGACATTCCGCAGGAACTGCGTGTGCTTGTCCAGGTCAGCCCGCAAAACGCGCCGATCGTCGTGGGCGCCGTCGGCGGGCTTGAAGAGATCGAAAACCGCATCCTGACCCCGGCGATCCGGTCGATCGTCCGCAACGTTGCAGGTTCCGAAATCAACCTGCCCGACCCGGACAATGCCGGCGCCACGATTTCCCGGCCGACCCGCGTGCTCGACCTGATCGAAAGCCGCGATGCCCTGGAACAGAATATCGAAGCACTCGTCAAGCGCGAAGGCAGCAAGGCCGGTGTCGATATCCGTGAGATCCGCCTCGGCGAACCGTCGATCCCGCCGGAACTTCTTGTCTCAAGGCTGCGCCAGCAGCTCGCCGACCAGCTCTCGCAGGCCTACAAGCGCGAAACAGAAGCCCAGGAGCAGCGCATCGAGACAGAACAGGCGCGCTCCACTGCCAACGAGCAGCCGCGGCTGGTCGCCTCGCAGATCGCAGTCAAGGTCGCGCGCCAGCGCGAAGAAGAGCGGGCCGCCCTCGGCCGCGCCGAACGGAAATATCTGGAAGAGCTGGCCCGTGGCCAGTTGGCCCAGGCGGAAGTGCTCGGCAAGGACCGCGTGGCGGTGCTGCAGGCGCTGGAAAAAATTCTGGTCTCCTTGGAGCGCAAACCGGAACTGGTTGCACTGGTCGGAAAACTGGTGCCCAACACGGTCGTGGGCGGCGAATCGGGGTTGGCCGGTGCGGCAGCGATTTTCGGCCAGAATTTCGGCGAACAGGCCCGCAGCCCGCGCAACGGACCGCAATAACCATCCCAGACGGCGGCTTAGGGTGTCTTCGCCTCCGCCAGCGCGGCGCGGAACGCATGCGCGAAACTGCGCCTGTCGTCCGGGTTGAGGAATGCGCCGATGGCGACCGCTTCGTCGCGCGAGCGTACCCGCATGCCGGTGATGCCCTCGTCTTCTTCTTCGGTCACTTCCAGCCGGGCCCAGTAGGGGTTCAGCATCACCTCGCTTGCCCGGCCGTTCGGCTGGACCCGGCGGATGGTCAGAGCATCGCGTGACAGGATGACATATTCGCGCGTCCGGCCTGCCCGGTAATTGAGCCGGAAGGCCAGCCAGATGATGAACACGTCGAGACCGAGAAAGCCGACCACCGGCCAGGCGCCGAGATTGTAAAACATCAGCCCGGCGAAAAAGCAGGTCAGGCCGACAAACGCCATCATCACCGCAAATCCGCGCGGCCCCAGCGATCGGTGCGGTGTCAGGGTGGCGGCGAAGATCACCGCGCTCTGGCTGTCGCCGGAGGCGGTTTCGCTGTGGTCAGGCTCATCTGCGTCATTGCTGCCGGTCATGATTGTTGATTATAGAATTGTTATGGAGAAAAACACGCCCCCGGCGAAAAATACCGCAGCCGACAAGCCGGCGGCCCGCAAGCGCGCTGCCAGCAAGCCGGTTGCGAAAAAACCCGCCGGCAAAAAACCTGCGATGCGCTCGAAGCTGACCAGGGCGGAAATCGAGACCTTCTATTCCAGGCTCGAAGCGCAGATGCCGGAGCCGAAAGGCGAGCTCGATTATGTCAACGCCTATACGTTGCTGGTTGCCGTGGTGCTGTCGGCCCAGGCCACCGATGTCGGCGTCAACAAGGCAACCGGGCCGCTGTTCAGGATCGCCGATACGCCGGAAAAGATGCTGGTGCTCGGCGAGGACAAGGTCCGCGAATACATCAAGACGATCGGGCTCTACCGCAACAAGGCAAAAAACGTCATTGCCTTGTCGGATATGCTGGTGCGGGAACACGAAAGTCAGGTGCCGCGCGAGCGGGCCGCCCTTGAGCGGTTGCCCGGCGTTGGCCGCAAGACCGCAAACGTGGTGCTCAACATCGCCTTCAAGGAACCGACGATCGCCGTCGACACCCACATTTTCCGCATTTCCAACCGCACCGGCCTGGCGCCGGGCAAGGACGTTGTGGCGGTGGAGCAGATGCTGGAAAAGGTGACGCCGGACCGGTTCCGCCTGCACGCCCATCACTGGCTGATCCTGCACGGGCGGTACGTCTGCAAGGCGCGCAAGCCGGACTGCCCGGTGTGTGTTGTTGCGGATGTCTGCAAGTTCAGGGACAAGGTGATCTGAGCGGTTAAATTCTGATCGTCCGGTTAGACTTGAGAGGACCTCCCCTGTCGATCATATACGCAAGAAAACCGATCGCATGCATTTCGAGATATGACTACCCGCCATGAACCGGATCAGGCCGCAGTTGACCGGCCGCGCTTATCCCGACGGCCCAGCGGCGGCGGGTTCAGGTCCGGCACCGCCTGGACGATCGTCAAGCGCTGCCTTCAGTGCCACAAGGCATTGCGGGTCGATGGCCGGACCCGCCTTTTCATCCATGATCGCCAGCGCCTCGTCCACCGGCATCGCGGCGCGGTAGGGCCGGTCCGCGGTCAGCGCGTCGAATATGTCCGCCGTAGTGACGATCCGCGTGTCGAGATCGATTTCATCGCCCTGCAATCCGTAGGGATAACCCGTGCCGTCGAGCCGCTCATGATGGCCTGCGACAACCGGCTTAAGGTCCGCAAACGCGGAAATGCCCGACAGGATAGCCTCGCCATGGACGGGATGCATTTTCACCGCTTCCCATTCATCGGCATCAAGCCAGCTTCGCTTGTCGAGAATCCTGTTGCTGACGCCGAGCTTGCCGATATCGTGCAGCAGGGCCGCCCTTCGAAGCGTGCGCCGGTGCCGCTCATCCAGGCCGATCCGACTGCCAATCAGGTCGGTGAACAGGGTCACGCGCTGGCTGTGTCCTGACGTGAACGGACTCTTGGCATCAATCACCTGGGCAAACGCGGAGGCGATATCGTCAAGGTAATCCTCGTCGGCAAGCTTGATCATCCGGGCCGGCTCAAGATCGTAGATGGCGTCAGAAAGCCGTTCTGAACGAAGAGTTTCCCAAAATGCATCATCGTTTGCAAACATCGCAAAGACATGGGTGAGATAAGGCGCGAACCATGTTCCCGAGCGTTGCTTCACTTCATCGATCGCCGCCTGAGGCCCGGCGCTGGAATGGAAAACGTCGATCACCTGTGCCATCAGCGCCAGTTGCGACAGGATCGATATGTCATCGCCGCCGATGCGCTCCGGCAAACCGCTGCCATCCCAGTGCTCGTCGAGCTGGCGGATCGGTGTAGCGACCGATTCCGGAAACCCGAGTTTACGGGCAATCCCGGCACCGGTCTGGCACCGCGTCTCGATCTGCTCGCGGGCGATTTCACCGCCGTTTTGCAGAATGTTGACGACGGCACGGAAGCGTTCGGCAAGACCGGCCTCAGGCCCGGTATGGGTCAGGACGAAATGCAGCACCTGGGGCAGGCTGCCGTTGACGTGCTTGAAATCGTGCTTGAATGTCAGATCGTCGGCGAGATAGAGCTGGCAGATCCGCGCCGCATTACTGCTGCAGCCGAGATCCTTCAGCAGCAAAGTGTAGTAGAGATCGGACAGCTGGCGGTCATTCAGGGCGATTTTCCGGCCGACCTGCATGCCGATCCAGCAACACCGGATGCAATGGCCCTGCGGCTGGCCTTCGGTCAGGTCAAGCGCACGGCTCATCGAACTCAGCAATTCGGCGACACGAAGCTCCCGCTGGCCGTCTTCCGGTTCTATCGCCAATTGCCCCATGAATCTTTCAGGTCCTGCCTGTCATTCAGCCGTAACGTCTCGTAACAGACGAACGGTTAATCCTGTCCAATGGTTCGGTGCGACCCGGCGGTCTTGTTAATCGGCTGTTAACGGCCGCGCTCACACAACAGCCATCTGCACAATCAGGATCGTGCCCGATGCCAAGAGCAGGACCAGGACAATGCGCCTGAAGGCCGTTTCGCTGATGCGCCGATAGGCTTTGACGCCGACCCAGGCGCCCGCCAGCGTGGCCGGCAGACACAGGCCTGCGACGATCATCACATGCCGGTCGATCTGGCCGCTGATCGTCATGCCGATGCCGGCAAGCGCCAGCACGATCAGGTTGAACGGCTGGTAGACGGCGCGCTGCTCGCCGCTGTCGCCGCCGCGAAGCTGCAGCCAGACCAGCGGCAGCACGCCGGACAGGCCGGCAAGGCCGCCGAGAACCCCGCCACCCGTGCCGATCATCGCGTCAGCGGCGCGGCCGCCCCAGGATCTGACGGAAAGCCGGGCAAGGCCGGTCAGCTGAAACAGCGCATATCCGGCCAGGAAAATTCCGACCGTCAGCCGCAACAGGTCCGGCGAGACATGGCTGAGCGCCAGCACGCCAAACGGCACCCCGGCAATGCCGCCGGCAAGATAGGGTCCGGCCCGCCGCCAGGCGAAGGCGCCGCGCACGGCGTAAAGGCCGATCAATTGCGAGGCGACGGAGGAAATTGCCACAAGCGGCGGCACCATGACCGCGGGCAGAGCATGGAACCAGACCCCGGAGGCGACGAGACCGGTGCTGAAACCGGCAAAACCTTAGGTAAAGCCGGCGACAAGCGCGCCGGCAATCGCCAGCGCCAGAGACAGGATGTCTGGAAGCTCAGCGTACATTCTTCGTCAAAACAGCCAGTTCATGCGCCGGTCGAACCGAAGCCGCCGGCGCCGCGTTCGGTCTCATCGAGATTGTCTGCGGCGATCATCTGCACCCGGGTTACCGGCGCGATTACCATCTGGGCGATGCGCATGCCGCGTTCGATGACAAACGGTTCATCGCCGTGATTGATCAGGATCACCTTCACTTCGCCGCGATAATCGGCGTCGATCGTGCCGGGGCTGTTGAGCACGGTCACGCCGTGTTTTGCCGCAAGCCCGGAGCGCGGCCGCACCTGTGCCTCGTGGCCGTCCGGCAGCGCCATGGCAAGACCAGTCGGCACCAGGGCCCTTTGGCCGGGCGCAAGAATCAAGGGCTCGCCGGTATTGACGGCAGCGCGCAGATCCAGCCCCGCCGCCGACGCACTTTCATAGGCCGGCGGCTCAAGACCCTTGCCGTGCGGCAGGGTTAGATAACGGACGGGCGGCGACGCCATCAGGCGTTTTTTTTCTGCAAGGCGGCAATTGCCTTTTCAACCAGCCGCGCGGCGACATCGCCCTTGGCCATCTCAGGCCAGTCCTCGACACCTTCCGCCGTGACAAGATGCACCTTGTTTTGCGTTCCACCCATAATGCCGGTTTCCGGCGAGACATCATTGGCGACGATCCAGTCGCAGCCCTTGCGCGCCAGTTTGCCTTTGGCGTGCTCAAGCACATCGTTTGT
>CAMYKZ010000020.1 GCA_947259045.1 uncultured Afifella sp.
TATTGCCTCCGGTAGCGTCATCACCAAATCGGTGCCGGCGGACGCCCTGGCGATTGGCCGGGCGCGGCAAGAGGAAAAGCCGGACTGGGCGAAAAGACGCCGGGCGCTGTCCGGATCGAAATAGGCTCAGGCAATCCGGCATTAACGCTATCCTTTGCCGCATCTGGTAATGACACAGTTTGAAACGGCAATTGATTTCCCGCATCGGGCGTCGCCGATTATCACCGCGATGGCTGAAACACGGAGACTTATATGTGCGGCATCGTCGGGATTTTGGGGCAGGGACCGGTTGCGCCGCTTATTGTGGACGCCCTCAAACGGCTGGAATATCGCGGCTATGATTCCGCCGGCGTCGCGACGCTGGAATCCGGTGTGCTTCACCGCCGCCGCGCCGCCGGCAAGCTGGTCAATCTTGAGACCCGCCTGAATGAAGCCCCGCTGGCGGGGACCTCGGGGATCGGCCACACACGCTGGGCGACCCATGGCGCGCCCACCGAAGCCAATGCCCATCCGCATGCGACCGAAAAGGTTGCCGTTGTCCACAATGGCATTATTGAGAACTTCCGCGACCTGCAGGCGGAAGTCCGCGGTGCCGGTGCAATGTTGGCCAGCGAAACCGACACGGAGGTCATTGCCCATCTTGTGACGATCGGATTGCAGAAAGGCCTGTCGCCGAAAGACGCGATGGCGGAGACGCTCGGCAAACTTCGCGGCGCCTTTGCGCTCGCGGTGCTGTTTGCCGGGGAAGACGATCTGATGATCGGCGCCCGGCTCGGCAGCCCGCTGGCGATCGGGCACGGGACCGATGAAATGTACCTTGGCTCCGACGCGATTGCCCTTTCGCCCTTTACCGACAGGGTGACTTATCTCGAGGACGGCGATTGGGCGGTTCTGACCCGGAAAAGCGCATCGGTCTTCGATGCGGACGGCAAGGCCGTGGAGCGGGCCGAAGTGCGGACATCCGGCATGGCGACGCAGGTCGACAAGGGCAATCACCGCCACTTTATGGTCAAGGAAATTTATGAACAGCCCGATGTGATTGCCCATGCTCTGGGCCATTATGTCGACTTTTCTTCGGGCAAAATCCGCTTGCCGGCCGACGCGAATATCGATTTTTCAAACCTGGACCGGATTGAAATGTCGGCTTGCGGCACGGCCTATATTGCCGGGATGATCGGCAAATACTGGTTTGAAAAACTGGCCAGGCTTCCGGTCGATATCGATATCGCGTCGGAATTCCGATATCGCGAACCGCCGCTGAGCGGCAATGGGCTTTCGCTGTTCATTTCCCAGTCGGGCGAGACGGCCGATACCCTGGCATCGTTGCGCTATTGCGCCTCACACGGGCAGCAGATCGCGTCAATCGTCAACGTTCCATCATCGTCGATTGCCCGGGAATCGGCCTTCGTACTTCCAATCCTGGCCGGACCGGAGATCGGCGTTGCATCGACAAAAGCCTTCACCTGCATGATCAGCGTGCTGTTCGCGCTGGCGGTTGCCGCCGGCAGGCAGCGCGGGTTCCTGTCTGAAGCCGAGGAGAAACGGCTGGTGGCATCACTGATCGAGGTGCCCAGACAATGCAATGACGCCCTGCGGCTTGAGCCGGTAATAGAAGGCCTCGCGCGGGAGCTTTCGAAAGCCAAGGACGTTCTTTATCTCGGCCGCGGCACAAGCTTTCCGCTCGCCATGGAAGGCGCTCTCAAGCTCAAGGAAATCTCCTATATCCATGCGGAGGCTTATGCGGCGGGCGAACTCAAACATGGACCGATTGCGCTGATTGATGAAACGCTGCCGGTGATCGTGATCGCACCCTACGATGCGATTTTTGAAAAAACGGTATCGAACATGCAGGAGGTCGCCGCCCGTGGCGGCCGCATTATCCTGATCACGGATGAAAGAGGTGCTGCTGAAGCCGGCCTGAGCGATGTTCAGACCCTGGTTCTCCCGGCCATGGCGCCGGAAACGGCTCCAATTGTGTACGCAATTCCGGTTCAGCTTCTGGCCTACCACACGGCCGTTTTCATGGGCACGGATGTCGACCAGCCGCGCAACCTGGCAAAATCGGTGACGGTTGAATAAGTCACCGCCAACACCAAATTTATTGCGCGATCTGTCACAAATTCGCATTATGGTGCAGGAACTTGGAAATTATTGGTTTCAGGTGACCGATCCCCCGGATGTTTGACCCGGGATCGGATCTTGATCCAATTCCGTATGGACGGCTTAAATGGACCTTAAAAACCTTACTTCCAACGGCAAGGGCGCAAAACGGCGTTCACCGGCGCGCATCCGGCTCAGAAACTATTTTCTGACGGGTATTGTTGTCGCGGCACCGGTCAGCATCACGATCTATCTGACATGGGCGTTTGTCAGCTGGGTCGACAGCTGGGTAAAGCCGCTGATCCCAAGGCTCTACAATCCGGATAATTACCTGCCGTTCTCGGTCCCTGGCGTCGGCTTGCTGTTTTCAATCATCATACTGACATTGCTCGGTTTTCTGACAGCCAACATTGTCGGGCGTTCAATTGTTTCCTACGGCGAGATGCTTCTGGCCAGGATGCCGCTGGTGAGAAACCTTTATAGCGGCCTGAAACAGATATTTCAGACGGCTTTGTCAGAATCCAGCCGGTCGTTCAACAGTGCCGGCCTGATCGAATATCCACGGCTGGGTCTGTGGGCGATCGTTTTCATTGCCACCGAAGCCAAGGGCGAAATAAGGACGCAGCTCGAAGACGCCGACAAGGATATGGTCAGCGTCTTTCTTCCCACAACCCCCAATCCGACGTCCGGGTTTCTGCTGTTCGTGCCTCGGTCCACCATCCGCACACTCGACATGAGTGTGGAGGAAGCGGCCAAGCTGGTGATATCTGCCGGTCTCGTGACGCCGGATTATCAGGCGAAGACAAAAAAACTGGCTGATCAGCAGGACCGCAAGGATAAACAGCAGCCACCTGTTGCCGCCGAGTAGGATTATCCGGCCCGCATCAGCCGGACAGCGTCGTCACGGCCGAACAGATAAAGCAACAGTCTGAGGCTTTCTGCCCGTGCGGACGTGAAGTTCTCATCGGTTGCCAGGATATAGCGCGCATCGTCACGCGCTTTCTGCAGCAGGTCGCCATGGCAATCGGGCACAAGCAGCTGGAACCCCGGCATGCCGGACTGACGAAGCCCCAGAACATCGCCTTCGCCACGCAATTTCAGGTCTTCTTCGGCGATGCGGAAACCGTCTTCCGTCTCGCGCAGGACAGACAGACGCGCCCGGGCGGTCTCGCCGATCGGCGTCTTGTAGAGCAGCAGGCAGGATGACGCGCCGGCGCCGCGCCCGACCCGGCCGCGCAACTGGTGCAACTGCGCCAGGCCGAAACGTTCCGCATGTTCGATCACCATAATCGTTGCATCGGGCACGTCGACACCCACTTCGACAACTGTCGTGGCGACAAGAATGGAAATCTCGCCGTTGCGGAACGACGTCATGATGGCGTCTTTCTCCGCCGCTTTCATCCGGCCGTGCACGAGGCCGACACGGTCGCCGATATTGGCCTTCAGGGCCTCAAACCGGGTTTCAGCCGACGTGATGTCAAGCAGTTCGGATTCTGACACCAGCGGGCAGATCCAGTATGCCTTCTGGCCCTTCGAGACAGCATCACGGATCCGGCTGACAACATCGCCAAGCCGGTCAAGCGGCACGGTCCGGGTGTCGATCGGCTGCCGCCCGGCGGGCTTTTCCGTCAGTTGCGAAACATCCATGTCGCCGTAGAACGTCAATACCAGGGTCCGCGGGATCGGTGTTGCGGTCATGACAAGCAGATCCGGCGCCTGGCCCTTGGCGGAAAGCGCAAGCCGCTGGTGGACACCGAAGCGGTGCTGTTCGTCGACCACCACGAGCCCCAGATCCAGGAACTCGACGCCCGCCTGAAACAACGCATGGGTGCCGATCACAATTCCCGCGTCGCCGGACAATATCCGGGCAAGTACGGATTTCCGTTCAGCCGTTTTCATCCGGCCGGTCAGCAATTCAACGCGGATGCCGGCCTTTTCGGCAAGCGGCTCAATGGTTTCGAAATGCTGGCGCGCCAGCAATTCCGTTGGCGCCATCATGGCCGCCTGGCCGCCGGCCTCGACAATCCGGGCCATCGCCATGAGAGCCACCAGTGTTTTCCCCGAACCGACATCGCCATGCAGCAATCTGAGCATGCGGTCGTTCGACTGCAGATCGACATCGATCTCTTCGATGGCAGATGTCTGCGAACCGGTCAGCGAGAACGGCAGGGCATTGCGAATGCAGTTCTGAAGCGATTCCCGCCGATCGTCCGGTTTCGGCCAGGCCCGGCCTTTCGCTCGCTTGATCGATGCCCGGACCAGTCCAAGCGCCACCTGACTTGCCAGGCTTTCATCATAGGCCAGGCGCCGCCAGGACGGCCCGTTCACCCTCACATCTTCCGGCGCCTCCGGCCTGTGCAGGTGCCGGATTGCAGTTGCAAAAGCCGGCCATTGCTCAGAAGCCAGACGCTCCTCTGTCTGCCACTCCGGCAGTTCCGGCAGACGCTCAAGAGCCGCCTCAATGGTTTTGTGCACCTGTTTGACGGTCAAACCCGCAGTCAGCGGATAGCGCGGCTCGATCAGCGGCATCTCCGCCAACCGGTCCGGCGGCAGCACATAATCGGGATGAATAATCTGTGGCGCGTCATTGAACCATTCGACCCGGCCACTGATGATCCGTGTTTCTCCCGGTGGCATAAGATTGTTGAGCCAGTCGGCGCGGGGGTTGAAATAAACCAGTTTGAGCGTATCTGTCCCATCGGTCACGGTGACCCGCCATGGCGCGCGTGAATTGCGTGGCGGCATGTCATGGCGAACAATTTCTGCTGCGATCGTGACGACACCTTCGGAGGGAAGTGCGCCGATCCGCACGCGAGTCCGGCGATCGGTCACACCGATCGGCAGGTGGAACAGCAGATCACGGATTTTCGGTTGTTCGACGCTCAGAAGGCGTGCAAACGCCTTGACCAGCTTCGGTCCGATTCCGGAAATATTCTCAATGGAGGCAAATAACGGGTCCAGGCTGAATGGGCGCATGTCTGATCCGGTTGCGGAAACGCGTCGACAGGATTATTCGGAAGACTTTGAAACACACCGCTGGCTGCATATCAAACCGGACCGTCCGTTTTGTTGATTTTCAAGATTGAAGCGTCACCGGTATCCCTGCAGCAGATTTATCTGAGAGTAACGATGACAGGAACGCGCAGGACGACGGAAGGCCTCGACGCACGACAGCGCAAAGCGCTCTATCATGCCTGGCACCGCGGGATTCGGGAAATGGACCTGTTGCTCGGCAATTTCGCCGATGCCGTCATCGGCGATCTGTCGGACGCTGAACTCGGCGAATTCGAACTGCTGATGGAGTTGCCGGATCATGATCTGTTCGCATGGATATCCGGCCAGGCCGACGTTGCGCCCAATTATGACACCGGTCTGTTTCATCGGATCCGTGAATTCCACGCAAATCTTCGAGGCACTCACTGATGCGGCTACTCGACATTCAATTGCCCGCCCTTGACATCCGGCAGGCCGGCTCAATCAATCTCGGTGGCATCCCCGATGGGCTGGAAGGCCGTGTTCTTGCGGAGCTTGTGCAATCAGGCGGTATCGGGCGTCTCGTTTTCGTCGCCCGTAATGCGGAACGGGCAGATCTGGTCAGCCGGTCATTACGATTTTTCGCGCCGGACGTTCCGGTGCTGTATCTGCCGGCATGGGATTGCCAGCCCTATGATCGGGTTTCGCCAAACGCCGATATTTCGGCGCGCCGGATGAGCGCGCTTTTCCGGCTTGCAATCGGCAACAGGTCCGAACCGCTGATTGTCATGACGACGGCAGGTGCTGCGATCCAGCGGGTTCCCTCTCGCGACGTTGTGCTTGAGAGAGCCTGGGGCGCCAAGGCCGGCGATGTTGTCGCCATGGACATTCTGATCAATTGGCTTGCATCGAACGGGTTCGACCGGACTTCGACGGTCCGTGATGTCGGTGAATATGCCGTACGCGGCGGTATTGTCGATCTTTATGCGCCAGGTTTCGAATTGCCGTTCCGGCTCGATTTTTTCGGTGACACGCTGGAGACGATCCGGCCGTTCGATCCGGCAACGCAACGCACGACCGGCCAGCAGGATCTGATCGAACTGGTGCCCGCCAGCGAAGCTGTGCTGACGGAAGATACGATCAGCCGGTTTCGCGGCCGGTATCGGTCCGAATTCGGCGCGGTGACCAGTGCTGACGGCCTGTATGAGGCGATCAGCGAGGGGCGCCGCTTTGCCGGCATGGAGCACTGGCTGCCGCTGTTTTACGAACGGCTGGAGACCCTTTTTGACTATCTGCCTGATGAACCGTTCGTGTTCGATCACCTTGGCGATGACGCCGTGGGCGAACGTCTGGAACAGATCGACGATCATTATGATGCCCGCCTTGAAGCCGTTGAACAGGTAACGTCCACATCAACGCCGTATAATGCACTCGCACCGGACCAGCTTTATCTCAACCGTGAAAACTGGATGAGCAGCCTTGCCGATCGCCGGCGGTTCAATTTCAGCCCGTTTCTGTCTGCCGAAGGTCCGGGTGCGGTCGATCTTGGCGGCCGGGCCGGCAGATCTTTTGCCGCCGAAAGGGCGGCAGGCGACGTCAACGTGTTTAACGCCCTTGCCGATCACGTCGGCAAACTTCGGTCAGGCGGCAAACGGGTCCTGCTGGCAGCGTGGAGTGAGCGGGCGAGGGACCGGCTGGGCCAGGTGCTTGCCGATCATGGCGTGGAAAATCTGCAGCCGGTGGAAGATTGGCCCGCAGCACGCGAACTGCCGGAGGGCAGGCTTGGCCTGACCGTATTGCCGCTTGAGGCCGGGTTCGAGACCAATGACCTTGCTGTCATCGGAGATCAGGATGTGCTCGGTGACCGGCTGGTGCGGTCGTCCAGACGCCGCAAGCGGCCGGCCGACGCCCTGACAGAAGCAACAAGCCTGTCTGAAGGCGATCTCGTTGTGCATGTGGAACACGGCATCGGCCGTTTCAACAGCCTTAAAACCATCAAGGCAGCCGGGGCGCCGCATGATTGCGTCGAGCTGATCTATTCCGGCGGCGACCGATTGCTTCTGCCGGTTGAAAATATCGATCTCCTGACACGATACGGATCGGAAGGTTCAGACGCCAATCTCGACCGGCTTGGCGGGGCCGGCTGGCAGACCCGAAAAGCAAAACTGAAAAAACGCATCCGCGAAATCGCAGACGAACTGATCAAGACGGCAGCCGCCCGGACGTTGCGCACGGCTCCGGTTCTGGTGCCGCAAACCGGCGTCTACGACGAATTCGCCACCCGGTTTCCATATGAAGAAACCGATGATCAGATGCTGGCGATCGATACCTCATTGGCCGATCTGGCGTCCGGCAGGCCAATGGACCGGCTGATTTGCGGCGATGTCGGCTTCGGCAAGACGGAAGTTGCGCTCAGGGCAGCGTTTGTTGCAGCGCTTGAGGGCAAACAGGTCGCCGTCGTTGTTCCGACGACATTGCTGGCGCGTCAGCATTTCAAGACATTTCAGGATCGTTTCAAGGGATTGCCGGTCAACGTCGCTCAGGCTTCACGCCTTGTCGGGGCGGCGGAATTAAGCCGGGTCAAGGCCGGGCTCACAGACGGATCGATTGACATCGTCATCGGTACCCATGCGCTTCTTGGCAAGGCGATCCGGTTTCGTGATCTCGGCCTGCTGATAATCGATGAGGAGCAGCATTTTGGCGTCAAGCACAAGGAACGGCTCAAGGAACTGAAATCCGACGTTCATGTGTTGACCCTGTCGGCGACACCGATCCCGCGGACGCTGCAACTGGCGCTGACCGGTGTGCGCGACCTGTCGATCATTGCCACACCACCGGTTGACCGGCTTGCGGTGCGAACCTTCATCACGCCGTTCGATACGCTCAGCGTACGTGAAGCCCTGTTGCGGGAACGGGTCAGGGGAGGGCAGTCGTTTTTTATCGTGCCAAGAATATCCGATCTCGCCGAAGTCAGAGCATTTCTAGACGACAATCTGCCGGAGGCCCGGGTCGCGATCGCCCACGGCCAGATGCCGCCGGGCGAACTCGACCAGATCATGAATGCGTTTTATGACGGCCAGTATGACATTCTGCTTTCCACGACGATTGTGGAATCAGGTCTCGACGTTCCGACCGCAAATACGATGATCGTCTATCGTTCGGACATGTTCGGCCTGTCGCAGCTTTACCAGTTGCGCGGCCGAATCGGACGCTCAAAGACCCGCGCTTATGCGCTGTTCACGGTTCCGGCGAACCGCACGATGACTGCAACGGCAGAGCGCCGGCTGAAGGTCCTGCAATCGCTTGACACGTTAGGCGCCGGTTTCCAGCTGGCAAGCCACGATCTCGATATCCGCGGCTCGGGAAATCTTCTGGGCGAGGAACAGTCCGGCCATATCCGTGAGGTCGGTTTCGAGCTTTATCAGCAGATGCTCGAAGAAGCGGTGGCCAGCCTGCGGGCCGGCGACGACGAGACTGGCGACGAGCGCTGGTCGCCACAGATCACGATTGGAACGGCCGTCCTGATTCCGGAATCCTACGTTCCCGACCTGCAATTGCGGATGAACCTGTACCGGCGGCTGGCCGATCTCGACAGCCCGGAAGAGATCGATGATTTTGCGGCCGAGCTGGTCGACAGATTCGGCGCTTTGCCTGAAGAAGTCGATCATCTGATCAAGATTGTCTACGTCAAAGCGCTTTGCCGCCGCGCCAATGTGGAAAAGGTTGAAGCCGGGCCGAAGGGAGTCGTCGTCGCTTTCCGCAACAATGAATTCGACAATGCCGGCGGTTTGATCCGCTTCATCGGCGAGCAGGGTTCGATGGCGAAAATCCGCCCCGATCAGCGGATCGTATTCATCCGCGACTGGAAATCCGGCGAAGACAGGCTCAATGGTGTGGCGACAATCCTGACCGGCCTTGTGCGCCTGGCGGAGGCCGGCGACAAACAGGCCGCCTGATGCGCGGGAGGATCAGGCCTGGGCCTGACCGCTATTGTCATTGTCGTTGGCATTGCGCTGGCTGACGATCGCCTCGATCGCCGAGACAAGCTGATCGGCCGGCTGAGCGCCGACCAGGGCGTAGGTGTTGTCGACGATGAATGTCGGTACGCCGGTCACACCCATCTTCTGGGCGAGTTCAATCTCCTTGGCGACCAGATCGCGGTCTGCGCCGTTTTCCAGAAGTTCGGCGACAAGTTTGCTGTCCATCCCGGCATCTTCGGCGATGCGTACCAGCACCTTGTGATCACCAATGTTTTCGCCGTAGATGAAATAAGCCTGGAACAGACTTTCCACGATCCGGTCCTGAACATCTTCGCTGGCGCTGCCGGCCCAACGGATCAGCCGATGGGCGTCAAGCGTGTTCGGTGACACGGAAATATTATCGAATGCGAATGGAATGTCTTCCAATTCGCCGGCATCCGTCACGTTCTTGTAAATTTCGCCCGCTTTTTCCGCCGAGCCGAATTTGTCTGCCAGATAGGCTTTGCGATCCTTGCCCTCCGGCGGAAGGGTTCCGTCAAGCTGGAACGGTCTCCATTGTATCTGCAACGGGTATGGCAGACGGTCCAGCGCGGCTTCAAGCCGCCGTTTGCCGATATAGCACCACGGACACATCACATCGGAAACGATATCGATCAGGATCGGTTTTTCGGCGGTAATATCTGTCATGTTTTACTCCTCGTACCACCATGTAGTGGGCTGGGCGCCGTAAAGCGAGTGTTTGGCGGGATGTTTGATGTGAGCCCAGCGCGCGTACCAGGTCTCCGGCGCATAGAACAGCGGCACAAGATAGGCGCCGGAAATGAGAACCCGGTCATAGGCCCGCACGGTGGAGACAAA
This sequence comes from uncultured Afifella sp., assembly GCA_947259045.1. Taxonomy (GTDB): domain Bacteria; phylum Pseudomonadota; class Alphaproteobacteria; order Rhizobiales; family Afifellaceae; genus CAMYKZ01. Next base: position 9,912 of record CAMYKZ010000020.1, read on the forward strand.
CTCTTCGCGCGTGCCGGCGCTGAGCATGGCGTCGATCAGCCCATCGATCGCAGGGCTTTTGGCGCCGGCAAAGTTCCATGTTCCAAAATTGTCTGCTGCCGCTGATGACCAGCGGAAATTCTGTTCATTGCCTGGCGAGAGCGAAGCACTGTAGACCCATTGAATCACATCGTAATCGAAATTTTTCAACCGCTCCCAATATTGTGATGCGTCGACAACCCGTAATGAGACGTTGATGCCGGCGATCGCCAGGGATTTCCTCCACGCAGCGGCAACGCGCTCCTGGGTATTCAGAATCAAAATCTCAAAAACCAGCGGCTCACCGGTTTCAAGATTGACGATTTCACTGCCTTTTCGACCGTAGCCGGCTTGTTTCATCAGTACCAGAGCCGCTCGAATGACCTTGCGGTCCCGTCCGCTGCCATCACTCCTGGTGATCCGGTAGGTTCCGTCGAGAACGTCAGGACGAACGGTGTCGGGGAACCTGGCCAGCAGGTCCTTCTCAACCGCGTCGGCAGGCCGGCCAATCGCCGATAATTCAGAATCTTCGAAATAGCTGCTGTTCCTCCTGTAGCGGTCGAAATAGAGATTCTTGTTCAGCCATTCGAAATCAAGAAACATGCTGAGCGCCCGGCGAACACGGACATCCTTGAAAACCGGATTTCGCATATTCATCACAAAACCGGTCATGCCCTTCGGAGTGCCGGAGGTAATTTCTTCCAGCACGACGCGACCGTCAGTGACAGCAGGAAACCCGTAATTGTTCGTCCATCGTTTGGGATCCGATTCCAGGTTGATGTCAATCAGGCCCTTCTTGAAGGCTTCATCATAGGCTGTCTGGTCGCGGAAATATTCCACTGTAATCTCGTCGAAATTGTCAAAACCTCGCTTGACCGGCAGATCTTTGCCCCAATAATCGGGGTTCCGGCGCATGACGATCCGACGGCCGGCTTCGACTTTCTCAATCAGGTAGGCGCCGCTGCCGACAAACGGGGTCAGGGACGATTTGCCAAAAGCAACGGGGTCCGTTGCATGTTCCGGGAACACGAACATCAGGCTGACGATCAATGGCAATTCACGGTCGCTTCCATCGGAAAATTCGAAGCGGACCGAATTTTTTCCGGTTTTTTCGACCTTGGCGATCTTCTTGTACCACCCCTTTGGTCGGCCATGGTCTTTCTGCAGGTTATAGGAAAAGATCACATCTTCCGGCCGGACGGGCTTGCCGTCGGAAAATCGGGCTTTCGGATTGAGCGTAAATTCCACCCAGGATCGATCTTGCGGGGTTTCGACACCTTCAGCGAGCAGGCCGTACATCGTGAACGGCTCATCGTAACTGCGAGACATCAGTGTCTCGTAGACATTGTTGCCCCACAAATTGTCGACAATGCCCCGCGATGCGGTGCCCTTCAGGACAAACGGATTGACGCTGTCGAATGTGCCGACCATTCCATACCGGATGCGGCCACCTTTAGGCGCGTCCGGGTTGACGTAGGTAAGGTGCTCGAAACCGTACGAAAGCGCCGGTTCGCCAATCATTGCGATCGCGTGTTTCGGTTCCGCGTCCGCATATGCTGCAGCCAGAAGCAATGCAATTGCCAAAACAGATACGACATAGCGTAATCTTGAAATCATCCTTGTACCTGCCTTGCCGGTTGATCCGGGCCGCCCGATTGCACCAGCCAGCCCGGTATATGAAAAAGTGTGCGATAATCTGGTCTTATGCACAAATCGGCGTTATGGGTCATGTCGAATCCGTCGTGACATGCTCACGCCATAATTAGATATCAACTGCCATGCCAATTGAAACGGCACATCATTGAACCGGCAATAACCGAAGCCGGTAAACCGGGCCAGGGCCCAAAAGTTCCAAGGATCAAAGAATGAAACTGTCAAACAGATTCGTCAATCACGCTGGCCGAGCAATTCTAGCGGTATTGCTTGTCTTGCTTTCCGGCCAGGCGTTCGCACAGACCGCGACCCAGGGAGAACGGCCGCCGCAGCCGGACTGGAGAAAGCTCTGCAGCGAAAACCCGAAAACCAAGGAAGTGGTTTGTGTGACCACAAGGCAATTGCTGGCAACAACCGGACAGGTTCTGGCCGCCGTTACGATCCAGGAGAAGAAAGACAGCAAAATGCTTCTCGTCGCGGTCCCGCCGGCCATGCTGATTCGGCAGGGCCTGGTGGTCAAAGTCGATGGCGGCAGCGAACAGGCGGTGTCGTTTTCGATCTGCCTGCCGAATCTGTGTTTTGGCGATATCAAGATTACCGACGAGTATATCGCAGCCATGAAGCGCGGCCAGAATATCGTCATCACGGCGACGAACCAGCGTGCAAAGCAGCTTAATTTCGGCGTCAGCCTGGCCGGATTCACCGCATCCTACGACGGGCCGGGCGAAGATCCGCGGAAATTGCAGGCGGATCAGAAAAAGCTTCAGGATGAGTTGGCGGAACGGGCTGAAAAGGCCCGCAATGATCTTATCAAAGCGCAACAGAACCAATAGGAATTACCAAAAGGCCCCGGATTTCCGGGGCCTTTTACGATTTGTGTGTCGAACTGAGGCTTAGTCGGCTTAGTTGGGCGCTTCGCGCGTCACATAAGCGCCGTTTTCGAATCCGCTGAACAGATCGTCGACCTGGGGATGCCTGACAGGATCGCCGCTTTCGTCGATCAGCAAATTCTGTTCCGACACATAGGCGACATATTCCGTCTCCTCATTTTCCGCCAGAAGATGATAAAACGGCTGGTCTTTGGCCGGCCTGACGTCCTCAGGAATGGCTTCGTACCATTCGTCGGTATTGTCGAATATCGGATCGACATCGAAGATCACGCCACGGAATGGAAACAGGCGGTGCCGTACCACCTGTCCTACGCTGAATTTTGCCTGCCGGACGTCTGTCATCTCACTCATGCCTGCTTAGTTTGCATTCGGCCCGGATTTGTCAAGGGCCGGCCTGTTCTGTTTTCGACGCGGACGGCCCACCCGCCAGCGATCGTGCACCCACATCCATTGCCCGGGATATTCCCGGATCCAGCGCTCGAACTGCGACTGTATCGCCTGTGTGCCAGACTGGACGTCGGCAGAGATATCATCTGTGCGAGATATTTCGATTTCGATACCTTCGACGTTAAATCTGGGGCCTTTCAGGCGGATCGCCCGACCTGCGATCAGCGGAACCCCCAATCTGCGGGCGACCATGACCGGAAACGGGTTTGCCCGGGTCGTCTGGCCGAAAAAACTGATTTCCACACCTTTTTTTTCCCGGTGATCCGCCAGCATCGCCACACCGCGCCCGTCCCGAACCGTTTGCATCACCAATTTCGGTGTTTCGCGGCTTTTGGGCACCAATCCGCCCCGATAGACCTTTTCGCGCATAAACCGCACATATCGGTCTGCCCGGGCATTTGAAAGTTGCTGGTACAAGGCGGTAAGCTTGAAGCGGCCGGCGATGGGAACGCTGACCAGTTCCCAATTGCCGGTATGAAGCGAAACCATGACAAAACCTGACCCGGAATCGGCAAGTTTATCCAGAATACCGGCATTCAGGCCGATCCGCCCGGGATCGGTCAGGAATCGGTCGATCATGAAACTTTCGGCAAATGTCCGGCCCAGATTATTCCATTGATGCCGGGCGATGGTCTTAAGGTCTGCCGGCGTCATGTCCGGGAATGCAATTTGCAGGTTCGCGAGCACCCGTTCCTGGCGGCGGCTGTGGGGGCCGATTGCCTGCCACACGGACCCCATGATGGCAGACGCGGCATCAATTCCGATCAATCTGAGTATCTGGCCGAGAAAACGCATGGCGAAATATTCCAGATTCTGTTTTCCGGAACGCCAGAGAGTCGGGTTTGCCTTTTTTGACATTATGATTCCGGTTCGCACGATTGTCTGTGATTGACGGACGCAGGGTTAATCATTAGCGGAAGCCAGACACAAGGGGATGGGGCGGCCTTGCAACGACAATTATCAAAACGGCTGACGGTTGCGAGCGGCTTTCCGAATTTCGGGCAGACTGGCGAGCAGACTGGCCATGTCTGACGTTTTGACATTGGCGCTGCCGTTTTTCAGCTTGATATTTCTCGGGTTTCTGGCCGGGAAAATCTGGAAAAAGGATAAAGGCGAGCTTGGATGGCTCAATGTTTTTGTCATCTATTTCGCCTTGCCGGCGTTGTTCTTCCAGCTGATATCCAAAACGCCGATCGATCAGTTGGCAAATTGGCGATTCGTTTTCACAACCAGCCTGGCAACTTATACAGCCTTTGCACTGGCATTCAGCTACGCTGCAATTCGCAACCGGGACAATCTCTCTGAGGCGACCATTCAGGGACTCATCGGCGGATACGGCAATGTCGGTTATATGGGACCGCCGCTGGCAATTCTTGCGCTCGGACCCGAAGCCGCGGTCCCGGCAGCATTGATATTCTGTTTCGACGTCGCTCTGTGTTTTTCGCTGACACCTGTGATGATGGCGGTTTCCGGCAGTGGGGATCAGAGTGTCGGACGCACGCTGATTTCAATTCCGGGGAAGGTGCTGCTGCATCCGTTCATCCTCGCCACCCTTGCCGGGGTCGCAGGTGCGGCCTGGAAAATCGAACCGCCCAGTTTTGTCGATCAGATCCTGACATTCCTGCGGTCGTCTGCCGCACCCTGTGCATTGTTTGCGCTAGGCGTTACGGTTGCGTTGCAGCCTCTCAAAAGGGTGCCGGGCGAATTGCCTGTCCTGATTGCCATCAAGTTGATTGTCCACCCGTTGATCGCCTATCTGCTGCTGAGCTGGGTCGGCGGGTTTGACCGCCTCTGGATTTACACCGGTGTACTGATGGCCTGCCTGCCGCCGGCTGCCACGATCTATGTCCTTGCAACCCAGTATGACAGCTATGTCTTGCGCGCGTCTTCGGGAATATTGCTCGGCACGGCCTTTTCCGTAATAACCGTCACCATGTTTCTTTATCTGGTCACTGGAAATATCCTGCCGGATGATCCGATTTCAATTATTAAGGGATATTTTTCATGGTCCAACCGCTGACCGGACTTACGATCATCGATTTTTCAACATTGCTGCCAGGCCCGCTGGCAACGCTTCTGCTTGCCGAAGCCGGGGCCGAGATCATCAAAATCGAAAAACCGGGTGGCGATGACATGACCCGATTTCCGCCGTTTCTCAATGGCTGCGGCGCGGCGCATCGCCTGCTGAACCGCGGCAAACGGATCGTTGAACTGGACCTCAAATCCGGTGATGGAAAGGCCGAAGCGATCGAACTCGTCAAGGGCGCAGATGTCCTTGTTGAGCAATTCCGTCCGGGCGTGATGACGCGTCTCGGCCTGGATTTTCAGGCCATGCAGACCGTCAACAAGCGGCTGATCTACTGTTCAATCACCGGCTACGGCCAGACTGGACCCAGATCGCTGGAAGCCGGCCACGATATCAATTATCTGGGAAATACAGGTCTGCTGGCGCAATCCTGGGGAGACGGCCAAAAACCGGTCCTGCCGATGGCGCAACTCGCCGATATCGGCGGCGGTTCGTTTCCGGCAGTGATCAATATCCTGCTGGCGCTCTTGTCGCGCGAGCGATCAGGGCAGGGATGCCATCTCGACATCGCCATGGCCGATGCGATGTTCACATTTTCAGTGTTTGCGCAGGCTTTTGCAGTGGCCGGGAAATCCGTCGCCAACAATGGCACCGGCCTTCTGACCGGCGGGTCGCCTCGATATGGCATATATCCTGCAGAATGCGGCACGCCGATATGCGTCGGCGCACTGGAGGATCATTTCTGGCAGCGGCTTTGCGATGTACTTGGCCTGGCGCCGGAGGAACGTGACGACAGACGCGATCCGGAAAACGTACGAGGGCGCGTCGCCGCGGCGTTTGGAGAAAAACCGGCCGAGATCTGGGCATCAAAGCTTGCGCAGGCCGATTGCTGCGCAACTGTCATGATCGATATCGATGCCGCCATGTCGGATCCGCATTTCCAGGCCCGTGGGCTGTTTGATCACGCGCTGATGGACGTTCAGGGTTTCGTACCGGCGTTGCCGGTGCCGGTCGATCCGGCATTCAGAAAACAGTCAGACAGGCGTTGAGACATCTGACAGACCGCGGCGCATCAGGAATTGCCGGAACGCCGGCATGGTTGACGCCAGTGACAGGCCACCGCTTCGAAGCAGGTGAGCCGGCACGAACGAACTCAGAAGCGAGCGGTTGAACAGATCGACAGCATAGGTTCTGCTGCGAACATCAAGCTGCCGGCCGGCCTGATAGGCACGCAGGGCAGCCTCGCATCCCGGGTCTTTTTTGTGGCGGGGCAGGATGTCGGCAAGTTTTGCAACATCCCGCAATCCGAGATTCAGACCCTGGGCGCCGATCGGCGGAAATACATGGGCTGCCTCGCCGACAAGAACAATCCGATTTGCCGCAAATTGCTTCGCAAGCAGGCCGCGAAGCGGCAGCACGGCCCGTTCGCCGTCAACTTGCATGCGACCATGGATGGATTGGGCCTGGCGTTCGACAAGCCGGTCGAACTCATCGGTTGACATTTCCATAGCCTGGCGTGCCCGATCACCGGCCTGCATCCAGACCAGGCTCATCCGGTTCGGCGCCAGCGGGACGAGCGTGAACGGGCCCGAACGGGTATGAAATTCGGTTGACACACCGCCGTGGGGATACTCGACGGACAAGGTGGTGATCAGTGCCGATTGCGGGTAGGACCAGTTTTGCACATCGATGCCGGCAATCGTGCGGGCAAGGGATTTTGCCCCGTCAGCGGCAATCACAAGCCGAGTGGACAGTTCAACGCCGGTTTCGGTGAAAACACGTGCCGTCTCGTCATCCAGTTTGATATCGGCGGCCCTTTCTTCAATTATTCCGATTTTCTCAACTCCTGCTGCAATTGCCCGCAGGCTGGCAACGAGGCGGGAATTGGGAACATTGTGGCCAAAGGCCTTCAGGCCCATTTCGGAAGCATGAAACGTGACTTCCGGCGCCCTGATCAGGCTGCCGGTATCATCGATCAGCCGCATGGCGCGAAGAGCGGCGCCATCGAGATCCTCCGGCACCCAGGCATCGATGCCCTGCAAAAAGCGAATTGAACCATCGAGAAGTGCGGCAGTCCGCGCTGCCGGAATTTTCGCCGGCGGGGCCAGTATCGCGATGTTCAGGCCGCTGCGGGCCAGCGCAATTGCCGCCGCGAACCCTGTCGGCCCTCCGCCGCAAATGCAGATATCGGTTTTTCGTGGTGTTTCCCGGGCGTCGGGCATTGTCTGATCCGGTCTGGCCGCTTGCAACGAACCGCAATGTGTCGCCGCCGCTCTCAAAGTGCAACGCTTCACAGCGCCGCAGACAATAGGAATTGCCCGAAATTACAAAACGGTCAATGATGGATGAATGTCGCATTCCCATGTTGACCCGCAAACCGATCCGCTGCTGACACGACGCCATTTTCGGCTCAAAATTGTGGTTGCCGGTACAATTGGCGTACTTTGTCTGGTTGCTGCAATTCTGCTGTGGCTGAGCCGGGAAATTCACACCCACCTTCATCACCAGTCGTTCCAGGCCGCGCTGTTGGTCAGTTTCGGGATGTGGTTGCTGATGTCGGTGGCGATGATGTTGCCGACCGCCTGGAACATGGTTGTGACGTATCTTGATGTGGGGTTTGCGGCCCGGCAAAAGGGCATGTCGGTGCCAGGGGTTTCAGCATTGATTTCTGGTTATCTGACCGTATGGAGCGTCTTTTCCATCGCTGCTGCAAGCCTTCAAACCGTCCTGCTTGAGCTTGACCTGATTTCGCATGAGGGCTGGCCACCGGCGCTTTTTACCGGGAGCCTTTTTGTTGGTGTCGGGGCTTTTGAATGGACCGGCCTGAAGAACCATTGCCTGACGCAATGCAGAAATCCGTTCAACACGATACTCAGTCAATTCCGGCCGTCCTGGGCGCGGATATACCGTATTGGCCTGGAACAGGGCCTCTATTGCCTTGGCTGTTGCTGGGCTTTGATGATGCTGATGTTTGCAGCCGGATTGATGAATTTCGGGTGGATGGCGTTGCTGGCGGCACTGATGGCGGTCCAGAAGCACCAGCTTGTGCCGCGGTTTGAAAAGCCGCTCGGAGTTGGCCTGATAATAACAGGACTTGCGCTCATTGCCTTCGGCAGTGCATGAGAGGAACGATAACCGGGAGGCGGAATTGTCTAAGGATCCATGGAAGCTCAAGGGCGAACTTGTACTGTCCTGCAACTGTACTGTTTTTTGTCCCTGTGTGCTGTCTCTTGGCCTTCACCCGCCGACCGAAGGTTATTGCCAGACATGGGCCGGCGTAAAAATCGACGAGGGCCATTTTGGCGAGACCGATCTTTCCGGTTTGAATATGGGGCTGATGCTGGAAATTCCGGGACTGATGTCACGGGGAAACTGGACTGCGGGGATTTTTGTCGACGAGAACGCATCCGACAAGGCACTCGACGGATTGACGAAAATCATGTCCGGCCAGGCCGGCGGTACAACGCATCTTCTGTCGATATTGGTGGGTAATTTCCTGGGCGTGCACAAGGCGGAGATCGACTACGCCATCAAGGATGAAACCCGGATCGTCAAGGTTGGAAAAATGATTGACGGAGCCGTTTCTCCGGTCAAAGGGGAGGGCGGCAAAGGCGAAGTCGTCATCAAGAACTCCGCCTACTGGATTGCACCGGATATTACTGTCTGCGAATCTGACAAAAGCAGATTGCGGGCGTTCGGCCGGAACTGGAATTTCGGCGGACGTTCGGCTGAGCTATGCCAGCTTGACTGGGCCGGGCCTTAGGTAGCGCGTGATGCCGGGGCATCTGTTTGCGGTCCATATTCTGACAGCCAGCGGCGCCGCGTTCGCTCTGCTTGCCGTGCTGGCGACACAGGAGCAGAACTGGCATGGCGCATTCCTGTATCTCGGAATCGCACTTTTCGTCGATGCCATTGACGGCCCCCTGGCACGAAAGTTGAGGGTCAGCGAGCGCTTGCCCAAATGGGACGGTGCAGCGCTCGATTATGTCATAGACTACACGACCTTCGTCTTTGTTCCGGCCATCATTGTGGCGAATGCCGGATTGATTTCAGGCCCTGCCGGCATTGCCGCGGCGCTTCTCATTGCGGTTTCCGGAGCGGTCTATTTTGCCGACAGGCGCATGAAACAGCCGGACAATTCCTTTCGCGGCTTTCCGGCGGTCTGGAATATGCCGGTCTTTGTTCTTTTCGTTTTTCAGCCGCCGGCATTTGTGTCGATTATCGTGATTGTCGTCCTGGCTATCATGACCTTTCTGCCGATCCAGTTCGTCCATCCCAATCGTGTGATCCGATGGAGGTCATTGACACTTTCAGTCACCTTTGTCTGGGCTTTGTCCGCTGTTTGGATCATGATTTCCGGCTTCCAGCCTGTACCGATCGCGCAGGCATTGTTGCTGGCTGCCAGTCTCTATCTGTTTGCGGTCTCCGGCATTCAACAATTAAGCGGTCGATAAGAGGGAAAAAACGATGTCCAAAGTGATCATGGTCCACGAAACCGGCGGACCGGAGGTGATGAAAGTCGAAGATCGCGATGTTGGCGATCCGGGCTCTGGTGAAGCACGGGTCCGGCATGAGGCTATCGGATTGAACTTCATTGACACTTATTTCCGGTCCGGGCTTTATCCGGCACCCAACGGCATGCCGTTTACCCCAGGCAACGAAGGCGCCGGGATCGTCGAAGCCATCGGTGACGGCGTCGATGACATCAAAGCCGGCGACCGGGTCGCCTATGTCGGCGCAATCGGATCATATGCGGAAGAACGGCTGGTTCCGGCGGCCAGCCTGGTGAAGCTTCCCGACAGCATCGATATGCGCACGGGCGCTGCCATGATGCTGAAGGGACTGACGGCACAATATCTTCTTCGACAGACATTCAAAGTCGAGGCAGGCCAGACAATTCTGTTTCATGCCGCTGCCGGCGGCGTCGGGTCGATTGCCTGCCAGTGGGCCAATTACCTGGGAGCGACAGTGATCGGTACTGTCGGGTCGGAAGAAAAGGCCGAACTTGCCCGCGCGCACGGATGCCATCATGTCATCAACTACCGGACTGAGAACTTTGTCGAGCGGGTCGGCGAGATCACCGGCGGCGCAAAGTGCGATGTTGTCTACGATTCGGTTGGCAGCGATACGTATCCCGGATCTCTGGATTGCCTGAAGCCTCGGGGAATGTGGGTATCGTTCGGACAATCATCAGGTCCGATCCGGGATTTCAACCTGGCGCTTCTGGCTCAGAAGGGATCTCTATACGCCGTTCGTCCGACGCTCTTCACCTATATCGCCGGAAGGTCCAGCCTTGTCGCCATGGCCAACGAGATGATGGCGCTGATATCAGACGGGACCGTGAAAATCGAAGTGAATCAGAATTTTCCATTGCAGCAGGCCGTCGACGCCCACAAGGCGCTGGAGGGTCGTAAAACCACAGGTGCGACTGTCTTGATCCCCTGAGTTGAGGTCGCAGCGCAAACACAATGGATGGATAACAATGCTTTCCACTGGCCTGAGCTTCAGCGGAATGCATGGTCCTGGCTACAGCTGGACAGGGGGCTGATCACATGATCGGTTCAGATGACAGCCCTTCCCCGGACGGAGCGCCTTTGCTGCAGGTGAGGGGACTGACGAAGCGATTTGGCGATCTGACCGCGTGCGACGCGATCGATCTGAAAATCGGCCATGGCGAAATTCACGCGCTGCTCGGTGAAAACGGGGCAGGCAAATCGACTCTCGTCAAGATGCTTTTTGGCGCTCTGGCACCTGATGCGGGTTCGATTCACTGGCGCGGCCGGCCGGTTTCAATCGAAAATCCGGCTGCAGCAAGACAGCGCGGTATCGGTATGATATTCCAGCATTTCTCGCTGTTTGAAGCACTGAGTGTCTCTGAAAACATTGCCCTTGGACTCGATGGCGCAAAAAACCGGGTCGAGCTCAATGCGACGATCAGGCAAGTGTCGTCCGAATACGGATTGCCGCTCGATCCGGAAGCGTCGATTGCCGATCTTTCGGTCGGCGAACGCCAGCGCGTTGAGATCGTTCGTTGCCTCCTGCAGGATCCCAGCCTGGTGATCATGGATGAACCAACGTCCGTGCTGACGCCGCAGGAAGCTGACGTGCTTTTTGTCACGCTGCGCAAGCTTGCCGCAAAGGGTGTATCGATCCTCTACATCACACACCGGTTGACTGAGGTTCTGCACCTTGCCGACCATGCGACAATTCTGCGCCGCGGGACCATTGTTGCGAAAGCCGATCCGGGCACCGAAAGCGCTGCGTCACTCGCGCGGATGATGATCGGCGAGGCGGTCACGGCATCGACCAAGGCTTCGGCGGGGGAAAACGATAGCCATGGCCCGGAACGGCTGACGGTATCGAACGGGAACCTGCCTTCAGACAATCCGTTTGGTGTGTCCCTGGACAATATCGATTTGCATGTCCGCGGCGGCGAAATTCTCGGGATTGCGGGTGTCGCCGGCAATGGCCAGTCGGAACTGTTTGACTTGATTTCCGGCGAGCGGCTGGCCGAGCAGGACGATTACGTGTTGCTGGATGGGATCAGCTCCGGAAAACTCGGCATCAGCGGCCGGCGGCGGCTCGGCGCTGCGTTCGTTCCGGAAGAACGGATTGGCCATGGCGCTGCGGCCGACCTGCACCTGTCGGACAACGTCATCCTGACCCGCCATGCGCTGCCGGAGAAGATCAACCGGCATGGCTGGATCAGCAGGAAGGCGGCCAAACTGGTTGAAATGCGGGTCGGCGAAATATTCGACGTTCGCCGGGCTCATTCCGACCCGCTTGCAAGTTCCCTGTCCGGCGGCAATCTGCAGAAATTTATCGTTGGCCGCGAAGTCGATCGCAATCCGGGAATTCTGGTGGTCAATCAGCCGACCTGGGGGGTAGACGCCGGCGCCGCCCGGCGCATTCGTGATGCCCTGATCCATCTGGCCGGGAAGGGGTCGGCCGTTCTGGTCATCAGCCAGGATCTCGATGAAATATTTGAAGTGGCCGACAAAATAGCCGTGATATCGGACGGAAAATTGTCCGAAGCCGTTCCATCGCACCTCATGACAATGGAAGTTATCGGCCTACTCATGGGCGGCGTACATGGCGGGAGCGAACATGCAGCTTGAACTGGTCCCGCGCGCGGAACGTTCTTTGTTGTTTTCGCTGCTTTCTCCTGTGGCGGCGCTGACGGTGACGCTGATCTTCGGAGTGTTTCTGTTTGCCGCGCTCGGCGTGGACCCGTTGCGGGCGCTTTATATCTATTTTGTCGATCCGTTGACTCAGTCCTGGTCGCTAGAGGAACTTGTGGTCAAAGCGTCACCGCTGATATTGATCGGTTGCGGCCTCGCTGTCTGTTTTCGAGCCAATGTCTGGAATATCGGCGCAGAAGGCCAGTTTACAATTGGCGCCCTGTCTGCCGGCGCCATTCCGGTTCTGTTTCCCGAGGCAGCCGGTCTCTGGGTGTTGCCGGCAATGATCTTGTCAGGAGCGATCGGAGGCGGGTTTTACGGTCTGATCCCCGGTTATCTCAAGACCAGGTTCAACGCCAACGAAATCCTCACCAGCCTGATGCTGACCTATGTTGCACTGCTGTTGCTGGATTATCTCGTGCGGGGGCCGTGGCGTGATCCTGGAAGTTTCAATTTCCCCGAATCCCGGTTGTTCACAGATGCCGCGACATTACCGACGCTGATCGGCAACAGCCGCCTGCATCTGGGCGTGACGTTCGGATTGATTGCGGCTGTCGTCCTTGCCGTCCTGCTTCGTTTTACGGTTCGCGGCTTTTCCATCAACCTCGCGGGCGAGGCTCCGCGGGCCTCACGGTTCGCCGGGTTTAACCAGAAGCGGATCATTCTCGGCGTATTTGCCCTCTCCGGCGCGCTTGCCGGATTGGCAGGCATGGCCGAAGTGTCGGGCACGATCGGCCAATTGAGGCCGCAGATTTCTCCCGGTTACGGATTTACCGCTATCATCGTTGCTTTTCTCGGGCGGCTGAACCCGATCGGAATTGTGTTTGCCGGACTGTTGCTGGCGCTCACTTATCTGGGGGGCGAGGCAGCGCAGGTTACACTGGGACTGTCAGATAAGGTGACCCGTGTTTTTCAGGGAACAATGCTCTTTGCGGTTCTCGGATTCGATACCCTGATCCACTACCGGATCAGAATGCGCAAGCCGGGTACGACCGGTCACAAAAGAGAGCATGTCCGTGGCTGATGCATCGTTTCTGACCCTTGTGCTGATGACGGTGATTACCGCGGCAACACCGTTGTTGCTTGCGGCGACCGGCGAACTGGTGGTCGAACGTTCAGGCGTACTCAACCTGGGTGTCGAAGGAATGATGGCAATGGGCGCGGTCGGCGGGTTCGCCGCCGCGCATATGGTCAATTCAACTGCGATACTTTCCGACATCAGCCCGGTCCTGGCAGAGATTGTGCATCCCGCTTTCATCGGTGTGCTCGGTGCCGCATTGTGCGGCATGATCACAGCCGTTCCCTTTGCGTTTCTGGTGATCAATCTGGCGGCCAATCAGGTCGCAACCGGCCTGTCGCTGACACTGTTGGGCCTGGGGGCTGCGGCGATGCTGGGTGAATCCTTTCTCGGGCGCCCGGGCGAACGCCTTCCGAAACTGGACGTTGCGGGACTGTCCGACCTGCCCTTTGCCGGCCCCGTTCTCTTTGGCCAGGACGGGCTTGTCTATTTCTCGTTCCTGCTGGTTGCCGCGGTCAGCTGGTTTCTGTTCAGAACCCGTCGCGGCCTTTCCCTTCGGGCCATCGGCGAGAATCATGATTCAGCCCATAATCTCGGTATGAGCGTTCTTAAAGTGCGCTGGCTGGCGGTTCTGTTCGGCGGCGCCTGTGCCGGGCTCGGGGGCGGATACCTTTCGCTGGCCTATACGCCGCAATGGACAGAAAACATGGTTGCCGGCAGAGGCTGGATTGCCCTTGCGCTGGTCGTCTTTGCGACGTGGATCCCGACCAGGGTTATGATCGGCGCCTATCTTTTCGGCGCTGTTACGATCCTCGGCTTTCACGCCCAGGCCGCCGGAGTGCGGATCCCATCGCAGTTTCTATCCGCATTGCCATATCTGGCGACAATCATAGTGCTTGTGCTGATTTCGCAAAACAGGGCAAAATTGCGCGCAAACACACCGGCGGTCCTTGGAAAGCCATTTGTGCCGGCCCGGTGAAACGGTTTAAAGAGATTTATCAAAAAAGGGAGCAGTTCATGCATTTCGTGAAAACAATATTTGCCGCATTGAACATTCTGGCGCTGTCTGCCGTAGGGGCGTTGGCGCAGGAAAAATTGAAGGTTGGCTTTGTCTATGTCGGCCCGGTCGGCGACCATGGCTGGACGTACCAGCACAATGAAGGCCGGCTTGCCGTTGAAAAGGCGTTCGGCGACAAGGTTGAGACGACTTTCGTGGAGAATGTATCTGAGGGTCCGGATGCTGAACGGGTCATCGAGCGGCTGGCAAGAGACGGCAACAAGCTGATTTTCACCACATCCTTCGGTTTCATGAACCCGACACTCAAGGTCGCAAGCCGGTTTCCGGATGTGAAATTCGAACACGCCACCGGGTTCAAACGCGCCGATAACGTCTCAACCTATTCTGCCCGGTTCTACGAGGGCCGCTATGTTATCGGCCAGATGGCCGCGAGAGTATCCAAAACCGGGGTTGCAGGTTATGTGGCTTCATTTCCGATTCCGGAAGTGGTGCGTGGCATCAATGCCTTTGTGCTTGGAGCCCGCTCCGTCAATCCCGATTTCAAGCTCAGGGTTGTCTGGGTCAATTCCTGGTTCGATCCCGGCCGCGAGGCAGATGCCGCGAAAGCTCTGATCGATCAGGGCGCCGATATCATTACCCAGCATACCGATTCACCGGCGCCGTTGCAGATTGCCGCCGAGCGCGGAATCTTCGCATTCGGACAAGCCACTGACATGCATTCCTTCGCACCGAAACACCAGTTGACGGCGATCGTCGACAATTGGAGCGATTATTACATTGCCCGAACACAGGCCGTGATGGACGGGACGTGGAAGTCAGAAGATGTCTGGGGCGGTTTTGCCGCCAAGATGGTGGAGATGTCAGAATATCAAAACGTACCGGACGACGTCATTGCGGCCGCGAAGAAAACGGCAGACGAGAACAAATCCGGCAAACTCAATCCGTTCATGGGCCCGATACGGAAACAGGATGGGTCTGAGGTTATCGGAGCCGGAGAGAGCCTTCCCGACGAGGTGCTGCTCGGCATGAACTATTATGTCGAGGGCGTGGAAGGCGAATTGCCGCAATAAGGCATTTGGCCGCGGATGATAAAGCGGGTCTCGTCAAAGGGCCCCGCTTTTTGTTCAGGCAACCGCTTGTTCATATTCGAACAATATTACCGTCAGCCCGGCGAGTTTCGCGAATAGGAGGATATTGCACGATGCAGTTCGGACAAAAATCTGCCGGTTATGGATCTGCAGCTATTCCGGTGATGGTCTGCTTTATCGTTGCGAATTGTGTGCTGACTGCACCGGCGCTCGCGGCCGGGTTCTCGCCGGGTGACGGAAATCCCGTCGTCTGCCGGGAACTCGCACAGAAGATCGAACAGCAGGTTGACGGCGATAGAACCCGTCACCTTAATTTTGATCTGTTCGAAGCGGCGAAAAAGGGCTGCGGCGCCGTTGCCGCTGAATTGCTGACCCAGGGAGCTTCCGTCGAGGCGCGTGACCGGATGGCCGACACGGCGCTGATCCATGCGGCAGTCGGAGGGCATTCAGGTCTGGTTGATTTTCTGCTCGACCAGGGGTCGGTGATCGACGCGCAAAACCTCAAAGGATCGACGGCCTTGTTGAGAGCGGTCATCGCAAATGAGCGCCGAACCGTTAAACGGCTACTTGAACGGGGCGCTGCTGTCCAAGTGGTTAACCGGTCCGGGGTGACGCCGCTTTCGGCTGCTTCGTACAACGGTAACACCAGGATGGTGCAACTCCTGCTTGGCGCCGGCGCCACTTCTGGCAAAACGGACGGGACAGGAAAACCCGCGATCATCTATGCAGCCGCGAAGGGATACCGGAAAATCGTCGCACTGTTCCTGGATGCGGGTGTCGCGGTTGATATTCGCGACGGGAATAGTCTGACGGCACTCATGTGGGCAGCAGGCCATCCCAACGATGTTCCGGAGGCGGACGCGATGAAAACGATTGGACTTTTGCTGGAACGGGGCGCGGAACTGGACCTGAAAGACAATCGCGGCCGCACTGCACTCATGATCGCAGCAGGACGCGGACATGCGTCGGCCGTGCAATCTCTTCTTGATGCAGGCGCCCGCTCCGATGAAACGGATCATGACGGCAAGACCGCGCGTGATCTGGCAAGCGATGCGGAAATCCGTGCGTTGCTTGAATAGGAAATTCAGAGATTCAAAGGTCTGCCAGGAAATGTGCCATGGCCTGAATGTCTTCGTCGGAAAACCCTTCAATCAGGGATGATTTGTCCGGCGCGTTCTTTCGGACACGGTGCTTGAAATCGAGCATGGTCTGAGTGAGATAATCGGCTTTCTGGCCGGCCAGCCGGGGCACACGGCTGTTGCCGTTATATCCGCCCAGATGGCATTGCGGGCACTGACCGGCGCTGCCGACAGTTTCACCAATCGCGATCTCCTGATCGGTTGCTGAAAATTGAATTCGGGGCCAGGTCTGTTCGGAAAAATACAGCGCCACGGCTTCCATCTGCTTGCGGTCCAACTCGGCCGCAATGGGCGTCATGATTTCGTTCTCGCGCCGTCCGGCGGCATAATCACGGAGCTGGACAAACATGTAATAGAATTCCTGACCAAACAGGATCGGGGCATTCTCGACGACCGGCCGGCCGTCTTCACCATGGCAGGAAACGCAAAGTTCCACCTGCTCGGCGATCTCGGCTGGCGGGGCGGGGCGCTCTTGCGTCCATGCCACACCGGAAATGGACAAAAAAGCAGCCGCGGCGTGGGCGGTCAGGGCTGATATGCGGTGCATCTTATACTTCTTCTGGATTGTCGGCGTTCAAGATAAAAGCGGGGCGCCGATGCGCCCCGCTCAGATTGACGTTACACGCGCAGGCTCATTCCGCCAGTGTAAACGCAATGATGTTGTTGCCGCGCTTGTAATTCAACTGGGTGTTGCCACCCGCCGCCACGACAATATATTGCTTGCCGTCAACGGTGTAAGACGCCGGCGGAGCATTGACCCCGGCACCGGCGCGGAAGCGCCAGAGTTCAGACCCGGTTTCAGAATCAAAGGCCTTGAACAATCCATTGCCCTCGCCGGTAAAGAGGAGGCCGCCGGCTGTCGCCATGATTCCGCCGATCATCGGTTCAGGCGTTTTCACCTGCCAGCGAATCCTGCCGGTATTGTAGTCGATCGCGGTGACATTACCCCATTGCTCTTCATCGGGAATGACCTTGAACGCGCCGCCGAGCCAGAGCTTGCCTTCCGGATAGGGGGTCGATTCAACATGGTAGGTCATCGGCTGATGCAGATTGATGGCATAACTCAGGCCAAGGCCGGCATCGACCGTCATCGGCGACCATTCAACGCCGCCATTGGCGCCGGGCAGCATGCGCTCGCCATCCTTGGTCGGCAGCACCCACATGTTTTCCTGCGGCACCATTGCTTCTGAAAAACGGATCAGGCCGCAATCGTCGGCATTGTGGACGTAGACGTGCCCAGTCTTGCCGCCATGCAGGATGCCTTTGACATCGTTTCCGGATCCATCCTTGACCGTCGTGATGATCGGTGGGCTGACGGCATCCAGATCCCAGACATCATGGGCGATATACTGGAAATGGCAGACATATTCGCCGCTATCAAGATCGACGGATACAAGCGAATTCGTGTAGAGATTGTCGCCCGGGCGCAGCGAACCGTCGAGATCCGGTGACGGGTTTCCGGCGACGAAGTAGATCCGCCGGGTTTCCAGGTCGACTGCAGGGTTCTGCCAGACGCCACCGCCAAGGGTCTTGTATGGGTCGCCCATATCCGCCAGTGCCGCTTTTTCCGCATCAATGTCGCGCAACATGTCGCGACCGGTCGCATCATGGGTTGCCCAGACACCGGTACTGTCTTCAGCGGTCGTATGGAATGTCCATTTCAGGTCACCGGATTCAGCATCGAAGGCTTTGACGAAACCACGAATGCCGTATTCGCCGCCATTTGTGCCGATCAGGATCATGCCGTCAACGGCTGTCGGCGCCATGGTCTCGGAATAACCGAGCGCCGGATCGGCGATCTCCGTTTCCCAGACAAGCTTTCCGGTCTTGGCATCGAGCGCGACCAGCTTGGCGTCCAGCGTACCCATATAGACCTTGTCGCCAAGAGCCGCGACGCCACGGTTGTTCGGGCCGCAGCAGAAAGTCGTAATCGGGCCCATTTTGTGTTTGTAATGCCATATCTGTTCGCCGGTACGGGCATCCAGGGCATAGACGTGATTGAACGCTGTGGTGACATACATGACGCTATTGATGACGATCGGCGTGGTTTCCATCGTCTCGACCACTTCGGTCTGGAATATCCAGGCCGGACGCAGTTTCGATACGTTGCCGACATTGATCTGGCGATTGGGGTAATACCGCGTCTGTTCGTAATTGCCGTTTGTGTGGAGGAAATTGTTACCGTCGCCGGCTGCACGGCTCAGCAGATCCTGGGTGACGACATTCATATCGCCATACAGGGTGCCGCCCTGTACTTCCTGGGCGGATGCGGAATTTGCAAATCCTATCATTGTGCAGGCGACCGCGGCTGCACCGGCATATTGCCAAATCGTTCGGAATGATGGTTTCATCGTTTCCTCCTGTTTGATTTTTGATCGGCAAACTTGCGTTGCCGCAGGGACACGCTAGCATCAATTTACATTTGAAAAAAGAAAAGTACAAAAAATATCATGCCTGTTAAACAACTGAACAAAATGACATTCCTGAGATGGGCGGCGCTATCCGTGATATTGGTGTTTTGCGCAAGCATCGGCGGCGTTTCCGCCGAAGGTAACCTCGCCAGACGTGCCGAACGGCTCCCGCCGCTGTCGATTGATGCGGCGGACGGTTTTTCGAGGACGTCCTATCAAATCGAAACCGGAAAGTTCTACCGTTGGCGAATCGTGAGCGACGGACGTGACGAATACAAGATCCTGGCGCCGGACCTGTTTAAGAATTCCTGGATCGACCGGATTTCGATCGACGACAAATCGGTGAAGCCGGCCGGACTGCATGCATTCGAAATTGACGACGAAGGAGAAATCGACATCTTCTTCATTCCGATCCGGCCCGGGACGTATGAGTATTATGTGCCTAATCTGCGGTCTCAAGGGTTCAGTGGGGCGTTTGAAATCAAATGACAATCCGCGTCAACTGGATCGGCTCATTGTGGTTTGGAGTTGCAATCTTTGCGGTCCTGATCGCCGGCACATTCCCGGTTCATGGCAAAAACACCGGCCGGGTAATCATCAGCAACGAAAAGAGCAATACGCTGACCATTCTCGGTCCCGATGACGAACCGGAACGGACAATCGAGACATGCGCACGCCCGCGCGGCATGCATTTCAGCGCCGACAGATTGAAATTCTATGTCGGCTGTGCAGATGATTCCGTAATAGCGATCTATGACACGGCAACCCTTGAGCTGGTCGGCCGGATTATCGATGTCGAAGAGCCCGAGACATTCGACCTGCATCCCAATGGCAAGCATCTTTTCGTCTCCAACGAAGAAGATGCGACGGCAACCATGTTTGACGTCGAGACGGGCGAACTGCTGGCCGAATTCGAAACCGGCGAAGAACCGGAGGGCGTGCTTGCAACCTCAGACGGCAAACTGGTTTTTGTGGCTTCAGAAGCTGCCAACCTGGTCCATGTCATCAGCGTTGAAGACAAGAAAGTCATCAAGGACATTCTTGTCGATACGCGACCGCGCAGGTTCGCACTGACCCCCGACGAAAAGGAACTCTGGGTTTCGGCGGAGCTGGCGGGAATCGTCAATATTATCGATATCGATACGCTCAAACTGGTTGATGATATCGCCTTTCTTCCCACAGGGTTCCGGAAGGAGCAGGTGACACCGGTCGATGTTCTGATCACAAAGGACGGCAGCAGGGCGTATGTGGCGCTCGGGCGGGCAAATCATGTCGCGGTGGCCGATGTCGCGAGCCGCAAGGTGGTTGATTATATCCTCGTAGGAAAACGGGCTTGGGGTCTTGCGCTTACCGGAGACGAAAAGAAGCTTTACGTCGCAAACGGCCTGTCAGACGACATCACCATCATCGACACACAAACACTGAAACCGGTCAAGTCGGTGCCCGTCGACCGGGTGCCATATGGCATTTTGGTCGATGATCATTGATCGGACCCGCCGGGTGGCGGCGAAAACAGCGTGGCTGCTCGCATTTGTCTATCTGTTAGCCCCCGGCGTTTCCGTTGAAGCCGCCGAACGCAAACCCTTTTCGTTTCTCTATGTGGCTCTGGACAATGACCCAGCCTACCAGCCAGCCCGCGCCTACACCGGGCTTGTTCTCAAGGACCGGCATTCGCCTGTTGCCGGCGCATTGGCCGCGTTACGCGAAGTTCGTATCATTGGACGATCCATTGGCCTTAAATTTGCGATGACCACCCTTACGATCAAGGATCCTGCCGCACTCATGACGGAGCTGGAAACCGCCTTGTCTGAGACGCAGGCGCCAATCCTGTTGCTGGATCTCCCGCTTGAATTGCTGGAAGACGCCGTCAAAGCCTATGGCCACCGTCGCGACCTGATCCTGTTCAATATCCGGCACCGTGATAATGCGCTGCGCGAAGACGGCTGTGCGCCGGCGTTGTTCCACACAATGCCGTCGGACGGCATGTTGACGGACGGGCTGGCACAATATCTGAACAGCCTTGGCTGGAAACGCATTATAGTGTTGGCCGGGGAGGGGCCGGAGGATCGGGATTACGCCGACCGGTTCGTGGGGTCAGCCCTCAAGTTCGGGCTGACCATCGCCGCGCGCCGGCGCTTTGTTCTGAGCAACGATCCGCGCGAGCGTGAAAAGAATAACATTTCACTGCTCACCGGCGATGCACGATACGACGTCATATTCCTCGCAGACAGTGAAGGCGAATTTGGCCGCTACGTCCCTTATGGAACATATCTCGCCCGTCCTGTCGTCGGTACCGAGGGGCTGGCAGCATCGGCCTGGCACTGGACCTGGGAGCGGCACGGCGCGCCGCAGTTGAACCAGCGCTTCGACCGCGTGGCGAATAGACGGATGCAGGGTGAAGACTGGGCCGCATGGGCGGCTATTCGTTCAATTGTCGAGGCGATCGTCAGATCAGGCGGGACGGACATCGGAGCAATCCGTGCCATAATGACATCAGACGATTTTACCTTCGATACCTACAAGGGCATACCGGCCGGTTTCCGTCCGTGGAACAATCAATTGCGTCAGCCGATATTGCTGCACACCCACAATGCTGTCATTGCGCGGGCTCCCATAGACGGTTTCCTGCACAGGAACAACGTGCTCGACAGTCTGGGCACGGACGAAAGAGAGAACAAATGCCACATGCGTTAAAAAGGCCGGGCCGGTTTCATATTGACTGTTCGGTATATTCCAGAATTTGTTGAAAATCAGTCTTGCGGGTCGGGATCATGTCATAAAAATCGATGAGACCGCCATGCACCGGGCGGGCAAGATCCTTGCAGGCCAGCAAGCGGCCATCCGCACCTGCCGAGTTGTTGCGCAGCGCTTCAAGCAAATTGCCATGGGCATTTTTCAGCCGGATGAACTCGTCGGTTTGCGCGACGCTCTCATCGCCGACAAGAATATGGACCGGTGCCATATTTGACTTCCCCTTTAGCGGCACCAGGCCCGCTTCCAGGATTGCCATTGCCGATGCGCCGCCGGCTGTCGTCCCCGAAAGCACGATATCGAAACCGACCTGTTTGCAGGCCGTCTCGACACGTGAGGCGATATTGACCGTGTCTCCGATCACCGAATAATCGAAGCGCGATTGCGATCCCATATTGCCAACGCAGGCTTCGCCGGTATTGATGCCGATGCCGATTGCAATCGGCTCATGATCTTGACCATCACTCGAGGACAGGCGGTCGGAATTGAAATTCTCCAATGCCGCCCGCATCCTCAATGCTGCACGACAAGAATGATACTCATGGTCCGGGGTGGCGACCGGTGCATTCCAGAATGCCATGATGGAGTCACCGATATATTTGTCGATGGTCCCTCTTTCGCGGATGATATCTTCGCTCAGCCGGCCGAGCAGACTGTTGAGAAACAGGACAACTTCGACCGGCGGGAGTTTCTCGCTGAAGCTGGTAAAATTCCGGACGTCGGTGAACATGACGGTGACGTCGCGCATTTCGCCGCCGAGCGACAACCCGTCGGGCTGCTCATCGATCTGCTGAAGAACGGCAGGCGCGACATACTGCGAGAACGCGCGGCGTATCCGGCGTTTCTGCCGGTCGGCGGTAACGTATCGAATGGATGTCATCGACAGATAGACGATAAATCCCCCGGCCATCGGAAAGGTCGGGTCAATAAGAAGGCCGGAGTCCGCATAGGCCAGCCAGGATCCGATCGCCACGCCGCCGGCAACGATAGCCCCGACCATCAGCGAGACGACAGGACCGGCAATCAAGGTCATCACGAGGACATAGGTGGCAACGATCAGGAAGCCGAACAGCTCGAGCCCGTCCACCCAGTCACTACGGTAGACGTAGCTGCCGCTGATAACCTGCTCGAGCAATTGCCCATGGATCGATACGCCCGGCACATTCTCCCCAAGCGACGTTGCGCGGATGTCGTACAGACCAATTGCGGATGTCCCGACAAAAACAATGTGGCCGTTGATGGCGTCGACCGTCGCCTGTTCCACTTCGTCAGCGAGGATGGCACGCGCCGACACATAACGGTCAGGATTTTCGCGACTGTAGCGCATCCATATGGACCCGTCAGGTGTCGTCGGCACCTCGAATTGCCCGATGCGGATTGCCTGAACGATCGTTCCGTTGTCGGATACGGCGTGAACCAGTATCGTTGATACGCCCTGGGCGACCCGCAGGCTCTCGATTGCAAGACTCGGGTAGAGAGTCTTGCCGTCGGTCCACAATAACGGGACCTTACGCACGACGGATACGGAGTCACTTGGCGAAAGGCTGATGCTGCCCACACCCGCGGCGGCGGCATCAAGATCCGCCAGATTGTGTGTGGCAGCGGAAAAAACCGGCACCGCGTCGATCGGATTCACGCCGGTATAGGCGAAGCCGGATTTAACCACCGGGTCGCCCGGGATGGGTTGACCGATTGTCGCGAAACCCAGGATTGTCGGAAACTGGGCAAGTTTTTCCGCAAGCAATGCGTCATTGTCGATCACCCCGGATGACAACAGGTCAATCTGCTTTCGATCGAGAAACTTCGCTATGCTGGGATCGTTGACCAGCCGCGAAGGTGACAATCGATCCGGTTCGACGAAGAGAATATCGAACGCCACCGCTGCAGCCCCCATCTGGCCAAGCCGTTCCACCAGATCAGCCATTCGGCTCCGCGGCCAGGGCCATTGGCCGAACTGGCGAAGCGACGCTTCGTCCACGTCGACCACGCGTACCTGAGTCTCCACATACTCGCGCGGCGAGATCTGCTGGAACTGGTCGAATGCTGTCTCCCGGACAGTTTGCAATATGAAGGGATCAGAGACGCGCAGGGCGCACAGCGCAATAATGCAAATCAGTCCGAACACCAGCGGTGGAATATTTGCTCGACGAAACACTGTGTCTCCATATGGCCTGCGCCGACGCTAAGCCGGAAACATTCCGCCCGCTGTTCTATTGCCTGCCTGATCTGCCACGCCCCGGCGCGGTATCGCTTCGGCCCCGATCCGGGCTGCCAAAATCATTATTGCCGGGATCTGCTCCCGCATTGCCCATTGGCCCGCCATTACCGGGATTGCCGGATTCGGTCAAACGGCCGGGCTTGGGCTTTGGAGATTGTGCTTGACGCATTTTGGTTCTCTCGACCGGATCAACCAATATCGCCGTTTTACCGCATCCCCGCGCCTTCACCCGAAAGTCACGACGCAATGATTGCTGGGAAGCGGCGAGAGGGAAATCCCGTTTGATCCGGATATTGCGGTTTTTCGCGTCATTCAGCAGCCGGACATCGGAATTCCGACGCGCTTGGGCGACGCTGCATCGTCGGTTCAGGTTTTGACATTTGCCGTTTCGGCCGCAAATCCGTGCTTCGCCCTCAAACAGCATGACACCGGTGACCCCGTTTGGCTGGACGGTGAAATCAAAGCTGGTCCCCCGTACACCAATCGTCGCCGTCGGTGTCTTTATCTTGTAGGCCTTCTTGTCGCTTTTCCCTGTAATCATGCGAAATGAACCGCTGAGCGCGCGAACAGTAAAATTATTGACCCGGTTGTTGGAGCGCAGCAGATAGGCTTCGATGACAAGCGAAGAGTTGGGCCCGACGACGAGCTTTGTCCCGTCGGTGAACAATAATTGCGCCTGCCCGCTTCGGTCAGTCTTGATCCGGTCTCCGGCGACAACTTTCATGCCGACTTGCAAAATTGCATTGCCTTCCCGACTTGAGACGCTGGTACTTGGTCGAACTTCGATTGCACGCCCGGCAGTCGGTTCAGCAAACGCTTCGCCAACAATTGGAGCGAATAGTCCAATCACGCCGATTGCGCAGGTGATTTTCTTCCACCCGAAATTGAGCATCTGATCCCCCCGAACCCTTTGAAACACTTGTGCTAACGCACATCGCGACAGTAAACCATATCACATGGGAAGACGCCAATAGGACCTTCAGACCGTTGTCTGAAACGGTTCGGCTCCGCCGACGAAAGACCAGCAACTTCGCAATCGGGTTGGGGTAAAAATTCCTCGACAGCCGAAACATTACAGTTTTCGTAATGTCAGCAGGCCAGAAATTTGAAATTTCGCCCAAGAATCAACATTTTATATTAATAATCTGGGTTGAATTGCCCGATGTGGGGCGAAAATGTGGCGCAAATTCGACCGTATTCCGTCAGTTTCTGCATGCCAGATTGAAACGAGGAAGTAATTATGTATCGTTATGCTTTGATAATTTTGGCGACATTTGGTTTTTCAATATTGCCAAATTCAAGCCTGGCTCTTGATAATCTGACCAGGCAGCAAACGAATGGACCGGCGGCGTCCGCGAAGCCGGAAGCTCAGAAAGAGATCGTGGTCGCTCAGGCGCAGACGGGCACAACCGGGGTTATCGGCCGGAAGCAGAACAAGTTCGACGCCAACGCCGGCACTGTCACTGTCATCACAACCCGGAACTTGGGTGCACCGTTCATGATTGCCGCGCTTGATCTGTCCTCGTTGCTGGATGCCGGCGAGCGCTACGAGGAAATGCGGGTCGTCCCGGTCGTGGCCCGAGGCAAAGAACAGAACCTTTGGGATATCCTTTATCTGAAAGGCATCGATATCGGGTTCGTTCAGTCCGATATCCTGACTTATCTTGAGGATGATCCGCGGATCGGATCGATCAAGAACCGGCTGCGTTACATCAATGTGATGTTTCCTGAAGAAGTCCATATCATTGCCCGCAAGGAGATAAAGTCGATTCAGGATCTGGCTGGCAAAAAAGTCAGCATCAATGCCCGGGGTACCGGATCTTCGGTTGTGGGAACCCTGCTGTTCAGGCGCCTTGGCATCAAGGCAAAGCTTGAAAATGTGGATACGAACAGGGCGATTGCGCGTATGAAGAAAGGCGATCTGGACGCCCACTTCAATGTGCTTGCCAAGCCTGCCCGCCCGGTATTGCGGGTCAAGAGCACCGACGGGCTGCATCTTCTGCCTATTCCGCATACGGAAGAAATTGCCGAACTTTATCTGCCGTCCGTGTTTACCAGCGAAGATTATCCCGACCTGGTTCCTGCCGGCACAGAGGTTCAGACGATTTCCGTCGGCAATGTGCTGGCTGTTTTCAACTGGCCGAAAGACCATCCGCGATACCAGAAGGTGAGCCGGTTTGTGAATGCGTTCTTCGACAGATTTGAAGAGCTCAAGCAGCCCGGTTTCCATCCCAGGTGGAAAGACGTGAACCTGGCGGCAACAATTCCAGGCTGGACACGGTTTGGCGCAGCACAGGACTGGCTTGATAAGAATGCCCAAACCATGGCCGACAACAGTGGCCTGAAACAGGAATTCAACAAGTTTGTCGCTGATCAGCCGGCTACGCTGAACGCCGCCGGCGAAGACAAGACCGCATTGTTTGAAGAATTTCTCAGGTGGCGCAACAGCCAGCAATAATTATTCCTGATACCCGATAGCCGGTAGATTGATTGGACCGGCTGTCGGGGCACATGCTCAAAAAGCTTACGGATAAATGCCGGGCAATTAACGATGTTTGCCGGCAAGGCAGGCCGACGTAGGGTAAATCTGTTATTAATCATGGCCAGACTGGCCGCTTCTCAAAAACGCTGTGGGGACATGAATGCCATTTTCGAATACTAAAAAGCTGTCCGGCAAGGGCGCCAGAACAATGCTCGAAGCGGCGATTTCCAAATCGGAAGAATTCGGTATCGCGACGACGATTGCGATCGTCGATGCAGGCGGTCATTTGCTGAACCTTGAGCGCATGGAGGGCGGGCGCTTCCATACCGTCCATTCGTCAACCACAAAAGCCGTTTCTGCGGCCTCCAACAAACGTCCGACGACCACGAAAGGTGCACAGGGCCAGGATCTGGATACGCTGCACGCGATCGGACTTTCGCTTGCTGCGGGCACAGGCCGATGGACGGCGATGGAAGGCGGTTACCCGATCATGCTCGACGGCGATTGCATAGGCGGCATCGGCGTCAGTGGCGGGGATTGGGAACAGGACGATCTCATCGCCCGGGCGGCGATTGAATCGATCGGCGCGGAAATGTGAACGACAAGATTCTGTGTTCTCCGGCAGGCCCGGGAATTGAATACCCAAGAATTGAATTCACTACAGTCGGATATACAAACAAACGAGGAAAGACATGAAAAAGCGTCAATATTTGAAGTTTTTCGCTCTGGTTTTCGCCGGAGCGATGGCCACAACCGGACAGGTATTCGCCGAAGAATATCCGACCGGTCCGATTGAATTCATCATTCCCTTCGGTGCAGGCGGCGGTGCCGATATCGAAGGCCGGCTGCTCGCCCAGGAGATGGAAAAACACCTTGGCGTCAAACTGATCCCTGTCAACAAGACCGGCGGCGGCGGTGCGGTGACGTATACCTATGTCAAGAATTCCAAACCCGACGGAATGCGGATTGCCTGGAATTCTACATCGGTCCTGACGACAACCAACCTTGGCAACACCGAATTCGATTATGACGCCATGGATCATATCGGCATGGTTGAATATCAGCCGCAGCCCTTCGTCGTTCGCGCCGATTCAAAGTGGAAGTCCCTGAAGGACTTTGCTGCCGATTGCGCCGCCAATCCCGGAACGCTGAAAATCGCCAATTCCGGCACCGGCAGTTCAACCCACGCCGCCGCCATTGCGCTGATGGATTCGCTTGGTTGTGACGTCATTCACCTGCCGAAAGGCATCAAGGGGCGGAACAAATCCGTGTTGAACGGCGAAGCCGATGCGATGATCGCGCCATTGACCGGCGCATTGAAACTGACGAAAGCCGGCAAACTCCGCATCCTCGCCTCTCTCTCATCGGAGCGTAATCCGGTGATCCCGGATGTCCCGACGGCAAAAGAACTCGGCCATGATGTCGTGCTCGATCTGTTTAGGGGCTTGACGATCGCCAAGGGCACTCCGGAGGCCATCAAGGACAAGCTTGCGGATGCAATGATCAAGGCTGCAAATTCACCTGCGTTCATGGAACTTGCCGGCAATGTCGGCTTCACGGTCGCGCCCATGGGCCATGAGGATTTCGCCAAATTCCTGTCCGATGAAGACATCAAGATCAAAGGCATTTTCAAGAATGCCGGTCTTTACAGATCCAAAAAGAACTGACGATAATCGATTTCTGGAGGGCGGGTTAAAACCGGCCCTCCAGGCTTTTTGCGGGCCGGGCTGGATCCTGATCAGGGCTGGGGTATGATTTTGGGGATGAAGCAGCGCAATGTGTTGGCGGCAGCCATTTTGCTTTCAGTCGCCCTCGGACACGGCTACCTGACAGCGCAAATACCGCCCACCACACTTCCCGACACGCCCGATTCCGCGTTTTTGCCCTGGATCAATACCGTGCTCTTGTCGGCCCTGGCGCTGATGCTGCTGGCGCAGGGATTGTTGTCACAGACTTCGGTCGATGGTGAGAAGAACACCGGGGCGGCTGTTAAAACAGCACAGCCCGTGATTTTTCTCGGCGTCTTCGTCGCCTATATTGCGGCCCTCCAGGCAATCGGGTTTGTCGTTGCCAGCATCCTGTTTTTTGCCTCTGCCATGTTCCTGTTCGGGGAACGCAGACCCGGATGGCTGTTTCTTGGGTCGGTCGGCATTCCGAGCCTGCTGTTCGTCCTGTTCCGGCATGGCTTCAGCATTGTCCTGCCGCGCGGAATTCTGCCGGTGTTTTTCGGATGAGCGGCGACGTCCTGCAGGGATTCGCCCAATCGGTCCTGCCAAGCAGCCTGCTCGCGACGGCGGTCGGATCGTTGCTGGGCATCATTGTCGGCATGATCCCGGGAATGACGATCAGCACCGGCATCATCGTGTTGCTGCCGTTGACGTTCGTGATGGACCCGGCAAGCTCCATTGCCCTGCTGCTGGGACTTTATGTCGGCGGTATGATGGGCGGCAGTTTTGCCGCCATCCTGCTCAACATTCCAGGGACACCGTCGGCGTCCGCAACCGGCCTTGACGGCCATCCGATGGCGGCACGCGGGGAGGCGGGACGGGCGCTCGGCATTGCCATATCCGCCAGTTTTGTCGGCGGAATGTTCAGTTTCTTCTGCCTGCTGTTCACCGCCCCGATCCTTGCCGCTTTCGCCCTGAATTTCAGGTCGGAGGATGAATTCAGCCTGCTGTTTTTCGGCCTCACCATCATTTGCACCTTCGCGGCGCGGTCTCTGGTCAAGGGGCTGATTTCAGCCGTCATTGGCCTGATGATTGCCACTGTTGGCCAGGATCCGGTCATGGGCACTGCCCGGTTTACGTTCGGATCCACAGACATGATCGCCGGGGTCGGTTTTCTGACGGCTCTGATCGGTTTGTTCGCCATCCCGCAGCTGATCGAGAACATGCGTCAGCCGGATCTGCGGGTGCCAACTGTGAAAATCGGCTCAGGTATCGCCAATGTGCTACCTCGATTGAGAGATCTTAAGGCAGGTCTGATGCCGGTCTCGGTCGGATCATTGACCGGCGTCCTGCTTGGCGTCCTGCCTGGGGCCGGCGGGCCGATCGCGGCCTTTCTCAGCTACGATTATACGCGCCGGTTCAGTTCCGACCCGGAGAGTTTCGGCAAGGGCGCCGTGGCCGGTATTGCAGCGCCGGAATCCGCCAACAATGCAGTCACCGGCGGCGCGCTTATCCCGATGATGACACTCGGTATCCCCGGCGACCCGGTGACGGCCATCCTGATCGGGGCGCTGATCATTCACGGCCTGGCGCCGGGTCCCTTGCTGTTTCTTGAGAACGGCGATTTCGGATATGGCATCATCTTTTCGTTTTTCTGGGCCAACATATTCAACCTGGTGATCGCCTTTGCCGGGCTTCGGATGCTTGTCAAAATGCTGGCCCTGCCGCGACCGCTTCTGATGCCGACGGTCGCCGTGCTGTGCGTGATCGGCTCCTACGCGCTGAGAAACAACATTTTCGACGTTTACATGATGTTCGCTTTCGGGCTGCTGGGAATTGTCATGCGCTGGCTCGATATGCCGGTCGTGCCGCTGCTGTTGGCGCTGGTGCTTGGCCGTCAGCTGGAGGAAAACCTGCGGATCGCGCTCACCGCGTCCAAGGGCGATATTTCCGTGTTCTTTACATCGCCCTACAGCCTCACGTTCATCTGCCTTGCCGTCGTTTCCGTGGTCTGGTCACTGGCTTCGGAATACCGCCGGCGAAAGACCGAAGTTTCAACCGCCTGATCTGGAGATAGTCCGGCCATGATCATGGCCGGGACAAGGAGAATATCATTATGGAAAAGAAAGTTCGTCTCGGCGTTGTCGGCATCGGCTGGTGGTCCAACGTCCTTGCAAGTGCGGCTCAGCGGACGCCGAATCTCGAGATCGCCAGCTGTTTTACCCGTTCAGCGGACAAGCGCACGGCGTTCGCCGAGGAATTCAAGTGCGGCGTGGCTGCAAGTTATGAGGACTTGCTGAACGATCCGTCGATCGACGGCATCATCAACACCACGCCCAATCACGTCCATCTGGAAACGACAGGGCAGGCCGCCGCCCGGGGCAAACATGTCTTTCTCGACAAGCCGATCGCCAATTCCGTGCGCGAAGGCCTGGAAATCACACGGCTCTGCAAGGATGCAGGTATCGTCCTTGGCATGGGTTACCAGCGCCGCCGGGAAGGGCCGTTTCGCTGGATGCGCGACCGCATCAAGGACGGCACGTTCGGCATCCTGGTGCAGGCGGAAGCCAATATCAGCCGTGACAGGGCCGGCAAGTTCGAGGCGGGCCACTGGCGCTACACTGCCGAGGGCATGCCGGGCGGCGTCATGCTGCAGATCGGCCTGCATTATGTCGACGTTCTGGAAATGCTGCTCGGGCCGATCACGGAAGTCTCCGGCATGGCGTCGCAACTGGTATTGCCGGGTGACAATCCCGATGTCGGCAGCCTGATGCTGAAACACGAGAATGGCGCGATTTCGACCCTGAACACGTCTTACGCTTCGGCATCTGAGCATTACACGCTGAACCTTTACGGCAAAAAGGCGAGCGGCTTTTTCGACGACAAGCTTGGCCTTTTCACGCTCAACCAGGGCGAGGAAAAAGTGACGCCGGTGGAAACGCCGAAAGTCGATGCGATTGCCCAGGAGCTTGAAGAATGGGGCCGTGCGATTGCAGGCGAGGGCGCGCCGGAAGTCGGCGGCGAAAGCGCCACACGGTCGCTTGCCGTGGTGCTGGCCGGTGTGCGTTCCGTCAAGGAACGGCGGGTGATCGATGTCTCGGAAATGTACGACTGAAATCCGGCATCGGGTGCATCGGGCCGGAGGCTGTGCGATCCGATTGTGACCGGAACTGATTGACGAACACACGCTTGCCCGCCGGCGGGCCATGCTGACCTGAGAGCGCCGCCATTGACGTTGCACCGATGCCATGAGTTATGATTTCATTGTAATCGGCGCCGGCATATCCGGCGCCGCCGCAGCATACGGGCTCCTGCGACACGGCAGCGTTGCGGTGATCGAAGCGGAATCCGCGCCCGGCTATCACAGTACCGGCCGCTCGGCCGCCCTTTATACCCGCAACTACGGCCCGCCGATCGTGCGGGCGATCAACAAGGCAAGCCATTCCTTCCTCGCTAACCCCCGGCGGCAGGCTTTTGCGATGTTCCCCTGCTGTCGCCGCGAGGGCTGCTGACAGTTGCACCGCCGGGCAGTGCGCAAAAGCTTGAGGCCGTATTCAGCCGATCAGGCCCGGGCAGCGAAATCGCGCATTTCACAGCCGCGCAGGCGGTGGAGATTGCGCCGATGCTGCGCCCGGAATTCGTCCAGGCAGCGGCCTATGAAAGCGGCGTCATGGACATCAACGTTGCAGCGCTGCACCAGGGTTATCTGCGTGCTATCCGACAGTCCGGCGGCACGGTTTCATGTTCGATGCGTGTCGATACGATCACCCGCAATGGCGGCCGCTGGGATCTTTCCGCCGGCGGCAAGACCATCAACGGACAGACCATTATCAACGCCGCCGGCGCCTGGGCGGATGAGGTCGGCAAAATCGCCGGTGCGGCGGCGATCGGTCTTGTGCCGAAGCGGCGCACGGCCATCCTCGTCGAACCGCCGGCCGGCATTGAACCGGATGGTTTGCCGGCTGTCGATTTTGCCGACACGGACTGTTACATCAAACCGGAAGGCGGGAAGCTGATGGCGTCTCCCGGCGACGAAACGCCGGTCGAACCGCAGGATATTCAGCCGGAGGAAATGGATGTCGCCGTCCTTGCCGACTGGCTGCAGCGCAGAACGCTGATCCAGATCCGCCGCATCGGGCACAGATGGGCAGGCCTGCGGTCCTTCGTGGCAGACGGGACGCCGGTTGTTGGGTATGACCCGGTCGTGCCGGATTTCTTCTGGCTTGCAGGGCAGGGCGGTTACGGCATCATGATGGCGCCGACTCTGGGGCGGGCGACTGCGAGTCTTGTCCATACCGGGTGTATGCCGGATGACCTGGTTGCATCAGGCGTGACGGCTGAGGATCTTTCGCCGCTTCGGTGTTTCGCTGAACGGTTATGAATTGAAGGATCGTCTGCACCACTGCGGCGTGGGCCGAATATCGTCACCAGGATCAACTGCGGTCCTCCGGGTATCGGGCAACTTGTCTGAGGCAAAGTTCACTTTGACCCTGCCTTTGTAGTCAGATTCTGCAGTCAGGCAGCAATTCCGGTAATTGCCGACTTGCCGCGATTGGCGTAGCTTTGTGAGTATGTGGTCTCCATCAATCGTCACATTAGTCGTGACCCGGTTCCGAACAGGATAGAACTTGCAGCACGAACCCTTCTTCGGTCTGAATTCATACCACATCTCACTGGCAGTCGTTGGCATCATCGTCATTCTCGCTCGTTGGTTGCCGCGCCTGATTTCGAGACGCGAACCGGCGGCGGCCCCGCTCATGATCCTGTTCGGTGCAGGGGCAACACTGATCGTTCCGGGTTTGCCGGCCATACCGGACCCGCGGCAAACACCGTTGCCTTGGGAACTGATGAGTGAACTGACGGTCATTGTGGCCCTTTTCGGTGCCGGAATGCGCATCGACAGCTTGCGTCCGTGGAGTAAATGGATTCCCACCGTGCGGATGCTCGGGTTCGCGATGCCACTGACGATTCTGGCGGTCGCTTTGCTGGGAATATGGGCAGCCGGACTGACTGTCGCCGGCGCCATTCTGCTAGGGGCGGTGCTCGCACCGACCGATCCAGTGCTCGCCGCTGACGTTCAGGTCGGCCCTCCGCATGAGGGCCAGGAACACCCTGTGCGCTTCACCTTGACGACGGAGGCGGGGTTGAACGACGGGCTTGCTTTTCCTTTTGTCTATCTCGGGCTGATTATCGCCGCACAGGGTCTGAACCCCGGCGAATGGGGACTGGAGTGGTTTTTTAGGGATGTCGTATATCGCGTCGTCATGGGTGTCGGTATGGGATGGGCCGGCGGCTGGGTTTTGGGGCAGGTGCTTTTTATCGTTCCCAGGGGCGCAGTATTGGCCGATACGGGATCGGGCGTAATCGCTCTTGCAGGGGTGCTTCTGTGTTATGGCTCGACCGAGATGATCGAGGGCTATGGCTTTATCGCCGTCGCGGTCATGGGCTTGACGCTGCGGCGTATCGAAAACGAGCACGAATTTCACCGCCGGCTTCATGATTTTTCCGAATCAATCGAACATGCGTTAACCGCCCTCTTACTGATCGCACTCGGGGCCATTCTGCCTGTCCTGTTAAAAGATTTGACATGGAGCCACGTATTTGTGGCCGTTGCGCTTCTTTTAGTTATCAGGCCGCTGTCGGGATGGATTTCCTTGAACAAAACAAAATTGGATCGACGCGACCGGGCAGTTGTTTCTGTCTATGGTGTGCGCGGGATCGGATCTATCTACTATCTCTGCTACGCAGGACGTCACATGGAGTTCGCCAATGAAACCCAATTGTGGTCACTAGTCTGTCTTGTCATCCTTCTTTCGACAATGATACACGGGTTTACTGTCGGGTGGGCGATGGACAATTTGACGAAAGAGTGAACTTCCCACCGACCGTCTGCCACTTAAAGGGCATGGTAGGGAACTATTGTCGGTGTGCTTACCAAATGGCGGATGGGGTGGCGTGGCGCGCTCTGTATCATCGTGGCAATCGGATTGGCAAGTCAAAGCGGCGGATTTTTCGCGCGCAGGCGAAACCCGATTCAGACACCTTTGGCCACAGGCGATTCGTCAAATCGTCCGATTGGGCGCGCTGGCAGATCCGGAGCGATGAACTCTGCCGGATATGGACAGGCTGGAACAATCGCCGGACGTTCTGTTTCATGCTGACCGGCAAAGGCAATGGCAGGCTTGTCCGGAAACGTGATGAAGGCACCTCGGGCAAGGTGCATCCTGTCAGATAACGACGTTAGATCAGTGTCTTACAGGCATTGGCGGTTGCGCATTTGAATCCGGTGAACCCGGTCATTTCCGGTCTCGCAAAACCCGCGCCGACGCACCCCGGCAAACCGGATTTCGTCACCCCATCCGGGGACAGTTTCGGTTCGGTAGGTCGCTGCCGTAATTTGGCCATTTCCAGCTTGCAAGGAGGGTTAACGCTCGTTAACCGAACCATTATCGGGTTTGTAATGTTCTGGTGATTAACGTGTGCAGCGTGGTTGGTCAGGGGTATCCCGATCAGCCGAGGGGCTGCGCTGAGGGGTCGACAAGATGATAGAATCAGGCGAAAAAATCCGTCTGTGCAATAGCGCCCGTAAACGGGCCGCGATCGAACATTCCAAGACTGCAAATGTTCTGAAAACACTGATGGCCGCAACAATGGCCGGCAGTCTGTCCGCCTGCGCGTCGACGCAGGTTGCCGAAGTCAGCGAACCGGCGGTCACTGCGGCAATCGTACCGGCTCCGACGCAGGTTGCCCTGGTTGATGCCAAATTAGGTGTTTCGCCAAGTCCAAAAGTGGTTGCCAGCGCCCAGCGGATCAAACGCGGCGGCGGCTACCAGAAGATCGGCAAACCGTATCGCATAGCCGGCAAGCTGTATGTTCCCCAGGCCGATCCGGATTACAATGAAGTCGGTACCGCATCCTGGTACGGCAGGCAGTTCCACGGCCGCCTGACAGCCAATGGCGAGCGCTTCGACATGAACTCGCTGATGGCGGCCCATCCGACATTGCCGCTGCCGTCCTACGCCCGGGTGACCAACGAAGCAAACGGGCGCTCGGTGATCGTGCGGATCAACGACCGCGGGCCGTTCGCCCATAACCGGGTGATCGACCTGTCGCGCAAGACCGCATCCGTGCTGAATTTCAAGGATAAGGGCACTGCGAAAGTCCGGGTGGAGTATATCGGTGAGGCGCGGCTCGACGGCAAGGACCGCCAGTTCCTCGTTGCGTCATACAAGGGGCCGGGTCCGGGGCCGACGCTCAGGAACGACCCGTCGGTCGTTGCAGCCTACGCGGCACCTCCGTCGGCAAAGGCGAAAATCAAATTCCCCGACGGATCGTCCGGGGGCAGGCTTGACCGGTCTGTGCTGAATTCAGGCACCCCGTTTGATCCCTACCGGGTCTATGGCGCTGCAAAGAATGCCGCGCCCAAGGTCGAGAACCCGGTCGAGAAGTCATCCTATGGCGCCGATCACCGGGTTTCGCTCGCATTCGCCGCGATCGACGGTCTGCTGCGCTGATCGGGGATTTTTGCCCGGTTGAGTTGCAATGAAATCTGAAAATCAATCAGGCCGTATAATTTGCCGGGGCGGGCACGGCTGCGGCCAGGCAGGCGGAGATCGAATAACGGTTGATTGAAGCCTGGTACGGTTGAACCCGGTCATGGCTCCCGTCTATGTTCATGTCAGCTCAATGAACCATAGGCGGATGCTTCTGTGATGCGATCTCCATTCCGGCGTTTCACGGCGCTTGCGGCGCTCGTTTTGATATACCTGCTGGCGCCGCAGGCGATCCACGCCCAGACATTCGACAGCAAGGCGCCGTTCGCGACGCTGATCGACGCCGACAGCGGCACGGTGCTGTTTGAGAAAGACGCCGACAAGAAGATGGCGCCGGCGTCGCTGTCGAAGCTGATGCTGGTGGAATATATCTTTAATGCGCTGACGCAAAAACAACTGTCGCTCACCGATACGTTTGTCGTCTCGGAGAATGCCTGGCGAAAGGGTGGCGCCAATTCCGGCGGTTCGACCATGTTCGCAAAGCTCGATTCGTCGATCACCCTCGGCGACCTGCTGCGCGGGATCATCGTCCAGTCCGGCAATGACGCCTGTATCGTCATTGCCGAAGGCATTGCCGGATCGGAAATCGCGTTTTCCGACCTGATGAACAAACGGGCCAGGGAAATCGGCATGCAGAATTCGACATTCCGCAATTCCACCGGCTTGCCCGATCCCGACCAGAGGGTGACAGCACGCGACATGGCGGTTCTGGCACGCAAGATCGTCCTCGATTATCCGGAATATTACCCGATTTTCGCCGAACCTGAATTTGAATGGAACGGCATCAATCAGCGCAACCGCAACCCTTTGCTGAATGACGGGATTGGCGCCGACGGCCTGAAAACCGGCTACACGGAAGAATCCGGATATGGCCTCGTCGGGTCAGCGAAATCCGGCGACCAGCGCCTGATCGTGGTGGTCAACGGGCTGGAATCGTCGCGGGAGCGGGCGACCGAAGCCCGCAAGCTGCTGGAATGGGGCTTTCGCACATTCCGGCAGGCGACGTTGTTTGAAAATGATGAGGTTGTCGCTGAAGCCAATGTCTATGGCGGCACCAAAGGCAAGGTCGCCCTGAAAGCGAAGGGGGCGGTCCGTGTGCTCGTCGCCCGGTCGAATGCCGGCACACTGAAAGGCCGTGCCGTCTATACCGGGCCGATCGAAGCACCGATCGAACCTGGTATGGAAGTCGGTGCATTGAAAATCTTCCAGGACGACAGGCTTATCCAGGAAACGCCGTTGTTCACCTCCGAGAAGATTGAAAAGGGCGAACTGCATCAACGCGCGCTGGATGCGCTTGGCGAACTTCTGCTGGGCTGGTTGTGAGCGCTGGCAGCGACCGCGGCCAGTTCATAACGCTTGAAGGCGGGGAGGGGGCCGGCAAATCCACCCAGGCTCTTTTGCTGAAATCGTGGCTCGCCGCTTATGGGCTTGATGTGGTTTTGACCCGCGAACCGGGCGGCAGCCCGAATGCGGAATGTCTTCGCGGCATGCTTCTGGGCGGCCTGATCGCGCCGTTCGGCGCCGATGCCGAAGCGCTCGTTTTTGCCGTTGCGCGCGCCGACCATGTACGCGAAACAATCCGGCCTGCACTGAGCGCCGGGAAATGGGTCATCTGCGATCGTTTTATCGATTCAACGCGCGCCTACCAGGGTGGCGCCGGCGTTTCTTCAAAACGCCTTGCCGAGCTTGAGACGATTGCCATTGGCAAGACGCGGCCCGATCTGACCTTGATCCTGGATCTGCCGGCTAAAGAGGGCCTGGTGCGGGCCGGCGCGCGCAATCCGGCACTGGACCGGTTTGAGGCTGACGCACTGGCAGTTCATGAAGCAAGGCGCGCTGCGTTCCTTAAGATCGCAAAAGCTGAACCGGATCGATGCGCCGTGATAAATGCTCAGGCAGACGAACAATCGGTGTTTGACCGGATCAGCACATGTGTCAGTGACCGCCTGGGCGCCGCGCTGCCGGACAATGGCCGCTGATAATGGCGCGCCGTCCCAAAGCCCCGTCCACGCAGGAACCACCGGACAGGATCGAAGGCATCGCGCTGCCGCGAGAGACCGTCAATCTTGCCGGCCATCGTGCTGCCGAAGCGGCGTTGCTGGATGCTTATCGGCTTGGGCGGATGCATCATGCATGGCTTGTCAGCGGAGACGAAGGGATCGGCAAGGCCACTCTTGCGTTTAGAATGGCGCGGTTTGTGCTGGCCCACTCCGATCATGGCTCCGACCACGTCCGCAATGCAAGCAGCCTCGACGTACCGGCCGATCATCCCGCAGCAGTCAAGATCGCGCACGGGACCCATGGCAATATCCTGCATATTCAGCGGGAATGGGACGATCGCGGCAAGAAGTACAGGACAGCCCTGACCGTCGACGCAATCCGGGCGCTGATTCCGTTTCTGGGCACGACAGCAGGCGAGGGCGACTGGCGGATCGTCATCATCGATCCCGCCGACGACATGAACCGCAACGCCGCAAACGCGTTGCTCAAGGCGCTGGAAGAACCGCCGGCGAAGACGCTGTTTTTCGTCATTTCGAGTATGCCCGGACGGTTGTTGCCAACGATCCGGTCGCGCTGCAGATCGATTGTCTGTCAGCCATTGAGCGAAAACGATCTGATGCAGGTTTTGCAGCGCGCCGAGCCGGATTTCGCCAACCGCCCGGACGCCGATCTGGTTCTTGCATTGGCTGGTGGCAGCGCCCGCAAGGCGTTTGAAATGATCGGTGAGGGCGGGGTCTCGTTTTACCGCGCACTGATCACGGCACTAGACCAGCCGAGTTTTGCGAATATCCAGAGCGTGGCAAACCTTGTGGCCGATGAAAAAAACGGCGGGCCGGCAAAGTTCATCGATCTTCTGGGCGCGTATATGAGCCGTCGCGTGCATGGCGTCGGCGAGCCGCTGGCCGCTCACCGGCCGCGACAGCTGCCGCTTGCCACATGGGCACAGCTATGGGAAAAGGCGTCGCGCTCCAGCCGTGACACTGAAATCTATAATCTGGATGTCCGTCAGTTCGTGCTCGACATTCTGGAAACTTACGCAAGTGCGGCGCGGCAGAACGAGCAATGAGTTTATCACGGATACGGCCAGAGATATAATGACCGACAAGCCGACATTTTATGTCACCACGGCAATTTCCTATCCCAACGGCGTACCGCATATCGGCCACGCCTATGAGGTAATTGCCACCGATGCCATTGCCCGTTTCAAACGGCTCGACGGTTATGACGTCCGTTTCCTGACCGGGACCGACGATCACGGCATCAAGATGCTGCATACGGCCAGGAATGAAGGCATCAGCCCGAGAGATCTGGCCGACCGCAACACGGCCCGTTTCAGGGAAATGGGTTCAGCCCTCAATTGCTCGCACGATGATTTCATCCGCACGACCGAAGAACGTCACACCAAATCGAGCCAGGCGATCTGGCAGCGCATGGCCGATGCCGGCGACATATACAAGGATCGGTATGCCGGATGGTATTCAGTGCGCGACGAGGCGTTTTACGGAGAAGACGAAACCGAAGTCCGCGACGATGATGTCCGTTACGGTCCGCAGAACACGCCGGTGGAATGGGTGGAGGAAGAAACCTATTTCTTCGCGCTTTCGAAATATCAGGACAGATTGCTGAAGCTCTATACCGATCACCCCGATTTCATCGGCCCGTCGGAACGGCGCAACGAGGTGGTCAGCTTCGTAGGCTCCGGCCTGCGCGATCTTTCAATCTCTCGCACGACATTCGACTGGGGTATCCCGGTGCCGGGCGATGAAGACCATGTGATGTATGTCTGGGTCGACGCCCTGACAAACTATATTACCGGCGTCGGTTTTCCGGACGCTGACGATCCGCTGTGGCGGTTCTGGCCGGCCGACCTGCATGTCATCGGCAAGGATATTCTGCGCTTTCACACTGTCTACTGGCCGGCATTCCTGATGTCTGCCGGCATTGAACTGCCGAAGCGGATTTTCGCGCACGGGTTCCTGCTGAGCAAGGGCGAAAAAATGTCCAAAGCTGTCGGCAATGTCGTCGATCCGTTCAATCTCGTTGAACATTACGGCGTCGACCAGGTTCGCTATTTCTTCCTGCGCGAAGTGTCGTTCGGCAAGGACGGCTCCTACAGTCCCGAAGCAATTGCCACCCGCATCAATGCCGATCTGGCCAACGGCCTCGGCAACCTGGCGCAGCGGTCGCTGTCGATGATCGCCAAGAACTGCGACAATGCCGTACCGGGATACCGCGAACTGACGGACGACGACAGGGCCATTCTGGCAACCGCGGACGGCCTGCTGGAAACGTGCCGCTCGGCGATGGACGATCAGGCCATTCATCTGGCGTTGACGGCGATCTGGGCGGTCATCAGCGACGCAGACCGCTATTTCGATGCCCAGGAACCGTGGGCATTGCGCAAGACCGACATGGAACGGATGAAGACCGTGCTTTACGTGACTATCGAAGTCGTCCGGCAAGTTTCCATACTGGTGCAGCCGGTTATGCCCGGTTCTGCCACTCAGTTGCTTGACCTGCTTGGTGTCGATGCGGATGCACGGGATTTTGCACACCTTGGGGAGGCCGGACGTCTGAAAGTCGGCACGGCTCTGCCCAAGCCGGTGGGTGTTTTTCCGCGCTATGTGCCAACTGAAACGGCAGAGCAGGGCGCCTGACCATGCTTGTCGACAGCCATTGCCATCTGGATTTTCCCGATTTCGAGGCCGAACTTGACGATATCGTCAGGCGTGCGGGCGAAGCCGGCATCGACCGCATGGTGACGATCAGCACACGGGTAAAACAGTTCGACCGGGTCAGGGCCGTTGCCGAACGGTTTGAAAGCGTCTTTTGTTCCGTCGGCACCCATCCGCACAATGCCGATGAAGAGCTGGATATATTCTCAGACGATCTCGTACGCCTATCGGACCACCCCAAGGTCGTGGCAATCGGCGAGGCCGGCCTGGATTATCATTACGACAATTCACCGCGCGAGGCCCAGGTTGAGGGCTTGCGCAGGCATATTGCGGCGGCGCGCGAGACGGGTCTGCCGCTGGTGATCCATTCCCGCGATGCCGACGACGATATGGCGGAGATCCTGACTGAGGAAACCGGGAAGGGCGCCTTCCCGGCGGTGCTGCACTGTTTTTCCTCAGGCCGCGGACTGGCCGAGACCGGCATCAGGCTTGGCCATTATGTGTCGTTTTCCGGCATTCTGACGTTCAACCGTGCCGAGGAACTGCGCGACATCGCCGCGGACATGCCGGCCGACCGCATCCTTGTGGAAACCGATGCGCCCTATCTGGCGCCGACGCCGTTTCGCGGCAAGCGCAACGAGCCGTCGTTCGTTCAGCATACGGCGCGGATCCTGGCCGAGACACGCAATGTCAGTGAAGCGGAAATAGCCGAGCAGACCAGCGAAAACTTCTTCCGGCTGTTTTCCAAGGTGACGCGGCCCTGATGAGCAAATTGCGGATCACCGTGCTGGGCTGCGGTTCGTCGCCTGGCGTTCCAAGAATTGGCCCAAGAATTGGCGGCGACTGGGGCGCCTGCGATCCTGCCAATCCGAAGAACCGCCGCCGACGCTGTTCCATCCTGGCCCAGACGATCGACGCCAAGGGGCAAACCACAAATGTCCTCGTCGATACCAGCCCCGATATGCGAGAACAGGTTCTGGAAGTCGGCCTCGGGTCCGTCGACGGTGTGCTTTTCACCCATGCCCATGCCGACCATATCCACGGCATCGACGATTTGCGCGGCTTCTGGATGAATACCGGAGAACGCGTCGACATCTATGCCGACAAGGTCACGCTGGCACGGCTGCACGAGGCTTTCGGATATTGTTTTGAAACGCCGGCAGGCAGCGCCTATCCGCCGATTCTGAATGCCCATGAAATCCATGCCTGGGAACCCGTGACGATCAATGGGGAAGGGGGCGCCCTGCTCTCTCTTCCGATCGTCCAGCAGCACGGTCCGATCGATACGTTCGGCTTCCGCATCGGCGGCTTCGCCTATTCGCCGGACGTCAAAGACCTTAACGATGCTGCCATCGAGGCTCTGCAGGATCTCGACGTCTGGATGGTCGACGCATTGCGCGACAAGCCGCATCCGAGCCATTTTTCGCTGCAGGAAGCGCTGCAATGGATTGAGCGGATCAAACCGAAACGCGCAATCCTCACGCACATGCATATCGACCTGGACTATGACACGCTACGCCGGACATTGCCGTCGCACGTCGAACCTGCCTATGACGGCATGGTGATCGAGCTTTAGGGATCATGCAGCCGGCGTCATTAATCGGCTTTGGCGCTCCAGCATAAATCCGGATATTATTTCGTTCCATAATATATCTTATGCGATCCAAATGATCTGGTTGTTCGCGATGACGTCATCCGCGCACTGTATGCTTCGCAGACAACCTGCGCCATTGAAACAAATTGGCGTTGGTCCTATTTGACTCACTGGAACACACCCGGCTCGGGAGTCGATATGGCTGGCGGTTGGACGAAAGACGGTGCAATTCAGGATCAGATAGACGACACTGTTTCAGATGCCGTTCAAAATGCGCGGGCCCGCATGAGTGCCGGTCCAAGCGCCGAGTTTTGCGACGAATGCGGAGAGCCCATTCCGCAACCGCGCAGACAAGCGCTCCCAGGCGTCAGAACCTGCATTCAGTGCCAATCCATACGGGATTCGAAAATTGCGCACAGCGCCTTCAACCGGCGCGGCAGCAAGGACAGCCAATTACGCTAAGCAAAGACCGTCCAGTGTCTGCTGAACTTCAATGTCTGCCACCGGCCCTTCCTCACTTCTCCTGAAGCGCGATGCGCAGGCCCAGAGCG
>CAMYKZ010000021.1 GCA_947259045.1 uncultured Afifella sp.
GATCCGTTGCCCGGATTTCCTGATGGCTGGCTGACGGATCTGGATTGGCGCTCCGGCCGGTCCTGGTCATTGTCCGGCTGGGTAGGGTCGCTGAAGCGACCTGTCGCAGCCGTTGTCGCCGGCGGACGCAGCGAGGCTCTCGTCAGTTCTCCGCAGCCGGTTTCCGGCACGCGGAATTCAGGGCTGAGCTGTTCCTGTGAGACGATATAGGGGAACTGGTCGATGATCTTCGCGTCTTTGTAAATCCGATCGTCGATCACCCGCGCAGGTTCTTTTCTTGGCGCATAGGCCAGGCCGCATGTCTTTTCCAGCGTGACGCAGCCGGACTGGCTGCAAACCTGCGCCTGTCCGGCAAACAAGACCACATGCGTATCGCCGGTGCGGCGAATATCGACATCGAAACTGGTGCCGCGAACGCCGATTGTTGCGGTCGGTGTTTTGATTTTGTAGGCGCTCTTGTCGCTCTTGCCTGTGATGAACCGGAAGGACCCGCCCAGCGCGCGGACGGTAAAATTGTTTGCCCGGCTTTCCGACCGCAGGAGATAACTTTCAATGACCATGGACGAATTTGGCCCGACCACGAGTTTTGTCTCGTCGGAAAATCTCAGCTCTGCCTGTCCCGCGGGGCCGGTCTTGATCTTGTCGCCCATGACAACCGCCATGCCGACAGTCAGCGTCTGCCGGCCCTCGGGGTTGGAAATTGATGCAGTGGGCATGACGGAGACGGCATTGCCGGCAATCTCCGACGCCGGAGCCGAAGAGATTGAAAGGCCGAGGCCAACCAGAGTTGCGGTCAGCGATGATTTTACACGTAACGGTAATATTTGATGCGCCACTACAACTTCCCCCGGGGCTGTCGGTTTTTATTAACAATAATTTAACCACGAAAAATGCGGCTATGCGAGGAATTTCGCCTTCCCCGATTTTCGCATGCGGCTTCGAAGTGCTTACAGCCAGCCGATCGCCGTGATTTCAGGCTGACGTTCGGAACGATCCGGGCCCTGGACCATAGTCGCCGCCTCAATCCGGGTGATTGACCGGATACCAGCCAACGGCCGCCGCAGTCTCGATCCCGCTCACATCCAGCACCGCA
This sequence comes from uncultured Afifella sp., assembly GCA_947259045.1. Lineage (GTDB taxonomy): Bacteria > Pseudomonadota > Alphaproteobacteria > Rhizobiales > Afifellaceae > CAMYKZ01. The sequence goes on from CAMYKZ010000021.1 coordinate 1,094, forward strand.
AGCCATGCGGCAACGGTTTGTCCGGCAATTTCCGTACCGGGCAGAATATCCGCCAGCGGTCGGATGACAAAAGCGCGCTCGTGGATACGCGGATGCGGGATCGTCAGGCCCGGTTCGTCGACCTCGGCCGCGCCGTAGAGCAGGATGTCCAGATCGATGGTGCGTGGCCCCCAGAGTTCGCCGCGCACGCGCCCGAGCGAGCGTTCGATGCCGAGGGCTGCTTCAAGCAGCGTCCGCGGCGCCAGGTCGGTTTCGATCAGGACGGCGGCATTGAGGAAGGCGGGCTGGTCGGCCTTGCCCCAGGGCGGCGTTTCGTAAAGCGCCGAAACGGCGCTGACGCTGATATGCGGATGCATCGCCAGACTGTCGAGCGCCATGCAAATCTGGTTCTTCCGGTCGCCCATATTGCTGCCCAGGCCGAGCGCTGCAACCACCTTTTCCGCCATCGGTCTCAGCCGCCGCGCTTGCGGTTGATCTCCACGGCGACATATCCAAGCGTCGCCGGAACCGGCGCAGACGGTTTGCGCACCAGTACGGAAACTTCTTCAATCTGCGGATAGTCGGAGAGGATCCGGGCGGCGATCGTTTCCGCCAGGGTTTCGATCAGAAAGAAATTCCTGTTTGCGGAAATTTCCTGGGCGATCTCCACCAGACTGGCATAGGAGACGGTCGCGCCGGCGACATCCAGGTGTGCTGCTTCGCTGAGATCGAGCGAGCAGGTGATATCGACTTCGAAGCGCTGGCCGAGCCGCTGCTCTTCCGGGTGTACGCCGTGATAGGCGTACAGGATCAGATCGCGCACCAGGATGCGGTCGGTCATCGTATTCATTCCTCAACGGCTGCACGGATGGCTGCAACCATCCGCACGGCATCCGCATGTTCGGCGACATCGTGCACCCGCAGGATCGCCGCCCCGGCCATGGCGGCAATTACGCCGGTTGTCAACGTGCCTGCGAGCCGGTCACCAACCTCACGATCCAGCACCTTGCCGATAAAGCTTTTGCGCGACGTTCCGATCAGCAACGGCATGCCGAGCCGGTCAAGTTCATTCAACCGGCCAAGCAGAGCCAGGTTCTGGTTCACACTCTTGCCGAACCCGAAGCCCGGATCGAGCGCGATGCGGTCGATCCTGATTCCGGCCCGGGCGGCGATCTCCAGACTGCGGTCAAAAAATCTTGTGCATGCCGCAACCGGATCGCCCTCCGTGCCGCCGCTGCTTCCGGTCAGTCCGGGATTGTGCATGATCACCACGCCTGCGCCGTGCGCTGCCGCGATCCCGGCAAGTGCTGCATCACCCTGCAGGCCTTGCACGTCATTGAGAATATGCGCGCCGGCTGAGAGCGCCGCATCGGCGACGCCGGGCTTGACCGTGTCGACGGAGACCAGCGTATCGCGTTCCGCGCCGAGGCGTTCGATGACCGGCACGACCCGCATTATTTCATCACCTTCGCTGACCCGCTCGGCGCCCGGCCGGGTGGATTCGCCGCCGACATCGAGAATATCGGCGCCCTCGGCAAGCATCGCCAGGCCATGGGCAACGGCGCGGTCGGCATCGAAAAACAGGCCGCCATCGGAAAACGAGTCCGGCGTCGCATTGATAATGCCCATCAGCAACGCCGGCCCGCCGGCGCGGACACGGGCAAGCCGCGCCGCAAACCCTGCGCCCCGATCGGCTTCGGTGGGCGCTGCGTGCCTGCCGCCGGAACCTGGTTTGTCGGTCTGCCTGTCGGTCAATTTGATACCCAATCCGGCTGCCGAGCCATCGTGTTACCCGTATACAGTATGGGTGGTCTGCATGCACAATGCTTGTCTATCAGCGGCAGCTTCGATATGGAACGCTGCAAGAGCGACCATAGCAAGTGAGTATCATGTCAGACCGTCTGTCCCACCTGGAACGGCTGGAAGCCGAAAGCATGCATATTATCCGGGAAGTAGCGGCCGAATGCCGGAACCCGGTCATGCTCTATTCCATCGGCAAGGATTCCTCCGTCATGCTGCATCTGGCGCGCAAGGCCTTTTTGCCGGCGCCGCCGCCGTTTCCGCTGATGCATATCGATACGACGTGGAAATTCCGCGAAATGATCGAATTTCGCGATCGCGCGGCCGCAGAAGCCGGCATGCGGCTGATCGTGCACAGCAATGCCGACGGGATCAGGGATGGCATCAACCCGTTCGACCACGGTTCCAATTATACCCGCATCATGAAGACGGAAGCGCTGAAACAGGCGCTTGATGCACACGGCTTCGACGCAGCCTTTGGCGGCGCCCGGCGCGACGAGGAAAAAAGCCGCGCCAAGGAGCGGGTCTTTTCGTTCCGCAACGCGGCCCATAGCTGGGACCCGAAAACCCAGCGGCCGGAACTCTGGAGCCTCTACAATACCCGCGTCAACGACCGGGAATCGATGCGGGTGTTTCCGATCTCGAACTGGACCGAGCTGGATATCTGGGCCTATATGCTGAAAGAGGACATTCCCATCGTCCCGCTCTATTTTGCCGCAAAGAGGCCTGTCGTGGAGCGTGACGGCCAGATCATCATGGTGGACGACGAGCGCATGCGCCTGCATGACGGCGAAGAGCCGCAGGATCGCATGATCCGCTTCCGCACGCTTGGCTGTTACCCGCTGACGGGCGCGCTGGAATCCGATGCCACGACACTGGAGGCCATTGTCGCTGAAATGATGATTGCCCGCACGTCGGAGCGTGGCGGCCGGCTGATTGACAGGGAATCGAGCGCCTCCATGGAACGCAAGAAGCGCGAGGGTTATTTCTGATGGAAGCGTCTGTGTCCGAGGCATCAATCACGACATCCGCCCGGCTTGTTGAAGCGGTCACCGCCGCCGCCGAAGCCGACACGTTGCGGTTTCTCACCTGCGGCAGCGTCGACGATGGCAAGTCCACCCTGATCGGGCGGCTGCTGTTCGACAGCCAGCTTTTGATGGAAGATCAGGTCGACCAGCTGAAACTCGATTCTGAAAAGCACGGCACGGCCGGTGACGAGATCGATTTTGCCCTGCTTGTCGACGGGCTGGAAGCGGAGCGCGAACAGGGCATCACCATCGATGTCGCCTATCGCTTTTTCGCAACCCCGAAGCGCCGTTTCATTGTCGCCGATACGCCCGGCCACGAACAATATACCCGCAACATGGCGACCGGCGCTTCAACTGCAGATCTGGCGATCCTGCTTGTCGATGCCACCAAGGGTCTTTTGACCCAGACCCGCCGCCATGCCGTCATCGTCTCTCTGCTCGGCATCCGCAATGTCGTCCTTGCGGTCAACAAGATGGATTTGACGGATTTCGACCAGGATAATTTCAACCGGATTGAAAGCGATTTCCGCGCTTTTGCAGCAGAACTTTCGTTTGATGACATTGTCGCGATCCCGATGTCGGCGCGCGCCGGCGACAATGTCACCGCAAAAAGTGACCGCACGCCCTGGTATCACGGGCCGGTGCTGCTGCCGCACCTGGAGGATGTCGCAATTGCCGAGGATGCCGGTTCGCAGCCGTTCCGCATGCCGGTGCAATGGGTCTGCCGCCCGGATCGCACGTTCCGCGGTTTTGCCGGCACGATCGCCGGCGGCAGGATCAAGGTTGGCGATCCGGTCGCAGTCGCAGGATCCGGCCGCACCAGCACAGTGGAACGGATTTTCCTCGGATCGGAAGAGCTGGACCATGCCCGCGCGCCGCAATCGGTTCTTTTGACCCTGAAAGACGAGATCGACATTTCCCGCGGTGAATTGCTGTCCGCCGCCGATGCACGCCCGGACGTCAGCGATCAGCTGGCCGCTCATCTGATCTGGATGTCGCAAGACGCCATGCTGCCCGGCCGGCAATATCTGATGAAGATGGCGGCGCAGACCGTTCCCGTCCAGATTACCGATCTGAAGCACCGCCTTGACGTGGATTCGCTGGAGCAGAACGCAGCCAAGGTACTGGAGTTGAACGAGGTCGGCCTGTGCAATATTTCCACGTCGCAGCCGATTGCCTTTGACCCTTATACGATGAACCGCAATACCGGCGGGTTCATCCTGATCGACCGGCTGACCAATGCGACGGTCGCCGCCGGCATGCTGGCATTCGCCCTGCGCCGCGCCTCCAACATTCACTGGCAGGCGCTCGACGTCGACCGCAAGTCCCGCGCCGTTCTGAAAAATCAGAAGCCGAGCGTGTTGTGGTTCACCGGCCTGTCCGGGTCGGGCAAGTCGACGATTGCAAACATTATCGAGCGCAAGCTTTTTGCCATGGGCCGGCACACCTATGTGCTCGACGGCGACAATGTCCGTCATGGCCTCAATCGCGATCTCGGTTTCACCGACGCCGACCGGGTGGAGAATATCCGCCGTGTATCGGAGACCGCCAAACTGATGGCGGACGCCGGGCTGATCGTGCTGGTATCGTTCATCTCACCGTTCAAATCGGAGCGCCGTCTGGCCCGCTCGCTGATGGAAGAAGGCGAGTTCCTGGAAATCTATGTCGATACGCCGCTGAGTGTTGCTGAATCGCGTGACCCGAAGGGACTTTATGCGCGCGCCAGATCCGGTGAAATCAGCAACTTCACCGGCATCGATTCGCCTTATGAAACGCCGGAAACGGCGGAAATCCAGCTCGATACGGTCAAGCACAGCGCCGAAGATCTGGCCGACCAGCTGATCGGCTATCTGCGCGCCAATGGCCGGCTGGATGGTGATGACTGACGGCTGTGGTTAATCGAGAAATTCCGGCCCCTGACCAAGCACTTCCGGGTCCGTCTCGCCGATCGCGCCCGCGTCCTTGCCGGCATAGGGAATATTCGTCAGAAGATGGCGGATGACATTCAGCCGCGCCCGGCGCTTGTCGTTCGAGCGGACGATCGTCCAGGGCGATTCCGGCGTATGAGTAGCGGCGATCATCCGGTTGCGGGCTTCGGTAAAATCGTCCCACAGGGCGACCGATTTCAGATCGACCGGTGAGATCTTCCAGCTCTTGAGCGGATCGTGCCTGCGGTCGTGAAACCGTTTCAGTTGCATTTCCTGGCCGATGTTGAGCCAGAACTTGAACAGCCTGATACCGTCGCGTTTCAGCATGTGCTCAAAATGCGGTGCTTCCGCCAGGAACGCCTCGTTCTGTTCCGGGGTGCAGAACCCCATCACCGGTTCCACCACGCCGCGATTGTACCAGGAGCGGTCAAACAGCACGATTTCGCCCGCCGTCGGCAGATGGTCGGCATAGCGTTGAAAATACCACTGGCCGAGCTCCCGGTCGCTCGGCTTTGGCAGCGCGACAATACGGGCATGGCGCGGATTGAGATATTCGCGCACCACGGAGATCGTGCCGCCCTTGCCGGCGGCGTCGCGGCCTTCAAACAGGACCACGAGGCGTTCATCCCGGTCCTGAACCCAGGCCAGCACCTTGACCAGTTCCGCCTGCAGGCGCAGAAGCCGCTCCTCATATCGCGAGCGCTTCAGTTTTTTGCGATAGGGATAATTGCCGGATGTCATGGCGCCTTCGGCAACCGCCTCGGGCAATTGCGGATTGTCCAGGTCGAAATCCGCCGGATCGAATTGTTCTGCCATTTTCCCGGTCTCCCTGTTGGTTATCGGACGTTGAGTGTTCACGAAGATACATTATCATCGTCCCGCTGTACGCGCTTATTGTGAACAATGGATAATGCCAATTCCTGACGATCATAGTCGAGCTTCTCACGACCGCCCCGAAAGGGCGACGGTGGCTACGCGGCTGCATGCCGCCCGCCTGCCGATCGTCATCAGTCTGGTTTTACTGCTTCTGACCAGTCTGATCTGGCAGGTGCCGATTGTGTTCACCCTTGCCGGCGCCGTCATCATCATCGCTGCAACTGCATTTGTGCCGCGAAGGACTGCGCAGAACAGCAACAGGCAGAGCGGCCCGCTGCAGCAGGCGATCTGGCCTGACACGTCGATGAAAGCGACGATCAATGCCGTGCGAAATCCGGCATTCATTCTGGATATTGCCGGAATCGTGCGGTTCGCCAACGACGCGGCGGCCAAAGCGTTTTCCGAGACCCGCCCGGGCGATCTTTTTTCGCTGACGTTTCGGTCGCCGGCGCTGATCGATGCGCTGCGTTCCGCAGCCGGCGGACGGTCGGCGCAGGTTCAGTATCGTGAGCATGTGGAAGGCGCCAGCGTCTTCAACATCGAAATCGACCCGGTCAGACGCCCGGGAATGAAGACCGGCTTTTTGCTGCTGCGGATGAACGAAATTACAGAACAGATCGCGCTTGGCCGGATGCGGGCCGATTTTGTCGCCAATGCAAGCCACGAATTGCGTACGCCTCTGGCATCACTGACCGGATTTGTCGAGACCCTGCTTGGGCCGGCGCGCGACGACCGCGAAGCCGCCGAAAAATTCCTGAAAATCATGCTGGAGCAGGCTGAGCGGATGCGCCGGCTGATTGACGACCTTTTGTCGCTCAGCCGTCTGGAGATGCGGGCGCACAGCCAACTGACCGATCTGGTCGATCTGGTTCCGCTGGTCCACCATGTCCGTGAGGCCCTGGCCCCGGTTGCACAGGAACTCGATGTCACGGTTGACGTTGACCTGCCGTCCACTCCGCTCAACGTGCGCGGTGATGCAGACGAGCTGACGCAGGTGCTGCAGAACCTGATTGAAAACGGCCTCAAATACGGCGAGACCGGTGGTCGGCTCGAAATCAAGGCCGAAACCCGCACGGTTGCGGGTTCGGCCGTGGCCGCCATCACGGTCCGCGATTATGGGCCCGGCATTGCCGAGGAGCATCTGCCGCGTCTGACGGAACGGTTTTACCGTGTCGATGTGGAATCCAGCCGCCAGAAAAACGGCACCGGCCTTGGGCTTGCGATCGTCAAGCATATCGTCGGCCATCATCGCGGACGGTTGTCCATCAATAGCGTACTCGGCGAGGGTGCGACGTTCACAATTGAACTGCCGGTTGCCGACATGGACACTTTGACGGATAAAAATTCGTTGGAAACAGGTATTTAGACTGTCATTCAACTGTCATGCAGATGTCGTATTGAGATCATGCGCGGACGGTAGAAAAACCGCAGCAGAGGCATTGGCGCCTCCGCGTTGAATGATGACAGGAGTGTTCCTCGTGCATAGACATCTGATCTCCAGCGCCGCTGCGGCAGCAGTGGCTTTGATCACCTTTACCGGCGCGGCGATCGCCCGCGACCAGATCCAGATTGTCGGGTCCTCGACGGTGTTCCCGTTTTCCACCGCAGTGGCCGAAAAATTCGGCCAGACAAGTGATTTCAAGACACCTGTCGTTGAATCGACCGGTTCCGGCGGCGGCATGAAGCTGTTTTGCGCCGGCGTCGGTGAAGGGACGCCCGACATGACCAACGCCTCCCGCCGGATCAAGGCAAACGAATTCAAGTCCTGCGTCGCTAATGGCGTGACGCCGATTGAGGTCAAGGTCGGCTTCGACGGTATTGTCATGGCCAATGACAAGAACGGACCCAGGCTCGATCTGACCCGCGACATGATCTTCAGGGCGCTGGCCAAACAGCTGCCTGATGCCAGCGGCAAACTGCAGCCGAATCCGAATATGAAATGGTCCGACGTCGACGCCTCCCTGCCGGATGCGAAGATCGAGGTGCTCGGACCGCCGCCGACGTCCGGCACGCGCGACGCGTTTGTCGAACTGGTCATGGAGGAGAGCTGTCCGGAGGGCCAGGACGAAGATGCCTGCAGACAAATCCGCGAAGACGGTGCGTTCATCGAAGCCGGCGAAAACGACAATCTGATCGTCCAGAAGCTGCAGGCAAATCCTGCCGCGCTGGGTATCTTCGGGTTTTCGTTCCTCGATCAGAATTCCGACAAACTTCAGGGCGCCACAATCGATGGGGTCGAGCCGACATTCGAGCTGATTGCCGACGGTGATTATCCTGTCTCGCGGTCTCTGTTCTTCTACATCAAGAAGGAACATGTCGGTGTGATCCCCGGCGTCAAGGAATTTGCCGAGGCGTTCACATCCGATGCGGCCTGGGGGCCGGACGGCTATCTGTCCGACAAGGGTCTTATTCCGTTGCCGGATGCAGACCGCGCGAAGTTCTCTGACGCCGCCAGGAACCTGACGCCGCTGGCGATGTGATCGCAACAAGAAATCCAGCCGCCGGATGATCCGGAGGCTGGTCGTTCCGGCAGGGTGCGCTGCCAGGAGTTTTTGACGTCATGACGGGTATCTATCTTTTCATCCTTTGCGCCGGCGCCGTTGTCGCCTATTTCGTCGGCCGGTCCCGTGCCTATGCAGTTGCCGGCGATGATCTGTCCGTCCTCCATTCCCGCCCGTCCTATCATGGCGGCTTTCTGGCGATTTGCGCCACCGTCCCGGCCATCGTGCTTGTGATTGTCTGGAGTGCAGTCTCTCCGGCGATCGAAAATACGATCATTCTGGAACGGTTTGACGATCAGGTTTCGGCGATGTCGCTGCCGCAACGGCAGGCTTTTCTGCGCGATGCCCGGGCCATCGCCCAGGGGATCAATTACGGTACATCGACCCCGGACAAGGAAGCCGCAGCAACAGCCGTCGCCGGTCTGACAAACACAAGCACCGTTCTGCTTGCAATCTTCGCCGTAATTCTGGCCGCCGCAGGTTTTTTCTGGGCCTTCCGGCGCATCGCACCAGCCAGACGGAACCGTCATTTTGTCGAACGCTTTATCGTGGCCGGGCTGATTGCCTGCTCGGCGGTCGCCATCCTGACAACCATCGGCATCGTCATGTCGCTGATCTTCGAATCCCTGCGGTTCTTCCAGCAGGTGCCGTTGTTCGACTTCCTGTTCGGCATTCACTGGAGCCCGCAGAGCGCATTTTCCGGCGCCGGTGCGGCATCTGAAGCCAATCCGGATGTGTTCGGCGCCGTGCCGCTGTTCGCCGGAACCCTGCTGATCACCGCAATCGCCATCTTCGTGGCCGCGCCGGTCGGCCTGATGGCGGCGATCTATCTGTCCGATTATGCCTCCGCCCGCTTTCGCGCCGTTGCCAAGCCGGTGCTTGAGATCCTGGCCGGCATCCCGACAGTCGTCTACGGATTTTTCGCCGCGCTGACCGTTGCCCCTGCAATCCGCGGGTTCGGCGAAGGGTTCGGGCTCAGCGTGTCATCGGAATCCGCACTGGCTGCGGGCCTGGTCATGGGCATCATGATCATCCCGTTCGTTTCCTCCCTGTCCGATGATGTGATCAATTCCGTGCCCCAGTCGCTGCGCGACGGCGCGGCTGGCCTTGGCGCGACAAAGTCGGAAACGATCCGCCAGGTGGTCCTGCCGGCGGCATTGCCGGGCATCGTCTCCGCTCTGTTGCTTGCCGTTTCGCGCGCCATCGGCGAAACCATGATTGTCGTCATGGCGGCGGGACTGGCAGCAAACCTGACAGCCAACCCGCTTGAGGCGGTGACGACGGTCACGGTGCAGATCGTGACGCTTCTTGTCGGCGATCAGGAATTCGACAGCGCCAAGACCCTTGCCGCTTTCGCCCTCGGACTGGTGCTTTTTTGCGCGACGCTTGCGCTCAATATCATTGCGCTTCGCGTCGTGCAGAAATACCGGGAACAATATGACTGACATGCAATCCGATGCGCCGGCGGTCGAAAGGTCCGTCCATACGGGCAGCGCTGCCCAGGCGCGGCTTTCCCGGCGCTACGCGGCAGAACGCAGGTTCAGATATCTCGGCCTTGGCGCCGTGTTGCTGGCCTGCAGCTTCCTGGTCCTGCTGCTCTCCACCGTTGTCGGCAAGGGCGTGTCGGCGTTCACCTATCATTACATGACGCTACCGCTGGAACTGACCGGCGATGACATCAACACAGAGGTTCCGCGCCGGTCCAATTTCGGTGCCATCATCCGCCGGGCGATGGATGACGCATTGCCGTTTGTGGATGGCCGTAGGCCAAAACGGACCGCCCGGGCGCTGGTCTCCGGCAGTGCTGACGTTCTGGTCTCCCGTCAGGTCAATGAGGATCCGGACCTGATTGGCGGAACCCGGCAGGTCGCATTGCCGGTATCGGATACGATGGATCTCTATCTCAAGGGTCTGATCGTCGCTGCGCGTTCCGAAATTGCCGCTGGCGAAGCCCGTCCGACGGACACTATTGGCGAAATCGAGATATTAACGGCGTCAAACAGTTTCGCCTTGCTGCTGCGGCGTGTCAGGGAAGGCCTTGCCGATCAGGCAGAAAAAGCGGAACAGGATGCCGCCGGGCTTGAACGCTCGATCAGCCGGATGGAAGCAGAGCTTGAAGGCCAGCGCCGGCGTCTTGAAACGGCCCCCGACCGGGAGCGGGTCGAAGCCAATATCGCGAAACTGGAAGCCGATGTGGTTTCACTGAATGGCCGGATCGAGCGCCATAAGGAAACCGCGAAGGCATTGCTTGCCCGCGCATCAGCCGACAACCGGCGGGAAGCACTCGGTGCGGACAACCGGTCCTACCTCGTTCACATCAACGGCGGCGTCGTCAAAGCGACTGCGGTTGACAACAACAATATTGCCGGGACGGTTCTGATCCCGCTCCAAAACGATAGTCCCGCTTCCGAAGGCACATGGAGCATCGAAACCATAGAACTCCCGGAATCGTCGCGCCAGGTGAGTGACCGGGAGATCGTCTATATGGATTATCTCGACGCTCAGGGCCTGATCGAACGCCGCTTCAACTGGCTTTTCTTCACCACCGGAGCCAGCCGCGAACCGGAGATGGCGGGTATCTGGGGCGCCGTTGTCGGATCGGCCCTGACCATGCTGGTGACCTTGATGATGTCATTTCCGCTTGGCGTCGCAGCGGCAATTTATCTGGAAGAATTCGCGCCGAAAAACCGCTGGACCCAGGTCATCGAAGTCAACATCAACAATCTGGCCGCCGTTCCCTCGATCGTCTTCGGACTGCTTGGTCTTGCCGTCTTTCTGAATTTCTTCGGCATGCCGCGATCTGCCCCGGTCGTCGGCGGCATGGTTCTTGCGCTGATGACGCTGCCGACGATCATCATTGCCTCGCGGGCGGCGCTGAAAGCCGTGCCGCCGTCGATCCGTGAAGCCGCCCTCGGCATCGGCGCCTCCAAGATCCAATCCGTGTTCCACCATGTCCTGCCGTTGGCGATGCCGGGCATTCTGACCGGAACGATTATCGGCATGGCCCAGGCGCTCGGCGAAACCGCGCCGCTGCTGATGATCGGCATGGTTGCCTTTATTGTCGATATTCCCGGCGGATTCACCGATCCGGCAACTGTTCTGCCGGTCCAGATCTATATGTGGGCGGATTTTCCGGAACAGGCGTTTCAGCAGAAGACGGCGGCGGCAATTCTGGTTCTGCTCGGGTTCCTCATCATGATGAATGCCGTTGCGGTTTTGATGAGACGGCGTTTTGAGCGCCGGTGGTAAGGTAGAGTGGTTGGATGGAATGGTTCAGGGGATCGCCATGAGTGAAGCGCAGGCAGACGGCGCGATTGAAGACCGCGCAATAGAAGACAGCGAAGCCGTTTCCGGATCTGTCGCTGCCGGTCCGGTCAGCGATCCCGACGCCCGTCAGGTCAAGATGAAGACACGCGACGTGTCTGTCTTCTATGGCGAAAAGCAGGCGCTTTTCGATGTCGATCTCGACATTCGAGACCGCATGGTAACGGCCCTGATCGGCCCCTCAGGCTGTGGCAAGTCGACCTATCTGCGTTGCCTCAACCGCATGAACGACACGATCGAAATCGCCCGCGTCGAGGGGCAGATCGAGCTCGACGGCAAGGATGTCTATGCCGCCGGCATCGACGTTGTGGAACTTCGCGCCCGGGTCGGGATGGTTTTTCAGAAACCGAACCCGTTCCCCAAGTCGATCTTCGAGAACGTCGCTTACGGACCGCGCATTCATGGTCTGGCGCGCAACAAGGGCGAACTGGACGACATCGTGGCATCGTCGCTGCAGCGCGCCGGTCTGTTCGAGGAAGTCAAGGATCGCCTTGACGAACCGGGCACGGGATTGTCCGGCGGCCAGCAGCAACGGCTTTGCATTGCCCGCGCCATCGCGGTTTCGCCGGAAGTGATCCTGATGGACGAACCCTGTTCCGCGCTCGATCCGATCGCAACGGCCCGGGTTGAGGAACTGATCGACGAATTGCGCGAAAATTACGCCATTGTGATTGTCACACACTCCATGCAGCAGGCTGCTCGCGTCTCCCAGCGCACGGCAATGTTCCATCTCGGAGAGCTTGTCGAAGAGGGCGCGACTGATCACATGTTCACCAATCCCGATGACAAGCGAACCCAGGATTACATCACCGGCCGCTACGGCTGATGCAAGGCTTTGAAAGGCGTTGATCCATGACTGAACACATTGTTTCCTCCTATGACGAGGAATTGCAGGGACTGGCAGGCTCGATCGCCGAAATGGGCGGCATGGCCGAAGATCTGTTCGATCAGGCCGTGCAGGCGCTGATGCGTTCCGATATCGAACTGGCAAAAAAGGTCATTGCCGCGGACAGGGAAGTCAACGCCCTGCATCATGATATCGAGGAGCGGGCGATATTGACCATCGCCCGGCGGCAGCCGATGGCTCAGGACCTTCGGGAAATCATCGGCGCACTCCGCATCTCAAACGATCTTGAACGCGTCGCCGACCTTGCCAAGAATATTTCGCGCCGGACGCTGGCGCTGAAAAGCGATCAGTTTTCGAAAAAGCTGCTTGTCGGCGTGGAGCATCTCTCCCAGCTCGGTCTGCGGCAGCTCAACGATGTGCTGAATTCTTATGGGTCGCGAAATGTCGAACTGGCCAAAGAGGTCTGGGATGCCGATGATGAAATCGATTCCGTCTACACGTCGCTGTTTCGTGAATTGCTGACCTATATGATGGAGGATCCGCGCAATATCACCATGTGCACGCACCTGCTTTTCAGCGCCAAGAATATCGAGCGGATCGGCGATCATGCGACCAATATTGCCGAGACGGTCCACTATATGGTGACCGGCAATCCACTGGAGGATTTCCTCCGCCAGCCGGCCGAAATCGACAAGGACAACAAGGCGGAACAGGATTAGGCATGGCAAAACCGCATATCTTTGTTGTCGAGGACGAAGAGGCGCTGAGCCTGCTCCTGCGTTACAATCTGGAAGCGGAAGGCTTTGCCGTCGATACGATTTCGCGCGGTGACGAGGCTGAATTGCGGCTGCGGGAAAGCCGACCGGATCTGATGCTGCTGGACTGGATGCTGCCGGGCCTGTCCGGCATCGAATTGTGCCGCCGTCTGCGCAGCCGCCAGGAAACCGCCGATCTTCCGATCATCATGCTGACGGCGCGCGGCGAAGAGGATGAGAGAATCCGCGGGCTGGCGATCGGCGCCGACGATTATGTCGTCAAGCCGTTTTCGGTCCCGGAGCTGATCGCCCGGGTCAAGGCGATGCTGCGCCGGGCTCATCCGGAAGTCGTCAGCCAGCGCCTGCAGGTTGCCGATCTGGAGCTCGATCGTGAAACCCTGCGCGTTTACCGCAACGGGCGCGAAGTGAATCTTGGTCCGACGGAGTTCCGATTGCTGGAATTCCTGATGCAGAGCCCGGGCCGCGTATTCAGCCGGGCGCAATTGCTCGACAGCGTCTGGGGCCATGACATCTATGTCGACGAACGAACGGTAGACGTGCATGTCGGGCGGCTCAGAAAGTCGATCAATTACGGCCGGCTGAAAGATCCGATCCGCACGGTTCGCAGTGCCGGCTATGCCTTCGACGAGCAATTCGGCCGGAGCTGAGTTTTAATAACCTACGGCAAAAAAAAGAGCGGGGCACAAGCGGCCCCGCCAAATTTGTTACGCATTTTCTTCGGGAGGAGAGGTCTAGCCGGCAGCCCGCTTGGCGCGCCGGCGATTGTCCGGCGCCTGATAGGCAACCGAGGCATGATAGGTGCAATAGGGCGTGTCTTCCTTGGAATCGTGACCGCAGAAGTGAAAATCGTCGTGCATCGGGTCACCGATCGGCCATTTGCAGGTTTTCTCAGTCAGCATTTCGATCGACAGTTTTTTCGCAATCGGAATGACGACGACTTCCTGGGGCCGCAGATAATATTCCGGCGCCGCATCGACATCGAGTTTCAGCGCGGCACTTCCCACCGACGTTGCCCGGCGTGGCCGCCGCGGCACGCTGGATGACTGGCGTGGACGCCGTGCGCGTTTGATGGATGATGTCGGCTGGCCGCGTCCGGAAAGGCCAAGCCGATGCACCTTGCCGATCACCGCGTTGCGGGTGACGCTGCCCAGTTCGCCTGCAATCTGGCTTGCGCTCAGGCCGTCGAGCCAGAGCTTTTTCAGAATTTCGACGCGTTCATCAGTCCAGGACATATTCTCTCCTTGAAAGCCCTATGGCCCCTAAAATCCGCTTTGCGAACAGAATCCGTCACCTGCCGTTGTCCACTCGTAACAACGCCAACACTACAGCTTGACAAGATTCCGATCCGCCGCACGACATGTCGTGCTTAACAAGACGTAAACTACAATATGCCAGGACTCGGCGACAAGAGTCTGAAAACCTTATCCCACCACTTTCGGGCATTTTTGATGCGGATAGGGGTGATTTTCATGTGATGTGAGTCAAGAATGTCACACTTTGTGCCGTTATCGTGGCCGATTTCCATATAGATGCCATATTTGTCAGGGTTTCACGTAACGGAATGTGCATAACCATGCCGGGACGCGATCGGGTTTGACCTGTGGGGCCGATATCTGCCAGGCCGGCTGATGCAAACGGCATTTCAATGCGGCCAACACCAATTGTGCGAGGCGATTGCAACAGCCGCCCGGCCCGTGATATGGACATCGTGCCGCGATCCTCTCAACCGGATGAGGAGCGGCATTTTGATTTCATCAGACATGGTTGACGACAATGCCAGGAGCAGCAAAGACCGATTCACCGCTTTATTCCACCTATGCCCGCGCGCCATTGGGCTTTGTGCGCGGCGAAGGTGTCTGGCTTGAAAGCACCGACGGGCGGCGCTATCTCGATTGCATGGGCGGCATTGCCGTCAATGCGCTCGGCCATGCCCATCCCAAACTGGTTGAAGCGCTGAAGCAGCAGGCCGACATGCTTTGGCATGTTTCGAATATTTTCCAGATCCCGGGCCAGGAAGAACTTGGAAAAAGACTGACCGACGCTAGCTTTGCCGATCGGGTTTTCTTTACCAACTCCGGCGCCGAAGCTCTGGAATGCGCCATCAAGACTGCGAGGCGCTATCATTTTGTCCACGATGCGCCGGAGCGCCATCGCATCATTACGTTTGAAGGCGCTTTTCATGGCCGTACACTGGCAACGATTGCCGCCGGCGGCCAGGAAAAATATCTTGAGGGCTTCGGGCCCCGGGTCGAAGGGTTCGATCAGGTTCCGTTTGCCGATCATGAGGCGGTCAAGGCTGCCATCGGACCGGAAACCGCTGCAATCCTGATTGAGCCGATTCAGGGCGAGGGTGGCATCAAACCTGTGCCCAATGAATGCCTGCGCGGCCTGCGTGAGCTCTGCGACGAACACGGACTGCTGCTGATCCTTGACGAAATTCAATGCGGCATGGGCAGAACCGGCAAGCTGTTTGCTCATCAATGGGCCGGGATCGCGCCGGACATTATGGCGATCGCAAAGGCAATCGGCGGCGGTTTTCCGCTCGGCGCCTGCCTGGCAACCGAAGAGGCCGCCAGTGGCATGACCGCCGGGACCCACGGTTCGACGTTCGGCGGCAATCCGCTTGCCATGGCGGTCGGCAATGCGGTGATGGACATCATTGACGATGAAGATTTCCTGAAAACGGTTGCCGACCGCGGCCTGCTGCTGAAGCAGGAACTTGCAGCCGTTGCCGACGCCCACCCGGATCTTGTTGCCGGGATCCGCGGCGAAGGCCTGATGATCGGTGTCCAGTGCCACAAGTCGAATACGGATCTTGTGGCGGCGGCCCGCGATGAAGGATTGCTGACGGTGCCGGCGGGGGAAAACGTCGTCCGGTTTCTGCCGCCGCTGATCATCTCCGAGGACGAGATCGGCGATGCCGTGGACCGCCTCGACAGGGCGCTTGCAAATCTGTCGGGCAATGTTGCCGCCGCCTGACCGGCGCTCACCTTAATTTGACACGAATTTGAGGACGATAATGACCGATCCCCGGCATTTTCTGGATATTTCCGACCATTCCGGCGAGATGTTGAACGGCATCGTCGCCGACGCACGGCGGATGAAAACAGCCGGCCGCGGCGCGGCACAGCCATTGCAGGGCCGCATCCTGGCGATGATCTTCGACAAACCGTCAACACGCACCCGGGTCTCGTTTGATGTCGGCATGCGCCAGCTGGGCGGACAGACAGTTGTACTGTCCGGCGCCGAAAGCCAGCTCGGCCGCGGCGAGACCGTCGCCGACACGGCCCGCGTCCTGTCGCGGTACGTCGATGCCGTCATGATCCGCACAACCGGCCATGACCGGCTTCTGGAACTGGCGAAACATGCCACTGTCCCGGTGATAAACGGCCTGACCGATGACAGCCATCCATGCCAGATCATGGCTGACGTGATGACGATTGATGAACATTGCGGCGCGGTTGCCGGCAAGGTCGTCGCCTGGTCCGGCCCGACGAATAATGTACTGACCACATTCATGCAGGCGGCGGCCAGGTTCAGATTCAAATTGCGGATCGCCATGCCGCCGGAACTGTCGCCGGATGAGGCGATGCTTGCCTGGGCGCAAGGCCAGGGCGCAGACATCAGCGTAACAGATGACCCTGTGGAAGCCGTCAGCGGTGTCGACTGCGTCGTTACCGACACATGGGTTTCCATGGGGGAAGACGAATCGCAGCGCGGCCAGAACCTTCTGATGCCCTATCAGGTCAATGAGGCCTTGATGGCAGCAGCCGGACCGCAGGCGAAATTCATGCATTGCCTGCCTGCCCATCGCGGCGAAGAAGTAACCGACGCCGTCATGGACGGGCCGCAATCGGTTGTATTCGACGAAGCGGAAAACCGGCTTCATGCGCAAAAGGCAATTCTGGCCTGGTGCCTATCCGACCGGACCGACAGCGGGATCGAAGGCGGGGCAAAATGAGTGCCAACACGATGAGCGAGCCCGGCATGGAGACGAATGACGACCGGGCGCTGCCGTTCCAGGTCGATGCACTGGACGTGCGCGGCCGGGTTGTCACGCTTGGCCCGGCGCTCGATGCGATATTGCAGCGGCACGATTTTCCCGACCCCGTCAACCGGCTGGTTGGCGAGGCGATGGTGCTTGCAGTTCTGTTGGCGTCGAGCCTGAAAGATACCGGCCGGTTCATTCTGCAGGTCCAGACAGAGGGGCCGGTCTCCTTGGTGGTCATCGACATCCGCACACCGGGCCAGATCCGCGCCACCGCAAGCTTTGACATCGACGCCGTGGCCGAACTTGAAGCGGACGGCGCTCCAGTCTCGTCGGCGGATCTGATGGGCAAGGGCAGTCTTGCCATGACCATCGAACAGGGGCACTCGTCGCAACGCTACCAGGGTTTTGTTCCCATCGATGGCGAAACGCTGGAAGACGCAGCCCACGTCTATTTCCGCCAATCGGAGCAGATCCCGACCCGTATCCGGCTGGCCGTTGCACAGATGTTCGATCGCGACGAAAGCGGCGAAACTCGCCACACCTGGCGGGCCGGCGGCGTCATCGCCCAGTTCATGCCGGAATCGGAAGACCGCATCCGCCACCGCGATCTGCCCGGCGGCGACGATCCTGAAGGCAAAAACGATGAGCCCGATACGGCTGATACCGGCGATCTTCCGGACGAAGACGACGCCTGGGTGGAAGCATCGGTGTTGCTATCCACGGTCCAGGATCACGAATTGACGGATCCCGATATTCCGGCTGAACGGCTGCTTGTGAGGCTGTTTCACGAACGCGGCGCACGCGTATTTGAGCCGATGGACCTGCATGACCATTGCACCTGTTCGCGCGAGCGGATTCATGTGGTGCTTGACCAGATGAACCCCGAGGAGATCGCCGAAGCATCACTATCGGGTGACATTTCGGTCAGATGCGAGTTCTGCGGGTTGACCTATAACTTTGATCCTGAAGGATATTTACCGAAACACTCGGCAAAGTGATGAACAATCTTTAATTTGCAATTGTATGGTCTACTTGTCACAAGTTTGACGGTTGAAATCAGGAATGTGTGGTGACCGAAACAGCCAATACGCCGCGATTGATCGTGGACAAGGCGAATGAGCTGGACCCGGCCGATGTGCCCGGCGCGGTCGATATCGCCCGGATAGCGCCCGATCCAGTGGATCGGCCATCCGTCGCAGAGCCGAAAACCGCCCGCGGACCCGCTTTTGTGCGCGCGGTTTTGCAGGTCTGCCTGGCTGTTGCGGTACTGTTTGCGGCACAGGCCGCCATGAAGTGGCTGATTGCGACGAAACCGGAAGGCACCAAGCGTCCGCCTCGCGAACAGGTCTATACGGTGCAGATGATGCCGGTTCAATTGGCGGATTATCAGCCGACTTTCACCGTCTACGGGAATACGATCGCCGCCGATACGGTGGATCTGCGCGCTCTGGTGTCGGGAGAAATCACGGCCGTTCATCCCGATCTCAGTGCCGGAGCGACAGTCAAGGCCGGCGAAGTGCTGGTCGAAGTCGACCGGTTTGAATATGAGGGCGCCCTGACGGAGGCCCGGGCCAATCTGCAGGAGGCAAACGCCCGGTTGGCGGAAATCAACGCCAAGATTGATTATGAGCGAGCAGCTTTGGGGCGCACGCGCGAACAACTGGCGCTGGCGGAGCGTGATTTGCAGCGCTCCAATGATCTGCTTGGCCGGGGCAGCGGTACCCAGAAAAGCGTTGACGACAAGCAGATGACTGTTTTTGAGCGCGCCCTTTCACTTGAGCAGCGCCAGAGCAATCTGGCCATTGACCAGGCCCGGGCCGATCAGCAGCGCGCCACCATCCGGCGGCTGGAATGGCGCGTTGCACAGGCGGAACGCGACCTGGAAAATACCCGCCTGAAGGCGCCCTTCGATGGCGTTGTCCTGTCGCAGGCCGCTGGCATCGGGCGCAATATCAGCGCCAATGACGTCGTCGTCAGCCTTTATGGAAACGACAGCCTGGAAGTCCGTTTTGTCGTAACCGACGCGCAATATGGCCGGTTGTTGTCCGATCCCGACGGCGTTGTCGGCCGGCCGGTCCAGGTGATCTGGGGCGTTGGCGGTGAACCGGCGGTTTATAGCGGCCGGATTGAACGGGTTGGCGCGGAACTGAAATCCGATCGCGGCGGCGTCGAATCGTTTGCGACCGTCGATCTTGAAACCTCTTCAACCGAACTCCGGCCCGGCGCTTTTGTCGAAGTCGAAGTGCCGGACAAGGTCTACCGGTCGACTGTGCGCCTGCCCGAAACCGCAATCTACAACGGCAACCGGATCTATGTCATCGAAGATGACCGGCTGGTGGCCCGAACCGTCAAGGTGGCGACCTATACCGGTGGTAACGCGATCATATCCGATGGCTTGAACGCCGGTGAATCGGTACTGACGACGCAGATCGCCGATGCCCGCGATGGCCTGAAAGTTGTCGCGGAAGGTGCAGAACCGAAACAGCCGGGACCGGGCAGGAGCAGCGGTAAAACCGGCGGTAAACCCGAAAGGCCGGCGAGCGATTCATCCGGTGACAAGGCTGGAGCCAGACCAGCGAAACGGTCATGAGGGCGGCGGCGCAGCGCGGCGAGCGCCAGCGCGGCATTATCGCGCTGTTTGTCGACCATCCCAACGCCGCCAATCTTCTGATGGTGCTGATGGTCATCTTCGGCATCTTCTCGCTGACGCGGATCAACACCCAGTTTTTCCCCTCCGTGGAGACCGATACGATCAGGGTTTCCGTCAGCTGGCCCGGCGCCAGCGCCGAGGATGTCGAAGCCAACATACTCGAGATTGTCGAACCGGAAGTCCGTTTCCTCGACGGTGTCAAGGAAATGGACTCCTATGCCCGCGAAGGTTCCGCTTCGATTTCGCTGGAGTTCGAGCGCACTGCCGATATGCAGAAAGCCCTGTCGGATGTCGAGGCCGCAGTGTCGGGCATCAGCAACCTTCCTGAAGGCGCCGAAACGCCCGACGTGTCATTCTCGCAATGGTTCGACGGTGTCGCGCGGCTGGCCCTGGTTGGCCCCTATTCGGAAGGCGCGCTGCGGTTTTACGCCAAGAAATTCCGTGACGATCTCGTCGGCCGCGGCATCGACAAGGTCACTTTCACGGGGCTGCGCGATGAGGAGATCATCGTCACCTTGCCCGAGCGCGATCTGCGCCGGCTCGACCTGACGATCAATGACGTTTCCGCAGCCATCGCCGGAAACAGCCGCGACCTGCCGTCGGGAACACTGGACGGGACGGTCTCCAAGCAGATCCGGGCACTCTCCGATGCCGAAGACGGCAGCGGCCTGAAAGACGTCGAGGTCCGGTCGTTTGCCTCAGGCGAAAAGGTTCTGCTTGGCGATATCGGATCGGTTGAACGGCGTTTCGACCCCGACGACAAACAGGGTCTTGCACTGGGCCGTCAGGCGATAGAATTGTATGTCCAGCGATCGGCGACCGCAGATACGCTGAAGACGGCGAAGATCCTCGACGATTACCTGGCCGAAATCCGCCCGACCCTGCCACCCGACCTTGAGGTGCTGAAATACAGCGTCCGCGCCGACCGGGTCTCCGAGCGCATCGGCCTGTTGCTCAGCAATGGCCTGCAGGGGCTGTTGCTGGTCGTCGTCGTTCTGTTCATTTTTCTCAACGCCCGGGTCGCGTTCTGGGTCGCCGCCGGCATTCCGATCGCCATGATGGCGACGCTTGGCGTGATGTATGTCAGCGGCCAGTCGATCAACATGATCTCGCTGTTTGCGCTGATCATGATGCTTGGCGTCATTGTCGATGACGCCATTGTCGTCGGCGAACATACCGCGACACGCTCGCAGATGGGCGATCCGGCAGCGCTTGCCGCAGAACGCGGCGCCGGCAACATGCTGTCTCCGGTCATGGCCGCCAGTATCACGACCATTGCCGCTTTTGCGCCGCTCTTTCTGGTCCGCGACACGATCGGACAGATCATGGTGGCGCTGCCGCTGGTGGTGATCGCCGTTGTGATTGCCAGTGTCGTGGAATGTTTTCTGGTGCTGCCCGGCCATCTGGCGCATTCGCTGAAGCCGAACCGCCGCGAAGGCTGGTCGTTCTGGCGCTGGACTGCGCTTTCGCTGACATTCATGTTTTTCCTGGTGGTTGCACTGCGCGACTGGGCGATCGAAAGCCCGTTGCCGGACGCTCTGATCCGGATCCGCGATACCGTCAACGCGCTGCCCGGACAGGCGCCGGCCCTGGTTGTCATTGCGCTATCTCTGGCATCGGGGGCGTTGGTCGAAGCGATCATTCTCTGGCTTTCAAGACGGCGGCGCAACTCCGGTCATCAGCGCGGCGCGGTGCGCAGGGCGCTGGACAACGGATTCGACTGGTTCCGCGACCGGCCGTTCAATGCGTTGGTCAAGGGTTCGTTCAGTTTCCGTTATCTGACAGTCGCGGTTGCCGTCGCCACGTTTATCCTGACGGTTGGTCTGATCCGCGGCGGACGGGTCGATTTTGTGTTCTTCCCGTCGCCGGAGGCGGAAAGCATCAACGCCCGGATCGTGTTCAATGCCGGCACGCCGCGCGACAAGGTGATTGAGGCGGTGCGGGAAATCGAGCGGTCGCTTTACGTCGCCACCGGGAAGATCTCGCCGGATGAACCGCTTGTGGTCGCCGCCTTTGCAACCATCGGATCCGCGGGCCGGTCGACGGGGGATAATCTTGCATCGTTTCGGATACAATTGGTGTCATCGGAAGACCGCACCATCCGCACGCCGGAGATCGTCCGGGCCTGGCGCGATGTTGCGCCGAAGATTGCCGGTATCAAACGCCTGTCGATCTACGAGCAGCGCTCCGGGCCGCCAGGCCGGGATGTCGATATCCGGTTTCGCGGCGGCAATACCGCGATCCTGAAACAGGCGGCGGAAGAGGCCGCGCTCGTCCTGTCCGGTTTTCCCGGTGTCTCGGGCGTCGCCGACGATCTTCCGTATGGCAAACCGGAACTGATCATCCGCATGACACCGCGCGGGGCGGCCCTTGGCTTTACCACCGATGAAATCGGCACCCAGGTCCGCAATGCGCTTGAGGGCGCCATCCCGCGACGTTTTGCCGAAGGCGATGACGAGATTACTGTACGGGTGATCGGCAAACTGCGCGAAGAGGGGACAGCCGCACTGCGTAATCTGCAATTGCGCACCCGTGACGGTTTTTTTGTGCCACTGGAGGAAGTTGCCAGCCTGACAGAGCGCCAGGGGTTTGCAGCCATTCAACGGTTTGACGGCAAGTCGACTGTTTCCGTGACGGCCGATGCCGATATCGCGGTAACGACCCCGGGCGATATTATCGAGCAGTTGCGGAGCGAAGGTGTCATTCGCGACATCGCCTCAAGATACGGCGTCGAAACAGGGTTCTCCGGTCGCGCGAAGGAACGTCAGAAAGCCTTTGTCGACCTCAAGATCGGTTCGATGATTGCGCTTGCGGTGATTTACATCGTTCTGGCCTGGACGTTCGGGTCTTACGTGCGGCCCGTTGCCGTCATGCTGATCATTCCATTTGGATTTGTCGGCGCGACGGCCGGCCACTGGCTGATGGGTTTCGATCTGACGATCCTGTCGCTGTTCGGCCTGCTTGGCCTGTCGGGTATCCTGGTCAACGATTCTATCATTCTTGTCGCACGCCTCAATGAGCGCCTGACCGCCGGCGATACGATTTCCGAGGCCGCCATCGGCGCCAGCCGCGACCGTCTGCGCGCGGTTCTGTTGACGTCGCTGACGACCATCGGCGGGCTGACGCCATTGCTGTTTGAAACAAGCCGGCAGGCGCAGTTCCTGATGCCGATGGCGATCACCATGGTCTTCGGCCTGGCCGTTGCGACATTGCTGGTTCTGTTCCTGGTGCCGGCTCTTGTCGGCATCGGCGACGATATCGGCCGGCTTTTCCGGTTTGTTACCGCACGCCGGATGGCGAATGCTTCGGCAACGCCCGCCGAATGATCCTCAGGTCCGCCAGAAGGCGGGCAGGAATATCACCAGAATCGTGAACAGTTCCAGCCGTCCCAGCAGCATTCCGCCGGCCAGCAGCCATTTGCTCGTCGGATCGAGCAGCTGGTAGGTCGTCATCGGGCCGATCTGTTCGCCTAGTCCGGGTCCGACATTCGATAACGCCGACGCGGCTCCGGAAAAGGCCGTCAGCGTGTCCAGCCCGTTCATCGACAGCAGGGCGGCAAGCACGACGAACGAGAGAAGGTAAAGAAAAAAGAAGCTCATCACGGCCGCCGAGACGGTGTCTTCGACCGGCTTGTTGTTGAACCGCTTGATGAACATTCCGTGCGGATAGGCAAGGCGATTGATTTGCTGGCGCAGTTCCTGAAACAGAATCTGAAACCGGAATATCTTGATACCGCACGATGTCGAGCCGGCGCAGCCGCCGATGAACATGACAAAAAACATCAGCATTGTGGAGAACTGCCCCCAGGATTCATAGTCCGTCGAGGCGTACCCCGTGCCCGTCATGATTGAAATCAGATTGAAGCAGGCATGACGGAGCCCGCTCAGGCCGGGATTCAGGCCGGCGGCATCCTGATAGAGCCACAGCACGATCGTCAACAGGAGAACCAGAAACAGGAAAACCCGAACCTGGCTGTCGGCCAGCAACGGCTGGGTACGGCCGCGGACCAACTGAACATAATGAATGAAGGGCAGGCTGCCGAGGATCATGAAGACGATTGCGGTCAGTTCCACTTCGGCCGACTGGAAATCGCCGATTGACGCGTCCCTGGAGGAAAAACCGCCGGTCGCCACGGTGGTCATGGAATGCATCACCGCATCGGCCACGCCCATGCCGGCCAGTGAGTAGGACATCGCGCACAACGCCGTCAGGCCGACATAGATCATGGTCATGGAACCGGAGATCTGTGCGGCCCGCGGCAGGATCTTTTCCGCCGTATCGAACGCCTCGACCTTGAACAATTGCATGCCGCCGATCTGCAGCATGGGAAAGACCGCCACCGCCATGACGACGAACCCAAGGCCGCCGAGCCATTGCAGGATCGACCGCCAGAACAGGATGCCGGCCGGCATGTCATCGAGGCCTTCAAGCACAGTGGCGCCGGTGGTGGTAATGCCGGACATGGATTCAAAAAACGCGTCGGTATAGTTCGGCGTGATGCCGGACCAGTAGAACGGCAGGGCGCCCAGCGCCGCCAGCAGGGTCCAAGTCAGCGCCGTCATCAAAATCGCCTGGCGGGCCGCAAGTCCGGTTCCGACGCCGCGGGCCGACGTCCACAGGCCGAGGCCGATGCCGATCGACACAGCCGCCGATCCGAGAAAGATCGGCCCGGTCGGGTTGCCAAGCGCCAGATCGACAAGCGCCGGCGCAAGCATCGATGCGCCGAGAATGGCCATGAAAATGCCAACGATCAGAAGGATCGGGCGCGGGTCAAACAGGGAGAGCGACGGCTCGCTCCGGTGAAACTCACTCATGAATGAAAGCCGGTCAGTTGATCACTCTGCTCTGGTTCGGGACGTCAAGAGAAAATGCCGGGATATTGACGGTGAACATCTGCCCGTCTGCCGATGCCATCTGGTAGGTGCCGGCCATAATGCCGGACGGCGTCGTCAGCGGACAGCCGCTGGTGTAGCTGAAACTGTGTCCCGGCTCAATCATCGGCTGTTCTCCGACAACGCCAAGGCCGCGGACATCTTCGCGCATTCCGGTGCCGTCGGTAATCACCCAGTGACGCGACAAGAGCTGCACGGTTTCGTCCCTGTCATTCCTGATATCGATCGAATAGGCCCAGAAATACTGGCTGTCGTCGGGATCCGATTCATCTTCAAGATAGATCGGTTCAACATCGACATGAACGCCGTTGGTTTTGGCAGAATACATCAAACCATCCATCTGCTTTGTCTGCTGATAACCTGCCGGACCTGCCGGCGTCAAACCGTTCTCATAACGGATGGTTTGAATTGGTTTCACACTTTGAATCGAATGATCGGAGCGTCAACCGGTTTGGTCCGGATGGCCAATATGGTTGACGTGCAGGCGCAGCCGTTCATATTGCCGCAACAGATGGCGCACTGGCAGGTTTCAGCCGGCTGCCGCCTTGATTTTCCGGCAAGTGGAGTGAGAAATATGAATGATCTGACGGCGCGTTCGGCTGTTTCCCTGCGCGATGCGATCGCTCGCGGCGAACTGTCTTCCGTCGAGGTTGTCAGCGCCTTTCTGGCGGTGATCGACGAGAAGGAACCGGAAATCGGCGCATGGGCGTTCATAGACCGTGATCACGCACTTGCCCAGGCGAAGGGCCTCGACGAATATCGCGCCGCCGGCGGCGCGCTGGGGCCTCTGCACGGGCTTCCCGTCGGCGTGAAGGACATTATCGATACCAAAGACATGCCGACGGAGAACGGCACGATCATCGATGCCGGCCGCCACCCACGCGAAGATGCGGCGATCGTCACCAGGCTGCGCCAGGCCGGTGCGGTCATTCTCGGCAAGACGACGACGACGGAGCTGGCCTACTATCAGCCGACGCAGACGAAAAACCCGCACAACCCGGCGCACACGCCGGGCGGCTCCTCGGCCGGATCGGCGGCAGCCGTCGGCTCCGGCATGGTGCCGCTTGCCGTCGGCACCCAGACCGGCGGTTCGGTGATCCGGCCGGCTTCGTTCTGCGATATCGTTGGTTTCAAGCCGAGCCATGGCCTGGTGCCGCGCACCGGCGTCGTCACCCAGGCGTTCGAACTGGATACGATCGGAACCATGGCGCGCAGCGTGGCCGATGCCGGCCTGCTTGCCGACGCGCTGCAGGGGTATGACCCCGGTGATGCGGCGACGAAGGTGCGCGCGGCCGTGCGACTGCGCGAAACAGCTGAAAGCGATGTGCCGGTGCCGCCCTTGTTTGCTTTCGTCAAGACGCCGGTCTGGGATCAGGCGGAGCCGTTCCTGCACGAGGCGTTTGAGGAACTGTCAACTGAGCTTGGCAATCAGTGCGACGAGGTCACGCTGCCCGACAGTTATGCCCATGCCTGGCCGGCGCACCGGGCAATCATGGTGACCGGGTTCGCCCGCAATCTGGGGCACTATGAGGCGCGCGCCGGCGAAAAACTGAGCAGCCATATGCGCGAAGCGATTGCCGAAGGCCGCGAGACAAAAGCGCTGGAATATCTCGCCGCCTGCCATTTGCGCGAAAAACTGAACGACGGCCTCGGTGATATTTTCGACCAGTATGACGCGATCCTGACGCCGGCGACGACCGGCGAGGCGCCGGCCAGCCTGGAGACCACCGGCAATCCGGTGTTCAACGCCATGTGGTCGTTCCTCGGCACGCCGGCGATCACCCTGCCGCTGCTTTCCGGCCCGAACGGCATGCCGGTCGGCGTGCAGCTTGTCGGCCCGCGCGGCGACGATGCCAGATTGCTGAGAACCGCCAACTGGCTGCAGCAGAGGATCATGGGGCAGGCGGGTTGAGAGACGCGGACTGGAACCGGGCCGCAAACACCGATGATGAGGTGAAAATCTTATCCCGCCCAGGTCGCTGTTACCGGGCAACAGCCTCTCCGAAGAATATCAGCGTACAGTCCTCGTCGAGGACATGGAATTCCCGTTGTCCGTAATGCTGATCAAACGGTGCTCGGACCCGGTCCTTCGGGAGGCTGCGCAATTCAGGCTCCAGTTCGGCATACAGCGCGTCGATGTCGCGTACATCAATGTAAAATGATCCCTGGCGCTCAGGGTGGTGGAGGTCGACATCCGGGTCCACTTCAACCAGTCGCAGTGCCACATCATCCCGCCGCAAGAAGGCGTAATTGTCGGCGCGGAATCCGACGTCAAAACCGAGGACGTTGCTGTAAAATGCAATCTGCGAGCCAAGATCAGTACATGGCACAAACGGTGTAATCTGGTGCATTCGCATTTGTCAGCCCCAAATTGTTCGACGGATCGAGGATGCCGCATGCCTGCAATCAATTCAATCCATGGCGTTTCCGGCGGCGAATGCAATATGTCATACAAACGCATTGCGGCCGCATGGTGCATGCCGGAACTCCGGAGGACGATCCGTGAAATGTATTGAACTCACCGGCCATGGCCGGCCTGAAAATGTCTGCCGTTGCATCGAGACCGCCGATCCGGGCACACCGGAAGGCAACGACATTGTCGTCGCCATTCGCGCTTCGGCGATCAATCCGGCGGATCTTCTGAGCATGCAGGCGCTTTATCCCGGCCCGACGGAATTTCCCGCACGCATCGGCATTGAAGGCGCGGGCGAGGTGATCGCCATCGGGCCCGATGTCACGGACTTTGCCGTTGGCGACAAGGCGATGAGCCTGGGGCGGGCAAACTGGAGCGAGCAGGTGAAGGCCGATGCAGCGCAGTTTATCCGATTGCCGCCGGAGATCAGTTGGCTGGATGCGGCCCAGCTCAAGGCCAACCCGCCCTCCGCGCATCTGATGCTGGAGACCTATGTCGATCTTCAGCCCGGCGACTGGGTGATCCAGAACGCCGCCAATTCCGCCGTCGGCCGGCATCTGATCCGGCTGGCCAGGGCGCGCGGCTGCAAAACCGTCAATATTGTCCGCCGCGACAGCCTTGTCGGCGAGCTTGAAGCGATCGGCGCAGACATTGTGCTTGTGGACGGCGAGGATCTGGCCGCGCGGGTGCGCGCTGCGATCGGCGAGGACGCCAATCTGCCGCTTGCCATCGATGCCATCGGCGGGTCCGCCTGCCTGCGCCTTGCCGATTGCCTGTCGCGCGGCGGGACGGTGGTCAATTACGGATTTCTGAGCGGCGAACCCTGCATGATTTCGCCGAACCAGACCGTGGTGCGCGGAATCACGCTGACAGGTTTCTGGCTGGTCGGCTTCTTTCAGACAGCATCGCGGGCGGAGGTGGAAGCGCTTTACACGAAAATGGCGGGCCACTTCATCTCAGGCGAACTGCATGTGCCGGTTGAGGCTGAATATTCTCTCGACGACATCGAAAAGGCAGTGGCGCACGCCAACCGGGAGGCCCGGACAGGCAAGATCCTGTTGCGGGCGTGATCCGGCTCGCCGGATCAATCCTCTGGCGCAACCTGCTCGTCGTCGGCATCCATCGGCAATTGAAAGACGTTTTCCAGTTCACCGGATTCGTAGCGTGCCAGAACATCGGCGACAACTTCGCCGGAGCGCCTGAGATGGATGCGCCATATGCGCCTGGCCTGCTCGCTGTCGGCTGAGCGGAACGCGTCCATCACCGCATCATGTTCCGCCATCGCTTCGCTCCAGCGGTCTTCGTCGACAATGGCGATGTAGCGGCCGCGGTTGGCCCGCACCATCAGTTTGGTGTGGGTGCTGACCAGCACGTCATTGCCCGACAGGGCGACGATGGTTTTATGGATTCGGCTGTTGATGTCGAAATATTCGTCCCTGTTGCGTTGCCGGAAATGATCGCCCATGGCGGCATGCAGGGCTTCGAGCCTGGCAAGCTGATCGGGACCCATGCGGCTTGCGGCAAGCGCGGCGGCAAGACTTTCCAATTCCGCGATGACTTCAAACAGCGCGCTCGCTTCCGCAGCCGTATAGGGCAATATCCGCACGCCGCGGTTTGGCAATTGCTCCACCAGCCCCTCTTCCGCGAGAACCTTGAAGGCTTCGCGCAGCGGCGTCAGCGAGACGCCAAGCGTTTCAGCCAATGATGCGAATGGAACCTTCACGCCCGGTGTCAGGTCGCCGTGGACAATCATGTCCCGCAACCGGCCGGCGACCTGGATATGAAGCGGATCGCGGCTGATCGCAGCCTTGCGCTGGCCGGGCTTTCTGAGCGCGCCGCGTCGTTTCGACAGGATTGACGTCATGACTTTGCTCCGGCAGCGAATCTGCACGCGAATATATCAGTTTCCGCCATCGAAACCGTTCGATCGGAAACTGCAAAGGTGGATATAGTGCGGACCGAAGGTCCGGTTCCCGGGTCGCCGAAAGGGACAGGATCAGGCTGATGAATGCCGTACAACATCGCGATATTGCCCAACAGCTGATTGCGGCGCCTGTCAACGCGTTCAAAACCGGCCGCGCGGCGCCAGGCGACATACCGATCATGGCGCCGATCCGGGCCGCCACGGTGCGGCCCGGCGGCGCCTCTTTCTCGCGCGATGAATTGTCGGTCATCGGGATCGAGCTTGAAATCGGATTTCTGATCGACAGCCCGCTGCCCGATCCGGCGGCTGCCGGTTTTGCAGAAACTGCACGGCACTGCGTTTCGCCGATGCCGGTGATCGAAGTGGTCGATACAAGGCTGGCCGACCCGGATGGGGCGGGTCATCTTTGGAGACTTGCCGACAATCAGAGCACTGGCGGGCTGGCCTTCGGCGCCCCGGTTGAGGTCGGTTTTACCTGACATCGTTTTCCTCAGGACCTGAGAACAGCTTCGGCCAACGTCGCCAGCCGCCGGTGTGCGCCTCGAAGGCCTCAGCGACATCCATCAGCAGGCTTTCGCTTCCCAGATCGCCGACCAACTGAAAGCCGATCGGCATTCCATTGTCTGAAGGCTCAGCCGGGATCGCGACCGCCGGGTGGCCGGCGCCGTTGACCCAGCCCGTATAGACGGCATGACCGCGTGGCCCGACCGGCTGGCCGTCGATCGTCTCCGGCCAGGCCTGATCGGCCGGCCACGGCATCGCTGCGCATGACGGCAGCATGATCAGGTCGACGTTCTGAAAAGCCAGTGAAACATCCCGGCGCAGCCGGTCGACGGTTTCCAGTCCGGCGGCGAATTCCGCCACCGCCACCGCTTTGCCTTTTTCAGCCATGGCGAGGTAGGTCTCGCTGGCCTTCGTCATGGCCGGAATTTCACGCACCAGGCGGGCCAGCCCGACCGGGGCAATATGGCTCCAAAACCGGCTGAACGCACCAAGATCGAACGGCAGTTTGCCGCCGGTGACGTTATGGCCCAGAGCGGCGAGATGTTCAGCAGCGCGGCCGCAGGATGCCAGAATGGCCGGATCACATGGTGCGTCAGCAAAACGTTCGACATAAAGAATGCGCAGGCCTTTGGCGTCGCGCCCGGCATTTTCATCGGCAAAACGGCGAGAGCGCGGGTCGGCAGGGTCGGGACCGGCCAGAACCGAATGAAACAGCCGGCAGTCGCGCAGCGACCGGGCCAGCGGACCGGCCACCTCGAAATCCAGCAGCAGCTGGGGCAATCCGCCGTCACGCGGCACCCGGCCGATCGTCGGCTTGAGACCAAACAGGCCGGTATAGGCAGCCGGCCGCCGGATCGATCCGCCGCCGTCAGTGCCGATGGCAACCGGAACGAAACCCGCGGCGACGGCAGCAACGGGTCCGCCGCTGGAACCGCCCGGCGTCAGGTCCGGGTTCCACGGATTGCCGGTGACGCCGAACAAGGCGTTTGCGGTATAACCTTCCACGGCGAATTCGGACGTATTGGTCTTGCCGATCATGATTGCTCCGGCATCGCGCAGCCGCCGGATCGGCAGTTCGTCCGCATCGCAGACATTGTCGGCGAAAACGCGGGTGCCCCAACTTGCCGTCATGCCGGCAACGCACAGACTGTCCTTGACGGCAACCGGTATGCCCTCAAGCGGGCCGCGGGGCGATCCCGCCTCAATCCGTTTCGCGCTTTCTTCTGCCTGTGTCCGGCAATCCGGCGCAATTGCCACAAAGGCATTGATCAGCGGATCAAGCCTGTCGATACGCGCCAGCAAGGCATCGACGACGAGAACAGGCGTCAGGCGTTTCTCCCGATAGGCTTGAGCCAGCGATACGGCGTCATACTGCCAGATTTCCATGGTCGCTCCTATATCTATCCTACCTAATAGACGAACATCTGCGCCGGCAGCCACAAGACGATATCCGGCGCCATGATCAGCAGGATGGTGAACAGGATCATGATCAGCGCATAGGGCAGGGCGCCAACCACGACATCGCGGAACGGACCGCCATCGGTGCGAACGCCCTGAACGACATAGAGGTTCATGCCCACCGGGGGCGTGATCATGCCGAGCTCGCACATCAGGACGATAAAGATGCCGAACCAGATCGGATCGACGCCGATGGCCGTGACAATCGGCAGTGCGACCGGAATGGTCAGAACCTGCATCGACAAGACGTCCATGAACATGCCGAGGAACAGATAAAACAGGATCAGCGCCAGCAGCAGTCCGGTTGCCGGCAGGCCGAACGATGCGACCCACGTCGTCATGGTCTGCGCCACGCCGCCGAGCGCCAGCGTGACATTGAGCATGAAGGCGGCAGTGATGATCAGCAGGATCATACCGGTGGTGCGCGCCGTCTGGCGAAAGCACTGATGGAGAAACATCAGACTGATTTTGCCTTCCCGCCAGACGAACAGCAAAGCCACGACGACACCAAGTGCCGCGGATTCCGTCGGCGTTGCGATGCCCAGGTAGATCGAGCCCATGACAATGAGAAAGATCATCGCCGGCGGTATCAGATGTTTCAGCGCCGCCAGCCGCTCTCCAAGCGTTGAATCGGTATAATCCTCGACCTCGCCGCCGCGCCGCCGCACCAGGCTTTCGGCAGCGATGAACATCATGAAAAACAGCGTCAGCAGCAAGCCTGGAATGATGCCGGCGATGAACAACCGGCCGATCGACACATTGGCGAGCGATCCGAACACGAGCAGATTGACGCTCGGCGGGATCAGGATGCCCAGCGTTCCGCCGGCGGCCAGCGAACCGAGAGAGCGGCTGGGCGTATAACCGCGTGAGCCGAGCGCCGGCAGCGCAACGGTACCCACGGTCGCAGCCGTTGCAACCGACGAGCCGGAAGTTGCGGCAAATATTGCGCAGCAGCCGATATTGGTATGCAAAAGGCCGCCCGGAAGCCGGCCGAGCCAAAGCGCCAGTGCGCCGTACATCTTGTCGGCAAGTCCGCTGCGCAGCAGCAATTCGCCGAGCAGGATGAACAACGGAATGGCGGTCAGGATATTTTCATTCTGCACACCCCAGATGACGGGACCCATGGATTCCACCAGTGGCCAGCCGTACAGAAGCATCCCGCCGACAACACCGATGACAACCATGATGACGGCAATGGGAAAGCTGAGCAGAAGCAGCCCCATCATGATCGCAAAGCCGACAATGACAGCGAATACACTCATGGCATCAGGGTCCCGATTCCGACGTATCGGATGGACCTAGCGTTGCGACAGGTCATGCATTTCCTCCTGCAGTTCTTCGATGGCGCCCTTGGGGTGGAACTCGCTCGACAATTCGTCGAAGCGACCGCGCGCCAACAGCAAAGTCGCCCGCACCGCCAACAGCAACGACACCAGCCCGAACAGGCAGAGTGCGGCGTACCAGGCCGATTGCGGATAGATCAGCGGCGTTGCCCAGGGGGTTGCAGCGGTGCTGCCGTAATCCAGCGTGTCAGAGATGACGACACGGCCGATATAGACCATAAACAGGCCGAGGCCGGCGATGGAGAGGATCGATATCCAGTCGAGGGCCACCCGGATTCCGGCCGGCAGGTGCTGATGCAGCACGTCGATGCGGATGTGGGCGCGCTCCACCAGCGCAACGACGAAGGCGAGACTCGATCCGACCGCAAGAACATAACCGCCAAGTTCGTCGGCGCCTTCGAATGAGAAGTTGAACAATTTACGAAAAACGGTTTCAAGCGAAACGAATACAGACAGGCCGATAAGAGCTATTCCGAAGAGCCAGCTGGCAATATTGATCAGAAACCGCATGGTTTATTCCGCCTGAAAGCATGAACCTGAGAGCATGAAGGGGGCGGCGGCCCGGGAGAAAGGCCGCCACCGATTGATCGATCAGAATCCGTAGGCTTTGCCGACGGTAGCCTTCCAGGATTCCGAGCAGGTCGGGTTGGTCTTGTCACAGACTTCCGCCCAGGTCGGGAAAGAAATGTCCTTCACCGCGCTTTCGATGATGGCTTTGTCCTCATCGCTGACCGGGACCAGTTTCAGGCCGTATTTCTTTACAGTCTCGCACGGATCGGCGCCGACATTGCAGCGCACCGCATCGTCGAACAGGGTTTCCGAATAGGTCCAGACTTCCTCTGTCAGGGCGTCAAAACCCTTGGTGAGTTTTTCCTGGTCTTCAGGCGACAGCGAGTTCCACTTGTCCAGGTTGATGCCATAGCCATTCAGCGCCAACTGAAACGCGACCGGCAGCGTGTAGCTGGTGACTTCCGGCCAGCCGGCGGAATTTGCCGAACTCGGCCCGGTAATGGCGCAGTCGACGACGCCGCGGGCCAGCGACTGATGAACATCGGGAAATCCGATCGGCACAGGCGTGCCGCCGACCGACGCGACAAATTTTGCAAGGTTCTGGTCATAGACCCGAACTTTCTTGCCGGTCAGATCCGTCAGCTTGGTAATTTCAGGCTTGCAGAACAGGACCTGCGGACCGAACGGCCAGACGCCGAGAAGCTTGGTGTTGAATTTTTTCTGCAACTGTTCATCGACAGTGTCCCGGAACGCCGCAACGGTCTTGCGGCCGGTGGCGTAATCCGGGTTGAGGCCGACAAGATCGAGTCCGAGGATCGTCGGCTCATCGCGCGAGACCTGGGACAGCCGAAGCGAAATGATATCGAACAGGCCGCTCTTCAAAATGCGCAACTGCTCGGTATCCTTGATCCCGGTCACGTCCATCGGCTTGTAGTCGACCGTGGCGTCAATGCCGGTGCGTTCCTTGAAATTTTCAAAGAACGGCTGTTCGACATTTTTCTGGATCAGGCCGGTGGCTACCGGCTGTCCCATGACCTTGAACGAGGTCTGGGCCACGGCGGGCATCGCCATGGCCAGGCTGGCGGCTGCCAGAAAGTAAGGAAGGTGCTTTTTCATCTGGGATCTCCTGTTGCGTCTGGATGGAGAGGACGGTGCGCGAAGCAGCCAAAATCGCAGCGCACCGACCGGCTGGCTGGCGGGACGCTTGCCGCCGGCCTTGATTAAAGCCGTGAAGGGTGACGTGGGTGACTTGAGGCATGTCATCTGCCGACCTCGGCAAAGACGCGGCCCCAGCCGGTAATCGCAGACGGATCGAGGCCGCAAAGCCGCGCCGTAGCCCAGGCCGTTATGGCGACCGAATCCAGCACCATGATGCCGAGTTCGCGTTCAAGGGCATCGACAATCGGCGCGCCGCGGAAATTGGTGCAGACGATCGCGATGGCATCGGGACGGCTTTCGGCAACCGAACGGACGAGACCGGCAACATAATCGGGAGAATATTCCGCAAACGAGAAATTGCCGCGATCCTCCAGCCTCCGGTCGGCGATGATATCGACGCCGATGGCGCGGTAATTTGCAATGATCGGGTCCTGAATTTCGCTCAGATAGGGCGTCACCAGACCCAGGGTCCGGACATTCATGAGATCAAGAATTTCGTTCAGGGCAAGGATCGTGCTTGTCGCCCCGATGCCCGTCTCGTCGGTGATCGCCTTGCAAAGCGCCTCGTCGCGCTCAAAGCCCAGCCAGGCCGCCGACGTGCCGTTCCATGCGATCACATCGCATTTTGCATCGGCGAGATGGCGCGCGGCGTCCAGTATCGGATCGGTGACAAACTGCGTCCGGGACGCATTCGACATTGAGATTTCCGTCACCCGGAAACGGCCGAAATGTGCCGTTGCCCGGCCTTCGAAAGCGTCCATCATGGCACTGGTATACGGTTCGACAACGGTATTGGAGGACGGCGTGAGCATGCCGATCCGCTTCCAGCCCGATGCCGGAAAATCGTAATTCGAATTGGAAATATCGTCGTTCATTCGTCCCCTCACCATCGGAGGGCACGTTAGCCAATTCCGGAGTGGAATGATATATCAATAATTAAAAAAATGATAAACATCTGAAAATAAATGAAAAAAAGACTATTAAATAGTCAAATGAACGGTATTTATGCACAGTTTGCCTGATCGTCTGGCACTTTGTTTCCATGCTTCATGTGGAAACGTCAGAACCGGGCGGGCGGTTCCGTATTTCGCCATTGGTGCAATTTTTCGCCGGTTGCCGTTGATCAGTCGGGGTGGAACCAGACCGTGATCAAATGGAGAGAAGTGTTGATCCGAGTTGAGCTGCGTTGTTGATGAGCGCACCTATATTGGCACGGTGGGGGCGAAATTCTTCAAGGGAGAGTTTCGCAATGTCGAGAACCAAGCTGACTTCAAAAACACATCCTGGAGCCGCTGCCGGTCTGCTGGTCGCCTTATCGCTCGGTCTGGCGCCAGGCGTTGCACACGCCGGTGACACAGCGCCGCCGCGCCTTGGTGCGCCGGTTGCCAATGCGGTTTATTCCGGCTTGCCGCATGCCGGCGCAGCCGGACCGGCGGTGGATACGGCGCTGCTTGTGCAGGTCAAGTCGAGGGGCCGCTCCGGAGGCAGGGGAAACCGCCTACGGTCCCGCCGTGGCGGCAAATCCGCCTTCGGCAGACACGGCAGAAACCGCATCGGCCGGCATTACCGCAGCGACCGCAAATATCGTGCCCATTCAAGGTACAGATATCACAAGCGGCGGAATTTCAGGCCCTTCCGCTTCCCGGGCCGCTTCCGCGGCCGCGTCGAAGAATGTTACACCGGCCGGCTGATTTATCCGGACCGGTACGCCTGCGGCCATCCTTACGACTATCATTTTCGCAAATAGCCGTTCGCTGTTAAGATCAGGGCCGTCTGCAATCGGCTGGCGGCCCCGTTCATTGGAGTCCCAATAGATGACCGAAAACCAGTTCACCGCCGGCTATTCGCCAAGCCCGATTGGCAGGAAGATCGGTATCAAGGAGGACATGGCGGTGTTCCTGATCAACCCGCCGGCAGGTTATTCAGATGCGTTGGCTGAATATGCGGCCGCCGATATCCGGCTGGCCGATGACGCCAAATCTGTCCCCGCCGAAGCGGATCTCGTCCATCTGTTCACCGCAGAGCGCGCAATTCTGGCCGATGCTCTTGCCGTGCTGCGCGAAACCATTGCCCAGGACGGCATGATCTGGGCGTCATGGCCGAAAAAAGCATCGAAGGTGGCCACCGATATCACCGAAGACACCATTCGCGAAGTGGCGCTGCCGCTCGGCCTGGTCGACGTCAAGGTCTGTGCCGTAGACACTATCTGGTCGGGCCTTAAACTGGTGATCCGAAAGGAACTGCGCCGCTGACCGGTTTACGACGGCAGCAGCACCGGGCCCTTGTCGGCAAAGGTCACGGAAACATCGTCGCCCTGCGCGAACGGCTTGCCGTCATCTTCGGCAATGGCGAAGATTTCGCCGGCTTCCGTTTCCACCCGATATTCCAGGTGGCTGCCGACATAGGTCGCCTTGACGAGATTGCCCTTCAGGCTTTCCGGCTGGCCGGGCGGTAACAGCACAACCCGTTTGGGCCGCACGGCAAGCTTGGCTGCGCCGGCCGGCAGATTGCGCGCATTCAGCGTCCGCGAGATCGGGCCGATCCGGACCCGGGCCTGTTCGCCGCTGACCGCTTCGATTTCGCAGGCCAGGATATTCGCTTCGCCGATAAAATCGGCGACGAAGCGGTCTTTCGGCGCATCGTACAGATCGCGCGGCGTGCCTTCCTGGGCGATCACCGCATTGTTCATGACGATGATCCGGTCGGAGACGGCAAGCGCCTCTTCCTGATCGTGGGTGACATAGACGACCGTCAGGCCGAGACTGGTCTGGATGTCGCGGATATCCTCGCGCACCTTGCGGCGCAGTTTGGCGTCGAGGTTTGACAGCGGCTCGTCGAACAACAGCACCTGGGGTTCCAGCACCAGCGCCCGGGCAACCGCCACCCGCTGCTGTTGGCCGCCGGACAGTTCGCTCGGTAGCCGGTCGCCATAACCGGCGAGGCCGACAAGCGCCAGACCTTCCTCCATGCGGTCCCTGACCTCCGCCTTCGGCAGTTTCGAGACCGTCAGGCCGTAACCGACATTTTCCGCAACGCTCATATGCGGAAACAGCGCATAGGACTGGAACACCATGGAGACATCGCGGTCGGTGGCCGGAAGCAGGGTGACATCCTGCTCGCCGATCAGGATCCGTCCGCCGGTCGCCATCTCCAGTCCGGCAATCATTCTGAGCGTTGTCGTCTTGCCGCAGCCGGACGGCCCGAGCAGGGTCACCAGATTTCCGGTTTCCACATGCAGGGAAACAGCGTCGACCGCGGTTACGCTGCCGCCATAGACCTTGGTCACGTTTTCGAACGTGACCGATGCGGCATTGCTGTGAAAGGTGCTCGTTTCCATCTATCCGCCTGCTGCCATAAGTGTCTGTGCTTTTTCGTTTCGCCGCCCGAGCCGGCGCTCGCCGACAAGCAGTTGCAGCAGCGCGATCGCCGCCAGCATGACGAAGATCAGCACCGTGGAATAGGCGATCGCCAGCCCGTAATCGTTATTTTCCACGCGGCCGATAATATAGCTGGTGGCCATGTCGTACTCTGCGCTGACCAGGAAGATCACCGCGCTGATCGCCGTCATGGCGCGGACGAAAGAATAAACCAGGGCGGCCAGAATAGCCGGACGCAGCAGCGGCAGAACGACCTTGCGGTAGGTGATCCAGCTGTTGGCGCCGAGGGTCAGCGAGGCCTCATCAAGGCTCTTGTCCAGTTGGGCCATGGAAGCGACACCGGCGCGCACGCCGACCGGCATGTTGCGGAAGATGAAACTGATCACGAGGATGGCGCCGGTGCCGGTCAGTTCCAGCGGCGGCACATTGAAGGCAACAATATAACTGACGCCGATCACCGTGCCGGGAATGGCGAAGCTCAGCATGGTGCCGAATTCGAAGGCGTTCTTGCCGGCAAAATTCTGCCGCACCAGGAGATAGGCCGTGACCAGCCCGAGGGCCGCCGTCAGCGGCGCGGAAACAGCGGCAATCTGGATCGTCGTCCAGAACGAGTTCCAGGCGGCACCGGACCAGTGAAGCCCGTGTTCCGTCCAGCCGACGGAGAATGCGTTGGCATAATGTTTCAGCGTCGGCGTGTGGTTGAGCCCCCAGGATTCCACGAACCCGCCGAACAGGATCATCAGATAGACGATGATGGTCAGAACCGACCATGTCGCGGTTGTGGCATAAACGGGATATTTGAGCCGCTTCGGCAATTGCGCATGCATGCCGCTATCGCCCTTGCCGGCGACCGTGGCGTAGGACTTGCGGCCGAGCCACCGGCGCTGGGCGTAGAATGCGCCAAGCGTGAAACCGAGCAGCACAAGCGCCAGAACCGCCGCCAGCCCCTGATCGTTCTGGGCGCCGACAATGGCGAAGAATATCTCCGTCGACAGCACGTCGAAATTGCCGCCGAGCACCAGCGGGTTGCCGAAATCGGCCATGCTTTCGATGAAGCCGAGCAGGAATGCATTGGCAAGCCCCGGCCGCATCAGCGGCAGCGAGACGGTGCGGAATGTTGTCCAGGCGTCGGCGCGAAGCGTCTGCGCGGCCTCTTCCATCGACGGGCTGACGCCTTCCACCACGCCGATCAGCACCAGAAAGGCGATCGGCGTGAACGACAGGAGCTGCGCCAGCAAGACGCCGGGAAGGCCGTAGATCCAGCGCGTCGGCGCAATACCGAACAGTTCGGCGATAAACTGCGTTACCGTGCCGGACAGGCCGAACAGAAGGATGATCGCCAGACCGATGACAAACGGCGGCGTGATGATCGGCAGCACGGTCAGCGCCTTGAACGCCCTGCCGTGCTGCAGCCCGGACCGGGTGACGACCAGCGCGAAGGCCAGCCCCAGAATTGTCGTCAGAACGCCGACAAGGATGGCCAGAAACAGCGAGTTCCAGGCCGCTCCACAGCCAACATTGGCGCTCAGGCAACCCAGACCCCAGATCTTTTCCGATGTGATCTTTTCCGCAAACACGCTGAACGAATAGACACCTTCATCTGTTCTCAGCGCCGATGACAGCATGCGCAGGATCGGAAAGAAGATGAATATGCCGACAATGGCGACGACCAGTCCGATGGAACCCACGACAAAGGCATCGCCGTTGACGGCACCGCGAGCGGCAAGTCCCTGGGTCAGAAAAAACAGAAATGCGGCGGCAACGAACAGCCCGCCATACCCGAGCCCGTACTGGCGGTCGCCGAGCGGGCCGAACCAGGCTTCAAGGCTCTGAAACTGCCAGCCGCGAATGCCGATCGAAAAGCCCTGCAACATCAGCCAGGCGAGGCCGCCGACGCCCGCCATAATCAGGATGCGGCCGAAGACCGGGTCTGTCTTCAGCCGGCCCCAGGTGGCCAGTGGCAGCAGGGCAAACGCAAACAGCGGCAGAAGCCAGAGCTTTTCGCCCTGGGCAATCAGAAACAGAGCGGGCGCGAAATCCGTATCGAGCGGATAACCATCAAGCCACTCGAAACTGAAAAAGCCGTCTTCCAGCGTATACCACGGAACCACCAGAAGACTGGTCCAGAGGACAGCAAGCCAGAGGGTGACGGTCCGGTCGAGACCGGACCTGTCCGTTTGTGTCATCACGTCCTATTGCGGCAGTGACTTGACTTCATCATCCCACTTTTTCAACAGCCGCTTGCGCTCGTCGGACGAGCCGTATGTCTTGAAGTCGTAATCGATCAGCTTGATGCTGGCCAGATCCGGCGCCTTGGGCGATGTCTTGGCGCCCTGGTTGGAGGGAACCTGAAAGGCTTTCACTTCAAGCGCTCGCGACTGCACATCGGCGCTGAGCGCCCAGTCGTAGAACTTCTTCGCGCTTTCGGGATTGCGGCCATCCTTGATGATGCTCATCGAACCGATTTCGTAGCCGGTTCCCTCGCATGGTGCGACGACCTTGATCGGGAAGCCGGAAACAGCCTGTTTCACCGCATCGTGCATGAAGACGATACCGATCGTGTTTTCGCCGCGGGCGGCGGCCTTGATCGGGGCGGAGCCGGATTTGGTATACTGGTTGATGTTCTTGTGCAGGCCTTTCATGAACTCAAAGCCTTCGTCCTCGCCAAACAGCTGAACGATGGTGGCCAATGTCGTGTAGGCGGTGCCGGATGAATTCGGGTTGGCCATCTGCACATGGCCTTTATATTCCGGCTTCAGAAGATCTTTCCAGCAAGCCGGGACCGGCAGATTGTTGGCTTTCAGAATGTCTTCGTTGTAACCATATCCGAGCGCGCCTGAATAGATGCCGATCGTCTTGTTGCCGGCCGATTCAGCCTGGCTGATCGCCCAGCCGTTCAACTCGCCGCGCATGCCGGATTCGTATGGCTCCGTCAGGCCCTCTTCGGCAGCCTGCAGATGCGGGTCGCCGGTACCGCCCCACCACACATCGCCCTTCGGATTGCTGGCTTCGGCCTTGATCTGGGCAAAGGTTTCGCCGGAGCTTTTGCGGGTCATGCTGACCTTGATGCCGGTCGCCTCCTCAAAGCCGGTCGCCATCACCTGGCACCAATCTTCCTGGGCACTGCAATAAAGCGTCAGTTTGTCTGCCGCCGCGGCCTGGCCTGCGAACAGAGCCGAAAGCGCCAGTCCGGCGAGGAATGTTTTATTCTTGATCATTAAATTCTCCCTGATTGAAGCCGCGTCTGATGCGCGCCTTTCGCCAAGCGTGGATCAGATGTCATCAAAATGCAATAATGCTGTCGCAATCGAAAATCTGCCCGACTGGAAATCTGCCGCAAATCCGACGCGGCAGGGTCGTATCGCAGTCTGGCTCGACAATCGGAGGAAATCCCATGCGCTCAGAATTTGATCCCCGCCTAACCCGCCGCGACCTGTTGCTGGGCGCAAG
Organism: uncultured Afifella sp.; assembly: GCA_947259045.1. Classification (GTDB taxonomy): domain Bacteria; phylum Pseudomonadota; class Alphaproteobacteria; order Rhizobiales; family Afifellaceae; genus CAMYKZ01. The sequence goes on from CAMYKZ010000021.1 coordinate 41,823, forward strand.
CGCCACCGGGGCGCTGGCGGCGTTGCACCCGTTTTCAGCCTTTGCGTCGCAGAACCAGGCGCATCTCAGACTGATGGAAACCACCGATCTGCATGTGCATGTCTATCCCTACGATTATTACGCCGACAAGCCGGTCGACACGGTCGGCCTGGCCCGCACCGCATCGATCATCAAGGATATCCGCTCCGAAGCCGTGAACGCCATTCTGATCGACAATGGCGATTTTCTGCAGGGCAATCCGATGGGCGATTACATCGCTTACGAACGCGGCATGAAAGAGGGCGACATGCATCCGGTGATCGCCGCCATGAACACGCTCGACTTCGCCGTCACGACCGCCGGCAACCACGAATTCAACTACGGTCTCGACTTTCTGATGAAGACGGCAGCCGGCGCCGGATTTCCGCTGGTCTGCGCCAATGTGATCAAGGGAACGCTCGGGGCAGCGCCACGCGACGACGACCTGCTGTTCAAACCCTATGTGATCCTCGACCGGATGGTCCAGGACGGAGCCGGCAACAATCACCCGATCCGCATCGGCTTCATCGGTTTCGTTCCGCCGCAGATCGTCAACTGGGACCGCCGCCATCTGGAAGGCAAGGCGGTGACCCGCGACATTGTCGAGGCGGCAAAAGCCTGGGTGCCGGAAATCAAGGAGGCCGGGGCCGATATCATCGTCGCTCTGTCCCATTCCGGCATCGGTTCCGCCGATCATAGCGACGGTATGGAAAACGCATCGGTGCCGCTGGCCATGGTGGACGGCATTGACGCGCTGATGACCGGGCACAGCCATCTGGTGTTTCCGGGCGAAAAATTTGCCGGATTTGCCGCCGTCGATGCCGAACTTGGCACGATCCACGGCAAACCGGCCGCGATGGGCGGTTTCTGGGGTTCGCATCTCGGGCTGGTGGATCTGCTTCTGGAGCGCGACGGCAATGAATGGCGCATTGCCGGCCATACCAGCGAGGCGCGCGGCATCTACAGGCGCGACGGCCGCAAGTCCATTGCGCTGGTGGAAAGCCAGCAGGCCGTGCTCGACAGCGTCAAGGCGGAACATGAGGCGACGCTTGCCTATGTCCGCCGCGCAGTCGGCAAGACATCGGCGCCGCTGCATTCCTATTTCGCGCTGGTTGCCGACGATCCGTCCGTGCAGATCGTCAGCCAGGCGCAGACCTGGTACATCACCGACATGATGAAGGGAACGGAATGGGAGGGGCTGCCTGTGCTCTCCGCCGCCGCGCCGTTCAAGGCCGGCGGCCGCGGCGGGCCGGATTATTATACCGACGTCAAGCCGGGCGATATCGCCATCAAGAACGTCTCCGACCTCTATCTTTATCCCAACACGGTGCGGGCGGTGGCGATCAACGGCGCCCAGGTCCGCGAATGGCTGGAAATGTCAGCCGGCATCTTCAACCAGGTCGAAGCCGGCAAGGCCGACCAGCCGCTGATCAACAATTCCTTCCCGTCCTACAATTTCGATGTGATCGACGGCGTGACCTATCGCATCGACCTGACCCAACCGCCGAAATATGACCCCAAGGGCGAATTGATCAATGCCGACAGCCGCCGCATCGTCGATCTCAGGTTCAACGGCGAGCCGGTTGATCCGGATCAGAAATTTGTCGTCGCGACGAACAATTACCGCGCCAGCGGCGGCGGCAATTTTCCGGCCATCAACGACGATGTTGTGATCTTCGTCGGCCCCGATACCAACCGCGACGTGATCGTCCGCTACATTGTCGACAAGGGCACGATCAATCCGTCGGCCGACGCCAACTGGAGTTTTCAGCCGGCAGACGGTGCAACGGTGCTGTTTGAAACCGGCCCGGCAGGCGAAGCCCATGCCGGCAGCGTCAAAGGCGTTGCGATCGAACCGGCCGGCGAGGGCGCAGAGGGTTTTGCCAGGTACCGGATCAGGCTGTAGGCAATGTTCCTGCCAGGCGACCGCGTTCAGCCGGGCTGGTCCTTCGTCAGGGCGTGCTGGTCGAGCAGGTAGCGTTCGAACAGCGGCAGGCTGGCGCCGCCGACGGCGCGGGCGCGGGAG
>CAMYKZ010000022.1 GCA_947259045.1 uncultured Afifella sp.
GGTGCGGACATTTCACAACTGATCAATCCGGGCAGGACAATCCTGTTCCTCGAAGCGCCCGGCTCGCAGACGTTTGAAATGCCCGATCTTCCCGCAATGATCGCAGCGGCAAAAGCCGGCGATGCGGTGACAATGTTGGACAATACCTGGGCGACGCCATTGATCTACCGGCCGATCGAGCACGGGATCGACATATCCCTGCATGCCGGCACGAAATATATCGCCGGCCATTCCGATCTTCTGATCGGCACGATTTCTGCGAACGAAACATCCTGGCCGAGGCTGAAGCAATATCACCAGAATTCCGGCACGCAGGCCGGGACGGAAGAGATCTGGCTGACACTGCGCGGAATGCGCACCATGAGCGTACGCCTCGACCGGCACGAAAAAAGCGCGCTTGCAGTGGCACGCTGGCTGGCAGAGCGGGCGGAGGTCCGCAACGTCCTGCATCCGGCCTTGCCGTCATGCCCCGGCCATGACCTTTGGGCCCGCGATTTCGGCCGGTCGACCGGGCTGTTCTCCTTCGAACTGAACGGCAGCCGCGACCAGGCCGCAACGTTGCTCAACACACTGAAACTGTTCGGGCTCGGCTTTTCTTGGGGCGGATTTGAAAGCCTGGCGGTGCTGGCGGAACTGGCAAAGACACGCACGGCACGGCCGTGGACCGGAGGCCCGGTGATCCGGCTGCATATCGGCCTTGAGGATACCGCGGATCTGATTGCCGATCTGGACGCAGGTTTTCAGGCGATGGCTCAGGATTGAACTCCGGCCTTGTCGGGACGTAGGCTCAGGTTTTCCTGGAGACGGCTTGCGCCAAATACTGACATCATCACTGGTTTTTCTCCGGTAGATTCTCCGAGAGTGACCCGCTACCGTCTGCGAACGGAGAGTATAATCGATGCCGCGCCACCTTGCCGCAATTCTAGCCGCTGACGTTGTCGGTTTTTCGCGCCTCATGGGCGTGGATGAATCAGGCACGCTTGAGCGTCTGAAAGACCTGCGTAATGTCGTCGTTCAACCGGCAATAACTGAACATAACGGGCGCACCGTCAAACTCATGGGCGACGGCCTGCTGGCCGAATTTCCCAGCGTCGTCGAAGCGGTAAAATGCGCCGTTGCGATCCAGCAATCCATGGCCACCCGCGAATGCGATATGGCCGAGAATCAGCGGATCATGCTACGCATCGGGGTCAATCTGGGCGATATCATTGTCGAAGGTTCTGACATTTATGGCGATGGCGTCAATGTGGCTGCGCGCCTGGAAGGACTGGCTGAGCCGGGCGGGATCTGTGTTTCCGGAACAGCATTTGATACCATCGACAGCAAGCTCCAACTTGCTTTTGAGGATATGGGTCCGCAGCAGGTCAAGAATATCGCCAGGCCGTTGCGTGTCTACCGGCTGGCCGTCGGCAGCGCCCGAAAGGCAACAGCCCCCGTTTCGTCAGACACCCTGACAATTCCCGACAAGCCGTCGATCGCGGTGCTTCCGTTCGACAATATGTCCGGAGATCCGGATCAGGACTATTTCGCCGACGGAGTCGTCGAGGCGCTCACCGCTGCCCTCAGCCGCATCCGCGCCTTCTTTGTCATCGCCCGTAATTCCGCATTCGCCTACAAGGGGCGGCAGATGAATGTGCGCGACATCGGGCGCGAGTTGGGTGTTGCCTATGTGCTGGAGGGCAGCGTGCAGCGCGCTGGCGGGCAGGTTCGAATCACGGTGCAGCTCATCGAGACCGAAAAGGGCGCGCACATCTGGGCGGAAAAATACGACGGCTCACTGGACGACATCTTCGATCTGCAGGACCGGATCACCGAGAAGGTGGCAGGCGCGCTGCAGCCCTCGATCCGACTGGCGGAGGTCGAACGGGCGCGCCGCAAGCGGCCACAGGATCTAGGCGCCTACGACTATGCCATGCGCGCCATGAGCCATGTCTGGATGCTGGAGAAAGATGAGGCGAACAAGGCGCTGGAACTGCTGGACAAGGCACTGGAGATTGACCCGGACTATCCGTTGGCGCTGGCGTTGGCCGCCTGGTGCCACGCGCAGCGTTCGGTTTACAACTGGGTGGAGGATATCAACACCACCCAGGCGCTGGCTTTGAAACACGCGGAGCACGCTGCCAATCTCTCTGCCGACGATCCGCTCATCCTGGCTGTTCTGGGAACCGTTCACACTTTCGCGCGCCACTATGGCGCGGCGCGGGTGTTGTTGGAGCGCGCTGTGGCGCTCGATCCCAATGCCGCCTGGGCCTGGAGCCGCATCGGTTGGCTGGAGACCTATGCTGACCGCCCCGAACAGGCGCAGACGCATTTCGAAAGGGCATTGCGTCTCAGCCCGCTCGACCCGATGAACTTCAACAATTATGTTGGCCTCGCCTCGGCCAGTCAGGTCGCGGGCGACGACAATGCGGCCGCCAACATGTTCCTGCGAGCCCTCGAGGAGCGGCCGCAGGCGCACTGGATCCACAGGAACCTCGCTCCAGCGCTTTTAGCCGCAGGTCGGACCGCCGAAGCGCGTGCCTCCTGTGACGCGCTTTTGGCCGCCTATCCGGATATGACTGTCAAGAAGTTCACGGACGCAATGGTCTTTTCCGATAGTGTTCTTGAGCGGATCGGCACTCAACTTCTTGAACTTGGCTTGCCGGCGGAGTGACCGGGCGGTCACCGTGGCCACTTGGGCACGTATCTGATTCAACCGGCAGAAGATCAATCGCAGCCAGGTCTTTGCCGGCCAGACCGTCGGGATCAGGCAGACCGAGGACCAAATTTGGCTGGTTCATTGCCTGACAGGCGAAGCGCAGCATCGCCGAGAAGGAGTTTTATGGATTATGATTTGGGCTACTTCGACGATGAGACATGCAGACTGGATCCACCTGCAAATCCATTCGGACCGCAAGTATGGCCCATGTGTCAGCAATAAACCGTAACCCATGTCTCCGGGTCGGACAACTAAATCGTTGGTGACCCCGGCAGGATTCGAACCTGCGACCTGCGGATTAGAAGTCCGCTGCTCTATCCAGCTGAGCTACGGGGCCATTCGACGATACCGCTGCGGCGGCTGCAGGCGATTGAATTTGAAATTATCGGAATAGGAAACCGCGCGCCGCTTCTTCTGTTTCGGTTCCGAAACGCGGTAGGCGATTCCGTTGCGCTCCGCGTAAGACACCGCGTCTTCCTTGCTGGCAAATGTCAGCCGGACCTGGCTGCGCATATCGCTGGACGAGGTATATCCCATCAGTGGTTCGATCGAACGCGGGCTTTCAGGTTCAAACTCCAGAACCCAGTCATGAGTCCTTGCTTCGCCGGAACTCATAGCCGTTCGGCTTGGCTGAAAAATACGTGCCAACATTGCTCACACCGATCCGTCTTCGGTTGTTCCAGATGTTGCCGGCTTGAAATGGTCGGGGCAGCAGGATTCGAACCTGCGACCCCCTGTTCCCAAAACAGGTGCGCTACCAGGCTGCGCCATGCCCCGAATTTCAAGTTGCGAACAACGCCATGCCCATAACACCGACCTGTCTGCCCGGCAAGCCCGGCACTGAAGGATTGTTGGAGAAGGGTTGTTGGGGAAGGATTATCAGCGAAGATCGTCGATGGCCGGTCCGTGGACCCTGTCACCGGGTTCTATGCCAAGTTGCCGGCTCCGGCCGCCCTTGATCTCAAGCACAAACCGGACATCCGCCTTTGAGGAAATGATCGTGTCTGAAAGCGGTGTCGTATTTTCGGCAATCTGACCGATGCGGCCGTCATCGTGGATAAAGATCATATCGAGCGAAACATAGGTGTTCCGCATCCACATGCTGACCGGCTGCTCCTCTTCAAAATCGAAGATCATTCCCGCATCGTCGTCCATTGTCCGGCGGTACATCAGACCTCGGGCCCGTTCCTTGTCGGTGACCGCGGTTTCTACCTGCAAGACAATCGTCTTGCCCTCGCCGGTGATCGAAAGGGGTTTGACATCGGAAGCCTGACTGCAACCAACCGCAAACAGCAGAACAAATAATCCGGTCAGCCTGGCCATCGAGCAAACCCGTGGGAGCAAAACAGCGCCTCTTGCGCTTGCGCGCAACGATTCAGTGTGAACTGGGAATATGACTGCCGGAATAAGGCCGAACTTCGGCAGCCATCAAGCCATTCTGGCCTTCACCATACCGCACCTGAACCACCTGTCCGGGTTGCAGCTCCGTCATGCCGAACCGCCGCAATGTTTCCATATGAATGAAGATGTCGGGATGTCCCTCACCTTCCGTCACAAATCCGAAACCGCGGATCCGGTTGAACCACTTTACGGTCACCGTTACGAGTTCGCTTGTCGGCGCCACGGCAGAGCGTTGCCGGGTCGGCGGCATCTGAGACGGATGCAATGCCGTCGATTCGTCCATCGATAGAATTCGGAATACCTGATAACCACGGTCGCCAACGACTGCCTCACAGACAATACGAGCCCCCTCGTGCGCTGTCTGGAATCCATCGCGCCGCAGGCATGTTACATGGAGCAGAATATCCGCCATTCCGTTGTCAGGAATGATAAACCCGTAACCCTTGGCAACATCAAACCATTTGATGACACCAGCGACTTCAAAAACGTCGACCGGTGCATCGTCCTGGGTTGAGCTGACAAGTGGTATGCCTGGTGTTGTCTTTTCCCCCATCGTGCCCCGTCCGCTGCAAAACAGTTCATCATGTTCGACCGATTGGCCGTTCGATTCGAACACTAAGATAACACTCGATACGTCAGTTGCAGCCAAAAATTAACCATAAAAATGAGTCAGCCTTTTTTCGGTCATTTCCGGTCATCGGGGAGAACGGAAAATATCAAATCGATGGAATGGTTTAGCACCGAATCAGCGATCCCATCGAGTGACGTGAATTGTTTGTTGATGATGACCGGTTTTACCGCGTCAGACCGGTCATGTGTGGCAAATTTGCCGCGGGTTGAACGACTAGTGAACTGATATCAACAAAACAGGATCTGCTTTGCAGCATTGTTCCAGGGGACCGGTCATTTGTTTTTCAGGCATCGATCCGCCGGCCGGCACGACGGCGGAGACCGGCCCTCGGCAGCAATCCGCGCGCCAGATGACATCCCTGTTCATACTGCAACCAGCAGACGTAATACCGGCGCCTGCAAAGGCGGCAATAATGTCCGCGTTATTGATCATCGGCTGAAGCCCGGCGATACTTGCCGGGACTGGCGTTTCTTCGTCCTGTCGCATATGTCCTGCCACTGCTGTTACATCCCACTGCTGTTACATCCAAGAGGAAAGCCGATGAAGTATCTACACACAATGGTCCGCATCACCGATGTTGATGCGTCGCTTGATTTCTACTGCAACAAACTCGGCATGATCGAGACGCGCCGCCATGAAAGCGAAGCCGGCCGGTTCACGCTGATCTTCCTTGCAGCTCCCGACGACCTGCAACAGGCCGAGGCCGAGCGGGCGCCATTGCTGGAACTGACATACAATTGGGATCCGGAAACCTACGACGAGGGCCGCAATTTTGGACACCTGGCATATGAAGTCGATAATATCTACGAGACCTGCCGGTCCCTGATGGATGCCGGCGTGACCATCAACCGGCCACCGCGTGAAGGCCGGATGGCCTTTATCAGATCGCCTGACAATATATCGTTCGAGCTGCTTCAAAAGGGTGATGCTTTGCCGCTCGCAGAACCGTGGACCAGCATGGAGAATGTCGGTCACTGGTAGAAAATCATTTCAATACACTGCGGTTCAGTTGAAACGCGTAAGTTGTCTGATCGGGCCTGACTTGAGCACCATCGTCAGGCCCGATATTAACCGTAAATAAGCTTGGATTAACCTTATTTCTTAATAGCTCAGCCACTTTGTTGCCAAACTTGGAAAATAAAAGACATAAAGGCGACGCGGCGGGGACTAATGATGAAATGGGTGGCAGTCCTTGCAGAAAATGATTGAAATTGAGAGGCGGAATCAGACCCGCCTCGTTTTATTGGGCGTGGTCCTGTTTGCAGGATGCACCAATACAACGGGTCCCTTGAATTCGGAACTGAACGACGGGCGCAATTCCGGAAATATAACCGTTTCCACCTATGCGCCATCGAAAACACCGATACCGGCCACGACCGACTCATGGCCCCGCCTCGTGGATTCACGTCGTGGCTTGTGGGCACAACACGCCAAGGTGCGTGTCAAATGTCTGAAACCGGAATTGGTTACGCTCCTGAACAGGATCGAGCGTAAATTCGGCCATAAGCCGATCATCACGTCCGGATACCGTTCTCCGACCTATAACCGGCGTGTGCGCGGCGCAAGGCGCTCCAAACACATGTCATGCGAAGCCGCCGACATATCGGTTCCAGGCGTTTCGAAGTGGAAGCTGGCGAAATATGTCCGCAGTTTGCCCGACCGGGGCGGAGTCGGGACCTATTGCCGCTCAGGCTTCGTTCATGTCGATGTCGGTGAAAAACGCGACTGGAACTGGCGCTGCCGCAAGCGCCGGAAACGCAAAGCCTGACGTTTTGTTTTGCAGGTCATGAAACTTTTTTTGCAAACATTGGCTTGGCGGCTTGTGATTGTCGGAAAGCCCGCCTATAAACCGCGCCGTTGCGCCCTTCGTCTAGCGGTCTAGGACGCCGCCCTTTCACGGCGGAAACACGGGTTCGAGTCCCGTAGGGCGTGCCAATTCCAAGGATTGGCGCAAATGAGTGGGTGAGCCGGATCCGGCGCCCCTTAATCCTCAAGTCGCATGCAGAAAAACAAGCTCGACCACCATATCGTTATTGACGTCGAAGCCGATGGCCCCTGCCCCGGTCTCTACTCCATGGTCTGTTTTGGCGCCGTCTGTCTGAACGAAAACGTGCCGGCCTTCTATGGGCGCACCGCTCCGGTCGCTGATATCTGGGTGCCGGATGCATTGGCAATTTCAGGTTTCACCCGGAAAGATCACCTGACCTTCGAAGACCCGGCCGCCACCATGCAGGCTTTTGTCGACTGGTGTGCAACCGTCAGCGACAAACGCCTGATCTCATGGTCGGACAATCCGGCCTTCGACTGGCAGTTCGTGAACTATTATCTCTGGCGTTATACCGGAACCAATCCGCTTGGCTTCTCGATGCGGCGAATCGGTGACCTTTACGCCGGTCACAAGGGATCTGTTCTCAACACCCAGGGATGGAAGAAACGGCGTCTGACGGCGCACGATCACAATCCCGTAAACGACGCCACCGGAAACGCCGAAGCATTGCGTGCGGTTATTTCAGAGATCGAGAATTAATTCCGGTCATCCGGTGTGGCAGGTCGACAATGCGGAAATGCGGCATTGCAGGACCGCCCCGATATTCGACATTCAGCGCAATCCCCCAATACACGCCCGACCATGATCTGGAATACTATCGCAGAACCATCAAATTCCAGATGATTCTGATGCATTGGAGCGTCCATGTTTTTTCAGGCGCTGCTTCCCCTCGATCTGCGCTTTATCGCACAAATTTATATGCCCACTCCTTGCATTGGCTGCACAACATTTAACAACTTTGGATAACAGATTTACATCTGCTCGACTTCAACCCTGCATAGTATCGTGTCTAATATTTTTTCTGATCGAATATCATGAATTATCGACCGTCTCGCTCCTTAGGTAATAATAAAACCGTAGATATGTTTTTATTTGAAAATACGGACCTGTAAACCTTTCCATCGATACCATTTTAATGTATCATCAAATACAGCGGCATTCTGTATGCACTTTTTAGTTTTATTAAAGAGTAGAGTACACGTGTAAATGCAGCTAATATTGGTTATCTCAAACAACAATATATTTCGCCGGCTCAACGCAAGTCCGGCACAGATCATGGCCGGCAGTGTAGCGTCGTTCCGTGCGCTGGCCGGACCGGAGATCGGTCCGCCCAATCCACCACATGCGAAACCGGCGCACAGGAGCATTGTCGGTAACGATGTTGGCGATGTATCCGCCGACAGGCCGCCTATGCGGGATCGGAATCCCGATCTCGGTCAGGATATTGAATTTGGTCATGTTCATCGTCCCGACAGCAGCCTGATCAACTCGTTGATTCGCATCGATCGTGCCGACAATATGGAAGAAAAGCGTGCCGGCGGGATAACCACATCGCCAGGCGATCTGAAGCCACCGCTTTCGCCGGGAACGATCATACATTTCTGGGCGTCCTGGTGTCGGCCGTGCGAAGAAGAATTTCCGCAATTGGAGCAGTTCTATCGCACTCACATTGTAAAAGAACTCACAGCAAAGGGCGTCCGGCTGATCACGGTCAGCAATGATCGCGAGATCGCCCCGGTTGCGCGGTTCATTGCAAAGCACGGCACGACGTTTCCGGTCTATCTCGATACAGAGCAGACGACCAATCTCGCGATGGTGGGCAAACGCACCTTGCCGTCGACGGTTATGGTCGGTGCCGACGGGCAGTTCCATCGCCTGGCGCTTGGCAAGCTCGATTGGGATTTTCCGCGTCTGTCGGAAATCTTGGCCGCCACTGCAGGACGAAAACCGGACGCCCGTAACCGTGCGGAGGACGCAGAATAAGGGTAAACTCGGAAAAGGACGAGTAGGACGATGAGTAAGAGTATAACGAATTCACAGCGTATTGCATTATTTTGGCTTGCGTTTTCCGTTTCCATTGCCGCGACCGGGCCGTCGGTCGCGGAAGACATGGCAACAAACGCAGCGTCCAAAATGATAGATGAGATTCTTGATGAGTTGCAGGCGCAAAGAACCGCAGTCGATGAAAAAACTCAAACGGTTGTTGAGGAAGCCATCGAGAATGGTAACGACAAATTGGCGGAAGAGGCCGATCGTGTACCGGGTTTGAAGTATGACGATATTTCGCGGATTTCCAACCCTATCCCTGGAAAGGTTCAAATACCCGACCCGACCTCGAAAAACTACTCAAGCCGTGCGATTTCCGTTCCAGGTGGATTGGTCTCAGACGATTGCAAGCACTTTGCTCGTGGCTTTCTTGCCAAACGCCTGATGATGGAAGAGTCCGGCCTTTCGGAAATAGCGGCAATGGCGAAGGTCATCAGTCACCTGCAGGAGCAGCGTGTGACTTATGCGAAGCTTGCCGGCAAGGAAGGGCTGAAGCGGTCGGACGTTGCCATTCATGACGCTGAATGTCCGATATGCGGCCCGCTGAACGCGGCCGAAATCGCTTGTCACAAGTCCGCCGTGAAGAATTCACCGATCCGCGAACTCGTCATGTTTGATTTTGCCAGCGACGTACTGCGCGGCGGATATCTTTTGACTGTGGGGAGAATTAATGAGCTTCTGGACAAAAACCCGGAGCTGCAGGTGGCTCTGATCGGGCGGGCCAGCATTCCCGGCGGGCCGGTTCCGAACTTCACGCTATCGGCCAAACGGATCACCAGCGTGTGGCACGCACTGGCCAAGGCGGGCGTTCCGATTGACCGCATTGTCGCCATTCCGATTGGCGAAGACGAGCCGCATATCGATCTGCAGCTTGCGATCGACTATGGCCTTGAGGGCGACTTTGCTGACGTCGGCCAGCAGCCGCTGAACCAAAGCGTTTACATGGTTGTTTTTCGGCCGAACGAACAAAAGACGCCTGAAATTTCGAATCTGAAATCCCGGCAGAACCATCTGAATGAAGGTGCAAATGAAGCGAAACGTAAAAGAATAATACAATACCTAAACGGGGAGATCGATCTAGAGGTAGTCCGATGAACCGCTATCGAAAGACATCGTGGCTATCGGTAATTATCGTAGTGCTGCTTGGCTCTGATCATGCCTTCAGCGAAAACAACAACCGCTGTGATGCCCCATATGCCTGCATTGGAATGGTTATCGATTCAGGTGACCCGATCTTGATCCAGATGGGACATGAAATGTCAAAAATGGTTACTGACAATATGGCAGGAACCGTGGTCAAGCCAACGGCAGGTCCCATCGCGAACGTCGGCAGATTATTGAGCCGGGAGAACGCCGGTCTTAGTGTTGTACCCTCCGATATGTTGCAGTACACAGCGCGGTCAGAAGATCCCAAACTGCAAAAAGCTGACCGTTATTTGCGTTTTATCATGACCATTGGTCGAAAAGTCGTTCATGTCATCGCGCGGACGGACATACGCAGTTTGGACGATCTCAATGGCAAGCGCGTGACCATGGGGCCGGACAATACGGCCTTGTGGGTGGTGTCCAACAACCTGCTTTACTTGCACGGTGTGACACCCTCGGAGCGACTACAACTAAAACCTGTCGCAGGGATAACGGCTATCCTTTTGGGTAACGCTGACGCGGCATTCGTCATCGGCGATGCACCCATGGGAGTAATAGAAAAACTCAGTGCGATGCGCCAGGCCGAAGAACTGACGGTTCAAACTGAAGATGTCCATATGCTGGCGCTCAAATTCCCGGTCAAGGGTACCGGGTATCGTTCGGCGACCGTCAACTATCCCGGATTCGCTGAGAAGGTCGAAACCGTCGCCATCCTTCCGACATTGGTCAGCTACGATTTCACGGAAAAGTCCACGCCGTATTTTCGGCGTCGTTGCAGAGAATTAGGGAAAATCGGCAACACGGTGCGCAACAGAATAGAAGAACTGCGCGCTTCCGGACACGAACAATGGCGCGCAACGACTTGGGAGCTGGAAGCCGGGAATTGGGAGAAGGATTCGTGTTTTTTCGGCACCGCCAACCAACAAATATCAAGCCAGTCCAACACCGGTGTCGAACAATCGTCTCAGGCGCCGTCCGGATCCGGCAGGACGCAGGAGCGATTGAATGTTCGCGAAGCCCAGGAAATCCTGACCCGCCTGGGGTTTGACGTTGGGTCTGCCGATGGCATCGTGGGACCAAAGACAAGGGCCGGATTAAGGCAGTTTCAGACCGAGCAGGGCTTGGCACCCGATGGCATACTCAATTCTGACCTGCTGACGATGTTACGGGTACAGGAGAAATTGGCGCCAATGAGTCTGTTGCTCCAGCCAAGCCGGAACCCTTCAAGTTTCAGATTGCAAAAGGCCGTACATTGAGAGCACCGGTTTCGGCAACATGGTAGTGCATCTGACGGAAGACGGTCATAACCGGTCAAAGATTTAATACCGGTCATCCGGTATCGCAGCGTCGATAATGCGGAGCTGCGGTTTAGCGGTGCCACCCCAGTAATCGACGTTCAATGTCCCGGCAATGTGCAGCGGCCGGCCCCGGTTTTGAAGAAGCATTTGCCCGAGTTCGGTATCGGCGGCGCGGAAGGCGATGGCCTTTAGGCGCGAACCGGCATCGGAGCTGAGACTGCAGCGGACGTGCCCTGCACCGACTGTTTCAGCGTAATAGACGCGGTGGGCGGGAAAGGCGAAAATCGGCGTCGGATGGCCGGATCCGTAAGGGCCCGCCGCTTCAAGCCCGTCTATCAGCCCTACCGTCGCACCGCCGGCCATCAGCGCACCGTCAATCTTCAACGACCTGTCCAGCCGCCGTTCAGCGACGATGGCGCCGAGACGCTCTTCGAAATAGGCCCGCAGATCCCCCAGGCGGTCGCGTGCAACGGTCAGGCCGGCAGCCATTGCATGGCCGCCCCCCTTGACGAGAAGGCCCAGTTCGACGGCCTCTCGAACGCTTTCGCCAAGATCGACGCCATAAATTGACCGGCCCGACCCGGTACCGGTTTCAGCGGCAGACAAGGCAATTGCAAAGGCGGGGCGTTCGAACCGGTCCTTCAAACGTGATGCGACGAGACCGACAACGCCGGGATGCCAGTTTTCACGGGCACAGACGATCACAGCCGGCCCATCGCCGCTACCGATGTCACGTTCTGCTTCGACGATCGCATCGGCCACGGCTTCGCGCTCAATCGCCTGGCGCTCGGTGTTGAGTGCGTCAAGCCGTTCAGCCATATCCCGCGCTTGTGCGGGATCGTCGGTGGTCAAAAGGCGAGACCCAAGAGAGGCATCGCCGATCCGGCCGCCGGCATTGATACGCGGACCGAGCAGAAAACCAAGCTGACCTGCCGTGCACGGGCCCTTGAGCCTGGCCGTTTCAATCAGCGCCTGCATGCCCGGCCTCTGATTATGGCGGATTGCAATCAGCCCCTTGATGACGAACGCCCGGTTGACGCCGGTCAGCGGCACGACATCACAGACAGTTCCCAAAGCGACAAGGTCCAGATACCGCAGCAGATCGACCGGTCCGTTCGCCGGCTGCACGCCGCGGCCTTTCAATTCGCTGTTCAGGGCAACCACGGTGAGAAACACGACGCCTGCGGCAGCAAGATGTCCCTGGCCGGACACATCGTCCTGCCGATTCGGATTGACGATTGCGGCAGCCTCCGGGAGATCGACACCGGTCTGATGATGGTCGATCACGACAACATCGACATTTCGCTCCCTTGCAGCCGCAAGCGCTTCAAAACTGGTAACGCCGCAATCGACGGTCACAATCAGTTCGGCGCCTTCGGCGATCAATCGTTCGATCGCTTCCGGATTGGGTCCGTAACCTTCAAATATCCGGTCTGGTATATAGATCCGGCTGTCGATTCCGAAAGCTGAGAGAAACTCGTGCATCAGCGCCGCCGATGTCGCGCCGTCGACGTCATAATCACCGAAAATGGCGACCGTCTGCCTGCCCTCGATCGCATCCGCCAGCCGGCCGACAGCCAGATTCATGTCCGTCAGGCTGTTCGGATCCGGCATATCCGTCTTGAGCGCCGGATTGAGAAACGTCTCTGCCTGCTCGACGCCGACATTTCGACCGGCCATCACCCGCGCGACCAGTTCACTGATACCCAGCCGCTGAGCGATTGCAACAGCCGTCGCCTGTCCGGAGGCATCGAGCCGCGAGTGCCAGATTTGGCCGGTCGCGGATTTATCGACACCCAGAAAGCTGGGCAACAGGGATGATGCCAGGGCCACGGCTCAATCGATGAAATCGAATTTTTCACCAACCTTATGGCGTGTCGTCACCCAGCGCTGTGTACCGGTGTGGGAACGGGTGACGATCGTATGCGTCCTTGCAATACCGCGGTTCATGCGCACGCCCTCAAGCAAGTTTCCGTCGGTGACGCCGGTGGCGGCGAATAGCACATCGCCCGACGCCATATCCTCCGTCTGGTAGATCCGCGCCGGATCGGATATCCCCATCCGCTCAGACCGCGCCCGCTTTTCGTCAGTATCAATGATCAGCCGGCCGCACATCTGGCCACCGATACATCTGAGCGCTGCGGCGGCAAGAACCCCCTCAGGCGCGCCGCCAGTGCCCAGATAGATGTCGATACCGGTCTCTTCCGGATCGGTTGCGTGAATGATCCCGGCGACATCACCGTCGCCGATCAGGCGTATCGACGCACCGGTCTGGCGAACCGCCTCAATGATCTTTGCGTGCCTTGGCCGATCAAGGATGCAGGCGGAAATATCCTGCGGCCTGCAGCCCTTTTCCTTTGCAACCCGGGCTATGGCTTCGCTGGGCGGCATATCGAGATCGACCAGGCCATCCGGGTATCCCGGACCGATGGCGATTTTCTCCATATAGACGTCAGGAGCGTTGAGCAGGCCGTCTTTGTTGGTAATGGCAATAACGGCCAGCGAATTGGGAAGATTCTTGGCGCAGATCGTTGTGCCCTCAAGCGGATCAAGTGCAATATCCACCTCCGGACCGACGCCGGTTCCCACTTCCTCGCCAATAAAGAGCATCGGCGCTTCGTCACGCTCGCCTTCGCCGATCACGACGCGCCCCTTGATCCGTAACCGGTTCAGCTCGCTGCGCATGGCGTCAACGGCTGCCTGATCTGCCGCCTTTTCATCGCCCCGTCCGCACATCATTGCGGCCGCGACCGCTGCTCGTTCGGTGACGCGAACCAGTTCCAGCGTCAGAATGCGGTCCATTGTGGTCTTGTCTGCTATCGGCATATGATTTTCCTCATCCGGCCAGACGGCCCTATAATTTTTCGATCCTGATCATCTGTGGTTTCTCAGAAATCTGACCTTCCGCCTCAATCCCCTGCAACGCCGCACGGACGGCCGATTCCGTTGTATCGTGCGTGATGATCGTCACCGGCTGATCGTTGAAATCATCACTGCGCGGCGCCGATGAACTGGGCCGGCGATTGCGTTGAACGATCGACGCGAGTGAAATTTTTGCATCTGCCATCTGCTTGGCAATCGTGGCAAAGGCACCGGGCCGGTCGCGGACTTTCAACCGCAGATAATAGCCGCCCTCATGGGCGCGCATCTGCGCTCTCCGATAGGGCGCCAGCTGATCGGCGGGACGCCCCAGCGGCGCTATTCGATCCCCCCTCGCAATATCGGATATATCGCCTGCCACAGCTGAGGCGGTTGCATCGCCACCGGCACCGGGACCGGACAGGATGACGGACCCGACAAAATCGCCATCCACCGCCACAGCATTCGTCACGCCGGAAATCCGTGCGATATCGGAATCCTTGGGCACCATCGTCGGATGCACCCGCTGCTCGATGCCGCTTTCCGTCCGCTGGGCCACGCCGAGCAGCTTGATACGGTACCCCAGTTCGTCGGCGGCAATAATATCCTCAGGCTGAATGGAGGAGATCCCCTCAACGAATATCGCCTGCTTGTCGATTCGGGTTCCAAACGCAAGGCTGGTGAGTATTGCAAGCTTGTGAGCGGTATCGAGTCCTTCGACATCGAATGTGGGGTTGGCCTCCGCATAACCGAGCTTTTGAGCATCTGCGAGACAATCGGCAAAGGTGATGCCCTCAAGTTCCATACGGGTAAGGATGTAATTGCAGGTGCCGTTAAGGATGCCATAGATGCGACTGATCGTGTTGCCGCGAAGGGCCTCGCGCAAGGTCTTTACGATCGGAATGCCGCCGGCGACAGCCGCCTCAAAATTCAGTGCGGCATCATTGCGCTCAGCCGCTTCGGCAAGCCGCAGACCGTGGGCGGCGAGCAACGCCTTGTTGGCTGTCACAACGTGTTTGCCAGCCGAAAGAGCCGCCTCAACCGCCGACAGCGCCGGGCCGTCTTCACCGCCGATCAATTCGACAAAACAATCGATTTCGTCAGATTGTGCAAGCGCAACCGGATCCTCGTGCCATGCTATTCCGTCCAGGTTCAGGCCCCTGTCCCGGTTGCGATCGCGTGCACTGACGGCGACAATCTCCACCGGCCCGCCATCGCCTTGCAGGTTTCCGCTATGATCCTGCAGCAATCGAACGACCGATGTACCGACGGAACCGAGGCCGGCAATGCCGAGACGCAGTGGAGAATTCATAATGTCAGTCCTGCCCCGGAAACGGCATGCAATAGATTGTTCTAAGAATCCGCTGCCTAACGCGTAACGTTCAGCGGCACCACGTTGTGCAATGTTTCATCGGCGGTTGCAAGAAACCGCCGGATATTCCGCGCTGCCTGGCGAATCCGCTGTTCGTTCTCCACAAGTGCGATCCGCACCCATCCCTCGCCGTGCTCGCCAAAACCGATGCCGGGCGCAACTGCAACATCGGCCTTTTCGATCAGAAGTTTTGAATATTCCAGCGATCCGATGGCGCGGAATTTTTCCGGCACCGGCGCCCAGGCAAACATCGTCGCCGGCGGTGGCGGAATCTCCCAACCGGCACGCATAAAGGCGTCCACCATGCAATCGCGCCGATGCTTGTACACGGAACGAATTTCGTCGATGCATTCCTCAGGACCGTTCAATGCAGCAGCAGCGGCAACCTGGATGGGCGTGAAAGCACCGTAATCCAGATAGGATTTGACGCGTGCCAGACCGGCAATCAGGCGCTCGTTGCCAACGGCAAATCCCATCCGCCACCCCGGCATCGAGAACGTTTTCGACAGGGACGTGAACTCGACACACACATCCATCGCGCCCGGCGCCTGAAGAACCGACGGAGGCGGCGTTCCGTCAAAATAGATTTCCGAGTAGGCAAGATCAGACAATATGAACACATCATGCTTCTTGGCGAACGCGACGACGTCCATGTAGAAGTCGAGATCTGCGACATAAGCCGTTGGATTGGATGGATAATTCAGGATCAGCGCAATGGGTTTCGGCACTGAATGATGGATTGCCCGCTCCGCGGCTGCAAAAAACGCATCGCCGGGTTCGGCAGGAATCGACCGGACGACGCCGCCCGACATGATGAAGCCGAAAGCATGGATCGGATAACTCGGATTGGGAACCAGCACCACATCGCCCGGCGCAGTGATCGCCTGGGCCATATTGGCGAACCCTTCCTTTGAACCCAGGGTCGCCACCACTTGTGTATCGGCATTCAGCTTGACGCCGAACCGGCGGCCATAATAATCCGCCTGTGCCTTTCTGAGACCGGGAATTCCCTTTGACGCGGAATAACGGTGCGTTCGGGGTTTCTGCACCGTCTCGATCAGCTTGTCGACAATGTGCTGCGGCGTCGGCAGGTCCGGATTGCCCATACCCAGATCAATAATGTCGGCGCCCTCGGCGCGCGCCTTGCCTTTCAGCCGGTTGACTTCCTCAAAGACATAGGGCGGCAAACGCTTGATCTTGTAGAATTCGTCCATGGTACTTCTGTCTCAACTGCCCGAAACGCGGGCGTTTTATTGATCGATCGAGCCGGTATCGACATCGTCGTCAGCCGCAGGCTCTTGGCGCAGTGCCTCCAGTTCGGCAGCCCGCTTGCGCAAAGCAGCCAGTTCGGCGGCATTGGATGTCTGTTTTGCAGTTTCCGCGATCATTTTCAATTCCGCTTCAATGGCATTGACTTCCCGATAGGACCGCAAAGGCCGTGTCGGCGGCGGGATCAATTGATCGGCGTCTGATTCCGTATCCGCTGAGGCAATTTCCGCATCGGCAACCTTTTTGCGGATCTCAGCAACTGCGGCGCGGCGCTCAGGCGAAACCGGCGGCGCTGCGGCCACCAACTCAGCCTCGCCCGGTGCCGGTTGCCGGCTGGCGCAGCCCGCCAGCACCAAAACCAGCGCGGCAACAACATATCCGTTCAGCTGCAACCGTTTTTTCATTGTTTTACCGAGCCTTTATTCTTCCAAATTAGATCGCATACACCTATCGAACCAAATCTCAAACCTTGCTATAAAAGAACAACAAGATGGTCGAATTTTGCAAACAGCCACAATCAGGGCGGACAAACGGCGATGAGTGGTAAAACCAGTTCAGGACGGGGCGGCGAAACGCCGGGAGATGATAAATTACCTGCGGCAACGGACCCTGAAGCGCTTGCCCGCAATCTTGCCCGCGCCTTCGAGGAAGGCGGAAGAGCGATTGCCGCCTATCTCAAGCCACGCGAGGAGGGCTCCACCAGCGATCCGCTTGCAGACCAGGCGGCGGATATGATCAAGACCATCAACCAGATTGGCGAATATTGGGTTTCCGATCCGTCCCGGATGATGGAGGCGCAGACCCGCTTGTGGGGCAATTACCTGGCGATCTGGAACAGTTCATTGCGCAAAAGCGTCGGTGAAGAGGCGCCGGACACGATGGCGCCCAAAACAGGTGACAAGCGATTCGCAGATCCGGAATGGACAACGAACCCGATGTACGATGCCCTCAAGCAGCTTTACCTGGCAACCAGCCAGTGGGCGGACGATCTGGTGACTGAGGCTGAAGGGGTCGATGAGCATACGCGGCATAAAGCCCGGTTTTATATCGAACAGGTAGCGAATGCGCTGTCGCCGACGAACTTCCCCGCGACCAATCCGGAGGTGGTTCGCGAAACCGCTGCCACCAGCGGTGAAAATCTGGTCCGCGGCATGCGTATGCTCGCAGAAGACATTGAGGCCGGAAAGGGCAATCTGCGCATTCGCCAGTCCGACTACAGCCGTTTTGAAATCGGCAAGAACATTGCCATGACGCCCGGCAAGGTCATTGCCGAAAACGAAATCTGCCAGATCATTCAATATGCACCTGTAACCGATACCGTTCTGAAGGTGCCGTTGCTGATCGTGCCGCCGTGGATCAACAAGTTTTATGTTCTCGACCTCAATCCGGAGAAATCTTTCATCAAGTGGGCCGTCGGTCAGGGCCATACAATATTCGTGATCTCGTGGGTCAATCCTGACGAGCGGCATGCCGAAAAGGATTTCGAGAATTATATGAAGGAAGGCATATTTTTCGCCCTCGATACGATCAAGGCGTCAACCGGCGAAAACCAGGCAAACGCCATCGGCTATTGCGTCGGGGGCACATTGCTGTCCGTGACGATGGCTTATATGGCCGCCCTCAATGACAAGAGAATTGTCTCCGCGACATTCTTCACCACCCAGGTTGATTTTACCCATGCCGGCGATCTGAAGATCTTTGCAGACCAGGAACAGATCGAAACACTTGAGCAACGGATGCGGGAATCCGGTTTTTTGGAAGGTTCCAAAATGGCCACCGCGTTTAACCTGCTCAGATCAAACGACCTGATCTGGCCTTACGTTGTGAACAATTATCTCAAAGGCAAGGATCCCTTCCCGTTCGACCTGCTGTTCTGGAATGCCGACGCGACACGCATGCCCTGCGCCAATCATTCATTTTATCTGCGTAACTGTTATCTGGAAAATACCCTGTCCCAAGGCAAGATGACGATTGCCGGAGAGCGTCTTGACCTGAAGAAAATCAAGACCCCGATATACAATCTCGCCGCTCGCGAAGATCATATTGCGCCGGCGCGGTCTGTCTTTCTCGGGTCGCAGTTTTTTGGCGGACCTGTAAGGTTTGTCCTGTCGGGATCCGGCCATATCGCCGGCGTCGTTAATCCGCCGGCGCGAAACAAATACCAATACTGGACCGGCGCAAAACCGAAAGGCGAGCTTGACGACTGGATCGGGCGCGCCAAAGAGAACCCTGGATCCTGGTGGCCGGACTGGCACGAATGGATCAAATCACTTAACAATGAGACAGTGAAAAAACGATCCCCTGGAGGCAAGAAGCTCAAGCCGATCGAAGACGCCCCGGGCTCCTATGTCCGGGTCCAGATCTGAGTTGTTTCCGGTTTTAAACTTTGTATTCAACGTTTAAAAATATCTGCCTGATAACCCACTTAGCGTATCTCCTGAAGTAAGTTGAAGGAATTCTCGATGAAAACCATCCGTTTAACCGGCGCTACCGCGCTTGTTCTCATACTGGCGCATACAGGGGGAGCATACGCGCTTGACCCTGAAGCCGCAGCCAGGGCTTTTTTGACGCCGGCGAAATCAGCCGGGAGCGAAATGACTGTCACGTTCGGCTCCGTTTCCGCCGATGGCGCCGATATTGTTGTCAAGGACGTGACGACATCTGCAAAGGTTGAGGGCGCCAAGGCCGGGGCCGGCATTGTCTCTAAAGTCCGGTTGATCAATGTGACTGACACCGGAAACGGCCAGTTTGCCGCTTCAAGCGCAGTCTATTCCGACATGAGTTTCAGCATGGAGGGCAGTTTCTCCGCGAGCATTCCGGAAATGACCATGAACGACCTGAAAACCCGTGATGCCAGCGGCGACGGCGTACCGATGCCGGTCACCTACCAGTCCGCGCTTGCCGATAATATTTCCGTCAGAATATCAGACCCGGAAATGACGATTTCCATCGCCCAGGTCAAAGTCAATATGGATGAATTCATGGGTGATCTGCCCAAGAGCGGCAGCATGAACGTCACCGGTATCGACGTACCGCTTGACGCTATTCCGCCAGGCCCGACATCGCCGCAAGCCCTGGGATACGAAGGCAACATGGTTTTCAACATTTCCGCACGCGGTCAGGCCCGTTATGAATCTTCCGGATTTGCACTTGATGACCTGACCATCTCCGGGGACAATATTGGTGCGCTGACTCTCTCCATCGACATGGACAATTACCCGAATCTGCTCAATACGGCCGAGCCCAATCCGATGGAAATGATGAACGTCGTGCTGAACAGCATTTCGTTCAAATATGTCGACGATTCATTTGCCGGGCGGATTCTCGACCTTCAGGCAAAGCAGAGCGGCATGGACCGCGCACAGTACACCCAGCAGATGTCCATGGCGCTGCCCTTCATGCTGAGCGCAATCAACAATCCCGACTTCCAGAAAATGGTCGCCGATGCAGCCGGCAAATTTCTGAATGATCCGGGCACGATTGAAATCAATGTCAGGCCGGAGCAGCCGATGTCTGCAGCGCAGATTATGGGGATCGCCCAATCTGCGCCTCATACGCTTCCCGATGAACTGAATGTCACCATAGAAGCCCGGTGAAAACCGCGTTTGCCTGAACCGACCCCGCCGGCGTTATTTCGCCGGCGGTATGATTCTGATCGACAGATCCCGCAATTGTACTGGCGTCACCTCCGAAGGCGCCCCCATCAGCAGGTCTTCCGCCTGCTGGTTCATCGGAAACATCGTCACTTCACGCAGATTTTTCTTGCCGCAAACCAGCATGACGATCCGGTCAAGTCCGGCCGCCATGCCGCCATGCGGCGGCGCGCCAAACTGCAATGCACGAAGCATCCCGCCGAATTTCTCCTCCAGAACATCTTCGCCATAACCTGCAATGTCGAAGGCCTTTTTCATGATCTCCGGCCGATGGTTACGGATCGCGCCGGAACCGATTTCAAAGCCATTGCACACCACATCGTATTGATAGGCATCGATCGTCAGCGGATCTTCGGTTTCCAGCGCCTCAAGGCCGCCCTGGGGCATGGAAAACGGGTTATGGGAAAAATCGACGCGTTTCTCGTCCTCGTTCCATTCGAACATCGGGAAATCGACAATCCAGGCCAGCTCAAACCGATCCTCGTCGACCAGATTCAGGTCGATCCCGACCCGCTGGCGGGCAGCGCCGGCGAAGTCGGCGAATTTCTTCGGATTGCCGGCGACAAAAAATATCGCATCGCCGTCGCCAAGCCCCAATTGATTGCGGATTGCATCGGTCCGCTCTTCGCCGATATTCTTGGCAACCGGCCCGGCGCCTTCGATTGCCTCGCCCGCACCGCGGAAGAAGATATAGCCAAGACCCGGCTGCCCCTCTCCCTGAGCCCATGAATTCATCCGGTCGCAGAACGCCCGGCTGCCGCCTGTCCTGGCCGGTATGGCCCAGACTTCGATTTTCGGATCTGAAGCAATCATGTTCGCGAAGATCTTGAACCCGGACCCGGCAAAATGTTCCGTGACCTCTTCCATGATGATCGGGTTACGCAGATCCGGCTTGTCGGAACCGTATTTGCGCATTGCCTCCTTATAGGGAATGCGCGGGAACTCCTGTGTGACCGGTTTGCCGTCGGCAAAGGCTTCGAAAATTCCGCGCATCACAGGTTCCATCGCGCTGAAAACATCGTCCTGGGTGACAAAGCTCAGTTCCACATCAAGCTGATAGAATTCGCCGGGCAGCCTGTCTGCACGCGGATCCTCGTCGCGGAAACACGGGGCGATCTGAAAGTACCGATCAAACCCGGCCATCATGATCAGCTGTTTGAATTGCTGCGGCGCCTGCGGCAGAGCATAAAATTTGCCGGGATGAATCCGCGAGGGAACCAGGAAATCCCGCGCGCCTTCCGGCGAGGACGCCGTGAGGATAGGCGTCTGGAATTCCGTAAAATTCTGATCATGCATGAGGTCGCGAAGCCTGCGCACGACCGCCGATCTCGTCACGATCGTGTCGTGCAGGGTTTCCCGCCGCAGATCGAGGAAACGATATTTGAGGCGCACGTCTTCGGGATAATCCGGTTCGTTGAACACAGGGAGCGGCAGTTCCGGCGCGTCGGAGAGAACCTCGATCTCCTGCGCGAATATCTCGATTTCTCCGGTCTCCAGCTGCGGGTTGACCGTCTCCGGAGTACGCGCCCTGACAGACCCGTCAATTCGGATGCACCATTCGGAGCGTACGCTTTCGGCGATGGAAAATGCCGGCGAGTCCGGGTCGGCAACAATCTGGGTGATGCCGTAATGGTCACGCAGGTCGATAAACAGAAGGCCGCCGTGGTCGCGTACACGGTGCACCCAGCCCGACAGACGGACCTCTTGTTCGACATGTTCGGCGCGCAAGGCGCCACAGGTATGAGATCGATAGCGATGCATTTGAGCCGCTGCCTGGTATGGTTGAAGAGGGTCGGAATTGCCGCCGGAGAAGCGCAGAACCACGTGAATCTGTCAAGCATCAATTGACATCATCCGGGTTCGATCGATGCCGGAGGTAAGAATCAGCGTGACAAGCGAAATCCGCTCAGCTAGCCATTTTGCACTGGGGATATTCCCGCCACGCTCCGACAGCGGCCGATTCAACACCATGACCCGTCTTTTACCCCTTGTTCCGCTTCTGGTCGCCGCCGGCATCCTTCTTGCCGCCAACGGCCTTCAGGGCACCTTGATCGCGCTCCGCGCTGATGCTGAACATTTCCCGACTTCGGTCATCGGCCTGATCAGCGCAGCTTATTTCGTCGGCGTCATGGCCGCATCGTGGCTGGCACCCTATCTGATTGGCGCCGTCGGCCATATTCGGGTCTTTGCAGGCTTGGCGGCCATTGCCGCTGCCGGCACGCTGGCTCTTGCCCTGATCATCGATCCGATCGCCTGGGCGGTCATCCGCGCCATGATGGGCTTCTGCTTTTCCGGCCTGGCAACAGTCGTTGAAAGCTGGCTGAACGCAAGATCGGAGAATGCCGACCGCGGCAGGGTTCTGAGTATCTACAGGCTCGTCGATCTTGCATCGGTCACCAGCGGCCAGTTTCTACTGCCGGTCTTTTCCATCAGCGGTTTCGAGATCTTCGCAATAACAGCCATGTTGTTCTGCCTTTCGCTGGTGCCGATCTGCCTGATGGATCGCAGCCGCCCCAAAGCGCCCGAAACCGCGCATTTCGATCTGCCGGCGGTTTGGCGCATTTCCCCGCTGGCCTGCCTCGGCTGTGTGACGATCGGGCTGACCAATAGTGCGTTCCGGTTGATCGGACCGCTCTATGCACGCGAAATCGGTCTTGGCGTCGGCGGTATTGCGCTGTTTGTCAGCGCCGGCATTATCGGCGGCGCGGTCCTGCAGTTTCCGTTCGGATATCTTTCCGACAGATATGGCCGCCGCACCAGCATCATCATTGCGACAGCCGGCGCCATGGCCGCAGGCCTTTTCATGAGTCTCTATGCGCGAGCTCCGGAAGCCGTTTACGCCGGCGCATTCATGTTCGGTGCTTTTGCGCTGCCGCTCTATTCGCTCTCGGCCGCCCACGCCAATGATCGGGCGGCAGATGACGATTATGTCATGGTCGCCGCCGGATTGAGCTTTTTCTTCTCGCTGGGCGCAATTATCGGGCCATTGGCGGCCTCGCTCGTCATTGAAGCATTCGGCGCGCCTGCATTCTTTACCTATACGAGCGTGATACACGGCCTGCTGATCGTTGTTACGATTTATCGTATGAGCCGGCGCAGCCAGGTTCCGCGCGAGGCCAGAACCCGTTTTGTCCCTCTTCTGAGAACATCGCCGATATTCCTGCGCATGGCACGGAAATTGTCGCGGAAAACCCACCAATGAGCCTTGATACAAACGGGACAGAATCAATCTGATCGTCTATAGACGGTTCCATGAGCAAAAAATCAGAACAATATGAAATGATTACGGATACCGAAGCGCTGAACGCGGCATGCGAGCAGCTTCATCAATCATCATTCGTCACCGTGGACACAGAGTTTCTTCGCGAAAGCACTTTCTGGGCCAAACTCTGTCTGATCCAGATCGCCAGCCCGCAGGCCGCGTTTATTATCGACCCGCTTGCTGATGGCCTGAACCTGGACAGGTTTTTCCACCTTATGGAAGATGAATCCGTCATGAAGGTCTTCCACGCCGCACGCCAGGACGTGGAAATTTTCGTCCACCTGAACGGCACCGTCCCCAAACCGCTATTCGATTCCCAGATTGCCGCCATGGTCTGCGGTTATGGCGATCAGATTTCCTATGACCAACTTGTCCGCCGCACCACCGGAAATTCTGTCGACAAGACATCGCAATTTACCGATTGGTCGCGCCGGCCGCTGTCTGACGCCCAGCTGACCTATGCACTGTCCGACGTGACCCATCTGCGCGATGTCTACATGTCGCTTGTCGACAACCTGCAGGAGCAGACGCGCGAACATTGGGTTGCGGAGGAAATGGCGGTCCTGACCAACGTCGAGACCTATCGGAGCCATCCGGAAAATGCCTGGAAACGGCTGAAGATGCGGGTCAAGAAACCACGCCAACTGGCTGTCCTGAAAAGTGTTGCGGAATGGCGCGAACAGGAAGCGCAGAAACGCAATGTACCGCGCAACCGGGTCATCAAGGACGACGGCATCTACGAAATTGCACTGCAGCAGCCCAGAACAACGGAACGCCTGGGCCAGCTTCGGACGATACCGCGCGGATTCCAGCGCTCGTCAGCCGGTCAGGATATCCTCAAGGCGGTCGAACTGGCCTTTGAAATTGACGATAAGGACCTGCCTAAAATTCCAAAGCCCAGAACACCGCCGGACCATGCCGGCGCGGCGACCGAGTTGCTGAAGGTTCTGTTGAAAATGATTGCCGAACATCACGGGGTCGCCTCGCGCATCATCGCCACCGTCGATGATCTTGAGAAGATTGCCGCAGATGACAAAGCCGATGTGCCGGCCTTGAAAGGCTGGCGGATGGAATTGTTCGGCGAAAAGGCCATTGCCATCAAGAACGGTGAGTTGGCGCTTGCTCTGTCCGGCAACCGCGTTACCTCTGTCGGCGTCAACGATCTGCAGGTAGCGGCGGAATAGTCCCTAGTTTTCCCCGATACGGATTTCCGAATTCAGCCCGCAGAGGTTGCCCAGTTGTCTCAGCCGGGCTTCCAGCCGGCCACCGGCCAGCATTGCAAGATCCGTCGGCAGCCGCAGTTGCAGGATCTTGCCCGACCGGCCGATCGCCGTACGCGGGATAATTCCCGGCATAGACGCGGAAACCAGATATCCGACCCGAAAGATGCCGGCCAGAAGTTTTGCCAGTTCCTGCAGGCGCGGCGTTGCCAGATCGCGGATGGCCGGCGCCAGGTCTGCCTCCGACAGGCCGGAATGGCGGTAGTAGACCGCCATCGCCAGATAAGCTCTGCCAGGGTGATCAATGCCGACAAAGGCCGCATTGGCAATAATGTTCAGGCTCTGCTGGCCGCGATAATCCGGATGGGCGCGCCAGCCGATATCGGCCAACAGGCATGCAGCAGCGCGCAAGCGCTTTTCCTCCGTCGTTTCCTCTATGCCTATCGCCTGCATCGCCTCAGTCGACCATACGATCAGTTCACGCGCATGAACCAGCGAGCGTGAGCGCAGTTCCGCAAGCTCAGCGGCAGCGGAGATCAGCGGATCCTCCGCTCTCTCCGCCGGATCCAGCTTGGAATAAAGTACGCCCTCGCGCAGCCCCAGAGCGGACGTCATGACCCATTTCGGATTGCCGATTTTGATCAATGCCGAAAGAACGGCGGCGCCATAGGGCACCAGTGCCTGACGCTGGCGGGAGACCGACTCGATCCCTTCAATGCTGCCAATGTCGCTGCGCAGTACCTTTTTCAGAAAATTCGACATTTCGCCGGCTTCGATACGGTACTGCTGCATCACATCCAGCGGATATCCGACATTGCGCATATGCAATCTGGCGAGCGACCGCCATGTGCCGCCAATCGCGTAGAAGCTGCGTTCCGCCAGCGCCGGGAGCAATTGCGAGCGCTGCAGATGCGAAACAGCAATCCGCCTGGCCTCCTTCAGGTTTTTTCCCGATGCATGTTGCAGCCGCAATCCGCCAAGTGGAAAGGTTTCGCCGTGGGAGATATTGCCTTGTGATATATTCACCAGTTCCAGACTGCCGCCGCCAAGGTCGCCGCATACGCCGTCTGCATCGGGTATGCCTGACAATATGCCCAGCCCGGCGTAATGCGCCTCCTCCTCGCCGGTCAGAATACGCACCTCACTCCGGCAGGCCGCTTCGGCCATCTCGATGAAGTCCGCTCCGTTTTCCGCTTCCCTGATGGCTGCGGTTGCCAGTACGACAAGATCCTGCACGCCGGTCTGATCCGCCAGAGCGCGAAACCGCCTCAGTGTGGCCTCAGATTCCAACAGTGCCTTTTCATCGAGAAATCCCTGCTCGGCCACCCGGCGGCCAAGCCCGAGCAGAACCTTCTCGTTGAAAAACCGCGTCGGCGAACGTGCCAGCCGTTCGTAGATGACAAGCCGGACCGAATTCGATCCGATATCCACAACTCCGACCGGCCCGCTGCTGGAGAACACGCCCCGATTGCTGCCGTCCACAGGACTTACGAACCGGAACTGCGCGGAAATTCACGCGGTGACGACGATTTGAGGGATTTGCCCCGGCCGGACAGACTCGGATTTGTCATGAAATATTGGTGCAGGTTAAACGCCTCCTTGTCGTTCGGCCGCACAATCCGTTCCGACGTTCCATCGGCCAGCACAGTCCAGCTCTGTTTGTTGTCCTTCAGGTTCGCAACCATGATCTGATCGAGAACCTGCATATGAACCGTGGTTCCCGGCTCCAGCGGAACCATTGTCTCAACCCGGCGATCCAGGTTCCGCGGCATCAGGTCGGCGGAACCGATATAGACGATGGCCTCCTCGGAAGGCAGGCCAAATCCATTGCCGAAGCAGACGATCCTGGAATGTTCAAGGAACCGCCCGACCACCGATTTGACCTGGATATTGTCTGAAAGCCCAGGCACCTGCGGCCGCAGACAGCAAATGCCGCGGACCACCAGTTCAATCAATACACCGCACTGGCTGGCATCATACAGCGCATCGATCAGTTCCGGATCGACAATGGAATTCATCTTGATCCAGATCTGCGCCGGCCTGCCGGCTTTGCAATGTTCGATTTCGTCTTCGATATGTTTCAGAATGCGGCTGCGAAGCGTATAGGGCGAAATCGCCATCTTCTTCACATCCTGCGGCGGCGCGTATCCGGTGATAAAATTGAAGATCCGCGCCACATCGCGGGCAATGTCCGCATCCGCCGTAAAATAGCTGAGATCGGTATAGATCTTGGCTGTGATCGGATGGTAGTTGCCGGTGCCCGTATGCACATAACTG
The DNA here is from genome assembly GCA_947259045.1 of uncultured Afifella sp. GTDB lineage: Bacteria > Pseudomonadota > Alphaproteobacteria > Rhizobiales > Afifellaceae > CAMYKZ01. Next base: position 26,961 of record CAMYKZ010000022.1, read on the forward strand.
ACAAGCCCGTTTCCTTCCCGGCGGACAACCTGGCTGAGTTTTGAATGGGTTTTCAGTTCGACAAATCCATAGACCACCTGGGCGCCGGCGCGTTCCAGATCGCGCGACCAGCGAATATTCGCTTCCTCGTCGAACCGGGCCTTGAGTTCCACGAGCGCGGTCACTGATTTTCCCGCCTCCGCTGCCTCAATCAGCGCCTTGATGATCGGTGAATCATTCGAGGTCCGGTACAATGTCTGTTTGATCGCGACCACTTCCGGATCCGCGGCAGCCTGGCGGAGAAACTGCACGACCACGTCGAACGATTCATAGGGGTGATGGACGATAATGTCCTTCTCCCGGATTGCCGAAAAACAGTCGCCGCCATGTTCGCGGATGCGCTCCGGAAACCGTGCCGTATAGGGTTCGAATTTCAGGTCCGGCCTGTCAACGCCAACCAGTTGCGACAAATCCTTCACGCCAAGCATGCCCGGAATGACATGGACTTCATTGTCAGCCACCGACATGGCCATTTTCACCATTGTGCGAAGCGCGTCGGGCATGTCGGTATCGACTTCTAGCCGGATCACCGACCCCCTGCGCCGTTGTTTCAGCGCCCGCTCAAACAGCCGCACCAGATCTTCCGCTTCTTCATCGATTTCCATGTCTGAATCGCGGATGACACGAAATGCACCCTTGCCGGACACTTCATATCCGGGAAACAGCTTGGGAATGAAAAGGCTGACGGCGTCCTCGAGGCTGATGAACCGGATCGGCCAGTTTTCTCCGCCGCGCGGCAGTCGGATAAACCGGTCAAGCGAATTGGGCACGCGGATGAGCGCCATCATCATCGCGCCCTTGGGACCAATCAATTGAAGAGCAAGCGAAAATCCCAGATTGGGAATAAACGGAAACGGATGCGCCGGATCGATCGCCAAAGGCGTCAGAACCGGGAAAATCGCATCCAGAAAATAACCATCGAGCCAATCCAGGTCCGACCGCGTCAGGTGGTCGCCGTTCAAAATAACGATACCGGATTCCGCCAGGTCCTGCCGCAGCACCACAAGCCGTTTCTGCTGCTGATCGACAAGGCCGTCAACCTTTGCACCAATCTCCTCAAGCTGCTCGCTTGGCGTCAGGCCATCGGCACTTGTGGTTGAGATAAGTTCCCGTTCCTGGCCTTTCAGGCCGGCAACCCGAACCATGAAGAATTCATCCAGGTTGGAGCCGGATATGGACAGGAACCGCAACCGCTCAAGCAGCGGGTGTTCCGGATTCTCCGATTCTTCCAGCACACGGTGGTTGAATTCGAGCCATGAAATTTCGCGGTTTATGAACCGTTTCGGGCTGTTGAAGAGCTCCTCATCACGGTCCAGCGGCAAGACCGCCTGGGCAATCTCGTCCTTATCGATCTGAATTGCATCTGCCATAACATCTACTCACTAACTGATTATACCCTACACCGCATCCATCAACATTATGACAATCTATTTGTCAGTCATCCTATTTGTCAGTCACCGAACCCGGTCGAAAATTCACTCTTCCGATCAAACAAACTGGCTGCCAACCGCCGGGAAATCCTCCGGTTTTCAGCCAGTGCCGCATGGTCGACCGCCTCGACAAGATCGCGTGCGGCAGCCAGCGAACGCTCCATTCTTTTCAACAGATAGTCGATCACCGGTTTCTCCACCAGCAATTGCCGGTCTGCAAACAGTTTGACCAGCACCTGCCTGAGCAGGAAATCGTCAGGCGTTTCAAGGTGCACCGGCGTTGCAAGCCGCAAACGCGACGCCAGATCCGGCAATTCGATCTTCCAGTCGGTAATTGGCGTTCGCGCCGTCAGAAGAAAATGCTGGCCCGATTCCGTGGCCATGTTGATCATGTGGAACAGCTCCGTTGCATCGACCTGTCCATTGTCCACATTTTCCAGGTATAACGCCCGTGACGCCTGGTTGCGGGTGCCCCCGGGCGCACCGGCATCGATCGCACCACTCAGTCCTGCCCATATGCTCACCAGATGTGTCTTGCCGGCTCCGGGCGGGCCAAACAGGATAACAAGGCGGTTTTGCCAATCCGGCCAGCTCTCGATCACCTCCAATGCGGCCCTGTTGGACGGTGACACGAGAAAATCGTCACGGCCCAGTTGTGGGCGGTGATTGAGCGGGATCGGGATCTGCCGGGCGCCTGGAGCCATCGTCATACGTCCTGGTCCGAATTTTCTGCGTCCGACGATACAACCGGCCGGCCGGCCGCACCCCAATAGAGCGGGCTGTTCATATATTGCGACAGAGCGAAGCGCACCAGCACACCGATCGCTGCTGTTGCCGGTACGGCGATCAGCATTCCGACAAAGCCGAAAAGCGATCCGAACGCGAACAGCGCGAACATCAGCCAGACCGGATGAACACCGACGCTTGACCCGACCAGCCGGGGTTGCAGAATATTGCCCTCCAGAAATTGCCCGACCGCGAATATGCCGGCAACGACCAGAACCATGATCCAGTCGGGCCAGAACTGGACCAGCGCGACACCCACGGACAGAACAAAACCGACAATCGAACCGACATAAGGAATAAAGCTGATAAAACCGGCCGTAAAACCGATCAGAAGACCGAAATTCAGGCCGACAACACTGAGACCGGCGGCATAAAACAGCCCGAGGACAAGACACAGCGTTCCCTGCCCACGAATGAACCCGGCCAGAGCGTGGTCGATTTCAGTCGTCAGTTTTCGTATTATCGCCAGGTGATCGCGCGGCATCCAGTCATCAAGCCGGGCGATCATGCGGTCCCAATCATAGAGCAGATAGAAGGCCACGACCGGGGCGACCACCAGAATGCCGACCGCATTCATCAGAGCCTGACCGCCGGCGACAAGTGAGGAAAGAAAGCCGCCTACGGCGCCCGCGGAATTGCGCACCAGGTCATCGACGCCCTTGCCGGCATCACCAATGCCGAGAAATTCCGCCACATTCGAGTTGAGCAGATTGCTCGCCATTTCGCGGAGGCTGCCGACATAGCCCGGAAGCCGTTCGGCAAATCCGGCAAGCTGGGAAACCAGCACCGGGATCACAATCAACAGCATCAGTATGAACAGAAAGATCGAGACAATGAGGATCGATATTGTTGCCCACAACCGGCTCAGACCGGCCCGTTCAAGACGGTCGGCAACCGGATCCAGCAAATAGGCCAGAGCCATACCAAGAATGAACGGCAAAAGCACATCACTGAACAGCCAGAGGAAAAACCCGACAGCCAGCAATGTGCCCATCCAGAAAAATGCCTGGCGTCTCACGCTCATCCGCCTTGTCCTTCACTGTTTACATCAGTTTCATCGCTCGACATATGCCGGTTCCATTCTCTCAGGTAAGAGATTGCCGACAATAACGTCGAACCGGCAACAACGGCAATTCCGATTGCAATAAAGGGTCCAAACGCGCTGACACCCGCTTGTTCCCCCAGCGCCAGCGCAACCAGAACAATCTGTGCCGCAGTATTGATCTTGGATATCCATAACGGCCGCATGGCAACAGGATGATTGACCATCCACGACAGGACAACGGCGCCGACAATCAGCAGATCCCGGCTGACAGCGAGCATAATCAGCCAGAGCGGCAGAATATCCTTGAATCCAAGGGTCACGAACACGGAAACAAGCAAGGCTTTGTCGGTAATCGGATCAAGATAGCCGCCGAGCCGCGACTCCTGCTGATAGCGCCTGGCGATGAACCCGTCGACCGCGTCTGAAATCCCGGCAACCACGAACGCAAGTGCCGCCAGAACAAACAGATCCTCAATCATCAACCAGACGATCAGCGGCACGGCGAAAAGCCTTGCCAGAGTAATGAAATTGGGGATGGTCAACGGCTTCCGTCCGGTTATCGCTTAAGAATCAGCATTTCGCGTTTATACAAAGTCTTGCAGTCCGTGCATTCATCACCAATCATGACGTGACGCAAGAACCAAGGCCCAGGCTCTTCGATGATCGAAAATCAGGATAAACTGACCTATCGCGATTCCGGTGTCGATATCGATGCGGGAAATCAGCTTATCGACCGGATCAAACCAGCGGCCGCTGCGACCAAACGGCCAGGCGTTATGGACGCCCTGGGCGGGTTTGGCGCCCTGTTCGATCTGAAAGCAGCGGGTTTTGTCGACCCGGTACTGGTCTCCGCCACCGATGGCGTTGGCACAAAGCTGAAAATTGCGATTGAAAGCAATGTCCACGATACCGTCGGCATCGACCTGGTTGCAATGTGTGTCAACGACCTGATCGTTCAAGGCGCAGAACCGTTGTTCTTTCTGGATTATTTTGCATCCGGCGCCTTGTCGGTCGACCATGCGGCGACGGTAATCGAAGGCGTGGCAGAGGGATGCCGGCAGGCCGGCGCGGCGCTGATCGGCGGCGAGACGGCAGAATTGCCCGGACTTTACGCCAGCGGCGATTACGATCTTGCCGGGTTTGCCGTCGGTGCTGTCGAACGGACACGAATTCTGCCGCAGTCCGTCGAAGCAGGCGACAGATTGCTCGGCCTTGCGTCCGATGGCGTCCACTCAAACGGATTCTCGCTGGTCCGCCGGATCGTCGAAAAATCCGGACTTGCCTGGGACGCGCCCTGCCCGTTCCAGGACGGCGCGACGCTGGCCGGCGCGCTTCTGACGCCGACCCGCATTTATGTCCGCTCCTGTCTCAAGGCCATCAAGGAAACCGGTCATATCAAAGCTCTGGCTCATATTACCGGCGGCGGGTTGACGGAAAACGTTCCGCGCGTCCTGCCCGGCCATCTTGCTGCAAAAATCGATCTGTCCGCCTGGTCCGTCCCGCCGGTATTCAGATGGCTGGCAGCCAATGGCCCGGTTGAACCGGCAGAGATGTTGCGCACCTTCAATTGCGGAATTGGCATGATCGTCGTTTGCACAGCCGACAGCGCACATGCGATAGAGCAGATCCTGATCGAAGAGGGCGAAGATGTTTTCAGACTTGGAGAGATCGTCAGCCGAACGGACGAAGCTGTCGGATATACAGGCCAATCGGACCTTTGCTGAATTATGAGCCGGGTCAGGACAGCCATCCTCATATCCGGCCGCGGCAGCAATATGAACGCGCTTCTTGCTGCCGCCGAAAATGAAGGTTATCCGGCTGAAATCGCCCTCGTGCTGTCCAACCGGCTGGATGCGGCCGGGCTCGCTCATGCGGCAGAACGAGACATCCAAACTGAGATCGTTGACCATCGCCGGTTTTCCGACCGGGAATCGTTTGAACAGGAATTGACCGATGTCCTGCGTAAACATGAGATTGAACTTGTCTGCCTCGCCGGCTTTATGCGCTTGCTGACCGATACATTCGTCAACCAGTGGCGCGATAATCTGATCAACATCCATCCCTCGCTTCTGCCGGCCTTCAAGGGCGTGGATACCCATGCAAGAGCTCTGGCCGCGGGCATCCGGATCCATGGAGCGACGGTGCATTTTGTCAGGCCAAGCATGGACGAAGGGCCGATCATCATCCAGGCCGCGGTCCCGGTTCTGAACGGCGACACCGACCAGTCTCTGGCCAAACGCGTACTTGCGCTGGAACACACGATCTATCCCGCAGCGCTTGAATGGGTGGCAAGCCGGCGGGTGCGAATTGTCGGCGAACGCGTCGTGCTCAACGAGGTTCCGGCAAGCGAAGACACGCTGATCTATCCGCCGGTCGGCTGAGCGGCGCACCATAATCCGCCCGATCAGACCCGATCGATGGCGACCCGGTTGTCATGAAACCCAGCACCGCCAAACGGCGCAACGGCATCGGCGCCGGTGAGGCAGTTGATGCCACGGCCGCCGACATGCGAACTGTTCGGCCAGATGCCCTCGGCAATCACCGTACCCGGCTTCGCCCTGTCGGACACTTTGAGATGGATCTGTGTCGCGCCGCGCTCGTTGCGGATGCTCACCAGATCGCCGTCAGCGAACCCGGTAGCCACAATATCCGTTTCATTGATCAACAGCCAGGGCTGCTGCTCGCGCTGCTTCGAACCATCCGTTTCCGCAAACGTGGAATTGAGAAAGCTGTGCGCAGGCGCCGTTACCAGCCGCAACGGATAATCGTCGCTCGCCTCCTCGATAATGTCCCAGTAGTCCGGCAGATCGGGGATATCGCGCCATGGCCCGAGCAGACCGTCGGAGGGCCGGTTGGGCGCGGCCAGTCCGGGCCAGTCGGGTGAAAACCGGAATTTTCCGTCGGGCCAGTCAAAGCCGTTGATATAATGGGCCTCATCGAATTCGGGCTGGCAGTTGATCCACTTGTCGTCGATCAGATCCTGCAGGGTACCGCGCCCGGAATCCCTCAGGATCCGGTCAATGTGATCGTTGGCGCTCATGTCAAAACCCGGATGGCTTGCCCCCAGCCGGTCGGCCAGTTGCCTGAACACGTCATGATTGCTCATGCAATCGCCGGGCGCGTCGACAAGCTTCGGGCCGTACATGATATGCTGATGACCGCCACCGCGGTAAACGTCGTCATGCTCCATGAACATTGTCGCCGGCAACACGATATCGGCCAGCAAGGCGGTTTCTGTCATGAACTGCTCATGCACCATGACAAACAGATCGTCGCGCATCAGCCCTTGCAGGACCCGATCCTGTTCAGGTGCCACATTGGCCGGATTGGTATTCTGGACCATCATGGCGGTAACCGGCGGACCGCCCTTCAGGTCGGAAGCTTCTCCGGTCAGGATCGGCCCGATCCGCGACTGATCGAGCATCCGCACCGACGGGTCGCGCACATCGAGACCCTTCACAAACGTCTGATCAAGCCCGTAGATTTCGCCATTGTTGTGGAATGCGCCGCCACCCTCATATTTCCAGGCCCCGGTAACGGCCGGGATCGACAGCGCACAATGCATGTTGAAAGCGCCGTTTCGAGATCTGGTAAAACCGTAACCAAGCCGGAAGAACGACCGTTGCGTCTGCCCGATCCAGGCAGCAAATGTCTCAATTTCACCAATGCCGAGCCCGGTAATGCGGGCCGCCCATTCCGGCGTCTTGTCGGACAAGTGGGCTTCCAGTTCCGCCGGGCGATCGGTATGGCTGGCAAGGTATTCACGGTCGGCATGACCGTCGCGGAACAGGATGTGCATGACAGCGGTCGCCAGGGCGCCGTCGGTGCCGGGCCTGAGACACAATCCAAGATCCGCCTGTTCCATCGTCGCCGTACGATAGACGTCGACAACTACGATACGCGCCCCGCGGCCCTTGCGCGCCTTGATGGCGTGAGTCATGACATTGACCTGGGTGGAAACCGGATTGGTGCCCCAGATGACAACCAGATCCGATTGTGCCATCTCGCGCGGATCGGAGCCTGCAAGCTTGCCCGTTCCGGCGACAAATCCCGTCCAGGCCATATTGGTGCAGATAGTGTCGAACTGGCCGGAATATTTCTTGGCATGGCGCAGCCGGTGAATGCCGTCGCGCTGAACCAGCCCCATGGTTCCGGCGTAAAAATACGGCCAGACTGCTTCGGCGCCGTGCGCCTGCTCGGCCTTGTCGAATGCGGCGGAAACCTCGTCGAGCGCGTCTGACATTGACAATTCCTGCCATTGCCCGTCGCCTTTGGCGCCCTTGCGTTTCAGCGCTTTCGTCAACCGGTCTGGATGATGAATGCGTTCCGCATATCGCGCCACCTTGGCGCAAATCACACCGGCGGTATAGGAGTTGTCCTTCGACCCGCGAACCCGTCCGATACGTTCGCCGCCGATGATTTCCACATCCAGCGCACAGCAGGACGGGCAATCATGCGGACAGGTCGAATGGCCAGTGATAGTCGTCGTATGTTCGTTCAATTCAACCGCTCCTGAGCGACATTGCCGCGATCAATTGGAAAACGTCAAGCATCGATCAGCCGGTCACGCCCGCGGCACTGCTGGACGTTCCAGACGGCAATCGCAAGCACCACAAGCGCCGTGAACTGGTGAATCAGCCCAAGCGATATCGGAACGACATGAATCAGCGTCGCAATGCCGACCAGCACTTGTAGCAAGACTACGAAACCAAGCAGTAACGCCCGCCCCCCCGATCCTGCAGCCGACAACTGCCAGGCATGAACCAGGACCACGGCACAAAGCAGGTAGGCAACGATCCTGTGATCGAACTGCACCGTCGCAATGTTCTCCGTCATATTGAGCCACACGGGCTCCAGCGACCACAGCCCCTTGGGGATGAAATCTCCGTCCATCAGCGGCCAGGTATTGTAGGTTAGACCTGCATCCAGCCCGGCGACCACCGCGCCCAGTCCGATCTGGACAAAAACCAGGCCGAGCACAAGCCAGGCTCCGGCGCGAACCGGTTTCGAACGCGGTTCTCCCGCGCGATCGGAAAGCGAAAATATGGTCCAGATCAACGCTGCCAATATGATGCAGGCAAGAGAGAGGTGCACGGCGAGCCGGTATTGGCTGACGTCGGTCCGCCCGCTCAGGCCGCTCTTGACCATCCACCAGCCAACCACGCCCTGAAGCCCGCCGAGCACGAACAACAGCAAAAGACGTGGAATGAGGGGCTTCCTGATATGGCCGCTTACCAGCAAACCCAGAAACGGGATCAGAAACGCCAGTCCGACAAAACGGCCGAGAAACCGATGTCCCCATTCCCACCAATAGATGAATTTGAACTCTGACAGCGACATGCCGCTGTTGATCTCGGCATATTCCGGAATTTGCCGGTATTTTTCAAATTCCGCCTCCCAGTCACCGGCCGACAAAGGCGGTACGATGCCGGTCACCGGTTTCCATTCGGTGATCGAAAGCCCGGAATCCGTCAGCCGCGTCGCGCCGCCGACCAGAACCATCAGCACGACCAGGCACGCCATCACCCCAAGCCAGATGCGTACCGGGCGCATGTTCCTGTCCGGTTTTGCGGGCAATGCCTCTACGCCCGGATGGTCGCTGTCGATTAATGTGCTTGTCATGGGAACGGCATATGATCGGATTGCCTGTCCTGACAAGCGCCATCTCGTCGCGGCTGCGATTCAATCTGTTATGGACCAGTCGATTTCCGGGCCGAGCGGCACGATCCCGTGGGGATTGCGCTGCGGGCTCGGGGAATTGTAACCGCGCCGGTAGATGTCGAAATTTACTGTGCCGGCCACACCCGGCATTGCATAAAACCGGCGCGCATAGGCCCACAGATCGGAATAATCGATCAAGCGCCGGAGATTGCATTTGAAAGCGCCGAAATAGGCAACATCAAACCGTGCCAGTGTCGGGAACAACCGGATATCGGCTTCCGACAACCGGTCTCCGGTCAGATACGGCGTTTTGCCAAGCTGGATCTCGATGGCGTCAAGCGTCTCGAAGACCAATGCCGCCGCTTCTTCGTAGCTTTCCTGGGAGCCGGCAAATCCGGCCCGGTAAACGCCGTTGTTCAATGTTGAATAGATCCGGTCATTCCACAGGTCGATCAGCATCCGCAGATCTTCGGGATAAAAATCCGGTCCGGCAGGCGCCAGTCGGTCAAAAGCGGAATTGAGCATCCGCACGATGTCGGCTGATTCATTGCTGACCATGCGGCCGGTCTGTTTGTCCCACAAGACCGGCACTGTCACCCGCCCGGTATAGGCTTCGACGCCCTTGGAAAACAGTTCATGCAGCGAAGCCGAACCGTAGAGATCATCGGCATAACCGGCATCGGCATCGAACACCCACCCCTGATCGGACCGTCTCGGCGCGGCATAGGATACGGTGATCAGATCCTCCAGACCCTTCAGAACCCGGATCAGCAGCCCGCGATGGGCCCACGGGCAGTTCCAGGCGGCATAAAGGTGATAGCGTCCGGCCTCTGCGGGAAATCCTCCAACCCCTGTCGGTCCCGGCGAGCCGTCTTTCGTCAACCAGTTGCGAACCGTGCTTGCGGAGCGTTGCCATGCGCCGTCCTTGTCAACCCGGGCGACATCGTCGTCACGGTGCCATTTGCCCTCAATCATCACACCCATGGTGGCATTACCTTGTTGGCCGTATTGCGAAAGAGGTCTGCTTGGCCTAGACCGCACCAGAAATACAGCCAATCAGTTCAATAATGAAAATCTGACATGCAGCAAAGAACCCGTAAACTGATCGGCACGTTTGCGCTTGTCGCTTTCGTTATTGTCTACAGCCTGACCGCCATGACGATCGCCGCCGCCAAGCTGCCCGGCACGTCGGGGTTCATCCAGTTTGCCTATTACGCGTTCGCCGGCCTGTTCTGGGCTCTGCCGGCTGCCGGTCTGATCTGGTGGATGCAGAAGCCCGATCCGGTGGAACGCGACTAGGTTGCATTATGCAGCCTGCTGCTCTTCATCGCCGGCAGGATCGCCAAGGACCAGTTCATTGCGAACAATCAGTGCTTTTTTGGCCCCGCGTTTCATGACCTGACGATAAAGCGCCCGCCGCGATTTTTCGTCCAGGCGCGGATCGCAGACCAGAACGGCAAGATCGGGCTGCACAAACCGGTCCGGCCAATCCTCCATCCGGTGCGCGACCAGCATCACCTTGCCGTAACGATCACAAAGATTACGAACTGCAACCGTCAGCCTCTTCAGCGGCGGGTTGCCGCGCGCAATCCCCATGCCGATCACGTCAACGGACGGCATGACATTTCGCCGGATCACTTGGCCGAACGGTGCGGCACCGGAAATCAGATCGCCAAGACCCGGGATGCGGATATCCAGCGTCAGAAGCGGTGACGGACGCAGACCGATATCAAGCAGAATGAACCGATCGGTGCCTGCGGCGCGCGACGCCGCCGCCAGCGCCAGTTGATCGACGCCGTGACGCGGACCGGCCCCGGCAAACAGGATGGTGCGGGCCGGGCTGCCGGCAAGGAACTGCGCCAGTTCCGCCGTACCGGGCGCGTCCAGCGGCGTCCAGCGCGGTTCCGGTTCTTCCGTGGGCTCCCGCCCTGCCTGTGCGCCGGGCTGTTTCGGTTCTGCGGCTTCTGCACCGCCGGACGCATGGTCTGAAACAGACCGGTCGGCATGAGATGCACTTGCCGCAGGAACATCAGCGACGGATCGGGCCGTCGCTGGCATATCGGCGTCAGTATCGTGCCCACTGCCAGCAGCATCATCCGCCGCAACCGCCTGCCTTGTCCGCGCGGGCTTCGCTGTCCGCTCCCCGTCAAGCTCTTCCAGGATATCGCGGAACCGGTCATGCCGCGCCTGCCGTCGGCGGGCCTCCAGCAAGATGTCGGCCAGGTCGTCGCCGCCCTCATGGTCATCGCGATTGTCACCGTCCCCACTCTTATCGCGGTCATGACGGGCCGGGTTCAGATAACGGCGTGACGAAACGGAAGCCATATGCCGAAACAGGGAATGAACAAACAATCCGGCCAGACTGAGCAGCGCGCCGGCCCCTGCCCACAAAAGGCGGTTCGGGCTTGCCGGCCGATTTGGCGCTTTGGCCCTGGAAATAATCCTGGCGCCGGACGGCCTGAACGATGAGCCGGCCTCGGCGGACTGCGTCCGATAGCGGGTCAAAAATGTTTCAAGCAGTTCGCGCTGCGACCGGGCATCGCGTTCAAGCGCCCGCAATTGCACACCCTTGTCATTTGTCTGCGAGGCAGCCGACTTGATCTCGTTCAGGCTTTCGCGCAGAGAAGTCACGCGCGCGCCGGCAACGTCCGCCGAGATTTCGACGGATTTAAGGACCTTGCGCATCTCCGAGTGGATCTGCTTGTCGAGATCGTCGAGTTGCGATTGCAGCGATTCAATGCGCGGATGCCCGGACAGGTAGGTCGACGAAAGTTCCGCCTTCTGCGACTGGAGATCGATCTGCTGTTGCCGCAACCGCTGGATCAGGACAGAATCCAGAACCTCCTTCGCCGCATCCACCGCACCACCCTGTTTGAGTATTTTCCGGACCACCTGCGCACGGGCCTTTGCCTCCGCATGGTCGGCCCTGGCCCGCGCCAGTTCGCCATTGAGTTCACTGAGTTCCTGCGACGCCAGGCTGATCTCACCGCCGCTGCCGACCACGCTGAATAGATCCGATCCGGAACGATAGCGTTGAAGCCTCTTGTCGGCTTCTGCAACACGCTCGCGCAACCGGGCGATTTCCTTCTCCAGCCACACCAGGCTTGTCCGGTCAGAATTCTGGTAAGCGATGGCCTGATCGCTGACAAATGTATCTGCCAGTGCATTGGCGACATCCGCCGCCAGCTTGGGGTCGCTGGCGAAATAGCGGATATCAATCACCCTGGATTGCCCGACCGGCGCAACCTCCAGATTGTCTTCAAGTGCGCCAAGTGCGCGCTCGCCAATGGTTGCGCGGCTTGGATTGTCACTGACGCCGGCAGCCACAAGCAGCGTATCCGGCAATGATTGATTTGCGCCCGGATCAAGCCGGCGAAGCAAATCATGCCGCTCGACCGCCTGGTTCGCCAGTTCGCGTGATGCCAGCACGGCAACTTCGCTTTGCACAAGCCCTGGAATGTAGGGTTCCATGCCGCCCGCCAACGGGCCGCCGACGCCGACCAGTAGCTGGGCATTCGCCAGGTAGGCAGGCGTAATCGGAAGCGTCGCGACATAGCCGGCAACCGCGCCGATGATGACCGCAATCGGCAGGGTCAGCGCAGGCAAGCCCTTTGCCTGATGCGCAATTTGCGCACCCCCGTCCATCTCATGACTGCGAATCATTCAATCCAACTCCGGATCAGCTCGTTTACCTTTGGTTTTTTATGGTTAGTGACGGGTTAACAAAGGCCGGTTCCGGCAAAAATTATCCTTAGATTAACCATAATCCGCGACATTGACGGCGATGTAACGAGATGCGTTTTGGCAATGTCTGTTTTTCGCCTGCTTCTGATCCTGTTTCTGCCGGCCATCATTGCCGGCTGCGCCACGGAAAATCGTCCGCTTGGAACCGGAACGGAAACAATCACCGGTCCCTATCTTCTCGACACAGGCGATGCTGTCCGGGTTACCGTGTTCGAACAACCCTCATTGAGCAGCACCTATTCTGTTGACCAGTCCGGCTATATCGCCATGCCGCTGATCGGCCAGGTTCCGGCCCGCGGCCGCTCCACTGTCCAACTCCAGGGCACCATCAAGACAAAACTCGCCGCCAGTTATCTGCGCGATCCCAACATCACCGTCGAAGTATCGGAATACCGTCCGATTTTTGTCCACGGCTCGGTGAAGGCAGCCGGCAGATACGCCTATGTCCCGGGCATGACGGCTGAGACGGCTGTCGCCGTCGCCGGCGGCTATGCCGACAAGGCCAGCCCGCGCAATGTCCGCATAAGCCGGACATTGAATGGAACGCTGCATGAAGGCGTCATTTCGGTCACCGAGCCGATACGTCCGGGAGACACGATCTATGTCCCCAACCGGTCATTCTGGTAATTCATCATTGGGTGCGTTTTATCGCCAATCGGCAATTGAACTGGCCGCCGGGGATACTTATAGTCCGCCCGTCGGAGCGTGGCGCAGCCTGGTAGCGCACCTGCATGGGGTGCAGGGGGTCGGAGGTTCGAATCCTCTCGCTCCGACCATTTTCATGACGTTAGTGATTTGTACAACATTATGATTTGTACAACGTGCCTCCCCGCCTGGTATCGGAAACGGCGAGGTTCAGGCTGTCCCCTGAACGATCGTCCGGTCCAGAAGCCGCTTGGCTTCCAGAAGCTCTGACAAGGCGCTCTCCAGCTTCTTTCTCTGATCGGAAGGCAGGCGCTGTCGCCCCTGAACATTAGCAGATGCTGCGGATTGTTCGGCCCGCGGCCGGGTTTCGGCGCGCTCCGGATCGCCCGCAGCAACCGTCTCCACGAAACCGGTCCGGCCAACCCCGACGACGAAGCCGACACCCTTTTCCTTCAGGAGGCGCTGCACGCCCTTGATGGTATATCCTTCGCCATAAAGCAAAAGACGGACACCGCACAGAAGGTCGATATCATCAGGCCGGTAATAACGGCGGCCGCCGCCGCGCTTCAACGGTTTGATCTGGCTGAATCGTGTTTCCCAGAACCGCAGAACATGCTGAGGCAAATCAAGCTCCTCAGCCACTTCACTGATTGTCCGGAATGCCTCTGGGCTTTTCTCCACCAAACGTGAATCCTCCTTCCGGCAATCCGCCTCCAGCAAGGCGACCGGTCAACGCAGCCGAAATTCAATCGTCGTGTGCCGCGCCATTTGGTTTCGACAGTGAATCATTGATCCGCTGCTTCATGACATTGCTGGGCTTGAACACCGTTACCCGCCGCGGCGGGATCGGAACCTCAAGTCCCGTTTTCGGATTCCGCCCGATACGTTCACCCTTTTCGCGTACGATAAAGGATCCGAATGACGACAATTTTACCGAATTTCCACTCGCTATCGAACTGCAGATTTCTTCCAGCACCATTTCAACCATCGCTGCCGATTCAGTGCGCGACAAACCAAGGCGCCTGTAAACCGCTTCCGCCAGATCTGCTCTCGTTGTTGTTTTCCCGCCCATGCGTACCCTAGTGCTCGTTTGTTCGTATCCGCTCGCGTTAACAGGGTATTAGCGCATACGCTATCGGTCAACACTGGCGGCGAATTTTATCTACCAGCGGACAAGCACAGAACCCCATGTGAATCCGCCGCCCATAGCCTCCAGCAGAACAAGATCATTCTGTTTGATCCGGCCGTCCCGGCAAGCCACATCGAGCGCAAGCGGTATCGATGCGGCCGATGTGTTGCCATGATCCTGAACAGTCAAAACGACCTTGTCAGCCGCAATACCGAGTTTCTTCGCGCTGGCATCGATTATACGCTTGTTGGCCTGGTGCGGCACAAACCAGTCAACATCATCTGCATCAATTCCGGCTGCATCAAACGCGTCCTCCACGACATCCGTCACCATACCGACCGCATGCTTGAAGACCTCCCTGCCCTCCATCCGCAGATGTCCGACCGTCTGGGTCGTCGATGGGCCGCCGTCAACATAGAGTTTCGATTTATGGGCACCGTCGGAACGCAGGTGTGACGTTATGATCCCGCGCCCGTTCGTGTCATCGACATCTGCCGCCTCAAGCACGACAGAACCGGCCCCATCCCCGAACAGCACACAGGTCGTCCGGTCGGTCCAGTCCAGAATGCGCGAAAACGTCTCCGCGCCGATCACCAATATCCGCTTGGCGTGGTTGCAGCGGATTTGCGCATCGGCATTGGAGAGTGCGAACACGAAACCGCTGCAGACAGCCTGAAGGTCATAAGCGGCGCCGTGGTGCATGCCTAGCCGGTTCTGGACTGCGACCGCGGTTGCCGGAAAGGTGTTGTCGGGTGTCGACGTCGCCAATACGATCATGTCGATGTCGGCAATATCCAGGTCCGCATCCTGAAGCGCCCGGCGCGCCGCCTCCGTCGCCAGATCGGAAGTTGTCTCGCCGTCTGCAGCGATATGCCGCCGCTCAATGCCGGTCCGCTGGACGATCCACTCATCCGACGTATCGACCAGCTTTGCCATCTCATCGTTGGAGAGCACTCGTTCCGGCAGAAAAGAGCCTGTTCCGCGAACAACGGATCTGATCATTGCGCTGCAGCCTCCGAATTCGCCGACCGTTCTGCAATAAAGGCGCTGTATCCCATATCCAGGTCGCGGTCGATCTTTTCTACCAGCTTGCTGCTGGCCATATCCCGTGCAAGCTCGATGGCGCTGGCGAAACCTTCCGGATCCGTACCCCCGTGGCTTTTGATGGTAATGCCCTTAAGGCCAAGAAACACTCCGCCATTGACTTTTCCCGGGTCCATTTTTTCGCGCAATTGCGCAAATGCGGAGCGCGCAAAGACATAGCCGATCCTGGCAAAAAGCGTCCGGCTCATGGCAGCGCGCAGATATTCGGCAATCTGCCGCGCAGTCCCCTCTGCCGTCTTCAGCGCAATGTTGCCGGAAAATCCTTCCGTAACCACGACATCGACCGTTCCGCGTCCGAGGTCATTGCCTTCCACGAAACCATGATAGGCAAAATGCGGGTGATCGATTTCGCGCAGGATACGGCCAGCGTCCTGCACCTGTTCAAGGCCTTTGATTTCCTCAACGCCGATATTCAGCAATCCGACTGTCGGGCGTTCAAGATTGAACAGGCAGCGCGCCATGGCGGCTCCCATCACGGCCAGATCGACCAGCGTATGGGCCGTCGCGCCGATGGTCGCGCCGACATCCAGCACGATGCTCTCACCGCGCAATGTCGGCCAGATCGCCGCAATTGCCGGCCGTTCAATGTCGGACTGGGTCTTCAGGCAGAATTTCGACATTGCCATCAATGCCCCGGTATTTCCAGCCGAGACAGCAGCGCTGGCTTCTCCATCGCGCACCGCCTGCACCGTCCGCCACATGGACGACTTCCAGCGCCCCTTGCGCAATGCCTGGCTTGGTTTGTCATCCATCTGCACTGTGACGTCACAATGATGGAAAACAGACGCTTCACGCACCCGCGGATACTGATCGAGAAACGGCGCCACCAACGCGTCATCACCATAGATCGCAAATCTCAAACCGGGCGAGCGTTCCAACGCAATGTCGGCACCGGCAATGACAATTGCCGGTCCATGATCTCCGCCCATGGCATCAAGCGATATGGTAATTTCCGAACCCATGAATCCCGTTTATCTTTTCCCGCGTCCTATCAGCCACGTGTCATAGCGGATTCGGCAATGCGAGTCCCGCATCAGCTTTTTTTGTCTGTTAGTGTTTTGAGGCTTTGAAACGGCGAGACGCGGTCTGACGTATCACCTTCTTTATGGCCGGGGAAGTCCGTAGACGGAACTCGTGGATAAGGATCAAGGCCCAAAGCGAGATGTTCCGCAACAATCCGGCCGAGATCCAGCCGGCCGTTATGATAAAATTCGCTGTCTTCATCCTCGAGCGGGTCGAGCAGAACCGTTTTCGGGTCGTCTTTGTCACCCTCTTCGGCCGGCAGGAACACCACATCGAAAGCCTCGTTCACTGTTTGCGGGACAGGTTCAAGTGTCACGATACAGGTCTGTATGACATCGCTTTCCAGTGTTCCGCGCATCCGCAGAACGCTGCCTTTCGCCGGCGCCAGTTCGAAGTCGGCAGTGAGACGCTCAACCGCAGAAATGCCAAGCCGTTCAGCCAGTTCGGCCCGCTCGGTTTCATCCGCAACAAGGCGCAGTTTCTTTCCCGCCGGCGGAATGTCACGAACCCGGACGCTATGAGAAAATCTGAACTCAGCCATCCGAAACCTCCGCAATCGTCTGTCCCCGCTTGATTTGCTGCGCCCTGAATGCCAGCGGGTCGGGAAATTCGATGCGTCCGCTTCGCAACGCTTCATTGGCCGCGCCCCGAACACTTTTCAGCGCTGCCAGAACGTAGTCAGCCAGAGCGACGACAGTCTCCGGCTCCGCTCCCTCGCTGAAGACATTGCGGGCAAGGGCGGCATAAAGTGCCTCTCCACCCTCCTCAACCGCCAGCGTATAGGCGCCAATGCGGCCGCCAAACGATCCGTAAAGCGCCTTCATGCGTTTGGGGACCTTGATATCGCTGACACCGATTTCCCGCAGCGCCGCATCCATGTCGCGGACAAACAGCTCCATGATATTCTGAGCCGGATTCTTGTCCTGGCTGTCGCTTTCCACCAGACCGTTCAGCGCAATAAACATGTGCAGACTGAGCATCTCGAAGCGGCCGTCCAGCGTGTCGGGAACTGCAAATTCGAGGTAGAATGCCCGCTGCCGCGATGCTTCCACAATGCAGGTGTAGAGACCGTCGGCGATCTCTCGATCATGACGTTTCTGCTTCGATCCAAAAATCATGATCCGATCCGGATGCCAGAGGGGTCAGGCCGGCAAATGTTGCATATTTGACGCAAGAGAGTTAGGCCGTATTTCGCCATCCCGGGTCCTTGCACTTTCGGGACCTATGTATGAGACATTGGCGCCAAAACAAAAGGGAAATTACACATGCAGCTCCTGCCAGCAAGAAAAACCTTGGCGTTTATGCTCCTGGCGGCAACCGCCATTTTGCCGGCCTGCACTTCAACGGTAACCCAGCATGGCTTTGTCATGACGGATGCAGCGCTTGAACAGGTTCCGGAAGGCTCAAGCCGCGAACAGGTGCTGATTGCCCTCGGTACACCATCTGCAACAGCGGAATTCGGCGGTGAGGTGTTTTACTACATTTCCCAGACAAAGAGCCGGCCCGTTGCCTTCATGAACCCGTCCCTTATCGACCAGCGCGTGCTTGCGGTCTATTTCAATGAGGAAGAACTGGTCGCCCAGCTGGCCAATTACGGCCTCAAGGACGGTCAGGTTTTCGATTTTGTTTCACGGACCACACCAACCGGCGGCCGCGACTTTTCGTTTGTCTCGCAGCTTCTCGGCGCCGCCGGACGCGTGGCCACCACACCTGCTGACGGGTAGCGCTCCGTCCCCGCCACCAACAAAAAGCCCCGCATCCTGATCCGGATGCGGGGCTTTTTTTTTAGCAAACCGGCGGATGGCTTAGTGGGCCAATACCGCAAGCATCAGCAACGCGACGATGTTGGTGATCTTGATCATCGGGTTCACAGCCGGGCCGGCTGTGTCCTTGTACGGATCGCCAACCGTATCGCCAGTGACAGAGGCCTTGTGAGCCTCCGAACCCTTTTCGTGTTTCACACCGGCGGCATCGACAAAACCATCCTCGAACGATTTTTTCGCATTGTCCCAGGCGCCGCCGCCTGCCGTCATCGAAATGGCGACAAACAGGCCGGTCACGATAACCCCGAGCAGCATGGCGCCCAGTGCGGAGAAGGCTTCCGAAGGTCCGGCAATCATGTTGATCAGCACAAACACAACAATCGGCGACAGAACCGGAAGCAGCGACGGCAGGATCATTTCCTTGATCGCCGCTTTTGTCAGCATGTCGACGGCACGGCCATAATCCGGCTTCTCCGTGCCTTCCATGATGCCCGGCTTTTCCTTGAACTGCCGGCG
>CAMYKZ010000023.1 GCA_947259045.1 uncultured Afifella sp.
GGCGCTGGAGACGGATATAACAGAGCTCGACCGGCTGATTGATCAGATCCTTCTGTCTAGCCGGCTCGATGCGCTGGACGATGAAATTCCTCGTGAGGATATCGATCTGCTGGCGCTGGCGGCAGAAGAGGGTTCGCGTTATCGCGACTGTACGGTGTCCGGCTCGGTTGCCTTTATATCGGGCGAACCGATGCTGCTTCGGCAATTGATCCGCAATCTGATTGAGAATGCCGAGCGGCATGGCGTGCCGCCTGTCATGGTTCATGTTTCGCAATCTGGAAGCCATGTCCATCTGACGGTCACGGATCAGGGGCCGGGTGTGCCCGGCGAAGAGCGCGAACGTGTTTTTGAACCGTTCTACCGGGCGGAAAGTGTCAGTTCAGCCGGCGGAACCGGACTGGGACTGGCATTGGTCCGTCAGATCGCCAGGCGGCACGGTGGCGATGCCGGGTGGTGTGAGCCTGGTCCGCCAAGCTGTATTCTGGTCAGCCTGCCGGCTCAACCAGATAGTCTATCGACATAAAACACATAATTTCGCATAATTCCGTCAGAAAACGACAGGGTTTGTGATGGAAAGTGTCTCCAGTGCGTTTGCCGACGCGTTTTTGCTGATCATCAGCGGCGATGCGGACCTGCTTGAGATCATTGGCCTTTCGCTGCGTTTCCGGGCCGGATGGCATTGACGGTTCTGTTCAACGCGCTGATGGGATTGCCGCCGGTGGTTGTCGGATTGCTGGTCTATATGATGCTGTCCAGTTCCGGGCCGCTGGGTATTCTGCAACTGCTCTATACACCGGCTGCGATGATCATCGCCCAGACGGTGCTTGTGACGCCGATTGTCATTGCGCTGTCGCGGCAGGTGATTGAAGACCTCTACGGCGAATATGACGAACAGTTGCGCGCCATGGGCATGTCGCGCATCGCCATGGTGCCGACGCTTCTGTACGATGCCCGCTATTCGCTGATCACGGTCGCGCTTGCAGGCCTTGGCCGGGCGATCGCGGAAGTCGGCGCAGTTCTGATTGTCGGCGGCAACATCAACCATGTGACGCGGGTGATGACCACGACAATTGCGCTTGAAACGTCAAAAGGCAACCTGGCGCTGGCGCTTGGTCTTGGCATGGTTCTGATCCTGCTGGCGCTGGCGGTCAATGCGCTGGTCATGTCGCTGCGCCGTGGCGCGTCGAGGATGGCCTATGCCTGAACCCGTGCGCAACAGCGCTTCCACCGCGCCGGATGAAGAGCCGGACGCGCCGGTTGTCGAAATGCAGGGTGTGACCTACCAGGCCGGCGGAAAGACCCTGCTGGATGGGCTTGACCTGCAGCTCTTTTCCGGCTCGAGAACGATTATCATGGGGCCGAACGGTGCGGGCAAGAGCCTGACCCTGCGATTGCTGCAGGGGTTGCTGGAACCGCAGTCCGGCCGTGTCCGCTGGGCCGGAACAGCGGCGAGCAGATCGGCCCTGGTATTCCAGCGGCCGACCCTGTTGCGCCGTTCCGTGGCGGCCAATCTGCGCCATGCGCTCAGCGTCTACAATGTTCCGAAACCGGATCGAAACCGGCGTCTGGAGCAGCTTCTGGAACTCGGCAATCTGTCGGGCCTGAGGGATCAGCCTGCCCGGCGTCTGTCCGGCGGCGAACAGCAGCGGCTCTCGATCGTCAGGGCAATGGCGGCGCAGCCGCAGGTTCTGCTGCTCGATGAACCGACCGCGAGCCTTGATCCCGCCGCAACCGCTGCCATTGAAGCGCTGGTGAACGAAGCCCACCGCGACGGGACAAAGATCGTCTTTGTGACCCATGATATCGGCCAGGCCCGCCGCATCGGCGATGAGGTGGTTTTCGTGCACAAGGGGCGATTGTGCGAACAGACGCCTGCGACCGAATTTTTCAACAAACCCAGATCAACGGAAGCCGCCGGCTACCTGGCCGGCCGGCTGGTTCTTTAGGAGGAGAAACTGAAATGGTACACCGGAGTGTTTTCAAGGCATTGGCCGTATTCCTTCTCGTAACGCTGAGCGGCGTTGCCGTTGCCGCGGATCGGTTCATCATCGTTCAGTCAACCACATCGACACAGAATTCCGGCCTGTACGATTATCTGCTGCCGATCTTTGAAGACAAGACCGGCATTGAGGTCCGGGTTGTTACAGTCGGCACCGGGCAGGCCATCCGCAACGCCATGAACGGCGACGGGGACGTGCTGCTGGTTCATGCCAGGGCTGCGGAGGAAAAATTCGTTGCAGACGGTTTTGGCGTCGAACGATTTGACCTGATGTACAACGATTTCGTGCTGGTTGGACCGGCGGACGATCCGGCCGGTATTGCGGGTCAATCCGATGTCACCATGGTGCTTGCCGCAATTGCCCGCGACGGACACGCCTTTGCATCCCGGGGCGACGATTCGGGCACCCACAAGAAAGAGCTGTCATTGTGGCGCGATGCATTGGTCAACCCGGTCTCCGCCAGCGGAAACTGGTACCGGGAAACCGGTTCCGGCATGGGAGCCACACTGAACATCGCAGTCGGTCTTGGCGCCTACGCGCTGACCGACCGGGCGACCTGGATCAAGTTCGGCAACAAGGGAACACACCGGATCCTGGTTGAAGGCGACAAGCGGCTGTTCAATCAGTATGGCGTCATTCTGGTCAACAAGGCGAAACATCCAGCTGTCAGGGCGAAGCAGGGGCAGGTCTTTATCGACTGGCTTCTGTCGCCAGAAGGCCAAGGCGCGATCGCCGGCTACAAGGTGGACGGCAAGCCGCTGTTCGTGCCGAATGCAGCAGCCGACTGAACGTCGGACATTCAGCCGTTCCAATGGATGCCGGCATGGCCGGCCAGGTCGTACCCGCCCATGTCTTCTGCCTTGGCTGTAAATGCCGGTGAGCGGCAGAATGCGAACAGGCTTTGCAGCGGCGGCTCAAAATAGGATCGGCGGTCAATCAGCAGATCGTAGCGTTCTTTGACCAGCGGCACGAATGGCAGGCTGAACTGGCGGGCAACCGCTTCCAGGCCAAGAGCTGCGTCGGCCTGGCCGGAGGCGACCAGTGTGGCCGCGTCGGTTTCAGTGCGTGCTGTTGCCGGTGCGATTTTCAGGTCCGCATGCGTCATGCCGGCCTTTTCCAGTAGATGGTCGAACAGAATACGGCTGCCGGCGGTCGGTTGACGAAGGACCACCGTGTGCCCGCGAAGATCATCGACGCCACGGATGCCATCGGTTTTCTCCGGGCTCAGAATCAGGCCCTGCTGCCGTTTCGCCCATTCCAGCAGGATGCTGGAGCCCGCTGCAGCCGACCGGCTGGCATGGTCGATATTCCAGCCGTCTCGTGCAGTCTCGTAAATATGAAGCCCGCAGGCCGCCGCTTCTCCGGCTTCCAAACGGATCAGACCGTCCAGACTGCCGTCAAAAATGTTCGCCAGACCCGTTTTCGCCTCCCGAAGCGCCCAATCAAGCAGCGGATCGTGGCT
Organism: uncultured Afifella sp.; assembly: GCA_947259045.1. Taxonomy (GTDB): domain Bacteria; phylum Pseudomonadota; class Alphaproteobacteria; order Rhizobiales; family Afifellaceae; genus CAMYKZ01. Next base: position 3,463 of record CAMYKZ010000023.1, read on the forward strand.
ACCGGCAACGACATTGGGGGGCAGCCGGTCAGCGGGATTGACCGCTGCCTGCGGCGATCCGGCCGGTTCTCCGGCAAGCCATGCTTCAATGGCCGCCCGGGGAAAAAGCAATTTCCCGGTAACCCGGCGGCAGGGGATCTCGTCGGCGGCTGCAAGTTCATAGACTTTGCGCTCGCGCACCCGCAGCAATGCCGCGACCTCGCGGGTGGTGAGGAATTGCGGGCTGGATTGTTGATCGTCCATATGGCCTTGGTACCGTCAAACCTGTAGTAACAGAAGCGTTTTGCCGCAGAATCGGTGTTTTTCAGGCGTGGTCTTTTACGGATGTTTCCGTCTGCGGATTGACAATACCGGTCATTCCACTCTAAGGCATGCCCCAACAGTTTATGACGCGGCAGTGGCTGCGCAGGTGTGGATCCATGAAAGTCAGAAATTCTCTTAAAGCGCTCAAGCTTCGTCATCGTGATAATCGTCTGGTTCGCCGCAAAGGGCGGGTTTACGTTATCAACAAGACCCAGCGGCGGTTCAAGGCCCGCCAGGGCTGAGGCCGTTGGCAGCTGGGCTGTTCAACACAATTTCGAGAACCTTTTGACGTAGCCGTGGAAGCGCCCTAACTTCCCACGATGCGATCACTTCTATACATCTTTTTTCTGATTCTCGCCTTTGCTCTGGCCGGCACAATGGCCGGTGTGTCTGCATATGCCCAGAATTCCGGCCAGAGTTCCGACCAGAATTCCGGTCAGACTGCCGGCCCGAAGGGCGCCGGGCCTCAGGATTCAGAGGCCTCTGCGGAAGCGGAGACGCCACTGTCTGAAGAGGCTCTGGACGGGCTTTTCAACCGGCTAGCCGGCAGCGAAGATGAAACGGAAGCCAAGGCCGTCGAGTTTGAACTGCTGAAACGGTTTCACCGGTCCGGAAGCGATACGATCGATGCTGGAACAAACGCGCCACGGTTCATTATCTCAAAGGCGATTACGGCAAGTCGATTGCCGATATTGAGAAGGTGCTTTCCCTTCAACCGCGGCATTTCGGTGCCCTGTCCGGGCTTGGATTGATGCTGCGGGAAATCGGCGAAACCAATCGTGCGCTTGAGGCATTCGAGCAGGCGCTGGAAATCCATCCTTTTCTCGACAATGCAAAAAATATGGCCAAGACGCTGAAGTCGGAATCCGGCGACCGGGATATTTAGGCAGACATCGTGGCGCTGTTTTTCATCGGTGTTGTTGCAATCGTCGCAGCCCTCTGGGTTGCAACGCGCCTGGCAACCTTTTATCTGAACCGCCGATTTCCGCCGATTGGCGCCTTCATGAATGTTCAGGGCGCCCGGTTGCATGTGCTGGATCTGCCCGCCGTGAATGGCGCTGCATCGCCAACTGCTCCGGCAATTATCCTGCTGCATGGCGCCAGCGGCAATCTGCGTGATCCGCTGCACATTATCGGCCGCAGGCTGAACGAACGATACCGGGTCATTCTGATGGACCGGCCGGGGCAGGGGCACAGCCGGAAGCAATACCGGAGCCAGTCCGATCCGCGCATCCAGGCCGATATGGTCGCAGACATCATGGACCGGCTGGGCCTTCGCGACGCGGTGGTTGTCGGCCATTCCTGGGGCGGGGCCGTGGCGGCGGCATTTGGTGTTCAGCATCCGGACAGAGCGGCGGCGCTGGTTCTGATCAGTCCTGCCACGCACCCCTGGCCCGGCGGTATCGACTGGCATTATAAAGTGGGCGCGATGCCGTTCGTCGGCCGGATCTTTGCAGAACTTCTGGCCTTTCCTGTCGGCCTCGCTCTGGTGCCGTGTGCTCTGCGATCGATATTCAGGCCAGGCCCGGTGCCGGACATCTACCGGGAAACAATGGGGGCGGCGATGGTTCTGCGTCCGGCGTCTTTTGTCGCCAATTGCCAGGACATCGTGGACTTTTTCGCCAACGTGAACGCCATGCAATTGCGGTACCCGGAAATCGCAGCACCGGTAGAGATCATTACCGGCGATACCGACAGCATCGTTGCGCCGGCGATCCATTCCTACGGCCTGGTGCGCGACATTGCGGGCGCGCGGCTGACCGTGCTGCCCGACGTCGGGCATATGCCGCAATGGAGCCGGCCGGACGATGTGCTCGGCGCGATCGAACGCGCAGTCGAACGTTCCGGACGGAAATTGCGGTCCCGTGAAGCGGCGGAATAGATGGATGCGGACTAAAAAATGCCGCTTTGGCCGTCAGATCCGACATAGGCGATGCGCAGCAGGTTCGTCGCACCGGGGGTGCCGAACGGTACGCCCGCCGTTATGATGATCCTGTCGCCCGGCGATGCAAACCCTTCCGAAAAGGCGATCCGGCAGGCCCGATCGACCATTTCGTCGATATCCTTGGCATCTTCGGAGACGACGCAATGGCAGCCCCAGACGACGGAGAGGCGCCGGGCGGTTTCGCGAACCGGCGACAAGGCAATGACCGGCACGGACGGCCGCTCACGCGAGGCGCGGATGCCGGTTGAGCCCGACGAGGTGTAACAGACGATGGCAGCCAGGTTGAGCGTTTCGGCAATCTGGCGGGCGGCGGCGGTTATGGCGTCCGCGCCGGTCGCTTCCGGTGCGGCGCGCTGGGCATTGATGATTTGCGAAAAATTCGGATCGCGTTCGATCGTTTCAGCAATGCTGTTCATCATTTCCACAGCCAGAACCGGATAGTCCCCTGCAGCCGATTCTGCCGACAGCATCACCGCATCGGCGCCCTCAAAAACCGCTGTGGCAACGTCGGAGACTTCCGCGCGGGTGGGGACCGCCGCAGACACCATCGACTCCAGCATCTGGGTCGCGACAACAACGGGTTTGCCGGCTCGCCGCGTCGCCCGGATGATCTGCTTCTGGATCCCGGGGACCCGCTCGATCGGCATTTCCACGCCCAGATCGCCGCGCGCGACCATGATCGCATCCGACAATTCGATGATCTCGTCGATGCGTTCGACGGCTTGCGGCTTTTCGATCTTGGACATAAGCCCGACCTTGCCGCGCGCAATCTTGCGCGCCTCGGCGACATCTTCAGGCCGTTGAATGAAGGACAGGGCAATCCAGTCGATTTCCTCCGCCAGCGCTGCTTCAAGATCCTTGCGGTCTTTCGGCGTCAGGGCGCCGGAACTGATCGTCGTATCCGGCAGGCTGACACCCTTGCGGGCTGACAGTTCCGTTCCGGTAATGACTTCGGTCACGGCACGATCTTGTGTAGCTTCGGTGACCTTCAACTGGACGCGGCCATCGTCAAGCAGGATCTTGTGACCCGGCTCAAGCGCCTGGAGGATTTCCGGATGCGGTAACTGAACCCTGGTCTCGTCGCCCGGTGTGGCATCGCCGTCGAGCGTAAACGACTGACCGGCTTTCAGGCTGACCTTTTCGCTTTTGAATTTCCCAACCCGGAGTTTGGGGCCCTGAAGGTCGACCAGAATGCCGATCGGGCGACCACGTTCGGCTTCGATGCCGCGAATCGTTCGTACCAGTTCCCGCATCAGATCGTGCGAGGCATGGCTCATATTGATTCGGAAAATGTCGGCACCGGCTTCGAACAGCGCGGTGATTGTTTCTGCGTCGTTTGAAGAGGGACCGAGTGTGGCGAGGATTTTGACTTTGCGGTTTCGCCTCATCGACCGCCAACACCGCGGTTGGTCGGTTCGGTCAGTTGCACCGTCCAACTTGCCTGGGTGCCGGTGTCGACCTCAAAAAAACCTGTCTTCTGAAAGCCCCGAGCCAGGCAGTCGCTTACGCCGTCAATCGTAAACTCCTTGTCGCGGGTGCACATAAAGGCACGTCCGGCCCATTCACCGCCCTGGTCGTAGTCAGCCGCATACACGTAGTAATAGCGGGACGCCAGAGCACCCGCCAAAAGTGTTTCACAGCTGCTTTCGTCGATATTCCACCAACCCTCGGTCTTCCACCGGTCATCGATCTTGTAGCCGATGGCGACACCGATGCGGTTGTTGGTCTTGTTGCACAACCGCAGATCTGCGTATGCGGAATGAACCCCGATGACGAGCATCAAAGTGTTCACAAAAGCGGCAGCCATGGCCAGACGAAGAATTTTCATCGCTCAGCGTTCACCATGTTTTGCACGATATTCAAAGTCCCCATGACCCCTGTCCATGACCCCGTCCGTGAACCCAATCTGGTTCGGCGTCCCTGCCATGTCGACGAATCTCGTGACGACATTATTAGACAGTTAACCGGTTAACTCGAAGTTACCCAATGCCTGATTTTTCCACAATGGTCAAACCGTGTATCGGGCGACTGCCGAATTTTTTCGCCTGCCCCTTAACGGAATGGAGTCTAACGAATCCAGTCATTTAACGTCCAGGCTCTCATTCAGGGGGAGTGCCATTGGGCTTTGCCCGTCTTGGGCGCGCAATGGCGATTCCCATGAATATCGCCACTGCACCAACTAATTGTGTCAGGCCGATGGCCTCACCGAGAAAAAGCCACCCGAGAATGGCGGCAGCGACGGCTTCGGCAAAAATAACCAGCGCGGAGAATGCCGCCGGCAGATATCCAAGCGCGAAGGAGAGCAGACCCTGCCCTCCGGCGTGACTGATCAAAGCAAGTGCGATCAGTGCAGCGATGCCGTAGGCGGTCAATGGCCAGATCTGGTCTTCAAGAGCCAGGGCAAAGACCAGAAGGACGATTGCGGTGATCAGGCTCGACAAAAAAAGCGTCTGACCGGAGCCGAATTTGCGCCGCGCGCGGCGCACGGCTAGAAAATAGCCGCCGAAGAAAAACGATGTGACTACGCCGAAGATATCCCCGTCGATATTATCGGGGCTGAGGGCCAGCGTTCCGCCGATCAGAAACGTCATGCCGAGCAACCCGAATCCGAGGCCGGCCAGGACATTGCGTTCGACCGGTTCCCCAAGCAGAAGTCCGGACCCCAGAACGACCCATACCGGCGCCAATGTAGCGAGAAAAGTGGCATTGGCGACGCTGGTGTTCATGATCGCCAGATGCCAGAAGATCAGGTCTCCTGAAAACAGCAGCCCGGCAAGTCCTATCGCCGATATTGCGCCGCGCCCGGCCTGCCGGAGCGGCACTTGCGGGTGTTCCAGCCGGGCCCATAACCACAAAGCGGGCAGGGCGAAGCAAACCCTCCAGAACGCGCTGGTCAATGGTCCGACCTCTGCAAAGCGGACGAATATCGGCGATGCCCCCATGGCAATGGCGCCAAGCACCAGCGCAACGAATGCCAGAATTGCCGGATCGGTTTTTGCGCCGACCGTGTTAGTCTGCCGGCTCATGAAACAGCCCGAACCTGTGGCCGCCAAACCGCCGGGCATCGCGGTTGCTGGAAAATAATCTGGAAAATAATACAGTGCCTGGCAGCCAATGGGGCTGGCAGGCGGCGATAACAGTGCCTATCATCGCGCAATGGCCTTGCCATGAATTGCTTCCACACAAACCGGATTACCCATGTCAGCTGACGCCAAACCCGGCATCCACCACGGGGACAGCCCCAATTCGCACGAAATCATCGACGGCGACAAGGCCGGAGGTCTGATCATCCTGTGCGATCATGCGTCCAATGCCCTGCCTCCGGATTATGACGGTCTCGGTGTCGATCCTGCGCAATTGCAGCGGCACATCGGGTACGATATCGGCGTGGAACCGCTCAGCAGAGCGCTGGCCAAACGGTTTCGGGCGCCGGCCGTGCTGAGCCGGTTTTCCCGGTTGCTGATCGATCCAAACCGCGGCGAAGACGACCCGACACTGATCATGCGGCTGTCCGACGGTGCTGTTGTGCCCGGTAATGCGCATGTCGACGAGCTCGAGCGCGAGCGCCGGCTCAACAAATATCACCGGCCGTATCACGCGGCGGTTTCCGGCCTGATCGACGATTGTTTCGCCAGCGGCAAACCGCCGGTCCTGTTTTCCATCCACTCCTATACACCGGTCTGGCGCGGCAGCCGGCGGCCCTGGCATTGTGGATTGTTATGGGACCGCGATCCGCGTCTGGCAGCTCCGATGATTGAGCGTCTTGCGGCAGAACCCGGTTTGCGCGTTGGCGACAACGAACCCTATTCGGGCAGTCTGAAAAACGACACGATGTACCGGCATGGCACCAGCCGCGGCCTGGCGCATGGCCTTCTGGAAGTCCGCAACGATCTGATCAGCGATCCTGCCGGTGTGCTTGAATGGGCCGACCGGCTGGAAACCGTTCTGCGGGATATTCTGACCGATCCCGCGCTTTTTGAGATCAGGCGCTTTGGCTCTCTGAGCGATCGGCCGGTTCAGCCGGGGCTGGCCTTCGCAAGACCGGCGAACAAGAGGAGTGATGATGATGTCGATCGACAAAAATATGCAAACCGAACTTGAAGCGGCAGCGTTTCGCCGCCTGGTGTCTCATCTGCGTGAACGCACGGATGTGCAGAATATCGATCTGATGAATCTGGCCGGGTTCTGCCGCAATTGCCTTTCCAACTGGTACCGCGATGCGGCCCAGGAGAACGGTGTGGAACTTGGCAAGGAAGAGAGCAGGGAAATCGTCTACGGCATGGCCTATGACGATTGGAAACAGCGTTATCAGAGCGAAGCAAGCGCAGAGCAGGCAGCCGCATTTGCCACCGGTGGCAACCACGATCATTCCTCATCTGACAGTTAATCTGAGGATAGCCCGGCAAGATGGTTGACGAACGCCATCGTCGCAGGCAGCGAAGACATTATCCAAATCGCGCTGAAGCCCAGCGCAAATTCCAACCCGTGTTCAGAGAGTGTTGATTTATGGCCGAGGGAAGTATCGCTGCAGGGCAGCTGAAATCGCTGATCGAACGCATCGAGCGTCTGGAAGAAGAAAAACAGACGATCGCTACAGATATTCGCGAGGTCTATGCCGAAGCGAAGGGTAACGGCTTCGATGTCAAAATCATGCGGCAGGTTGTGCGAATCCGCAAGCAGGACGCCTCGGAGCGATCAGAAGAAGAGGCTATACGGGATTTGTATCTGCATGCACTCGGCATGGCATTTGACGGCTCTGAACCCGAAAACGCGGACGATTAGAAATTGGTTGTTGGCCGCCGGACATAGGCAAGGCGTGACTTGCCGTCAGGCTTTCTGGGCGAGACGTTATCGAGCCGGGCAAAGCGGTCAAAGCGCAGGGTGCGGCCGGGCTGGTTCCTTGAAGCCGAATAAACGTTCTTCGGTGCCTTGAAGAAGCCTGGAACAGCCCAGGGATGCGGCATTTCAAGTTCGGCAAAGACGATTGTCCGTGTCGTCTGGTCGCCCAGGAACCTGGCAAATTCGACTTGTCCTTCATCGGCAAGCAGTCGGGCCGGAAGGTCCCGGTCGATGATTGCTTCCGTTTCGGTCGCAGCCGCAGCCGTGTCGGCATCCTCAGATGTTGCACGGATGGGAAGCGGGGCGGTGGGCTTGACCCGCGGACTGACGAGAAGGCTGTCCGGACGTTTGCGCGTCACTTCTTCGGCAAACCCGGCATAGGCAAGCGCGACCGTCTTTTCTGTTTCCAGAGTAATCGTCTTCTGCCCTTTAGCATTGACGCTGATGGCATTGGCAGCATCGATTGCGTTGCCTTTTGTGTCCGCAACAGGTTCAGGAGCGGCGAATGCGGATCTGACTGCCGGTTCCGGCTTGCCAACCGGATCCGGGCCGGAGGCGACGGTAAAGGCGGCTGGCTGCGCGGCCGGTTTTTCAGCTGGTATTTCTTCCGGTATTTCCGCTGCCGCGACAACAACGGGTTCGTCTTCTTCAGCCCTCAATGCGGCCTGCGCCATGAGGCGTGACAATTTGATCTGATCCTGGGACCGGCTCCCCGGCAGGGCCGGCGAGAAACGGTCGTCGGTCGGCGCAAGCCCGGAAATCACCGGCCTGACAGACGGCGTATCCAACGCAGCAGACGCCACAAGTACGCCGCCCGGCATTTCCGGCGTCGCCGTCTCCAGCGCCGCAAGAGCGATCTGGCGCGATGATTCCGTCAGTTCCCGCGGCAATGGCGCGGTTTCTGCGGTCGCGACCATCACGGCGTCCGGGTTGGCGATGGCATTATCTTCTTCTTCGTCGGCGCCGCCGCCAAGCGTCCGTTTCAGCCATTTGCCCAGTGTGGCTTTCTTTTGCGGCGAATCGTTCGACGCGACATTTGCCGGTCGGATGGAGCGCGAATTCGTGTCCAGATAAGCAACGGCCGCCGTTTCCCCTCGGCCACCATATTTGGCCTTGGCAATTTCATAGCCGGCAAGCGGCTTGCCGTCGGAGGGCACATGCAGCGTCTGTCCCTTTGGAAACACCGAAGCCAGTTGCTGACGCGTCATGCGCGGCCAGTGACGAACATTGCCGGTATCCAGATGGACAAAGGGCGAGCCCGATTTCGGATAATACCCGACGCCGCCGCGCTGCAGGCGCAAACCGGCCTTGCGGATCTTCGACACCGACACGCCGGGAATGAAGAAATCCATGGCCTGGCCGCGGGTGTGCCGACTCTGTTTCGCCGCCCCACGGCCTCTGCGCCGGAGCATGTCATTGGTCTTGACCGAGCGATAACCTGAAACAATGTGAATATAATCTTTGCCGCCGACATCCTGATAGACCTGCCAGACGACGTCGAAAAGTTTCGGATCCATCTTTGTCGGCTCATTACGGCGCCAGTCGCGCATAATGTGATTGAGTTTCTTCAGGACGGCAGCGTCGTATTTGCCGTTGCGCTTGTATGTGAAGACACCGCGCTCACCGGTATGGGTGAAATGAAGTTTCAGCGTCCGGTCTTTTTCCCGGGCCTGAATGCTGGTGCAACCCAAAGCCAGTGCAATTATTGCAATCGCAATCTTTCCACCAGCGCGGTTTTGCCGCGACGCAATACGATACAAAGAGCTCAACGGTCCCAAGCCTGTCTCGAGGGCAACTCCCCGCCCCGGTTGATGAACAGATACGATTATCGTTCAGTATGCTTAATGCGATGTTAACAAATTTTACAATAGCCGCAACGCCGGTTCTGGCGAACACTGGATAAAATCCCAAAGAATTCCAACCAGCGGTTTTCCAAATATGTCGACTTTGCGATATTCTCGTTAAAATTGTATTTATGAGTCATTGCGCGTTAGGCTGTACTCACAGAAACAATGCCCCGAAAAAGTTCCTGCCGGAATGATCCAAATCCATTTCGACAAGGTTTCTAAACCTGAGATTGCAATTTCACAAGCCTTGCCAGCGCGCGCACTAACATATTTTAACGATAACCCATACCGGCATCAGGCAGTGAAACCGGATTAGGATTAACGATTGTTCAATTTGCGAATCACACTGTCATAGCCATAAACATCAGCAAATGTCTCGACCGTGCCATCGCTGCCGACCCGGGCAGTGAAGTAGGTCAGGTGAACCGGGATGTGCTCTGCGAGCTCGACCTTCCGTTCCCTGTCGCCATACAGTTTCTTGAGCCTTGCAGAATCCCACTCCGATTCGTTGCTCAGCACCGCGTCGGCAAAGGCCATCGGATCCTCGACCCGGACGCAACCGTGGCTGTAGGCGCGGGTTTCGCGCGAGAACAGGTTTTTGGCCGGAGTATCGTGCAGATAGACCGCATGCCGGTTGGGGAACATGAATTTGATGCGCCCGAGTGCATTGCGCCGGCCCGGCGGCTGACGCACCAGGACGCGCTTTGGATCAACCGTGAACCAATCGACCATTTCAGGGTGGACCTGCCGGAACCCGCTCCAGCTTTCTCCGCGTGCCAGCAACTGGTAGCCGTTGCGCGAAAAGAAACCTGAAGGATCGATCATGATATCGGGCAGCATCTCATTGCTGAGGATCGATGCCGGCACATTCCACGACGGGTTGACGATGATATGTTCCATCACGTCGGAAAAGATCGGCGTCGGGTTCGATCTCTTGCCGACAACCACACGTGTCGTGTGTACGGTGCGCCCGGCTTTGTTCACGCGCACCTGATATTCCGGAATGTTGACGGCGATGTGGAATGTTCCAAGGTTTTTCGGCAACCAGCGCCGGCGTTCCAGATTGACGCCTATGAGCGATATCAGGCTGCCGCGGCTGTCGCGGTTCAGCACGGCCAGGGTTCCCCTGCCGACAATTCCGTCGGCGCGTAGCCCATTCTGATTCTGAAATGCCTTGACGGCAACCAGCAGATCTTCGTCGAAATGCTCCGCGTCGCCGTCAATTGCTTTGTGTCCTAGCCGTTGCCGCAGGATTGTCACACGTTGACCAAAGCTTCCCAGACGCAATGCCTTGCCGGCAGGAACTTCAGGCTGGTCTGTTTCATCCGAGTCGCTCAACAGATCGGCCAGCTTGTCCTTCAAAGCCCAATATTGTTCGTCCTGCGGTTCAAATTTCTGCAGGGTGACCTTGACGTCCGACGCCGATGACAGCCCGGTCAGTATCTCTGCGACAGGCGGTTTTTCCGGTGTTGAAGTGACGTGCCTGGAAAGCGAGCGCGGGCGGATACGGCCTGCGGCCAGATGGGTGGTGTAGCGGACACCCGCAAGGGTCGCCGAAAGATCAGCCTCAGCCACCGCGGAAACGTCGCCGGAACGGCTTGCCGACGCCAAGTCCAACAGGTTGTAATCGTCGGGATCAAGACCGTCCAGCCTTGCATTTGCGATCGTATTCGCCAGCGCCAGCGCCTGGACGGTTGGCTGGCCGGCGACAATCCATATCGGCTCAAAACGGCGGGCTTCGTAATACGCCTTGATTTCGCCGATCAGGCTTTCCTCAGCTTTTGATCCCTTGACGCTTTCAAGCCGCGCTTTCAGTTCCGCTGCAATTGGCGTGAGAACAACAGCCTGCAAATCCGCATCGGCGGCAGAACCGTCTGCAAGCCCTGCCGTGCCTCTGGTTACGGGTCCGGCCTGTGCGCCGAATGCAAAGCCGGCAACAAGCAGCCAGATGGTGGAGGCGGTTATTGGGTATTTACGCATGCTACAGACCCTTCGGGGTTAAAATATCCGATCGGCAGGACGGTCGGCTGTTCAGGCCGCCGTGGCGTCTTCGGCGTTAATGCCATAATCCTTCAATTTTCGATAGAGCGTCGAGCGGCCAATTCCGAGCCGCCGCGCGACTTCGCTCATCTGGCCCCGGTAATGGTTGATGGCAAACCGGATCGCTTCTTCCTCAAGGGTCTCAAATCGGCGGATTTCGCCAAACTCGTCAAACATCGGCACCATACCGTATTGCGACAGTCTTTGTCTTTCTGGATGGTTGCGCCGTCCGTTCGCATTTGTTCGATCATAGCCGGCCAGCAGGTTCATATTGTTCGTGGCTGCATGGTCGACAGCGGGCTTTGGCATTTGATTATGTGTTTTATCCGCTGCCGCTATCGACGCGCCGACAATGCGGGCGCGGGCTGAATCCGGATCGACGGATGCGACGATCTGCGGAAAATCCTCCGGCTTCAGCGTTTCGCCATCGCTGAGCACCACAGCCCGGAAGACGGCGTTCTCCAACTGTCGAATATTGCCTGGCCAGGAATAGGACATCAGCAGGTCGAGGGTTGAGGTTGATGGCCCTGTCAGGGCTTTTTTGCCTTCTTCGGCCGCGAACCTTGCGGTAAAATGCCGTGTCAGCTCAGCGACGTCATCCATGCGTTCGCGCAGCGGCGGAACCCATATCGGAAAAACATTCAGGCGGTAGAACAGATCTTCGCGAATGTGACCCTCTGAAACTATGTCGATCAGCCGCCGGTTGGTGGCGGCGATCAATCGGAAATTCGTTCGGACCGGCCTGCGGCTGCCGACCGGGTCAACTTCGCCCTCCTGCAGAGCCCGCAAGAGCTTGACCTGGGCTTCCGGCGGCAATTCACCGACCTCGTCGAGAAAAAGCGTGCCGCCATTGGCTTCCTGGAACTTTCCAAGATGCTTCGCCGTTGCTCCGGTAAAGGCACCTTTTTCATGGCCGAACAGAACACTTTCAACGAGGTTCTCCGGTATGGCGCCGCAATTGACCGTGACAAAGGGTTTGCTTCGGCGCGGTCCGCTGCCCTGAATCGCCCGGGCGACAAGCTCCTTGCCGACGCCGGACTCACCTTCAATCAAGACCGGGATTGACGACTGGGCAGCCCGGCGCCCGAGCTCGACCACCCTGTCCATCACAGTGGATTGCATCACGATATTGTCGAATGTCAGTGTTCCACTCCGGCTTCGCTTCATCCGGGTGACTTCATGTTCAAGCGCATCAAGTTTCAGCACATTGGCGAGCGACACGCGGATGCGCTCCGGCGAGGCGGGTTTGACCAGAAAGTCGAACGCTCCGGCGCGCATCGCCGACACCGCGGTATCGATACCGCCCTGGCCGGTCTGGACGATGACCGGCGGCGGCGCGGTGAGCGAATTCTGCATCCGCTCCAGTACGCCCATGCCATCCAGTTCAGGCATCACCAGGTCAAGAACAACGGCATCGAAGCGCCCGGCGGAGGGATCGGTCAGGCGCGCCATGCCGACTTCGCCGTTTTCGGCGCAGACGGCCTCGTAACCGAGCCGGTTGACGACTTCCTCAACGATGCGGCGCTGCACCGGGTCATCGTCAACAATCAGTATGCGCATGGGCAGTTCTCTCTGACCGGTCGCCGAATCGCCGGCCGGCTACCTGTTTCATTTCGATCCAGTTTGGACCAGAGGAGGTTAAGACGTTGTTACCGACGAGGCGGATCAATCGGCGGGCAGCCCATTATTATTGCGCTTCGGCGTCTTTAGGCCTTGAGCAATTGCCTGAATCCAATATCTCTGTGCGGACAGCCGGTATGTTGAACCGAATATCGGCTTTGGACAGGGAGACAGCATTGTGGCGAATGAGACGGATCTGAACAAAGCCGAAGAAACGGATCTCGGTGCTTTGCCGGAATGGCGGCTGGAGGACCTTTACCCCTCCATGGATGCCGCGGAGCTGCACAATGATATCGATGAAGCGAGCCGGCGATCCGACGCATTTTCCGTGCAATACAAGGGCACCTTGTCGGGCCTTGCCGGAGATGGCGGCGCAGCTCTTGCAAAGGCAATCGGCGATTTTGAAGCGATCGAGGAAATTCTCGGCAAGCTTATGTCTTATGCCGGTCTGGTTTATGCCGGCGACACTTCGGATCCGGCGCGGGCGAAGTTCTATGGCGACCTTCAAGGCAAACTGACGGAAGTCTCGACCCGGCTGTTGTTCTTCCCGCTCGAGATCAACCGGATCGACGACGCCGTTCTGGATATCGCATTGAAAGATCCGGCGCTTGCAGCTTACCGCCCCTGGCTCGACGATCTGCGGCTTGAACGGCCGCATCAGCTCGATGACGAGATCGAACGGCTGTTTCATGAAAAGTCGATGACCGGGCGTAGCGCCTGGAACCGGCTGTTCGACGAAACCATGTCCGGACTGAGGTTTGAGGTTGACGGAGAGGAATTGCCCCTGGAGCCGACGCTGACCCGTCTGCAGGATCCTGACGGCAAAAAGCGCAAGGGCGCAGCGGCCGCTCTCAGCAAGACGTTTTCCGACAATATCCGCCTGTTCACGCTGATCACCAACACATTGGCGAAGGACAAAGCGATCTCAGACGACTGGCGCGGGTTCGATGATGTTGCGGCCTCCCGCCATCTGGCCAACCGGGTCGAACCTGAAGTGGTCGATGCGCTGGTGCAGTCGGTTCGCGAAGCCTATCCGCACCTGTCGCATCGGTATTACGCCATGAAGGCATCCTGGCTCGGCATGGAAAAACTCAACTATTGGGACCGGAACGCGCCGCTGCCGGACAATCTGAACCGTGTTGTGCCGTGGGATGAAGCACGCGAGACCGTGCTTTCCGCCTATCAAGGGTTTGCGCCTGAGATGGCCGATATCGCCCGGCGGTTTTTTGACCGGGGCTGGATCGATGCACCGACGCGGCCGGGCAAGTCGCCGGGCGCCTTTGCCCACCCGACTGTGCCCAGCGTGCATCCTTATGTGCTGCTGAATTATCAGGGCAAGGTTCGCGATGTCATGACACTTGCGCATGAACTGGGGCACGGGGTGCATCAGGTTCTGGCGGGCGGGCAGGGGTTGCTTCTGGCGCAGACACCGCTGACGCTTGCTGAAACAGCGAGCGTGTTCGGTGAAATGCTGACCTTCCGGTCGATGCTCGCCAGCGCAAAGGATGCACGCGAACGCAAGATCATGCTCGCCGGAAAGGTGGAGGACATGATCAACACGGTCGTCCGCCAGATCGCCTTTTATTCGTTTGAACGCCGTGTTCATCTGGAACGCAAGCAGGGCGAACTGACATCGCAGCGGCTGGGCGAAATCTGGATGGAGATTCAGGTTGAAAGCCTCGGGCCCGCAGTGCGGCTGGATGAGAATTATGCCTGCTACTGGAGCTACATCCCGCATTTCATTCATTCGCCGTTCTACGTCTATGCCTATGCGTTTGGTGATTGTCTGGTGAACTCGCTTTATGCCGTCTACGAAGGGGCGGAGAGTGGCTTCCAGGAAAAGTATTTCGATATGTTGCGGGCCGGCGGCTCAAAACATCACAAGGAATTGCTGGCGCCGTTCGGTCTGGATGCAGGTGATCCGCAATTCTGGAAAATGGGTCTGTCGGTGCTTGAATCGCTGATAGACGAATTGGCGCAGGTGCAGGACGCCTGATCCGGCCCTATATACGGCGGATGAAAGACGATCAGGAAGCAAACCGGCTGACGGGACGGCTGAGCCGCTATGCGCGGGTCGGCACCGGCGTCGGCGGCATTGCCGCGAAAATGATCGGCTCGCGCGCATTCGGGCTGGACCTGAATCGCGGCCAGAATGCCGTTGAACTGGCCAGGGCGCTTGGCGGGCTGAAAGGCCCGATCATGAAGGTTGCGCAACTGCTGTCGACAATTCCCGATGCACTGCCGCCCGAATATGCCGCCGAGCTTTCCCAGTTGCAGGCCAACGCGCCGCCGATGGGCTGGGCTTTCGTCAAGCGGCGGATGAATGCCGAGCTTGGCAGCGGCTGGCAGGACCGGTTTGACAGGTTTGACAAAGCGCCGGCCGCGGCCGCCTCACTGGGCCAGGTCCATCGCGCCGTCGACAAGGCGACCGGACATGACCTTGCCTGCAAACTGCAATATGCGGATATGGCAAGCGCGGTGGAGGCGGATATCCGCCAGCTCAATCTGATCTTTGCCATCCACAACCGGATGGATCCGGCGATCGACACGTCGGAGATCAAACACGAGATAGCCGAGCGGGTGCGCGAGGAACTGGATTATATCCGCGAAGCGGCACATTTGGCGCTGTACCGGGATATCTTCAGCGATGAACCCCTGATCCGGATTCCCCAGGTCCATGCGGATCTGTCGACAAAAAGATTGCTGACCATGGACTGGCTCGAAGGCCGCCGCCTGCTGGACTTCACAGACCATGACCTGACGGACCGAAACCGGCTGGCGGAGGCCATGTTCAAGGCGTGGTGGCATCCGTTCAGCCACTATGCCGTGATCCACGGCGATCCCCATCTGGGCAATTATTCCGTCTTTGAAGACGACGGAGTGCCGGGCGGCATAAACCTTCTGGACTATGGCTGTATCCGCATTTTCCCGCCCGGATTCGTTGCCGGCGTGACGGAGCTTTATTACGGCCTTCAATCCGATGATCGCGACCGCACCGTGTCGGCCTATGAAACCTGGGGGTTCAAGGGGTTGACGAACGAACTGATCGACACCTTGAACATCTGGGCGCGTTTCATATACGGGCCGCTGCTGGAAGACCGGGTCAGATCGGTTGCCGATGGTGTCGCGCCGGCCGAATATGGCCGCAAGGAGGCTTTCCGGGTCCACCGGGCGCTGAAGGAGCAGGGGCCGGTGACAATCCCGCGCGAATTCGTTTTCATGGACCGGGCTGCAATCGGCCTCGGTGGCGTATTCCTGCATTTGAAGGCGGAAATGAACTTCTACAGGCTTTTCAATGCCGAAATCGAGAATTTCAACATCGATGCCGTTTCCGCCGTGCAGGCCTCCGGGCTTGAGCGTGCCGGCCTTGCCGGCCTGAATGCGTGACGATTTTCTCTGCGGTTGCGGCCAAACGTCCGTTGCGATCCGCTCAAGTCCGGGTATAAGGATGGGAAACGATCTGTTCCTGATGGGGGTATTATGGCCGACGATTCAACACAGTCCGGAATGGACTATAGTGAACATGACCGGACTTATGACGGCTTTCTTGCACTGACAAAGATCGGCATGGTTCATGTCATCACGATTGTCGTGGCGCTTGCCATCTTCGGCTTCGGCGGTCCTTGGAGTTTCACCCTTGGTGTATTGACCTTGTTGCTGGCGCTGGTGTCTGCAGCGATCGGCATGGCGTCAAAGGGAAGTGTCGTTCCGCCCAGTGTGGTGCTCGCGCTGGCTTTCGTGTTTTTCGTGCTTTCCGTTGCGACTTAAGCGCACAGACGCATGAAAGTCGCAGTCCTCAAGGAATCATCCGCGCTGGAACCGCGTGTCGCAGCGACACCGGATACGGTGATCAAGCTGATCGCAGCAGGGGTTTCGGTTGCCGTGGAAAAGGGCGCTGGCAACCGCTCCGATATTTCCGACGCTGAATATGCCGACGCCGGTGCGACGATTGCCAGCGCAGCCACCTGCCTGAAGGGGGCTAAACTGGTTCTCTGTGTGCGCCGCCCGGAAGACAAGGTGCTGAAATCTGTTCCCAAGGGTGCTGCCGTGATCGCATTGATGGACCCGCACGGTCATGAAGATGCGCTGAAATCCTATGCCGAAGCCGGATTGTCGGCTCTGTCTCTGGAACTGATCCCGCGCATCACCCGCGCCCAGGTCATGGACGTTCTGTCGTCACAGGCCAATCTGGCCGGCTATCAGGCGGTGATTGAAGCCGCGGCGACGTTTGGCCAGGCCATGCCGATGATGATGACGGCCGCGGGCACGGTGCCGGCCGCCAGGGTATTTGTCATGGGGGCAGGCGTTGCCGGCCTGCAGGCGATCGCAACGGCCCGTCGACTTGGAGCCATCGTCACCGCCACGGACGTTCGTCCGGCTGCCAAGGAGCAAGTGGCGTCGCTCGGCGCCAAGTTCATTGCCGTGGAGGACGATGAATTCAAGGCTGCCGAGGATGCCGGCGGTTATGCCAAGGAAATGTCCGATGCCTACAAGAAGAAGCAGGCCAAGCTGGTTGCGGACCATATCGCCAAACAGGACATTGTCATCACCACGGCTTTGATCCCGGGCCGGCCGGCGCCGCGTCTGGTCAGCAAGAAGATGGTCGCCGCAATGCATAATGGATCGGTTATCGTCGACCTGGCGGTTGAGCGCGGCGGCAATGTCGAAGGGTCCAGGGCCGACGAGGTGGCTGAGGTCGATGGTGTATCGATTATCGGTTATACCAACATGGCCGGTCGGATTGCGGCAACCGCGTCGAAACTTCTGGCCCGCAATATTTTTGCCTTCGTTGAACCGATGATCGACAAGGAGAGCGGCGATCTCAGTCTTGACCGCGATGACGAGATCATTGCGGCGACCCTTTTGACCCATGATGGTGCCGTTGTTCACCCAGGATTCGGCGGCCCGGCGGCAAGCAAGGGAGATGCCTGATGGCGAACGAGGCAATAAACCAGGCTGTTGAACGGGCAAGGGAAGCCGCCGAAGCGGCAACGGTTGCTGCCGATCAGGCGCGGGCTGCCGCCGAACAGGCGGCTGTTCTGGCGGAACAGGCGGCCACCATGTCGGACGCTGCCGGGATGGCCGCCCACGCGGCAACTGGCGGGGCAATCGACCCGTTCGTGTTTCGGCTGTCGATCTTCGTTCTGGCGATTTTCGTCGGTTATTTTGTTGTCTGGTCGGTGACGCCGGCCCTGCACACACCGCTGATGAGCGTCACCAATGCGATATCCTCCGTGATCATCGTCGGTGCGCTGCTCTCAGTCGGTGTCGATCTGATGTCCGGGGACGGAGCCGGTGCGTCGCGCTGGTTCGGATTCTTCGCGGTGATCCTGGCGTCGATCAACATCTTCGGCGGATTCCTGGTCACCCAGCGCATGCTCGCCATGTACAAGAAAAAAGAACGATAGGGAGCGGCGCTGATGTCTGCCAATATTACTGCGCTGCTTTATCTCGTCTCCGGCGTCCTTTTCATCATGGCGCTGCGTGGCCTGTCCCACCCGGAATCAAGCCGGCGCGGCAACCAGTACGGCATGGCCGGCATGGCAATTGCCATTCTGACCACCCTGATCGGCCATCCGCCGTCGGGCGGCACAGGATGGTTCTTGCTGCTTCTTGCGCTTGCCATCGGCGGCAGCATCGGCGCCGTGATGGCCCGGCGCATCGCCATGACGGCGATGCCGCAATTGGTTGCGGCGTTTCATTCGCTGGTCGGCATGGCAGCCGTTCTCGTCGCTGCGGCAGCTCTCTATGCGCCTGAGGCTTTCGATATCGGCACGAAGGGCCAGATCCATGGCGCCAGCCTGCTGGAAATGAGCCTCGGCCTGGCAATCGGCGCCATTACCTTTACCGGATCGGTGATCGCATTCCTGAAACTTGACGGGCGCATGTCGGGCAAGCCGATCATGTTGCCGGGCCGCCATCTGGTCAATATCGGTCTGGCGGTGCTGATGATCTTTCTTGTGATCGTCTTCGTCCAGACCGGCAATACCGGCATCTTCTGGATGATCACGATCGTCAGCCTGTTGCTCGGGGTCCTGATCATCATACCGATCGGCGGCGCCGACATGCCGGTTGTCGTGTCGATGCTGAATTCCTATTCCGGCTGGGCGGCAGCCGGCATTGGCTTCACCCTTGGCAACACCGCGCTGATTATTACAGGCGCGCTCGTCGGCTCTTCCGGCGCCATCCTGTCCTATATTATGTGCAAGGGCATGAACCGGTCGTTTATCTCAGTCATCCTCGGCGGTTTTGGCGGCGAGACGGCTGCCGTCGCTGACGATCTGGGTGACCGGACAGTGAAGCAGGGATCAGCGGAAGATGCCGCATTCCTGATGAAGAACGCCTCTCGTGTCATCATCGTACCGGGGTACGGCATGGCGGTGGCCCAGGCCCAGCATGCGCTGCGAGAAATGGCCGACAAGCTGAAAGCGGAGGGCGTGGACGTCAAATATGCCATCCACCCCGTGGCCGGCCGCATGCCGGGCCACATGAATGTGCTGCTTGCGGAAGCCAACGTGCCTTATGACGAAGTGTTCGAACTGGAAGACATCAATTCGGAATTCGCCCAGACGGATGTGGCTTTTGTCATCGGCGCCAATGACGTGACCAATCCGGCGGCCCGCGATGATCCGTCTTCGCCGATCTACGGCATGCCGATCCTCGATGTCGACAAGGCGGCGACCTGCCTGTTCATTAAGCGCTCGCTGGCATCGGGTTATGCAGGCATCGACAACACCCTGTTCTATATGCCGAAGACGATGATGCTGTTTTCCGATGCCAAGAAGATGGTGGAAAACATCGTCAAGGCGCTCGATTAGGCAAGGCCTTGCCGAGCTCCGACCAGCTCGAATTCCATCGCGACGGCGCTGAACTTGTGCGCGGCGCAGTCAGCCCGCCAGAGTTTTTCCAGCTACGCAAAGACCTTGAAGCGGAAAGTGGCGCGGGCGGTCGGCAGCCAGGCAGGCGCAGTTTCACGCCAATGGAATCTGTCCGTTGGCTCATCGGTGCGGACGGGCCTTTGGGCTCGCTTGCAGCGGCTTTGTGCGGCCGGCCGAGCCGGTCGGTTCGCATTCTCATATTCGACAAGACTGTGGAAACGAACTGGGCCGTCGGCTGGCATCAGGATCGCACGATTGCCGTCAGACAGGCTGCCGACGTCGACGGCTATGGCATCTGGACGACAAAGCAAGGCGTTTGCCATGTCGAACCGCCGGAGGCGCTTCTCGCCAACATGGTGACGCTGAGGCTGCATCTGGACGATTGCGGCGCCGAAAACGGCGCGCTGCAGATCCTGCCCGGCACGCACCGGCTTGGCCGGATCGGCAGCGATCAGTCCGGCTCGGCAAGGAGCAGGCCAGAGGCGTTAAAGGCGGCCGGCCGGCATATGTCTGTTCCGCTGCGGCGGGCGATGTCCTGGCCATGCGGCTTTTGACAGTTCACGCTTCGGCACGGGCGGTCGATCCATCGCGCCGGCGCGCCCTGCATGTCGATTATTCGCCGGACGATCTGCCCGCACCATTGCAATGGGCCATTTGATTGCACCGGGGTTCATGGTATTGCCCGTGCGCGACAGCGAGGCAGGTAGATGAGCAGAATCAGGCAATTCGGCCACGGACTGAAATTTATCCTTGTCGTTGGCGCAATCGCCTACCTGGCGGCGGCCGGGTATCTGTATGCGGCCCAGCGCAGCTTCGTGTTCCGGCCGGACGGGCATCTTGTTCTGCCGGAAGAAAAAGGCCTGTCGGGGGTCGAAATCATCCGGCTTGATGCCACCGACGGCGTCAGCCTCACCGCCTGGTATGCAAAAGCCGACGAGGGCAAACCGGCTTTCCTTTATTTCATGGGCAATTCCGGCAACATCTCAAGCCGTTCCGAACGTTTCGCCAGGATACTCGATGCCGGTTTCGGCCTGCTGGTGCCGGCCTATCGCGGTTATCCCGGCAGCAGCGGTTCGCCGAGTGAAGCCGGCTTTGTCAGCGATGGCCTGCTGGCTTTCGACTGGCTGAAACAGAAGTCGGATCGGATCGTGGTTTACGGCGAATCACTGGGGTCCGGCGTTGCCACGGCCGTCGCGGCGGAACGCGACGGCATTGCGCTGGTGCTGGAAGCACCCTATTCAGCTGCGCTTGATCTTGCCGCAGACCAATATCCCTGGCTGCCGGTCAGCCTGTTGATGAAGGATCAGTTCCTCTCCCGCGACCGTATCGGCCTTGTCAGCGAACCGCTGCTGATCGTGCACGGCACCAACGATGCGACGATCCCGATCGCGCAAGCGTGGGATCTGCTGTCCCATGCCAATGAGCCCAAGCGCATGCATGTGATTGAAGGCGCCGGCCATGGCGGCCTTTGGAACGAGGGATTGTGGGAAGCGGTTCAGGCGTTTGTCGATGGCATGCCGACCTGAGGGCCAATCTGCTGGCCCCGACCTTACACGATGATCAGCCCGTCCGCTTCATTCCGGAGCGGGCGTCTTTCAACCTGGGGTCCAGGTTGGCCGCGCGGGCAAAGGCGGCAAACGCGTTTTTCTGATCGCCCAATTGTTCCAGCGCAAGGCCCTGGTTGACCCAGGCCTGGGCATCATTTCTGTCCCGCTTGACAGCTTCATTGAAATCATCGAGCGCCGTCTTTGCATCGCCGGTCGCCAGATAGGATGCGCCGCGGCCGTTATAGGGAGCGGCAGTCAGCGGCGATATGCCGATGGCGCGGGTGAAATCGACGATCGCCTGCTGGTGCTGGCCGACTGCCTGATAGACAAGGCCGCGATTGTGATAGGCCTGGGCATCGGTGGAATCGATATTGATGGCGGCATTGTAATCCGCCAGCGCCAGTTCAGAGCGGCCCTCGAGGCGATAAATATTGCCGCGGCCGACATAGGCCGGGTGATAATTGGCATTGGCCTGAATGGCGCGGTTGTAATCGTCCAGGGCCTTGGCGGTCTTGCCCTGGCGGCGATAGACGAGCGCACGGTTCGAATAGGCGGCACTGAATGACGGGTTGATGTCGATCGCCGTCTGGAAATCGCGCAGCGCTTCCTTGTAAAGGCCGGCCTGGGCATAGGCTGAGCCGCGCACATTGTAGCCGCTGGGATCACGCGGATTGCTTTCAATGACGGCAGACAGTGACTGGATATTTGCAGCGGATGCAGTTTCGGGTGTGGTTTCGACGATTGTCCCGGTGACGCCACCGCCCGGCAAATTGTTGCAGGCGCCAAGCGCCAGAATAAAGCCAGCTGCAACGGCCAGTCCGAGATGACGATTGTGGATTGCGAAGTGTGATATCATGCCGCAACGCCCTATCGCGTGGTAATGGTCAAAAAAAGGCCGGTCTCCGGCCCTGTGTTTTTCTGCGTCCGGTCAGTGCCGGGACGATCAGCGGGTCGGTGGTGTGCGGCGCTTGGGTCCGGGAATCAGGCCTTCGCGCTGGGCGCGCTTACGGGCCAGCTTGCGCGCACGGCGAACCGCTTCTGCCTTTTCGCGGGCTCGTTTTACCGATGGCTTTTCGTAATGGCCACGGAGCTTCATTTCGCGGAAGATGCCTTCGCGCTGCATCTTCTTCTTCAGTGCCTTGAGGGCCTGATCGACATTGTTGTCCCGAACGATAACCTGCACGTCTATTCCGTTCCTTCTATCGGCGGTGCCGCCGCTTGTCTGGTTTCAAACCGACACGATCAAGATGCGGGGAAAGCCCCTGCCTTCCAGATCAGACCAGTCTATTCCGGTAAAAAATTGCCCGTCGGCCGCTAGGCGGCGACAGAGATGGCGGTCTATAGCCGCAAATTCCGGCTTTGTCCACCGTTTCCGGCCATGAAATTGCGATCAATTCTGTTCCTGTACAGCCGTTTTCGATCGCTCAATGGCCGACAGAAAGCCGCCCGGCCAGGCGTTTGCCCGCTGTTCGGCGCGGCGCAGAATATCGGCGTCCTGGGTCAGCAGCCAGCTATCCATGAATTTGTCGTGCAAGCCCCGCCGGCGGGCGATCAGATACCAGCGTGCAGCTTCCTCCGGGTTTTTTTCCACCCCGCGGCCTTCAGCCAGGAGGCGGGAATAGCGGCGTTGGGCGACCGGATTGTCGGTCAGGGCCGCCTGGCGGAACCAGCCGGCGGCGCGCGGCTCGTCTTTTGGCCCGCCACGGCCGTTAAACAGCATGATGGCATATTCGATCTGGGCCGGAACATGACCTGATCTGGCGGCTTCGCCGAACCAGCGCGCCGCCTGGACATCGTCCTGGCTGACCCCGATACCCTCAACAAACAGCCCGCCAAGGGTAAACCTGGCATCGCTGTCGCCGCCATAGGCGGCGCGTGTGAGATAGGCGGCAGCGCGGAATTCGTCCTTCTCCACGCCTTCGCCGCGCAGGTAGAGGTAACCAAGCTCACGCAGCGCCGTCGCCTGGCCGAGATCGCCGGCCCGACGGAACAATTCAGCTGCCTTGGCCGGATCCTTTGCCATGCCGTTGCCTTCAGTATGCAGCCTGCCAAGCGCATAAAGCGCCTCCGCATTGCCCTGGGCTGCTGCCAGCTCGTACCAGCCCGCTGCTTCCTCGTAATCCTGTTTGACGCCAAGTCCGCGCACCAGCAGTTCGCCGAGAAGGGTCTGGGCGATGGAATTTCCGGCCTTGGCCTGATCCAGCCCCATGGCAAAGGCGGTGAGAAAATAACCGCGCTGGAAGGCGCTGTAGGCCTGATCAATCTGGCTGGGCGGTACTTCGCCGGAATCCTGCAGGGTCTGGCGGATTCGCTCGCCGATCGGATCGGCATCCGACTGCTGCGGGATCGGCAGTGTGTCCGCTGGCGCCTCGCTTGTCTGCGCTGCCTTCAGTGTGGCCTCGGCCGTCTGGACAAACGGAATCGTCTCGGCCGTGGTCTGCGAAAGGGCGGCCGACGGCATGCCGGCTGCGAACACGGCGGCGAAAGCCTTGGCAGCCAGGGCAATCGAAACAGGGGGAGGTGATTTCTTCAACACGGGGGGTCAGACCATTTCCATCGATGCGATCCGTTCCTGCGCCGACGCGGATATGATTTCAAGCGCTCGGGCAACCGCATCGGCCGGGCCGCCCGGATGAGCCCAGCAGGCCTGATGCAGCGCGATGAAATCGGCGCCGGTCGCTGCCGCTTCGGCAAAATGGTCAAGCGAATTGCCGGCCATGACGACCGCCGGTACCTGAACAATCTCGCACCACCATTCGGCCAGTTTGAGGTTTTTCTTGTGCGGCTCCGGGCGGATATCGCCGTGCGGTTTGCCGAAAAAGACATAATCGACGCCGCTCTCGCCGGCATCAAGGGCCGCGTGCCTGGAATTGATGGCGCCGCCGCCGACGATCTTTTGCGGTTTCAGGCTCTCAAGCGCCGCCTCAAGATCCGACGCGCCGGTGCTGACATGAACGCCGTCGGCCCCGCTGCGGCCGGCGACCCTGTTGTGACCTTCAATCAGCGCCGCCGCTCCATGCGCCTGGATCAGCGGAACCAGCCGATCGGCAAGTTTCGCCATGTCATGTTCGGCCATCTGGCCGGCAATCAGCACGGCGGCGACATCGCCGGCCTGCAATGCGGCTTCCAGCTCAGCCGGAAACGTCTCCAGGTCGATATCCGGCGGGGTCACCAGATAAAGCCGTGACGGTTCGAATACAGGATCACTCATAGACTACGCGGCCTGTTTTTCCAGTTCAGCCGACCACTTTCCGGTCGCAGCGGCTGCATTCATCTGAACCCGGTGATTGAACGCCGCCTGACCGGCTGCGACATTCGCCTGCTTGCCGCCCCAGGCGTCCAGCGCGTCGGCCTGCAGCGCCCGACCATAGGAATAGGTCAGCTTCCAGGGCAAATCAAACATGGCGTTCATGGCGGAAAGATGGGCGGTGGCGTCGATGCTGGCCTGGCCACCGGACAGAAACGCAATGCCCGGCACGGCCGCCGGCACAGTGGCCTTCAGGCAGCGGACGGTCTTCTCCGCCACTTCCTCAACGCTGGCGGCCTTTTTGCAGTTCTGCGCAGGCACAACCATGTTCGGCTTCAGGATCGTGCCCTCCAGGTTGACACCGGCTTCGAACAATTCGTCGAACAGCGTGTTCTGGGCCCAGACGCTGATGTCGAAACAGGTGTCGATATCGTGCACCGCGTCGGCGCCGTCCATCATCACTTCCGGTTCGACGATCGGCACGATGCCGGCCTGCTGGCAAAGCGCCGCATACCGGGCCAGCGCATGGCTGTTGGCCTTGATGCAGGTCCAGGACGGGCGGCCGTCGCCGATGGAGATCACAGCGCGCCATTTTGCAAACCGTGCGCCAAGGTCGTGATATTCAGCCAGCCGCTCGCGCAGGCCGTCGAGGCCTTCCGTCACCGTCTCGCCCGGATGACCGGCCAGCGGCTTGGCGCCGGCATCGACCTTGATGCCGGGCACCGCGCCGGCGTCGGTAATCAGCTGCACCAGCGGCGTGCCGTCGGCGGCCTTCTGGCGCAGCGTCTCGTCGAACAGGATGACGCCGGAGACATAATCCTTCATGCCATCGGCGCGAAACAACATTTCCCGGTAATCGCGGCGATTGTCCTCCGTCGATTCCAGCGAAATGCCGTCGAACCGTTTCTTGATGGTGGCAGAACTTTCATCGGCGGCCAGGATACCCTTGCCCTCCACAACCATACGGTTGGCGATATCGTCGATGCGGTCGGTCATATGTGTCGTTTCCTCTGGTGGCGCGTCGGACAGCGCGCAGTCCGGGCCTGTTGGCGGCCGATGTTGTGGAGCCGGTTTTAGCGCGTGTGGCCGGGTTTTTGAATAGGGGAAATGAATACAGACGGGGATTTTCATCCCGATCGGTTGCCGCCGGTGAATCATTCAACAGGCCTTGCAGAAACGGCAAACGGATGATCTGCTGCCGGCAACGTAACGTCGTGCATTCAAAACAGCATCAAATGACCTACGAAAAATTCAACGCCTTTTGTGCCACCCTTCCGGCGACCACATACATCGTCCAGTGGGGCGGAGCCCATGTCTGGAAAGTTGGCGGAAAGGTCTTTGCCATTGGCGGCTGGGATGACGGGGAAGCCGCGTTTACGTTCAAGGCAAGCGAGCTTTCCTATGAAATCCTGCAACAACAGCCGGGTTTGCGGCCGGCGCCCTATTTTGCCACGCGCGGCATGAAATGGATCCAGAATTATGGCGAACCGGGTCTTTCCGATCACGAGTTGGAGGAATATCTGCGCCAATCCCACCGCATCGTCTCGTCGGGCCTTTCCATGAAAAAACAGCGCGAACTGGGACTGAACCAGACCTGATCAATGCATGGCGGCGCAATCCGCCGACGGTCACCCCCGCCGCAGCACCTCAACGCCGGGCAGCGGCTTGCCTTCCATCCATTCCAGAAACGCCCCGCCGGCCGTGGAGACGTATGAGAAATCATCGCCCGCGCCGGCATGGTTGAGCGCTGCCACCGTATCGCCACCGCCGGCGATCGATTTCAGCTTGCCGGCTTTGGTGCGTTCGGCTGCATGCTGCGCCGCAGCCACCGTGGCTCTGTCAAACGGCGGGATCTCGAAGGCGCCGAGCGGGCCGTTCCAGACCAGGGTCGCCGCATCGTCGATCCATGCGTTGATGATCGCCGTGGTTTTTTCCCCGCCGTCGAGGATCATCTCGTCGTCGGCCACCTGATCGAGCGTCACCGTGCGGTTTTCCGCGCCGGCTTCAAACGCCTTTGCCACCACGGCATCTGTCGGAAGGATGATCGCCGTGTTCGACGCAGCCGCCTGGGTCATGATCTGGCGTGCGGTTTCCGCCAGATCCGGTTCGTACAAGGATTTGCCGACCCTGACGCCGCGGGCGGCCAGGAACGTATTGGCCATGCCGCCGCCGATCACCAGCGCGTCGACCTTTTCGATCAGGTTGGCCAGCAGGTCGATCTTGCTCGACACCTTGGCGCCGCCAACCACGGCAACAACCGGGTGTTTCGGGTTGCCGAGCGCTGCTTCCAGCGCTTCCAGTTC
Source organism: uncultured Afifella sp. (assembly GCA_947259045.1). GTDB lineage: Bacteria > Pseudomonadota > Alphaproteobacteria > Rhizobiales > Afifellaceae > CAMYKZ01. The sequence goes on from CAMYKZ010000023.1 coordinate 30,032, forward strand.
CGCGTGCATGGCACGGCCGGCATAGGCCGGCAGGCGGCGGGCGATGGCCTCGGTTGAGGCGTGCGCGCGGTGGGCGGCGGAAAAGGCGTCGTTGACATAGATGTCGCCAAGCGCTGCCAGCTGATCGGCAAAGGCGTCGTCGTTGCTTTCCTCGCCGGGGTGGAAGCGGGTGTTTTCCAGCACCAGAATACCGCCGTCGGCAAGGCCGGCGATGGCGCTTGCGGCTGTTTCGCCGATGCAGTCGGACGCGAAGGCCGCGGGCCGGCCGGTCAGTTCGGCGACCGATGCGACGACGGGTTCAAGCGACATGGCCGGGTTTACCGCACCTTTCGGGCGGCCGAAATGGGCAAGCAGGATGATCTTCGCTCTCTTGTTTGAGAGCTCGTTCAGCGTCGGCAGGACGCGCTCGATGCGGGTGGTGTCGCCGACCTTGCCGTCTGAGACCGGCACATTGAGATCGACACGCACAAGCACCCGCTTGCCGGAAATGTCGCCGAGATCGTCAAGGGTCTTGAATGCGGCCATTGGAAAGTCTCCTGGTTCTCTTGTGCTCCGTCATCCTCGACCGTGCGGGGGTGCAAGCCCCACCACCGGACCGGGGACCCGGCGCAAGAAGTGGCGAAGCCGCAATTTTGTTTATAACGAGCCTGCAAATCTTTGAGGCGCACCTCCTTTGCATGGCGGGTAACGGGCGTAGCGGAAACTGCAAAAGAGCCGGGCTGCCGATTGGCCCCCGGCTCGCAACGTTTCGCCGCTAAAGGTGTTTGCCCATCACAACCGCGGTATCGCTCATGCGGTTGGAGAAACCCCATTCGTTGTCGTACCAGGTCATCACCCGGCAGAGCGTTCCGTCCATCACCTTGGTCTGGTCCATGTGGAAGATCGAGGAATGCGGGTCGTGGTTGAAATCGATCGAAACCAGCGGTTCGTCGGTGAAACCCAGAATGCCCTTCAGCCTGCCTTCCGCGGCGGTCCGGATGGCATCGTTGATTTCCTCCACAGACGTATTGCGCGACGGCACGAACTTGAAATCGACGACGGACACGTTCGGCGTCGGCACGCGGATTGCGACGCCGTCGAGCTTGCCGTTCAGTTCCGGCAGCACAAGGCCGACGGCCTTGGCGGCACCTGTCGAGGTCGGGATCATCGACATGGCGGCGGCGCGGGCGCGGTAGAGGTCCTTGTGCATCGTGTCGAGCGTCGGTTGGTCGCCGGTATAGGAATGGATCGTCGTCATGAAGCCCTTGTCGATGCCGATCGCCTCATTGATCACATAAGCAACCGGGGCCAGGCAGTTGGTCGTGCACGAGGCATTGGAGACGACAGTGTGCTCTGCGGTGAGCTTGTCGTCGTTGACGCCGTGCACCACGGTCAGATCGGAATTGGCGCCGGGTGCTGAAATCAGCACGCGCTTGGCGCCGGCTTCAAGGTGGGCCGCTGCCTTGTCGCGGGCGGTGAAGATGCCGGTGCACTCCATCGCAATGTCGACGTTGAGCTCCGCCCAGGGCAGCTTCGACGGGTCGCGTTCCGCCGTCACGTTGATCGGGCCGCGGCCGACATCGATCGTATCGCCGCTGACAGTCACGGTGCCCGGGAACTTGCCGTGCACGCTGTCATAGCGCACCAGATGGGCATTGGTTTCCACCGGGCCGAGATCGTTGATGCCGACGACTTCGATATCGTGCCGGTCGCTTTCGACGATGGCTCTCAGCACATTGCGGCCAATGCGGCCGAATCCGTTGATTGCTACACGAACTACCATGATGAAATCCTTTCGCTATTTGGTGCCGGCCGTAAGCCGCTCGGTGACTTTCTCGACGATCTTGTCGGCGGTGATGCCGAAATGCTCATAAAGTTCCTTGTACGGGCCGCTTGCGCCAAAACCTTCCATGCCGACAAAGATACCGTCATTGCCGATAATGCTGTCCCAGCCCTGGCGGATTGCCGCTTCGACCGCAACCTTGACCGGGGCTGTGCCGATTATGTCGGCCTGATAGGCCGCGCTCTGGCGGAAAAACAGTTCAAACGAGGGCACGGAGACAACCCGTGCCGGATGGCCGGCCGCATCGAGAGCAGCCTTCGCGGCGACGGCGATTTCAACCTCCGAGCCTGAGGCAAACAGGCTGACTGCGGCCTCGTCGTCGCTATCGTCGACGACATAGGCGCCGCGGGCGCAGCCGTTGGCCTGCTGGAATTCCGGTCGCACCGGCGTCAGGTTCTGCCGGGTCAGCGCAATCAGGCTGGGCCGGTCGCGATCTTCAAGCGCAAGCTGCCAGCATTCGGCGGTCTCCACCGCATCTGCAGGGCGGAAGACATTGAGGTTCGGGATCGCCCGCAGCGCGGCCAGATGTTCGACCGGCTGGTGCGTCGGACCGTCTTCGCCAAGGCCGATGGAATCGTGCGTCATGACATAGACCACCCGCAGGCCCATCAAGGCGGACAGGCGGATAGCCGGGCGGCAATAATCGGCAAATACCAGAAACGTGCCGGAGTAGGGGATCAGTCCGCCATGCAAGGCGATACCGTTCATCGCCGCTGCCATACCATGTTCGCGGATGCCGTAATGCACGAAGCGGCCGCCATAATTGTCCGGTCCGTACGGCGTCATCTCATTTGTGCGGGTATTGTTGGAACCGGTCAGGTCGGCGGACCCGGCAAGTGTTTCCGGAACGGCGGCATTGATATGTTCAAGCGCCAGTTCGGAAGATTTGCGCGTCGCCATGGTCGGCGGATCTTCCGCCAGTTGCCCCTTCAGGGCGGACATGGCATCGGCAAAGCCGGACGGCAGATCGCCGGCCATGCGGCGCTCGAATTCGCCGCGCAGGTTCGCATCCGCGTCGCTGACGCGCTGCTGCCATTCGTTGCGCGTCTGGCGGGCGCGCAGCCCGGCCATGCGCCAGGCGTCAAGAATGTCGGAGGGGATATCGAACGGTTCGCTGGGCCAGTCGAGCGCCTTGCGGGCGCCGGCGATCTCTTCTTCGCCCAGCGGCGCGCCGTGCGACGACGATTTGCCGGCCTTGGTTGGCGCACCGAAGCCGATCGTGGTGCGGGCGGCGATCAGTGTCGGCCGGTCGGACGTGCGCGCTTCGTTCAAGGCGGCATCGATCTGCGCCGGGTCGTGGCCGTCAATGCGCACTGCGCGCCAGCCGGACGCTTCGAACCGGGCAACCTGGTCGGTGGAATCCGACAGGTTGATGTCGCCGTCAATAGTGACCCGGTTGTCGTCGAACAATACCACAAGACGATTGAGTTTCAGGTGGCCGGCAAGGGTGACCGCTTCCTGGCTGATCCCTTCCATCAGATCGCCGTCGGAGGCCAGCACATAGGTGAAGTGATCGACAAGATCGTCGCCGAACTCCGCATTCATCGCCCGTTCCGCCATAGCCATTCCGACTGCGGTGGCGATGCCCTGGCCAAGCGGCCCGGTCGTCGTCTCAATGCCGGCGGCGTGGCCATATTCGGGATGGCCGGCGGTCTTGGAGCCGATCTGGCGGAAATTGCGGATCTCGTCGATCGACATGCCGTCATAGCCGAGCAGGTAGAGCAGCGAATAAAGCAGCATCGAACCGTGTCCGGCTGACAGGACAAAACGGTCCCGGTCGGGCCAGTTCGGATCGGTCGGATCAAACTGCAGATGCCTGGTGAACAGCACGGTTGCAATGTCGGCTGCACCCATGGGCAGGCCGGGATGGCCGGATTTGGCGGCTTGTACCGCATCCATGGAGAGTGCGCGGATGGCGTTTGCCATCGAAGCGTGCTTGGCGGGATCGGTCATTGATTTCTCATTATGAAGCTGGCGGCATCGTGGACAATTTCGTGGCCGGGCAGCCGGCTGTGCTGCGTTTGCACAACCGGTATTCCGATTATGACAGATCGATTCTTCGAACTGCCTGTCGGCGCCCAATTCGGGCCGGAGACATACACGCTTGCCGGGGCGAGTCAATTGCGCTGCCCAATGTGTGAACGACAGTTTCCACGGGACAATTGCTATGTTCCCGTTGGATTTCGTGCAAAAGCGGTTGACGGTAAGTTCACGTCCCGCCTAACGTCTTGGCTGCAAGTGCTTGATACACTTTAAGCGATTGCGCGGTACGGCAGCGTAGCCAAGCTGGAAATTTCAGCGCGTTGTGACGCTGACGTTTCATGTGCGGGTTTGCAGATATCCATGGGAACATGACCTCTATGGCATCGATGACAAAAGACATTGAACAATCAGTGCGGGCGCTTGAAAGCGCCTTGTCGACGCTCGAAACGGCAGTCAAAAGGCGGGTTGAGGCAGGGTCTGAGGATCTTCAGGTCGAAATCCAGACACTCAGTTCGGACCGGGCGTACCTTGCTGAAAAACTGGACAAATCGTCGGCCAAGATCGAAACGCTCGAGGCAGTCAACCGCGACGTGTCCGCGCGGCTTGCGACAGCGATGGAAACGGTGAGCGCCGTGCTTCAGGCTGATCTGGAGGAGGTCTGATATGGCGGAAGTCAACATAGTCGTCGGCGGGCGCAGCTACCGGATGGCCTGCGATGACGGCCAGGAAGAGCATCTCACCGGGCTCGGGCGCCGCTTCGATCAGGCGTTTGACGAACTGCGTGCCGGTTTTGGTGAGGTGGGCGATCAGCGGCTGACCGTGATGGCGGCGATATTGATGACAGACCGGCTGGACGAGGCTGAAAGCAGGATCGCTGAACTGCAGAAGCAGATAGAAGACCGGGGCAACATCGACAAGGACTTTGAAACCCTGAATGCGCGTTTTGCCCAGGTGCTGCAGAATGCAGCCGGACGGGTCGAACAACTGGCCGCAGCTCTCGATTCAGATCAGCCCGATCGGGTGCCGGAAATTTGAAGCGTTTGTCCGGGCGCGGTGATGGACGCATCGCCTTGGCCACTGCGCACCATCTGTCTGCGAGGCGCAATGAAGGCCGGATGATCCCCGGATGATCCCCGGATGATCCCAAGATGATCGAAGATCCGGTCTTTTATTATGTCGCGGTGCCGGCTGTGATCCTGGCCGGCCTTTCCAAAGGCGGTTTCGGCGGCGGCCTGGCGCTGCTCAGCGTGCCGTTCATGTCGCTGGTCATTTCACCGGTCCAGGCGGCGGCCATCATGCTGCCGATCCTGATTGTCATGGACATGATTGCCCTTATTGCCTGGCGTGGCGTCTATGACCGCCGCAGCCTGGCGATCCTGCTTCCGGCGGCGATCGCCGGCATCAGCCTCGGTTGGGCAACGGCGGCCTATGTGACGGCGACCCATGTCCGGCTGATTGTGGGAACGGTCGCGCTGGCCTTCTGGATGGATTACATGTTTGGTCGCCGGGATGCATTGCGCCCGCGCGATCACAGTCCGCGCAAGGGTTGGTTCTGGGGCGCTGTTTCCGGTTTTACCAGTTTTGTCACCCATGCCGGCGGACCGCCGTTCCAGATGTATATGCTGCCGCTCCGGCTGGAGCCGAAAGTGCTGGCAGGAACCGGGATCGCCTATTTTGCCACCGTCAACGCCATCAAGGTGGTGCCCTATCTGTTTCTGGGCCAGTTTTCGCCGGTCAATCTGATGACATCGGCGATCCTGTTGCCGCTGGCGCCCCTTGCGACGCTGGCCGGGGTGCGTCTGGTCAGGGTCGTTCCGCAGGCGCTGTTTTACCGGCTGACCTATTCGGTGGTGCTGATCATTGCGGTAAAACTGATCTGGGACGGATTGGCCGGATTGTCTGCCTGATAAACCTGATCGGCAAACCCTGTTGCAGATCGGCGCCGGTTCGGTTTTGATCTTTGAAAATATGGAGGATGCCCGATGACCAGCCCCTATGAAACCGATCTGCCGCGCTCGCCGGCCAATTACCAGCCGCTGTCGCCGCTGGGCTTTCTGGAACGGTCAGCCTCGGTGTTTCCGGACCATCCGGCGATTGTCCATGGTGAACAGGCGATCAGCTATGCCACGTTTTACGCCCGGGCGCGCCGACTGGCCTCGGCGTTGAGCCGCCGGGGCATCGGCAAGGGTGACACAGTCTCCGTCATGCTGGCCAATACGCCGCCAATGCTTGAGGCCCATTACGGCGTACCGATGGCGGGAGCCGTGCTGCATTCCATCAACACGCGGCTCGATGCGGCGGTCATCGCTTTCCAGCTCGATCACAGCGACGCAAGGGTGGTGATTGTCGATCGCGAATTTTCCGGCGTGATGGGCGAGGCGCTGGAAATAGCCTCGGTAACGCCACTGAAGGTGGATTTTGACGATCCGAACTATCCCGATGATGCACCGTTCCCGAAGGGCGATGCGATCGGATCACTGGATTATCAGGCGCTGGTGGGTGAGGGCGATGCCGACTTTGCCTGGCGCATGCCTGACGATGAGTGGGAGGCCATCAGCCTGAATTACACATCCGGTACGACAGGCAATCCGAAAGGCGTGGTCTATCACCATCGCGGTGCGGCGATGATGGTCTACGGCAATGTCATTTCCGCCGGCATGGACCGGCACCCGGTCTATTTGTGGACATTGCCGATGTTTCACTGCAATGGCTGGTGTTTTCCCTGGTCCTTGTCGGTTGTCGCCGGAACCCATGTCTGTCTGCGCTGGGTGCGGCCCGGCGCCATGTACAATGCCATTGCCGATCATGGCGTGACCCATTTGTGCGGCGCACCGGTTGTGATGGCGGCGCTGCTGAATGCCCCTGAGACTGAAAAGCGGGCCTTTGACCATAAAGTGCAGTTCCTGACGGCAGCGGCGCCGCCGCCGGAGGCGGTGCTCGCCGGGATGGCGCAGGCCGGCTTCCAGGTCACACATCTTTACGGACTGACGGAAACCTACGGACCGGCGGTGGTCAATGAATGGAAAGCGGATTGGAACAGCTTGGACAGTGCCGGACAGGCGGCCCGCAAAGCGCGCCAGGGCGTACGCTACAGCGCGCTGGACGGACTTTCGGTGCGCGATCCGGAAACCATGCAGCCGGTACCCGATGACGGCGAGACGCTCGGCGAGGTGATGTTCCGCGGCAATATCGTCATGAAAGGTTATCTCAAGAACCCGGCGGCGACGTCGGAGGCCCTGGCCGGCGGCTGGTTCCATTCCGGCGATCTGGGCGTCATGCACCCTGACGGTTACATCCAGCTGAAAGACCGGTCGAAGGACATCATCATATCCGGCGGCGAAAACATCTCCTCCATCGAGGTGGAGGATGTGCTCTACAAGCATCCCGCGGTTTCCGCTGTCGCGGTTGTCGCCAAACCGGATAAAAAATGGGGTGAGACGCCGTGCGCCTTTATCGAGTTGAAGCCGGGCGAAAAGGCAGGCGAAGACGACATCATCGCCTTCGCCCGCGAGCGCATGGCGCACTACAAATGCCCGCGCCATGTGGTGTTTGCCGAACTGCCGAAAACCTCGACCGGCAAGATCCAGAAGTTCGTGCTGCGTGAAATGGCAAAGGCGGATTAACCGTCAGAAAAACAGACTGACATCCCCCGGTCCGCCAACAGCGACAGGCTGCATGCGGTTTCTCAATGCCGGAATCCGGCAGGCGCCGGGTTGGCGCCCTCTTGTTGCCGACTGCTGCTAGTGCAGTGTTTCGACAGATTTCAAACGGGCGATTTCGTCCTTGATCTGCAATTTGCGTCGCTTGAGATCGGTGAGTTTCAAATCGTCCGCCCCAGGCAGGGTCTGGACATTTTCAATCTCTTTTTTCAACGCCGTATGGCGCCGCTCAAGCTCCGCAAGATGCGATTCGACCGACATTCGCGCCTCCTAATTTGATCGTGACGTCGTGATTTTGTCACAGAATATCGATTCTGTCGAATTTGTTGTGTGTACAACCTTGGTAAACCGTAATTGCAGGCATCTTTCCGCAGGCGACCGGGCCATGGTATTATCTGGCTGGAACCGATGTGGATTGCCAATGACGGATAATGACGATGTTCTGAAGCCGGACCAGTTTGCCCTTCGTGCGCAACTGGCCGAACTGCGCCAGGAACACAGGGATCTTGATATCACGATTGATGCCAGTCAGGAATCGGGCGGTGCCGATTTTCTGCAATTGCAGCGCCTGAAACGCAAGAAACTGGCCCTCAAGGACAGGATCGCAGCGCTGGAAGACAATCTGCTGCCCGATATCATCGCCTGAAAGTGTCGCATGCGGGTTGCCGAAGGCCGCCTTTCCGGTTAAACGCCGCCCCTCAATGCGGGGAATATTGTCGTGACCAAATCCGTTGCCATTGTCATGGGGAGCCAGTCAGACTGGTCCACCATGCGCCATGCCGCCGATATTCTGACATCATTGCAGATCAGCCACGAGGCGCGGATCATTTCCGCGCATCGCACACCTGATCGCATGGTGGCGTTTGCCAAGGGCGCCCGCGATGAAGGATTCCAGGTGATAGTCGCCGGTGCCGGCGGCGCGGCCCATCTGCCGGGCATGATTGCATCGATGACAATATTGCCGGTGCTTGGCGTGCCGGTCGAATCCCGGGCGCTGAAGGGCCATGACAGTCTCTTGTCCATCGTTCAGATGCCAGGCGGCATTCCAGTCGGCACCCTGGCGATTGGCAAGCCCGGGGCCATCAATGCGGGTCTGCTGGCCGCTTCCATATTGGCCAATAGCGACCAGGCGCTGGCAGACAGGCTTGTCGCCTGGCGCAGGGCCCAGACCGACGCCGTCGCCATCGCGCCGGAAGACGATGACTGAGCCTCTGCCGCCGGGCGCGACGATCGGCATCCTCGGCGGTGGCCAGCTTGGCCGGATGCTGGCGGTGGCTGCGGCCGAACTCGGGCTCAAATGTCACATCTTCTGTCCCGATCCGGCCAGTCCGGCTTTTGACGTCTCGGCAGCCCGGACGATTGCCGGTTATGACGACCGGGATGCGCTTGAGGCGTTTGTCCGCTCCGTCGATGCGGTGACCTATGAATTCGAGAATGTCGATCTGGCTGCCGCTGAACTGATTGCGGCAGCGAAACCGCTGAGGCCCGGCGCGAAAGCACTGGAGGTTTCGCAGGACCGGTTGACGGAAAAGCAGTTCCTGGCCGGCAAGAACATTCCCGTCGGCAGGTTTCTGGCCTTCGATCCGTTTGAACCTGACGACAAGACGCTGGATCTGCTGTTTGAACGTCTCGGCGATCCGGTCGTCATGAAGACGCGCCGCTTCGGTTACGACGGCAAGGGCCAGGCGATATTGAAGAATGACGGCAGCGGTGCCGAAACGCTGTCCGCGTTCGCCGGGCAGGATGTCATCTTTGAGGCTTTTGTGCCGTTTACGCGTGAGGTTTCGATCATGGCCGTCCGGGGTGTCGGCGGCGAGGCGGCGACCTATGATGTGACGGAAAATGTGCACACCGACCATATTCTCGCAACCTCGACGGTGCCTGCCGATATCGACCCGGAAACCGCAAACGAGGCGCGCCGGATTGCCGGCGATATCCTCGACGGCCTGGATTATGTCGGCGTACTGGGCATCGAGTTCTTTGTCGTTGGTGACCATGACAGCGAAAGCCTGCTGGTCAACGAAATCGCGCCCCGGGTGCATAATTCCGGCCACTGGACACAGGATGGTTGTGCCGTGTCGCAATTCGAAAACCATATCCGGGCCGTTGCAGGCTGGCCGCTTGGAACCACGGACCGGCATGCCGACATGGTCATGACCAATCTCATCGGCCAGGATGCCGCGGACTGGCAGGCGCTGTGTGCCGACCCGCAGGCCCGTCTGCATCTTTATGGCAAGGCTGAAATCAGGCCAGGCCGCAAGATGGGGCATGTCAACCGGATCACCCGCCAAACGTGATACGCTTGCGCGGCCTGCCGATATGTGGTGCAAGGCCCGCAACACTTCCTGCAGGACAGCAATCATGAAAATCAGCGGAAACGATATCCGGACCGGCAATGTCATTGAATACGACAAAACGCTGTGGGTTGCCGTCAAAACCCAGAAGGTCAAGCCCGGCAAGGGTCCGGCTTACAATCAGGTGGAACTGAAGAATATTATCGACGGACGCAAACTCAACAACCGCTTCGGTTCAGATGAGCGGGTGGAACAGGCCCGGATCGAGCAGCGGGATTTCCAGTACCTTTATGCTGAGGCGGAACAGCTCGTTTTCATGGACAGCGACACCTATGAGCAGCTTGAACTGCAGGCGGATTTTGTCGGTGAGCGTGCGGCATTCCTGCAGGACGGCATGACCGTGACATTGGATGTATACGAGGAGAAGCCGATCGGCATTTCGCTTCCCGACCAGGTGGTTTTGGAAGTCACCGAAACCGAACCGCATATCAAGGGCCAGACGGCATCCTCGTCCTACAAGCCTGCGATGATGGATAACGGGGTGCGGGTGATGGTGCCGCCTTTTATCAGTGTCGGCGAAAAGATCATCGTCGACACCAACGAAGTCGCCTACGTCAAGCGGGCTGACTGACGGCTTATGGCGCGTTCTGCACTGATAAACGTCATGGTCGGGGCGGCCCGAAAGGCCGGACGATCGCTGGCGCGCGATTTCGGCGAAGTTGAAAAGCTTCAGGTTTCCCTCAAGGGACCGGCCGACTTCGTCTCATCCGCCGACCGAAAGGCGGAAGAAATCGTCCGCGAGGAACTCGATCGTGCCCGGCCGGGCTACACCTTCCTTGGCGAAGAGAGCGGTGAGACAGAGGGAACGGACGGGCAGCATCGCTGGATCGTCGATCCGCTCGACGGCACGACGAATTTTCTGCATGGCATACCGCTGTTTTCCATTTCGATCGCGCTTGAGCGGCAGGGCCGCCTGCAGGCGGCAATCGTATTCAACCCGATCACCGACGAACTGTTCAGTGCAGAGCGCGGGGCCGGAGCCTTCCTCAACGATTACCGCATCCGTGTTTCGGCGCGGACGAGTATTGCAGAATCCGTTTTCGGCACTGCAATGCCGGTTACGGGGCAGGGCGATCACGGCCAGTATCTGAAGGATCTGGCCAAGGTCATGGCTGCATCTGCCGGAGTGCGATGCTGTGGTTCGGCCGCGCTCGATCTCGCCTGGGTCGCCGCCGGCCGGTTTGACGCTTTCTGGAATCGCCGATTGGCGCCGTGGGATTTTGCAGCCGGCGCGCTGCTGGTGCGCGAGGCCGGCGGTTTTGTCAGTACGATTGCCGGTCGTGAAAAAACCATGGAAGCCGGAGATATTGTCGCGGGCAACGAAGCAATTCACCGCCATCTTGTCGGCCTGTTGAAGACGTAGGCCTGCATTTGGCATAGTGGTTTTACTCTTGCGGCAAATCACGTAATAAAGCTGCAGGGTCAGGTAAGAAGGGTAGATTGAGGATAATGGCGCGCGATTTCGATCCGTACAAATTGTCGAGCCCCCGCATCTTTCTTCTGAGGATGTTGATCTTTCTGGTCATAGCGGCCTTTATTCCATTGATCCTTTACCGACCGCTTTTTACCGCGTTTCTGGGCAACCCGCTTTTGAACGGGCTGATTATCATTGTGCTGCTGATCGGCGTGGTGCTTGCCTTTCGCAGTGTCTGGATCCTGATTCCGGAGGTGCGCTGGGTCAATTCCTTCCGCCGTCAGGAAATGGATCTGGACCAACCGATGCCGAGGCTGCTGGCGCCGATGGCGGCGCTTTTGCGCGACCGGGCCGATACCATGGCGCTATCGACATCGACATGGCGGTCGCTGCTGGAGTCGATTGCGACGCGGCTGGACGAAAATCGGGAAATATTGCGCTATCTGACGGGGCTGCTGGTTTTTCTCGGTCTTCTGGGCACGTTCTGGGGTCTGTTGACGACGGTCGCCGCGGTTGGCGAAACGATCCGCAACCTGGATGTCGGTTCGGCTGATTCCACCGTTGTCTTTGAGGACCTGAAAACCGGGCTCGAAGCGCCGCTTGCCGGCATGTCGATCGCATTTTCGTCGTCCCTGTTCGGTCTTGCCGGTTCGCTGGTTCTTGGTTTTCTCGACCTGCAGACCGGGCAATCGCAAAACCGGTTTTATACCGAACTTGAAGACTGGCTCTCAACAATCACCGATCTGGAAGATTTTGATTTTGACGAAGACGAAGAGGCCGGCAACACCGCCCAGGAAATCCACGCTTCGGTGGAACGGCTGGCGCGGACGATCCAGGAGGGCGGTTCCAACCGCGCGGCGACATCGGCCTTGTCCAATCTGGCTGAAGGCATTCAGGGGCTGGTCCAGCACATGCGGACCGAGCAACAGATGGTCCGCGAATGGGTGGAAGCCCAGGCGCATCAGCAGGAGACGCTCAATCTGACACTTGACCGGCTGGCCAACGTCACAGAAGCCCAGCTTCCGCCAGACCTGCTTGAACCCGAAACCGGCGAGTCCCGGCAGGAGGGATAGGCCATGGCTCTCGGAAGGGCGCGCCGGCGCGATACCAGAACCGATTACTGGCCGGGCTTCGTCGATGCCATGGCGACCTTGCTGCTGGTTTTCATATTCCTGCTGTCGGTGTTTTTCCTGGCGCAGTTCTTTCTCAGCCAGGAAATTTCCGGCAAGGACACGGTTCTCAACCGGCTCAACCTGCAGATCGCCGAATTGACGGAGCTGCTGGCGCTGGAGCGGGCCGGCAGCCGGGATCTCAACGAGACGCTGGCATCGCTGCAGGCCAACCTGTCGTCGGCAGAGGACGATCGGGACCGTTTACAGGGGCTTCTGGACAGCAATGCCGGTGTTGCCGATGCGGCGTCCGGCAGGATAGATCAGCTGGAGACCGGGCTCAGCGACGAGCGCAAGGTCAGCCAGCGCGCTCTGGCCCAAGTGGAACTGCTCAACCAGCAGATTTCGGCGCTGCGCCGGCAGATCGCCGGGCTGGAAGACGCCCTTGATGCGTCCGAAAATCGCGACCGGGAAAGCCAGACGAAAATCGCAGACCTCGGCCGGCGGCTGAATGTCGCGCTGGCGCAGCGGGTGCAGGAGCTTTCGCGGTACCGTTCGGATTTTTTCGGGCGGTTGCGCGAAATTCTGGCCGGGCGGTCCGATATCGAAATTGTCGGCGACCGTTTCGTGCTGCCGGCAGCGGTTCTGTTTCCCTCAGGAAGCGACAATATCAATGCGACCTTTGACGCTGAACTGGCGAAACTTGCGGAAGCCATTGTCCAGCTGGAAACGGAAATTCCCGAAGAGATCAACTGGGTCATCCGCGTCGACGGTCATACCGACAAGATTCCGACCAGCAGCGGCGGCAGGTTCCGCAGCAACTGGGATCTGTCTGCCGCAAGGGCGATTGCCGTGGTGCGCAGTCTTATCGACAAAGGCGTTTCCGCCAATCGGCTGGTGGCGGCCGGATTTGGCGAGTTCAGTCCGCTCGACGACGGCGAAACAACGGACGCCTTTGCCCGCAACCGGCGCATCGAGCTGAAGCTGACACAGCAATAGGGCCGTACTTGTGCCCAATCCGGCGGATATGGCGAAGGCATAACTCTCCTGACACAAGGCTGTCAGGAGATCCGCCTTATCGACCCTCTTTGCATATTGCACATGCAGATTGTCGGGTTGAGATAGGCATTCCGTAATGCCATGCAAAGGATGACGTCATGCCTACCGGATCGAAACTCAACAAGACGCTGCGCGATTTCATCGACGCGCAATCGGTGTTTTTTGTCGCAACGGCGGCGCCTGACAGCAGGGTGAACCTTTCACCCAAGGGGCTTGATTCACTGCGGATTGTGGACGACCGGAAGATCGTCTGGCTGAACCTGACCGGAAGTGGCAATGAGACCGCTGCCCATTTGCTTGAACACCCCAGAATGACACTGATGTTTTGCGCCTTCGAAGGCGAAGCCCGTATTCTCAGGGTTTACGGCCAGGCAAGGACCACGCAGCCCGATCAACCGGAATGGCAGGATCTGCTTGCGATGTTTCCCGCCATGGCCGGTTCGCGGCAGATATTTGAGCTGGACATCGACCTGGTTCAGACATCATGCGGAACAGGCGTGCCGTTGATGACCTTTGCCGGCCAGCGCGGGCCGTCGGAACTTTTGCCGTTCTATGACGAGATGGGCGTGGACGGGGTGAGAGACTATTGGAGCCGGAAAAACAGCGTCAGCCTCGATGGCAAGCCGACCGGCGTCTGACTGGCGAAGTGTTTCATACGTCCGGATTGGCGTTACTCCGCCGCGGGCTGGCGGATATTATCATCGGTTTCTTCAAACTGCAGCCTGGCAAGGCGGGCATAAAGCCCGCCCTGGGACACCAGCTCTTCATGCCGGCCCTGTTCGATAATCCGGCCTTTGTCCATGACGATGATCCGGTCCGCGCTTTTGATGGTGGCGAGCCGGTGGGCAATCACGAGGGTGGTGCGGCCCTGCATCAGCCCGTCAAGCGCCTGCTGCACGAGCCGTTCGCTTTCGGCGTCAAGGGCGCTTGTCGCTTCATCCAGCAGCAGGATCGGCGCATCGCGCAATATGGCGCGGGCGATTGCGATGCGCTGGCGCTGGCCGCCTGACAGGGTGATACCCCGTTCGCCTACAGGCGCGTCATAACCACCTGGAAGATCGCGGATAAATCCGTCCGCGCGGGCAGCGCTCGCCGCGCCGGCAACGGCCTGCGCATCGGCGTTCGTGTGTCCGAGCCGGATATTGTCTGAAATGGATGCGGCAAAAATCGCGATATCCTGGGATACGAGCGCCAGGCGCGCGCGCAGGTCGGCCGGTGCGGCCTGGCGGATATCGACGCCATCGATCCGGATATGCCCGGCCAGCGGGTCATAGAACCGCATCAGCAGCGAAAACAGAGTGGATTTTCCGGCGCCTGACGGTCCGACGATGGCAATCCGTTCACCGGCCCGGATGGTCAGGTCGATGCCTGTGACCACCGGCTGCCCGCTCGCTGTTTCGCCGGGATAGGAAAACGACACCCGGTCAAACGATATTTCGCCGCGCGGCGGAACCGGCATCGGAATCGGGTTCGGCGGGGCAACGATATCCGCCGGCGTCTGCAGCAGTTCGACGATCCGCTCCGTTGCGCCGGCTGCCTGGGAAATCTCGCCCCAGACCTGGCTGAGCTCGCCCAGCGCGCCGGCGGCAAAGACCGAATAGAGCAGGAACTGGCCAAGCCGGCCCGGGCTCATCTCGCCCGAAAGCACGGACTGGGCGCCCCACCACAGAATTCCGACGACACTGGAAAACACCAGAAAGATGGCAAAGGCCGTCAGCGCCGATCGTGCGGCTGTCGCCTTGCGGGCGGCGTTGAATGCCTTTTCCACCCGCGTCGCGAACAGATTTAGCGCCCGGTCTTCGTGATTGAATGCCTGGACTGTGCGAACCTGGCCGATCACTTCGCTGGCGTAGCCGGACGCATCTGCCAGCGTGTCCTGGGCAAGACGCGACTGGCGGCGGACCTGGCGGCCGAAAGCGACGATCGGCAGGACGATAAACGGAATGACGATCAGGATCAGGCTCGACAGGCCGGGGCTTGTCACCACCATCATCACCGAAGCGCCGGTAAACATCACCAGATTGCGCAGCGCGATCGATGCGCTGGCGCCGACGGCAGACTTGATCTGTGTCGTATCCGCCGTCAGCCGCGACAGGATCTCGCCGGAGCGCGATTTGTCGAAAAAAGACGGTGACAGGGCCAGAATATGGGAAAACACGTCATGGCGCAGATCGGCGACGATCCGTTCGCCGAGCGTGGTGACCAGATAATATCGGCACGCGCTGGCCAGCGCCAGGGTCGCGGCCACCACAATCAGCGCCAGAAAGGTCTGGTCGACAAAAGCGGCATCGCTGGCGCTGAAGCCGACATCGATCATCCGGCGGACGGCCAGCGGTACGGCAAGCGCTGCCAGGGCCGCGGCCGCCAGCGCGGCAACGGCCGCCATCACCCGGCCGCGATAGCGCAGGAAATAGGGTACGAGCGCCCGCAGCGGGGTGATGGATCGTCTGCCCGTCGAGCGCGACTGCGGCTGATTCTGATTGTCGAATTGATCGGTCATGATGTCTGCCGAACGAGCATGTAGTGCGGCAGACTGCCGGCGTCAAAGGCTAACGCCGCCGAGATCATGCCCGACAGGTCTTGATGATCGGGCACAGCTCATGTATAGCGCCGCCAACGATGATGTGAGGCCAGTCAGGAAATGTTTCTGGAGTTGGCCGGAAAAGCCTGAGCGAACGAGACAGTGAAATGAAAAAAGACACCCATCCGGATTATCATGCGATCAAGGTCGTGATGACCGACGGAACCGAATATATGACGCGCTCCACCTATGGCGCGGAAGGCGATACGCTGACGCTTGATATTGATCCGACGACCCATCCGGCCTGGACCGGCGGTAACCAGCATCTGGTTGACCGCGGCGGCCGCCTGTCGCGCTTCAACAGCAAGTACAAGGATTTTCTGGGCTCCTGATCACCCGGAAGACACTGATAATAAAGAAAAAGCCCGGCTCAGCCGGGCTTTTTCATGTCTGATTGCATGATGGATCAGAATTTCTGGTCGATCGCCCGGGCCAGTTCCTGGATCTGATCGGCGACCGGATTTGTCGTCAGTTCGCCAAGTACCTCGTCGAGCAGGGACGCGTCGATCTGTTCGACACGCTTCTGCAATGCCAGCGAACGCGATACCAGCGCCTTGAAGTCCTCCGGCAAGTTGTTCCAGCCCGGTCCGTCCATGTTGGTCGCAAGCTGTTCGAGCCGGATCTTGCGCTTTTCCTCCGTCGCCTGGGCGATTGTCATGTCACCGTCATTGACCGAACGGTGCAACAGCAGCCAGGAGGCGAGCTGCATCAGCCGCGTCGTCAGGCGCATGGATTCCGTGGCATAGACAATCGAGGCCGGGCGGGTCAGCGTCTTCGCTGCGTTCCGGCCGTCGCCATCGAGATAATTGGCGGTTTCTTCAACCAGCGACATGCCGTCCTGGAACAGCGCCCTGAAGGTTTCGGACTGTGCGTAGGCATGGCCAAACGAAATTGGCTCGGAACGACCGGGTGTACGCTTCATAATACTCATTACTCCAACATGACCGCAGACCATCCGCGGCGCATTGTGCGCTGGAAATTCCGGATATGCCCCCCAGCGACGATATGAACATTGCCCTTCAAATTTTATCTATTCAACTCATGAATTGAAAAAAGGTGAAAAAAAGAGCCGCGGCGAGCGGCTCAAAGGTTGCAGGGAAGCGTAGAAAGATGAGATATCTCAGGTTTCAGTCCGAATCTAAGGACAAATGACCTTAAGTACATAAAGGTTAATATTGAGTTAATTTGTTAACGTTAATAATTCGGATCATGAATTCTGGACGTTACCTTCGGGAAATTTCATTGTATTTCAATTGGTTATTTTCGGAAAAAGGCGTCCGCGGCGGCCATGCTGGACTTCTTTGCCGCCAGTTCCGCCCGGATGCGCTCAATCTCCATTTCGCAATCGGCGATCCGTTGCTCCAGTTCGTCCACCGAAAGCAGAGAAAGGTCTTCACCGATTGAAAATCCGGACTTTCTCGCAGGGCCGTCCTCGTCCATTGTACTCATTGCATTCTCCTCATATCGCCCACTGCGACAGAAAATGGCATGATCAGCCAAATACAGGGTAGAGTGATTATAGGATTTCCGCCCTGATCTGTCAGGGTGTTGAATCAGGGTGCTGAACTGCGGAGGCGGACTTGAACGATAATTCGACGATGGATGCAATTGCCATTGTGCAGCCGGGCGGACCCGACATGCTGCAACTGGAGGGCCGGCCGGTGCCGCATCCCGGTGAAGGTGAAATCCAGATCGAAGTTGCGGCGGCCGGGGTCAACAGGCCCGATATTCTGCAACGGATCGGTGTTTACCCGGCGCCGGCCGGTGCGTCCGACATACCCGGCCTGGAGGTTGCCGGCCGGGTCAGCCGCATCGGCCGCGACGTGTCGCGCTGGCGCGAAGGCGACGAGGTCGTGGCCCTGGTGCCAGGCGGGGGGTACGCGACGTTCTGTGTGGTACATGAAAGCAATGCGCTGCCATTGCCCTCGGGTCTCTCGATGATCGAGGGAGCCGGGCTGCCGGAAACGACATTTACCGTCTGGCACAATGTGTTTTTGCGCGGCGGCCTGCGCCCGGGTGAAACATTGCTGGTTCACGGCGGCACCAGTGGTATCGGCACGACGGCGATACAGCTCGCACGCGCATTCGATGCCACGGTGATTACGACCGTCGGTTCCGAAGCGAAGCGCCGCGCGGCGGAAAAAATCGGCGCAAATGCGGCTATCAAC
>CAMYKZ010000024.1 GCA_947259045.1 uncultured Afifella sp.
TGCACATGCTCTCCAAGGCCGCCTTCAACGGCCTTCTGAAGACACTGGAAGAACCGCCGGAGCATGTGAAGTTCATTTTCGCGACGACGGAAATCCGCCGCGTCCCGGTCACCGTGCTGTCGCGCTGCCAGCGCTTCGACCTGCGCCGTATCGAACCGGACGTGCTGATCACGCATCTCAAGGAGATTGCCGAACTGGAGAAAATTACAGCCGGCGAGGACGCGCTGGCGCTGATCGCCCGCGCCGCCGAGGGTTCGGTGCGCGATGCGCTGTCGATCCTCGATCAGGCGATTGCCCACGGCGCCGGCACGGTTGAGACGGAAACCGTCCGCGACATGCTTGGGCTGGCCGACCGGGCGCGCATCATCGACCTGTTCGAGCACGTCATGCGCGGCGATACGGAAGCGGCGCTGGAAGAGTGGCAGGCGCTGTACGAGACGGGCGCCGACGCCCATGTGGTGCTGGCCGACCTGGCCGAGTTCACCCACCTGGTGACGCGGCTGAAGCTGGCGCCGGAACTGGCGCAAAGATCGGCCGTTGCGCCGGAGGAGCGCGAACGCGGCAGGACATTTGCCGAGGGCCTCAGCCTCCGCGTCCTGTCGCGCTGCTGGCAGATGCTCTTGAAGGGCCTTGAGGAGGTGGCGCAAGCGCCGCGCCCGGCGATCGCCGCCGACATGGTGCTGGTCAGGCTGTGCCACGCCGCCGACCTGCCGACGCCGGACGAAGCACTGAAAATGCTGCACGAGGGCAACGTTTCGCAGCCCCAGGCCGGGACACAGGCGGCACAGGCCGCGCCTGCTGCGCCTGAACCCGCTCCGGCAATGGTCTCCGCGCCTGATGAAACCAGAGCGGCGGATAGCCCGGCGGCGACACCAGAGCCTGATGATCGCTTCGCCCTGCCGCCGCTTGATGCCTATGACGAACTGGCGCCGGCAAAGGCCGAAACGGAGCAGCCGCCGCAGCCCGATACCCGTTCTGATACGCAGGCGGACGATACAAGACCGATCCGCAGTTTCGAGGATCTGGTTCAATTCGCCAATGAGCGGCGCGACCGGCTTGCGGTCTTCGCGCTGGAGCGGCATGTGCGCCCGGTGCGCTGCGAGTGGGGCAAGCTGGAGATCGCGCTGACGGAAGACGCCGACCCGGAACTGCCGCAGATCCTGGTGGAGAAACTGCTGGAATGGACCGGTGAGCGCTGGGTGGTGGCGGTGGTCGGCGAAACGCAGACCCTGTCGGTGCACGAATCGCGGGCAGAACGGCGCGCCAGCCTGATCGAAGAGGCGCGCAACGACCCCCTCGTTGCCGGTGTGCTTGGCGCCTTTCCCGGTTCGGCGATCGTCGATGTGCGCGAACGTGGGAGCGGCGAGAACGAAGACCCGGCGGAAGATACCGGCGGGCAACAGATGAAACAGAGCAGGGAAAACTGAACATGGACCTGATGGGTATGATGAAGAAGGGACTTCCCGGACTGCAGGAAATGCAGGAGAAAATGCAGACCTTGCAGGACGAGATCGCCAATATGGAGGTTGCCGGTTCGTCCGGTGCCGGGCTGGTCAGCGTCATTGTCGACGGCAAGGGCGGCCTGAAAAGCGTCAAGATCGATCCATCGCTGATGAATGCGGACGAAATTGAGATCCTGGAAGATCTGATCGTCGCCGCAGCCGGCGATGCGCGCACCAGGGCGGAGGGCGAAGCACAGGCGAAGATGCAGGAGCTGACAGCCGGCCTGCCGCTGCCGCCGGGCATGAAACTGCCGTTTTAGGTCCTGCCGGAAAACAAATGAGACCGAAATGAGCCAGGGCAGCGCCGGACCGGAAATCGAACGGCTGATCCAGCTTCTGGCGCGGCTGCCGGGGCTCGGGCCGCGCTCGGCGCGGCGCGCGGCTTTGCACCTGATGAAAAAGAAGGACGCGCTGCTGGAGCCGCTGGCGCGGGCCATGGCGGAGGCCGTTGAAACAGTGCGGCTCTGTTCCGTCTGCGGCAATGTCGATACCAGCGACCCATGCGGCATCTGCGCCGACGCGAGGCGCGATGCCTCCCTGCTTGTCGTCGTGGAGGACGTCGGCGACCTGTGGGCGCTGGAGCGCGCTCTTGCCACCAGGGGCCGCTATCACGTGCTCGGCGGCACCCTGTCGCCGCTCGACGGCATCGGCCCGGACGATCTGAATATCGGCACCCTTGTCGGCCGCGCGCAGGCCGGCGAAGTGCGCGAGATCATCCTGGCGGTCAACGCGACGATGGAAGGCCAGACGACGGCCCATTACCTGACCGATCAGCTTGAGGGATCAAACGTCACGATCACAAGGCTGGCGCACGGCGTACCGGTCGGCGGCGAGCTGGATTATCTCGACGACGGCACGCTCGCCCAGGCGATGAAGAGCCGCACGGCGATGTGAGGGACATGCGCCGTGAGCGCCTGATTGTACCCGTCGTTTAAGCAGCCCATTCGGCAATGCGCCTAAAACGAAGCGCTCGCAATTGTTACGCAATTGTAGCCGGACAATCTCATTCCGATTAGACTGTTCACAACAGGGAGCGCAGTGCATGCCGGTTCGACTCATGATCCTCAATGGTCCGAATCTCAATCTCCTTGGTATACGCGAGCCTCACATCTATGGCTCGGTCTCTCTTATTGCCATTGAGGAAAGCTGTCGGCAGTTCGCAGAATTTCTGGAAATCGAACTCGAATTTCATCAGTCCAATCACGAAGCTGTTCTGGTTGATCTGATACAGTCGGCGCAAGCTGACGCGGATGCACTCATCATGAATCCGGCAGGCTGTTCCTTCACGTCGATCGCCATTCCTGACGCCCTGAAGGCCTTCGACGGCCCCTACCTGGAGGTGCATGTTTCCAATATTCATGCACGCGACAAACACCATCGTCATTCCATATCGTCGAAATTCGCAAAGGCAGTCATCTGTGGCCTGGGCCCCTATGGCTACATTGTCGCCATGCAGGCCGCTGTCCAGTTGCTGGGCGAACTTCCCGAGATATTGCCAGCGCCGATGCGTGACGGGCCGCGCTGAGCCTGGTGCGAATGTATGTTGTCGGCACACGGTGTGCCAATTCGTGCCAGCGACCGATCCGCCCGGGGTGACTGCCTGACACCGCATGGCGGCAAATCAGCGATTGAGCAGACGTCCGCCGTCATCTATAGACATTGCCGTTCACGACAGACCTCATCGATCTCCCAGGAAAGCCGGCGAAATAATGACAAACAATTTTCATGTCCAGCTTCTCGATTTCTCGAACCTTCGGGAAATAGAAGGCGCCTGGACGTCCGATGACTTTGCAGCGCTCCTCGATGCCATGGAGTATGGCGACCAATCCGGGATGGGCGGCGATGAGCTGCGCGAAATGTGTCTCATGTCGCTGCAGGATCTTGAGCCCGAGGACGCTGCCTATCTGGTGCTCAAACATGACATGGGTGATGTCCTTCGAGAGGGTCAGCTGCGCAACATGGCCAATGAGATGCTCGATGAAAAACTGTGGGAGGAATACGTAGACCCTGCATTCCACGAGCGCCTGTTCAATGTCGGCAGCCTGCTCTATGCCGCTTTTCCGCGGACTTTCCCGGAGCCCGATGCGGTATGCGTCAAGCTGGAAGTCACGTCTGCCGACGCAGCCTCAGGGACGCTTCTGACCGCCTCACCCAACGAATCCTTTCTGGTCCGGCTGCTCGGCGACGGGATGGACGCTCACGCGGTGCTGCACCGCCTGTATGGCGAGCAACTGACGGGCAGCTCGTTTCCAAATGCCGACGAGGTTGTCTGGATCGTGCGCACGGAAGCCATTGGGGAAGACGTCATGAACATCGAGGTGATCAGTTCCGGCTATTGGCTGGATGCCCTGGACCGCACCAGATCTTACGAATCGACCGCCTACGCTGACGAAGTTCGCGCGCCGTGAGCCCGCCGTAATCCCGCCATAAGCCCGCCATAAGCCCTATGACCTTTGCATCATTGTGAGAGTGTGGCCGCACGACCGCAATCTTGCTTGGCGGCTGATCTGTGCATTGTTCAGAAATCGGCAACCTGTCATTCGCCGTCCGCGCCGATAGCAGCTTCTGCACCCTCGGGCGGCAGCGGTGCAGCCCCCGCCGTCTCGGCAAACACAAAGCGCTGATAGACATACCCGATGCCGACCAGCGACATGCCGAGGCCAAGGAAGGCAGCGACGCGGTAGAGATCGGTCAGGCCGGCCATGTCGCCGAGGAACACCTTGGCGACGGCCAGCAGCAGGATGGCCAGCGAGGCGTAGCGCAGTTCGCGGCTTGCAGCGATGATACCGGCCGCCAGCAGGCCGAGCGCAAGCGCAAGCCAGGCGGCGGAGATGGCGTAACTTTCCGCATCCGAGACATACGGCCATTGCAATGTTGCGCCCTGGAACCAGTGCCGCACTTCCATCGTCACATAAGCGAACAACAAGACCAGGGCCGACACGGCGGCGGCCAGCGCTGCCTTGTCCCAGCCGCGTTGCCGGAACAGAAGGTGGAACGCAAAGGCAAAACCCGCGGGCACAAGATAGGCCAGCAGCAGATAATCGAAGATCGGCCAATTGCCGATGAAGGTGCGCCGCGCCTCGTCCATCCAGGTGGGCGAAAAGGCATTGTTGAAGACAAGTTGCACGAGCAGGATCTGGGCGGCGGACAGGGCGAACAGAATCTTGGCGCCGATATCCAGTACCGGCCAGGTGCTGAGGCGGAGCCTGTCGCGGCGGGCCATCAGCACATATGCAATCGACAGCCAGCTCAGCGACTGCAGGCTCTGTTCGAGGAAACTGTCATAGGGTGCGGTGAGCGAGCCGCTGACCCAGTAGCGGATCTGGAAGGATATCAGCAGCACGAAAAAGGCCAGCGCACCGGCTTCAAGCATCCCGACAAGGCGCTGGTCATTCGCGCCGGCGCGTTCCGTTCCCAGCCCGGCATTACCGGCAAAGACGATCGCAGCAACAATGAACGCGCCGCAGGGAATGCCGTAACCGTAGAGGATCCAGGAAAACAGCCCGTCCGGCGCCAGGGCGTAATCGAGAACGGCCGGGTTGAGAACAAGCCGGGCGAGAACGACCGCCGCCATGATCTCGGCGATCCGGCGCAGCATCGGGACATTGAGCCGGCTGTCGATCCAGGCCAGAGCCGGCAATTGCATCGCAAGCGCCACCGTCAGCCAGGCTTCTTCAAGCGTCATCGCGAAAGCAAGACCGACAAAGCCCGTCACGGCGGCGGCATAAAGACCGGTCGCGAGCCGCCAATTCGGCTCCTCCCGGCGATTTGCGGCAATCGACGTTGCAAAGAACGCCACGACCGCGAGCGCCACTGCGACCCCGGCCCAACCCACATCCTGCTGAAATTCCAGATAGCGCCAATAGGCGATGGTCAGGAGCACGACCGGCGTGATGGCTGAGACGCCGGCAAAAACCGTTGCCCGCCCGCCGCGCCACAAAGCGAAAAAGCCGCCGGCGGCGAACAGCGCACCGAACAGGACCATGGCGCGCGTGAAGGCGATCAGTTCCGGCACGATCACCGGCTGGGCAATTTTCAGACCCGGCTGGGCGACCTGGGCGATACCCTGCAGATCCGTCAGATGGGGCAGATGCCAGGTGCCGAACAGCAGGCAGACCAGAGCGGCGGCATAAGCGAAACCGAGGTCGAAATAGTCTTCGCGGCGGCCAAGCCACAGGGTTGCGGCGGCAAAGACACCCATGATCACCAGCGCCATGTCGCTATAAAGATCGACGCGCACCAGCGCGAACAGCATCAGGCCACTCGCGACAAGACCAGCCCATGCCAGCATGTCCGCCGTGTTGAAATCGGGCATGTAGAACGCAGGCGCATCACCGCTGTTATCGTTTCTGGTATCGTTGCTGATATCGTTTCTGATATCGTTTCTGGCCGTGTCCGGTTCTGGCATCCAGGGCAAACGGCGGCGGACGGCCTGAAACAAGGCGCCGACCGCCAGGGCGTAACCTCCGACGATCAGCGCGTCGCCGTCGGTGAATGACGTGGCGAACCAGATCACGCTCCACAGCGCGGCGAGCGACAGCGCAACATAACCGAGCGGCCACCATTGCCGATAACGTACGACTGCGCATGTCGCCGCCAGAATCGCCAGAAGATAGCTGAACAATGCCAGAGCCGAAGGCGCTTCGGATGGGATCAGCGCCGGTGTCAGGAAACTGCCAAGCAGGCCGAGAAGCGCAACGAACCAGCCCTGCAGCAGCGACAGCAGGACGCCGCCGACACCGGCAATCGTCAGCAACGCGAAAGCCACGAGCGGCGGATAGAGGTCGTAGAAGGCATACCCGACATAGAGGCTGGCATAGGTGACAAAAACTCCGGCGGCGCTGAGCGCGGGGGGAACATAATCCGGGCTGATGGTCGCAATCGCCCGCTGGAACGGCCGCCGGCGCAACCACTCACCGCCGATGGCGAGCGAAATCCCGAGCAGCACGCCAAGGAAGGTGCGTACCGCCGGGCCAAGCAGGCCCTGTTCGATGGCATAGGCCGTCAGGAAAATACCGGCGAGCGAAATCGCGATGGCGCCGAGCCAGACCAGCCAGCGGGACGCAAGCGAGCGCTCCAGCGCCTCCGCCGTTCGGGCTGGGTGCGGGCGGAGTTCAGGCGACGATTGGCGGGATGAGGAAATACTGGGAACGGAGACACCGGCCGGCGAAGTCCGATCACCGGCGGGAATGGCGGAAGGCGGTATCGCGGATGGCGGAACTGGTTCAGTCTGAGTATCGGGATCTGTTGCCCGTTGCCCGGGCGCAGCGTCCTCGCCGGCCATGTCGGCCATGTCGCTTGCGTCAAAATCCGTATCATCGTCCACCGGACCCAATTCATCCGACGGCACCGTTTCGGTTTGCGCAGAAAACGCGTTTGCCGCGGTATCGGGTTGAACCTCTGTGTCAACTGGCCGGGCCAGGATCCGTCCCTGCAGCCGTTCCAGTTCGGCCCGCACCGAACCGACCTTGGCGAACAGGACAAAGATCAAGACCCAGGGTCCAAAAACAAGCACCAGGGCGATGATCACAAGTGACACTTCCATGGCTCAGCGGGCCGGCGCTGATGGAGCTGGTGCACTCCAGCGTGTCTGTTTGTGCAGAATTTCCTTTTGCCGCTTCAACATCACATTTCCACCGTGTCAATTAATTTGAACAATGTTCATATATCACATGAACGTCGTTCAACGCAACAGAAGAGATGATCGCCGACGACTGCAAATAACAGCATGGTTAATCAATCGAATCGCCTTGGACGGTCGAATATGTATCACGAAACAGATAAATTCGTTTGACGACGGAAAAGCTGCCTTAATATTTTTCGGCGTAACCGCCTACCAGATATCGACCTTCTCGCCTTTCGCCCGAAGCGCTGCCGCGCGCTCATCGACGTAGGTCTGGAAATGTTTGCCCGCCGCGTAATGGTTCTCGGCGACATATTCCAGCATGGTGCGGAAATGGAACGGCTTGAAATAACCCGGCATGATGGTAACCGCCAGGTCGCGGCCGCTCTGACTGCCGTCGCCGGCCTTGTCGGGTGAAAAGAAAACCAGGGTCGGCGTATAGATCGTGCCCCATTTTTTTGCCAGATCGCGCTCTTCCATCGCCTCGCCGTCGAAATCCGTCGCCTCGCGCGAGCCGCGCAGATCAAGCTGGACGGAAACAAAATGGGCGTTCAGATAGGATACGATTTCCGGATCGCGCAGATTGACTTCATGCAGTTCGCGGCAATAGGGGCAGCCGGCCTGTTCGATGAAGACGATCAGCTTCTTGCCCTCAGCGCCGGCCTCTGCAAGGTCTTCGCCGATGTCGAGGAAACTGTCGAGGAACCAGGGCTGAACATGCAGGCCGCTGTCTGAGAGTTCCGCGGCCGGCAATCTGTCTGCCGCCTGAGCGGTTCCACAGATGACGAGAAGTGTGAATACTGACATCAACCGCCTGAAAAGCATGGTTTCCCTCTCCTCATATTACAGTTCTTGAATATGACTATATCCGCCTGCTGCCGACGCAGCAAGGCGCGGATTCGATCAAATCTTCATCTTCCGGTTTACCGGTTTCAAACCCGGGCCGCGTAAACATCGCCATCAACTCCGATTTTCAGGTGGTACATCATGTTGCAGGCCCAAATCGAACCTTTACAGACCGTCAAGCCGGCAAAGACGAAAATGCTGCTGTTTCTCGGTGCGATGGTACTTGGAGCGGCTCTGAGCTGGTCGACGGCTGAAATGCTGCCGTTCATGCTGTTTGTGGCTGTGGCGTTGGTGATGGCGGCCAGCCATCTGCGCGGCCTGCAGACGATCACGCTTGACCGCAATGGCATCAGCCAGGTGCGGTTCTGGAGCACAATATCTTGGCGCTGGGACGATGTCGGACCGTTTTCGATCGACCGCCAGTCCCTTCGGGCAGGGTTTTTCAAACACCAGGTCTTTTATGCCTGTGCCTTTTCCAATCAACGGCACGCCGTCCTGGAAGCCCACGGCAAGCCGATGCAGCCGACTTACAAGAACGCTGACATCCTGCTCTATCTGCAATTGTCGGAAGCCGGCAAAAACGTCGACAGCGCGCTGGAATTCGCAGGCCAGCTGAACCGGATGCGCGAATCCTTCGCCCGGCCGCAGGTCAGCATCAATCAGCGCGACCCGCAAGCGGCTGCGAGGATGGCACGAGCCGTGCGCTGGAAGACGGCGTTCTTCTGGCTCAAATGCCTGCTCGGAGCTGTCGTCGCCCTGCCGATCGTCATTCTCCTGCGATAGCCGATACCCATTAGGCCGATGCTGCGCTAAGACGGTTGAGCCCAGGCCACAAACGGGGGGTCCGGGGCTGAATGTCGCGAACATCGAGGCTGCAGCATGACTGACGACAGCGATCCATCAGACCGGCGGACAAACGATACCGCCGGTTCGCCGCAAACCCTCGCCGCCCAGGCCTTGGGCCGGATCGACCCTGAGACCCGGGCGGTCGTCCCGCCGATTCATGTCGCCACCACCTATGAGCGCGACGCCGACAACCAGTACCGCGCCGGATATGTCTACGGGCGGGCCGACAACCGGACGTTCCGCCAGGCTGAGGATTTGCTGGCGGCGCTTGAGGCCGGTGCGGATGCCATGGTGTTTGCCTCCGGCATGGCCGCAGCAACGGCGGTGTTCCAGGCATTGTCGCCGGGCGACCATGTGGTGGTGCCCAAGGTCATGTACTGGTCGCTGCGCAACTGGCTCGGCGGCATGGCGGCCGGTTGGGGCCTGCAGGTCGATTTCGTCGACATGAGCGACATGGCCGCGCTGGCGGCCGCTGTCAAACCGGGCAGGACAAAACTTGTCTGGGTCGAAACGCCGGCCAATCCGCTGTGGACGATCACCGACATCGCCGCTGCGGCAGACATTGCCCACGATGCCGGAGCGCGGCTGGCGGTGGATTCCACCGTCGCCACCCCTGTGCTGACGCGGCCGCTGACGCTGGGCGCCGATATCGTCATGCATTCGGCGACAAAATATCTGAACGGCCATTCCGACGTCGTCGCCGGCGCCCTGATAAGTGCTGCCGACGATGATTTCTGGCAGCGGATCGAGGCCGTGCGTACACAGATCGGCGGTATTCCCGGGCCCCTTGAAATCGCCCAACTTGTGCGCGGCATGCGGACATTGTTTCTCAGGGTCGAGCGGTCATGTCGCTCAGCACTGATGATTGCAGAACGGCTGGCGGACCATCCATCGATCGCCGAAGTGCTCTATCCGGGACTGCCGGGCCATGCCGGACACGCCGTCGCCGCGCGGCAGATGCAAAGCGGGTTCGGCGGCATGCTGTCGGTCCGCGTCAGAGACACTGGCGGGGGCGGTGCAGCCGCTGCGATCGCCGTGGCGGCGCGGGTGCAGGTATGGATACGGGCGACGTCGCTCGGCAGCGTGGAAAGCCTGGTCGAACACCGGGCGAGCATTGAGGGGCCGGCATCGCCGGTCCCCGATGATCTGCTCAGATTATCAGTGGGGATTGAAGATCCCGACGATCTGATTGCCGATCTGGAACAGGCGCTGGCGGGCGGCTGAGCTCGTGGTTCAAGACGACAGGCCGGCCGGAGGATAAATTCCAAGGTCCGGCACCGAAATCGTCTGCAGCTAGTCCCACAGCCTGAACCCGCCGATCAGCGCATTGTTGTTGTTGCCCAGCGTCGTATGCGCCGGCAATTTTTTCAGCTTGCCGGCATTGCCGCCGCCAAGCACGACATAATCGGCGACCATCGCCTTGCGCAACCGCTCGACGACATCGTGGACTGCGGCCTCCCAGGCTTTTTCGCCGAGCGCTTTCATGCCGCGGCGGCCGACAATATCCTCAAACGTCTTGCCGTCCCTGTAGGGCAGATGAGCCACTTCCAGCGGCGCCGCCATGCCATCGCGCACCAGGGAGGCGCCCAGACCGGTGCCCAGACCGAGAAACAGCATCGCGCCGCCATCATACGATCCCAGCGCCTGCATGACGGCATCGTTGACCAGTTTTACCGGGCGGTCGAACGCGGCGGCAAAATCGAAGCCTGTCCAGCCCTGCCCGAGATTGACCGGCGCAACGACGATGCGGTCGCCGCCGACAACACCGGGCACGCCAACGGAGATGCAATCATAAACCTCGCCCTCGGCCCGCTGGCCGATACCATCGACCAGATCATGCGGCGTGAAATCCGGCCCGGAAGGAAATTTGCGCCGCTTGGCGTCGCCGCTGCCGATAAACTTCACATTATTACCGCCGACGTCGATAACCAATATCCGCTTTTCATCCATTGCCGATGCACCTGGGATTGCCATCCGGACCTCGCAACCTAATGTCCGATCCGGTCTGGCATGCCAGACCTGCCGCGGTTTCACAAGATGGCTGCAGAAAACAAAAAGGCGGTTCTGCTGAACCGCCCGGGCAACAAACGGACCGGAAAATCAGAACGAGAAATTCGACTTCACGAAGGAGTTGATATGATAGGCCTTGTTTTTCATGACGCTAACGAACTTGTTCGGTGCGGCGCCGCGATAGAGCAGCTGTGTCTGCAGACCATTGTTGAAGATCCAGTCCGTGGTCAGCAGGGCCGCGGTGATGATGAACACATGGGCAAACAGTTTGAGTGACGCCTTGAATATAGACGCCTTCGGGCCGATTTCACGTTCCAGCCGGGCTTTCGCCTTTGCCTTGGCGATCTTTTCATCAAGCGTCTGCGCCTGGGTGCTGGAGGCTTGCGCCAAGGCCTTCAAATTGGCTGTTGTGTTGTCTGCCATCGTTCTACACCTTACCCGTCGTCAGGTCATTCTAGACATGCCTTGGTTAAGCTCTGGTTTCTATTTGAAATCAATTCAAATACATATCGGCGTCGTCAATTTATCGAGCAAAAAGCCCGGAATTGCAATGATTTCGCGATATACTGGTTAAGGCAGCAAGGTTGAATTCAATAAAACCGGCGGTTTACCGATAATTTGGATAGAATGCACGGCTGAAATTTAATTTCTTATTAAAGATAAGATGCCGTTTATGTTTCGCTTTCTCGATATAAACTGTGTTTTTGCTTTCAATCGGAGACGACAAGCCGCGGCGGCGTTGCTTTTGCTACGGATTTGTCGGCATCGGATCCGGCATTGTCTTCGCCAAAGCCGAGACCCTCGATACGCCTGCCGCGGCGGTTCACCTTCTCAGATGAAACGCTGATTTCGTTGACCGTCGCCTGAGCGCGGGAAAACTGCGCCTTCAACTTGTCGACGCGTTCGCCGAGACGGCTCATATCGTCAAGCAGGTTGACCACTTCCGACTGGATAACATGCGCTTGTTCACGCAACCGGGCATCGCGCAGAATCGCCTGAATCACCTGGATCGACAGCATCATCAGCGAGGGAGAGACGATGACGATGCGGGCCTTGTGAGCCCTGGCGACGACGTCTTCGAACTGTTCGTTGATTTCGGCAAAGACG
The DNA here is from genome assembly GCA_947259045.1 of uncultured Afifella sp. Lineage (GTDB taxonomy): Bacteria > Pseudomonadota > Alphaproteobacteria > Rhizobiales > Afifellaceae > CAMYKZ01. The sequence goes on from CAMYKZ010000024.1 coordinate 11,935, forward strand.
GATTCCGACGGCACGAACATGAATGCCGTATCCTGGGTTTCGCCGGCAATCAGATAACGCTCCCTGATATCCTTGATGTGCTTGATCACATCGCCACGGAAACGCTGCAGAACCGCCTTGCGGGCGTCGGGATTTTCAGCTTCCTTCAGCGCATTGAACGCTCCCAGCGGAAACTTCGCGTCGATCACCAGCGGCGGCGCATCGTTTGGCATATTGATCAGGCAATCGGGCCGCGAATTGTTCGACAGGGTCGGCTGAAACGAATAGCTGCCCTTCGGCAGGCCGTCGGCGACAATCGTCTCCATCCGGCCCTGGCCGAAGGCGCCCCTGGACTGATTGTTGCCGAGAATATTCGACAGGGTCGTCACCTGGCCCGCCAGGTTGTCGATATTCTTCTGCGCCGCGTCGATCACGGCAAGCCGCTCGTGCAATTGCTTGAGATGATCCTGGGTTTGTTTTGTCGCCGTCCCCACCGACTGGTTGAGGCGGTGTCCGATCCCGTCGAGGCGCTCCGACAGGCTTGTGTTGAGTTCCGACTGGCGGGAACCGAAGATCTCCGCCATCGTCTGCATCCGGCCCGTCATCTCCGACTGGGACTGCAGCAATGCGCCGACCTGGGTTTCCAGATCGCGCGCCCGGTCCGCTGCGGCTTTTTCCGATCCGATCCGGTTCGCACGCGCGCGCCAGGCGCCGATCAGCATCATGAAACCAAGCAGAAACAACACTACGGCCAGGGCAATCAGACCCTGGGCGAGCGTAATGTCGCGGTCTCCGATGGTGATCAATGTTTCCTGCATGGCGACAACCTAACCGATTCGCGCCCACAATAGCGGCACAATCCCATCCGGCAAAACCGGGCGGAACGGCGGTTGCCACATTGACGCTTTGCCGCCGAACGCCTATGTCGCCTGCCATGACGATACGCGACATCATAAAGCTGCCGGACCCGGTTCTGCGGCAGACCAGCAGCGAAATCGAAACTGTGGACGACGATGTCCGGCGGTTACTCGACGATATGCTGGAGACCATGTACGACGCGCCCGGCATCGGGCTGGCGGCGATCCAGGTCGGCGTGCCCAAGCGGATCATCACGATCGACACCTGTTCGCGCGAAGAAGAAGAAGGAGACGAAGGTGGCGATGGCAGCGAAGCCGGCGACGAGCCCGGCAAAAACCCGATCTTCCTGATCAATCCGGAAATTCTGTCATTGAGCGATGATCGCTCCATCTATGAAGAAGGCTGCCTGTCGATCCCGGACTATTTTGCCGAGGTTGAACGCCCGGCAAGCGTCCATGTCCGCTATGTGGACTATGACGGCAAACAGCAAGAACTTCAGGCTGAGGGCATTCTGGCGACCTGCATCCAGCACGAAGTGGATCACCTGAACGGCGTGCTGTTCATTGATTATCTGTCGAAGCTGAAACGCGACCTTGTCGTGCGCAAATTCACCAAGGTTGCGCGCAACGCTGAAAAGGACCGCCGCAAGACCGGCTGAACCGCTCATGAGCCTGCGCGTCATTTTCATGGGAACACCGGACTTTTCGGTTCCGGTCCTGAGCGAGATCATCGGCCAGGGCCACGAGGTTGTGGCCGCCTATAGCCAGCCGCCGCGCCCGGCCGGCCGGCGCGGCCTTGAACTGCGCCCGAGCCCGGTGCACGCCAGCGCCGAAACCTTCAATATTCCGGTTCACAATCCGACCAGCCTGAAAACCGATGCAGCGATCGAGGTGTTTTCCGGCCACGACGCCGATGTCGCGGTCGTTGTCGCCTATGGCCTGCTTCTGCCGCCGGCCATTCTGGCCGCGCCGCGGCTCGGCTGCCTCAACCTGCATGCCTCGCTGCTGCCGCGCTGGCGCGGCGCGGCGCCGATCCAGCGCGCCATCATGGCCGGAGACAGTGAAACCGGCGTCAATGTCATGCAGATGGAGGCCGGGCTCGACACCGGTCCTGTGTGCCTGTCGGAAAGTGTGGCTATCGGCACCGACGAGACCGCCGGCATATTGCACGACCGTCTGTCGATGCTCGGCGCCGACCTGATGGTGCGGGCGCTGGCGGCGCTGGAGCGCGGCGGGTTGAACTGTGCGCCCCAGCCGGCCGACGGCGTGACCTATGCCGACAAGATCGACAAGGGCGAAACACGGATCGACTGGAGCAGACCGGCAGATGAGGTTCACAACATGATCCGCGGCCTGTCGCCGTTCCCGGGCGCCTGGTGCGAAGCCGACATTGGCGGCAAGCGGGAACGCATCAAGGCGCTGCGCAGCACGCTGGCAGACGGTTCGGGCGCACCCGGCCAAATCGCAGGCAAGATTGTCGGCGACGATCTGACGATTGCCTGCGGCACCGGGGCCGTGCGCCTCACAGAGGTTCAGCGCGCCGGCCGCCAGGCGGTCGACGGCACCGCCTTTTTGCGCGGCCTGCAATCGCCGCCTGAAACCCTGACCTGACGCCATGCCGCGCTACAAGCTCACCATTGAATATGACGGCGGCCCATTTGTCGGCTGGCAGCGCCAGGAGAACGGCTTTTCCGTCCAGCAGGCGCTGGAAGAGGCGATCACCGCCTTCAGCGGCGAGACGATTACCCTGCGCGGGGCCGGGCGAACCGACGCCGGCGTCCATGCCCTTGGCCAGGTGGCGCATCTGGATCTGCAGAAAGACTGGCAGTGCGGCAAGATCTGCAATGCGATCAACGCCCATCTGCGCGACGTGCCGGTTGCCGTGCTTGATGCCGAATGTGTTGACGCGGATTTCGATGCCAGATTTTCCGGCAAGATGCGCCACTACCGCTACCGCATCATCAATCGCCGCGCGCCGCTGACGGTTGATCTGCAGCGCGCCTGGCGGGTCAGCTGGCCGCTCGATGCACCGGCCATGCATGCCGCCGGCCAGCGTCTCACCGGGACACATGACCTGACAACATTCCGCGCCATCGCCTGCCAGGCGAAAAATCCGGTCAAGACGGTGGAATTCCTATCGGTGGAAAGGGCCGGCAACGAGATCACGCTGTCGGTTTCCGCCCGCTCGTTCCTGCATCATCAGGTGCGTTCGTTCGCCGGATCGCTCAAACTGGTCGGCGAAGGCAAATGGACGGCCGACGATCTGCAGGCGGCGCTGGAGGCGAAGGACCGCAAAAGCTGCGGACCCGTCGCGCCGGCGGAAGGGCTTTACCTGATCCGGGTAGACTACTGATACCCGGTTCGGCCCTTATCCAAGCAAGACGCGCGCAACGTCGCGAAGCAGAATGCTCAGCCCGATCTCCGCGGCGGCAACGCCAACCGCAAGCCCGGGCGAAACCATCAATGCCGTTCTGGCAATCCGGTAGGAAAAGAACCCGATCAGCATCAGAACAGCGTAGCTGAACAGGATCAGCAGCATGACCGGCAGCACGCCGGCCAGGTAAAGCAGCAGCGGTGGGATACTCAGCGCGCTGGCCAGAACGGAAGCCCAGTTGCGCGCGACAATGAACGGGACATATTGATTGGCCAGGCCAAGCGGCCGGGAGGCCAGAGCCATCAATGCCGGAAACAGGATCCAATCGATCAGGATGAGAAAGACCAGAACCGGGACCGGCAGGAAACTGCCCGCAAGTTCCTTGACGTCGACTTCAAGCTGTTTGTCGGCAAGCAAGCTCAGCACAATGACCGGAACAATCAGGATAAGTGCGCCGAAGGATCGCCAGAAGCCTTCCACACTTGTGTCCAGGTCGTTCATCCCATCGGGATCGCCCTTCATGACCTGAAAGGCGCCGGTGAGATTGTTGCGGATTTCGTCGGGTGTGAACATCAGCAAGGGAAATAGGCATCAAGCAGCGATTCGTAAATACGTGCCGCCGTTTCGACATCGGAAATCGCAACGCGCTCGTCGACCTGATGCATGGTCGCGCCGACCAGGCCGAATTCGACGACCGGGCAATAATCCTTGATGAAACGGGCATCCGACGTCCCGCCGCCGGTGGAAAGCACCGGCGTTTCGCCGGTAACCCGGACGATGGCCGCAGACACCAGATCGATCAGCGCATCGTCGCGGGTGAGGAAGACATCGGAGGGCGACGGCTGCGGGTCGAGACGCCAGTCGATCGGCCCGGCGCTGCCCGGCCGGTGGCGGCGCTCGCCGGCTGCCCGCTGCAGCCGGCTTTCCACTTCCGCCAACAGGCTTTCGCGGCTCCACAGATCGTTATAACGGCTGTTGAAGCGGGCCGTGGCCTGTCCCGGAATGACGTTCCAGGCCGGATTGCCGACATCGACGCTGACCGGCTCGAATGTCGATGGTTCAAAATGGTCGCTGCCGCCGTCCAGAGGTTGCGAAAGCAATGCATCGAGCAGCGACGTCAGGCCGCGCACCGGATTGTCGGTCATGTGCGGATAGGCGGCGTGGCCCTGCTTGCCGGCAACCGTCAGGATCATCGACAGCGAACCGCGGCGGCCGATCTTGATCTGATCGCCGATGCGTTCAGCGCTGGTCGGCTCGCCGACAATGGCGGCGGAAAAGGTTTCGCCGCGCCCCTTCGCCCATGACAGCAGCTTGGCGGTGCCGTTAATCGCCGGGCCCTCCTCGTCGCCGGTAATCAGAAACGAAATCCGGCCGCCGAAGTTAATCCCGCGGCGGCCGACAAACCGCAATGCGGCCGCCATCATGGCTGCCACTCCGCCCTTCATGTCGACAGCCCCGCGGCCATAGAGTTCGCTGTTCTCAATTGCTGCGGAGAACGGCGGATGAGACCAGCCGGCCGGATCGCCGGCCGGCACGACATCAACATGGCCGGCAAAGGTCAGGTGTTTTTCACCGGCGCCCACCGCCGCGAACAGGTTTTCCACATCCGGCGTCCCGGCATCGGAAAAGACCGGGCGGTTTATTTCGAACCCGGACGGCTGCAGGTGCTGCTGCACGACATCAAGCGCCGGGCCGGCATGCGGCGTCACGGTTTCCGCCCGGATCAGATCGGACAGAAGTGCGACAGGATCGATATTGTGCACCGGATCAGTCATGGCAACGGCAATAGACTGCCGATTGCGGCGCGGTCAATGGAACATACCGCAGTGCGCGCTGTTCTTGGATATCATTAGAGCCATTGGACCAGCGACGATGGCGCTGTTCGCCAGCATTGTCATTGGCGCTGGACCCTTTGCAATCGGGCTACAACGGCCCGGCAGAACGCCGAAGTCTCGGAAAAACGGCCAAAAAAGAACGCTGCCCGGCAATGCCGGACAGCGCACTTGGGAGGTCCACCGCCTATCCCCTGGATCGCTAAATCCAAGGTGAACATAACACTAACGATTAAACGTATGTTTAAGACGCGACCGACAATTTACCGCAGATTTGCCTCAAATAGTGCGTCTGGATCACGACCCGGCAGGTGGAACAACCGGGATCACATCAGCCCGGTCGCCGAACCGGTTCGGGCCCGGCTTTCCGGGCATGATGCCCAGCAGGATCGTGACAAGAATATTGAGCATCGGGAAAAAGATCGCGATGGCAAAGAAACCCGACGCATTCAGGTCGTGCAGCCGTTTCACGCCGATGACAATCTGGAACGGCACGGAAATAACGGCGATCAGGGGCATCATTCCCGTCGTCGGATCGATCTGTACGGCGCTGGTCTGCGGATCGACGGACACGACAACGGTGGCAGACAGAATCGCAACCGATACCGCATGCACGACGATCCACGCCAGCCAGTAGACCTCACGGCCGATACGGCCGTTGACGCCGGTAAAGACCCACAGCAATTGCGCGCTATTGGGCGGCATCGGATTTTGCGGCTGCGATGTGCTCAATCTTCCCTAATCCCGTAAAAGCTCGTTGATCGACGTTTTCGACCGTGTCCGCTCGTCCACGGTCTTGACGATCACCGCACAATATAGGTTCGGACCCGGCTCATTGTTAGGGAAGGGTTTTCCGGGCATCGTGCCGGAGACGACAACCGAATAGGGCGGCACCCGGCCCATGTGAACCTCGCCGGTGGCCCGGTCGACGATCTTTGTCGAGGCGCCGAGATAGACGCCCATCGACAGAACCGATCCTTCGCCGACGACGACCCCCTCGGCAACCTCGGCCCGGGCGCCGATAAAACAATTATCCTCAATGATCACCGGGCCCGCCTGCAGCGGCTCCAGCACACCGCCAATTCCGGCGCCGCCGGAAATATGGCAGTTCTTGCCGATCTGGGCGCACGAACCGATTGTCGCCCAGGTATCGACCATGGTGCCGGAATCGACATAAGCGCCGAGATTGACGAACGAGGGCATCAGCACCACGCCGGGCGCGACATAGGCGGAGTGGCGGACGATGCAATTGGGCACGGCGCGAAATCCGGCCTTGCCGAAATCATCCGCCGACCAGCCGGCAAACTTCGACGGCACCTTGTCCCACCAGGCCGCGTCGCCCGGGCCGCCGCCGATCACCTGCATGGCGTTGAGGCGGAACGACAGCAGCACCGCTTTTTTCAGCCATTGATTGACCTGCCATCCGCCGCCGCTCCTTTCAGCCACGCGCGCCTTGCCGTTATCCAGCAGCGTCAGCGCTTCTTCCACGGCATCGCGAACTTCGCCGCCGGTCGAAACGTCGATATCGTCGCGTGCCTCGAAAGCGGCGTCGATTACATTCTGCAATGCGGCAATGTCTGTCATGGTATTTTCCTGTCAAGCAAACGGATTATCGTCCTATGATGCGGTGCGGCGAATATCGGTGTGCGCCAGCCGCGGCACATTAGGCGGCAGTGGCCGCCAGTCAACCGAAACTGCCAACAAAAAGCAGCCGGCAGACAGGAAACCGAGCAGAGATGAACGATGAACGGATTTGAACTTCACCCGCAGCTTGCCGCCGACAGCCTGCCGGTCTGCGATCTGCCGCTCTCGGCGGTTCGGCTGGTCAATGACAGCACCTATCCGTGGCTGCTGCTGGTGCCGCGCCAGCCGGGGCTTGTCGATATCATCGATCCGGCGCCTGACGACCGGATGGTGCTGATGGCGGAAATCGGCATGGCCTGCGACGCGCTGAAAGCGCTCGGTCCGTGCGACAAACTGAATGTGGCGAGCCTCGGCAACCAGGTGCCGCAGTTGCATGTGCATGTGATCGCCCGGCGGAAAGACGATGCGGCCTGGCCGAACCCGGTCTGGGGCGTGGCTCAGGCAGTGCCTTATGGCGAGGCCGACGCAGAACGCCTGATCTCGGCACTGTCGGGCTTTCTGATGGATCACGAAAACCGGTAATTCAGCGGCTCTGCGCGGTGCCCGCAATGGGCGCCTGCCAATCTCCCGCTATACTCCGACCGCCGATCCGCTATAAATATCCGGGCATGGCCGGTTCCGCGGTCTGTTCTGTCCTCCAGCAAAACCGGTATTCCTCATGTCCTTTTTCGACAATCGCATCTACCGCGAAGCCAGTCACGACAATGGTTTTTCCGGCAACAATATCGACCGGCAAAGCGAGCAGCGGCCGGACAATTGCCTTGATGCGGCGCTGGCGAACCCGGCGGCGCGGATCTATCTGTTTTCCGGCGACCGGCCATTGCTGGCCGATGATGGAGGAACCCAGTCGCCGCTGTTCACGCAATCCGCCGCGCGCGGACGCGAAGCGAACGAGGCCAGCCTGATCCTGCTCGGCTTCGAGGGCGGCGAGCCAAGACTGGCGGCGCAGGCCGCCATCCGCGAAGAAGACCAGCAGGACGACGACCCGATCAGGGCGGTCGATCTGCGCGCGCTCGCCGTGCAGGGACTGGTTGCCCCCAACCATCTCGGCGCCATCGCCCAGGCCCGCTCGCTTTTGCACTGGCACGCCAATCATCGTTTCTGCGCCCGCTGCGGCGCTGAAAGCCGGATGGTGGGCGGCGGTATCAAACGCCATTGCCCGGCCTGCGAAAAGGAGCATTTTCCGCGTGTCGATCCGGTTTCGATCATGCTGGCGATCGACGGCGACAATTGCGTTCTCGGGCGCTCGCCGCATTTTCTGCCCGGCATGTATTCCTGTCTTGCCGGGTTCATCGAGCAGGGTGAGACGATCGAGGACGCGGTGCGCCGCGAAGTGCAGGAAGAAGCAGGCATCATGATCGGCCGGGTCGCTTATCATTCCAGCCAACCCTGGCCGTTCCCCTCCTCGCTAATGATCGGCTGCCATGCGGAAGCCGTTTCCACCGAGATCGCACCCGACGAAGACGAGTTGGAGGATTGCCGCTGGTTTTCGCGCGATGAGGTCCGACTGATGCTGGCAGGCAACCATCCCGACGGGCTGATCACGCCACCGCGCATGGCCATCGCCAACCGGATCATTTCCGCCTACGCAGAAGCGGACTGAGCCGCCTCGCGGTTTCGGCCTATCGGCGCCGGCATGATTATGGGATGATGGAAGCCCGAGGGGCGCACAGGGAGCCGATGATGCCAGACAGATTGCGGAAGATCGCCCATGAAGCCACACGCGGTATCAACGAATTGCTTGGTGGCAATCTCGATGCCGGCCAATCGGCAAGAATCGACAAGCTGATCGAAGACGCTGTGATCAAGGCGCTGCTGGAGGGCCAGCACCGGGCCGTCGACGCCGCTTTGCAATGCCCGGAAGCCGATCAGGACCTGGCGCACAAGATCGCTACCGAGATCCGCCAGAAGAATGACGTGCTGATCGTCAATCTGACGAGCCTCAGGTAAGTGTCGGCCCGCATCCGGTGGCAAAGATTGAACGGAGGTTTGCTTCATCGGCCCGGGCATGATCGTCATGGCCGGCAGCCAAACCCATGCATTCGAGAGTAAACCAATGCCATTGCACCCCGACTATCCGGTTATTGAAGGATACCACCAGCTGACACCGACCTGGGCGCTTGATGTGGACCAGCCGGTCAACCGGCGGATCGAGGACGGCTCCATGGTGCTCTGGCGGCCGGGCTTTACTGCCTGGCTGAATATCTGGCGCAACGAAGGGCGCGAAACCATCGATCAGCGGGCCAAAGGGATCGAATCGGAAGTTTCGCCGCACGCCCACGATATAATCTCTGAGACATCCGACGGGCTGTTTCGCCACGCCTACCGGCTTGAGGAGGAAAGCGGCAGCAACCAGGTCTATGCCTATTACGGCCATGTGGTTGCCCCCGACAGCCATGTGCAGATTGCGATCTATTTCGACGCAGCGAGCGAGCTTGCGGCGGCGAAGGCGCTGGTTGCCAGCATCACCTACGACGATGATGATTGAGCCGATCCGGACGGAGACTGACTGGCGATGGCTGAAAAGACCCTGGCTTCCCGGAGATCCCGCCAGAGATCCCGCCGGATATCCCGCATGACGGCGTTCCTGATTGCCCTCGGACTGTTTTGCCTGCTCGGTTACGCCGGGCTTTACTGGTTTCTGAAAAATCCGCTGCTGTTTGCCTCCGGCGAAACGGTGGCGGCAGGCCGGGCTGCGGTAATGTCCGATCCGGCCAGGCTTGAGGCCCATGTGCGCCGTCTCGCAGCCAGCGAACCGGCGCGGGCTTTTCACAATGTCGCAGCGCTGAATGCGGCGGCAGATTATGTCGAATCCGAATTCAGGGCGACCGGCTGCAATCCCGTACGCCAGACCTTTCAGGTGAGCGGCGACGATTATCACAATATCGCCTGCTCGTTCGGCCCCCACGACGCGCCGCGGGTGGTGATCGGCGGCCATTATGATGTCGCCGGCGACGACAATCCCGGCGCCGACGACAATGCCAGCGCTGTCGCCGCCGTGCTCGATCTGGCGCGCATGGTAAACGCGGCCCGGCCGGATCTGAGACACCGGCTCGACCTTGTCGCCTGGTCGCTGGAGGAACCGCCGAATTTCCGCTCCGAGAATATGGGCTCCTTCGTCCACGCCGCCGATATCGCCGAAGGCGGGGTCGATCTGAAGCTGATGATCAGCGTGGAGATGATCGGTTATTTTTCCGACGAGCCCGGCTCGCAGACATACCCGCTGTCTTTCCTGAAACTGTTTTATCCCGACCGCGGCGATTTTATCGGCGTGATCGGCCAGTCGTTCGACCGGGCGCGGGTCAGGCGGATCAGGGAACTGATGCGGGTCAGCGACACCCTGCCGGTCCATTCCATCAACGCGCCGGCAATCGTGCCGGGCATCGACCTCTCAGACCATTGGGGCTTCTGGCAGCACGGCCTGCCGGCCGTGATGGTCACCGACACGGCGTTCCTGCGCAATCCGAACTACCACATGCCGACCGACACGCCCGACACGCTGGACTACAAACGCATGGCGCTGACCGTGGACGGGCTCTACCGGGTCGCGGTCGGGTTTTGAGAGTCGATTCACCTGAACCGGTACTGGATTACCGGAACAAGTCCGGTAATCCATGACAGGCCTGATCAAGCCCTGCCCATTTGACCGGGAGCCAACAGAGGCTACGTCCATGACAGCATGTTTTTCGGCAACCGGCCGGACGGATCATGCACGTTCACACGGCTCGGCAAATCCGGGCCCCATCGCCACAGAACCAGATTGTGATGGTGCGGCTCTGCGCCGGCGGCAAAGCTTGGCGTCAGAGCGCCGCAATGGCCCTCAGCCTCAAGCCTTTCCGCCAGTGCCCGGCTTGGCGGCGTTTTGCCGGCGGCAGCCAGCAGGAACCACGGACAGGCCATATCATCCAATCTCGTCTCATGCGCCGCCCGGCCTTCGTCAGATGTCAGATCGGCGACCGGTTCGCAATCAATGTCATAGGCGCACAGGGTCAACGGCAGGATGCGGCCGGTGAAACCATGGTTCATTTCGTTGACGACGCCGATCACGTCATTGCCGAGATAGAGCGCCGGCCTGCCTTTCGCGTTGAACCGCCCGCCGTGGATCGCCGCGCCGTCGCCGGAAAGCGGCGACCAGGCCCATTTCGGATCGTGGCCGCGATAGAATGTTCCCGTCAGCCTCACGCAAAGCCGCCGACGGCGACCGCGTCGAGATAATCCCGCACCAGGGTTGCCTTGCCATCCTTGACGAGTGCTTCGGCGGTGCGGCCGCCAAAGGCGGGTATGGCGTAGGAACGATACCAGGACAGCGCCTGCCGTTCGCCGCCGGCCCAGCCGGAAATGCGATCGACGATGTCCAGCGCCTCGCGGATGCGGTTCTGGTTTTTCGCGCCTTCAAGCCGCGCCGGCCTGTAAAGCGCATCGCGGCTGATGCCGAGCGTATCGGCGAACTGGCCCTTGGTCAGTCCCAGCCGTTCGGCCGCTTCATCAAAGGCAATGACGTCGGCGCTGGCGAGCTGGCCGGCTCTTGAGGAAGCCTTGACTGCCGGCGCAGCCGGCCGCGTCACAGACTTGCGGCGCGCCGCCACGCCTGCCGATTTGATCTTGCTGCGACCGGTTGTCATGATCATGCCTCATAAAATGCCATCTATTACACCATACATATATGGCGTTAATTATGACATAACAAGGGCGGACAGGCCCGACGCCCGCAACTCAAATCCCCGGCGATGGCCTGAGGTCGCGGTTTTCGGCCGGTTCGGCGATGTTTTCCCGGAACGGGCTGGCCGGATAAACGCCGACAATGCGCAGTTCGGCTGAGAAGAAATTCAGTTCCTCCAGCGCCAGGGCAAGATTATGGTCTTCCGGGTGGCCTTCGACATCGGCATAAAACTGTGTGGCGAAAAACTGGCCGCCAAGCTGATAGCTTTCCAGCTTGGTCATGTTGACGGAGTTGGTGGCGAATCCGCCAAGGCCCTTGTAGAGCGCCGCCGGCACGTTGCGCACCCGGAAGACGAATGACGTCACTACGAGTCCATTGCCCGGCGCTGCCCGTTTGGCTTCTTTCGACAGGACGATGAAGCGGGTCGTGTTGTGGCCGGCGTCGGCGATGTCGGCGGCGAGAATATCCAGGCCGTAGACATCGGCCGCAAGCGGCGTGGCAATGGCGGCGCGTTTCGGATCGTCCAGTTCTGCGATCTGCCGGGCGGAGCCTGCCGTATCGGCGGCGACTTCGGTGCGCAACCCGCTCTTGCGCACATAATTGCGGCAGGCGCCGAGCGCCATGACATGGCTCTGGACGACCTCGATATCCTCAAGTCGTGAGCCTTTCACGCCGAGCAGATTATGGCTGATCGGCAGGAAATATTCGCCGATGATCGACAGATCCGACGTCGGCAGCAAATGATGAATATCGGCGACCCGGCCGGCAATGGAATTTTCCATCGGGATCATGCCAAGTTCGGCGTCGCCCGTTTCGATCGCCTGAAAACAATCTTCAAACGTCGCCATCGGCACAGCGTCGAAATCTGGATAGGCGTCGCGGCAGGCAATGTGGGAATTGGCGCCGGGTTCGCCCTGAAAGACGATCTTTGGGTTGCTCATGGTCCGTTCAGCTCTCTGCGTTCAGCATTCATGTTTCTGTTCGGCGGCGCTCAGGATGCCAGCATCTGCCGGGCGCGCTCAAGATCGTCAGGCGAATCGACGCCGAAGGGCACGGTGTCGACAATCTCGATATCAATACGCATGCCGGCCTCCAGCGCGCGCAATTGCTCAAGCCGCTCGCGCTGTTCAAGCCACCCCGGCGGCAGCGAGACAAAGCGTTCCAGCGCCTGGCGGCGAAAGGCATAAAGGCCGATGTGATGATAAAGCGGCCCGTTGCCGGAGGGCGCCGTTGCCCGGGTGAAATAAAGCGCCCTGAGCCGGTTTGGCGCGACGGGCGTGCCGACCGCCTTGACCACATTGGGGTTGGTCTTTTCTTCCTCAAGAACAATTTCAGCCGCAAGCGTGGCGATATCGGCCGCCTCGGTCTCAAACGGTTTCATCACCCCTTCAATCAGCCTTGGCTCGATCTGCGGCAGATCGCCCTGGACATTGACAATCGTGTCGAAGACGCCGCCCGGATCAAGCAGGCCGAGCGCTTCATGGATGCGATCGGAGCCGGAGGCATGATCGTCGCGGGTCATGATGCAGGTGCCGCCGGCCGATTTGACGGCGTCGGCGACAGCGGCGGAATCCGTGGCGACGGCAACCGGGCCGATATCGGCGTCCAAAGCGCGCTGCATGACATGGACGATCATCGGCAGGCCGCATATATCGGCAAGCGGCTTGTCGGGCAGACGCGTCGACGCCATGCGGGCGGGGATCAGGACAACCGGGTTCATGGGCTTATATTCTTCTTTACGGCTTCACGACGCTGAACGGATTTCGACCTCATTGAAGCAATGGTGTCAAAAAGTCTCACAGCAGAAGCGCTTATACGGCTTGATGCGTCCCGGTAAAAGGGTTAGGTCTCCGCCCGGAAAAGATATAACGGGTGAACACCCTGCGCCACATTCCCAGGAGCGTTTGGTTCTATGGATTCATTTGAATTTAACAAGATTGCCGGAGCTGTCCTCGGGACAGCCTTGTTCGTGCTTCTCGTCTCGTTCGTGTCGGGTACGATATTTGCCAGCCATGCACCGGAAACGCCGGTTTATCTGGCGGAACTGGCCAGCGCTGAAAATACTGACGGCGGCACGCCGGCACCCGTCGAGGCCGAAGAGCCGATCGGAATGATGATGGCGTCTGCCGATGCCGGCAGCGGTGAAAACGTCTTCAAGAAATGCAAGGCATGCCATACGCCCGATGAAGGCGGCAAGAACGGCATCGGGCCGAATCTCTGGAATGTGGTCGGCCGGCAGATGGCCTCGGTTGACGGGTACGATTATTCTGCAGCCATGGTCGGCTTCGCAGACGGCGGCAAGGTGTGGGATTACGAAACGCTGAACGCATTTCTGGTCAAGCCGAAATCCTATATCGATGGTACCAAGATGTCCTTTGGCGGATTGTCGAAAGGCAAGGACCGGGCCGATCTGATCCTCTATCTGCGGTCGTTGTCCAACGCCCCGGCGGCGATGCCGGCGGCAGGCGACAGCGCGGCGATGACAGAGGAAAAGCCGGAAGCAGCGGCGGAAACTGAAACTGCCGCGGCTGAGAACAGCACGGAAACGGCTGCAACTGAGAGCCCGGCATCCGCAAGCAGCACGATGACTGCAGCCGATGCGGAAAAACCGGGCGATGCGGCAGCGGCTGAAACGACCGGCACACAAACAACTACCGCCGAAACGACCATGGCAGCCAAACCCGCGGCCGGCGAGGCCGATGGCGTTCTGGCAATGATTGCCGGCCAGGATCCGGCAGACGGCGAAAAGGTCTTCAAGAAATGCAAGGCCTGCCACACATCGGAAGAAAGCGGCAAGAACAAGATCGGCCCGGCGCTGTGGAATGTCGTCAACCGGCCGGTCGCATCCGTGGAGAGTTTCGCCAGCAAATATTCCGATGCGATGAAGGCCCATGGCGAAGGCGGAACAGTCTGGAACTATGCCGAGCTCGATGCCTACCTGGCGTCGCCGAAAAGCTACATCCCGGGTAACAAGATGAGCTTTGCCGGCCTGAGAAAAGAAAAAGACAGGGCTGCCATCCTTGCCTATATGCGGACATTGGCGCTGGATCCGGCGCCGCTGCCCTGAACAAACCGCTGATATATACCTTGAAAAAGCCGGCCTGGAGCGATTCCAGGCCGGCTTTTGCTGTTTTTCCGATTAAATTTTCGTCACATTAACGGGAAAAGGGTGATCGCGAGCCGCTTGCGGCCTATTATCAGAAGATAATCAATCGCACTTCGAAATGTGAAAGAGGAGATTGTCCTTGCCGATGCGCCCCAGCCTGATTGCCCTCACCAGCGCCTCACTCGCCGCCTTTGCGCTTGTCCTCAGCCCGCTGGCCCGGCAGGCACTCGCCCAGCATGACGACTGGCACCACGCCACCGCACTGGTGGGTGAGCCGAAATATCCGGCGGATTTCAAACATTTCGACTATGTCAATCCGGATGCACCCAAGGGCGGCAAGGTGCGGCAGGCGGTGACCGGCACGTTCAACAATTTCAACAATGCAGTACAGAAAGCCGATATCGCCGGAGGAATCGGGCTGGTCTACGATTCCCTGATGATCTCGGCAACCGATGAAGTCTCGACAATGTACGGATTGGTTGCGGAGGCGATGCGCTATCCCGCGGATTATTCGTCAGCGACATTCAAGCTGCGCGAAGAAGCGCGCTGGCACGATGGTCAGCCCATCAGCGTCGAAGATGTCATATGGTCATTTGAGATGCTCAAGAAAAACCATCCGTTCTGGGGCAAATATTACCAGCATGTCACAAAGGCCGAAGCCACCGGCGAGCGCGAAGTGACCTTCACCTTCGACCAGCCGAACAACAAGGAACTGCCGCACATTGTCGGACAGTTCTCGATTTACCCGAAACATTGGTGGGAAGGCCAGGACGCAAACGGCAAACAGCGCGACATCAGCAAAACCACTCAGGACCCGCCGCTTGGGTCAGGGCCTTACCGGCTGAAGCGATTTTCGTCGGGCAGAACGATTTTCTATGAGCGCGTTGATGATTACTGGGCCAAGGATCTGCCGGTAATGATCGGACAGCACAATTTCGATGAATTCCAGATTGAATATTTTCGCGACAATACGGTGGAGTTCGAAGCGTTCAAGGCGGACAAGATCGACTTCCGCAGCGAAAATCAGGCTAAACGCTGGGCCACCGGCTACGATTTTCCCGCCGTTGCGGACAAGCGCGTCGTTCTGGAGGAGTTTCCTGAACGCGGCAGCGGCGTCGGCGTCGGCTGGATCTACAATCTGAGACGGGAGAAATTCCAGGACCTGGTTCTGCGCCGCGCACTCAATCTGGCGTTCAATTTCGCGGAAATGAACCGAACGACCTTCTATGGCCAGTATGAGCGTATCGATTCCTATCATTTCGGTTCTGAACTCAGATCGACCGGTGTTCCCGAAGGCAGGGAACTGGAAATCCTCGAAACGGTCAGGAGCCAGGTCCCCGATGCACTTTTTTCCGAGCCCTATCATATCCCCGCAGTCGAGACGGCAACGGATTATCGCAAGAACCTGCGCCGCGCCGTCGATATGCTTCGCGAAGCCGGTTACCGGCTGGAGGGCGGAAAACTGATCGACCCGAAGGGGAACCCGGTCAAGGTCG
Organism: uncultured Afifella sp.; assembly: GCA_947259045.1. Classification (GTDB taxonomy): domain Bacteria; phylum Pseudomonadota; class Alphaproteobacteria; order Rhizobiales; family Afifellaceae; genus CAMYKZ01. Next base: position 27,883 of record CAMYKZ010000024.1, read on the forward strand.
AATATCTCTATCTCGGCGGCTCGTCGTTTGAGCGGGTGGCGCTGAGGCTGAAGCAGGATCTTGCCAGAATTGGTGTGGAACTGTCCCCCCGGCCTGTCGACCCGTCGCAGTTCCAGGAGCGCATCCGCAACCGTGATTTCGATCTGATCTATACCGGCTGGGGTCAGTCCCTGTCGCCGGGAAACGAACAGCTTGAATATTTCGGTTCCAAGGCAGCCGACCTGGCGGCATCGCGCAATTATGGCGGCATTAGCAACCCGGCCGTAGACAAGCTGATCAATCGGGTCATCTTCGCCAAGGAACGCGAAGACCTGATTGCCGCAACGAAGGCGCTCGACAGGGTTCTGCTGTGGAACGAATATATCCTGCCGGGCTGGACCATCCGCTTTGACAGGACTGCCCGCTGGGACAGGTTCGGCCGCCCCGACGTGCTGCCGGCCTATGCCGAACCGGCGTTCCCGACGGTCTGGTGGTGGGACGACGACAAGGCCACGGCCGTGGCGGCAAAAGAATGAGCGCCCGGAAAGTTTCGGAACAAAGCGGGCTGACGCGTCGCGCGACGTTGAAGTTGGCGGGGAAGCTGGCGGGCGCCGCAGCAGCGTTGCCACTGCTGCCGGCAGGCGCCTTGGCCCAGACTTCTGCGACGACCGGACGGTCGCACGGCATGTCGATTTTCGGCGATCTGAAAAATTCCGCCGGTTTCAGCCATTTCGATTATGTCGACCCGGATGCGCCCAAGGGCGGCCGGTTTATCTTCCAGGTGCCAAACTGGAACTGGAACCAGAACCCGAGCACATTCAACACGCTGAACAGTTTCGTTGCCAAGGGCGATGCGCCGCCGCGCATGGAACTGACCTTCGACACGCTGATGGTGGCGGCGGCCGATGAGCCGGATTCGCTTTATGGCCTGGTCGCCGAAAGTGTCGAGATTTCCGATGACGGCAACGCATTGCGATTTTTTCTGCGCCAGGACGCCCGTTTCCACGACGCATCGCCACTGACGGCGCATGACGCCGCGTTTTCCCTGAACCTGCTGAAGAAGGACGGCCATCCCTCTTTCAGCTTGACATTGAAGCAGATGGTTTCCGCCCAAGCGGTCAGCGATCATGAACTTCTGGTGCGGCTCAGCGGAGAGCAATCGGGCGGCCTCAAGCTGTTGATCGCCGCCGTGCCTATCCTGTCGTCAGCCTATTATGGCGACAAGGATTTCGCCAAGAGCACCATGCAGGCGCCGCTCGGCTCCGGACCTTACCGCGTCGGCCGGTTCGATGCCGGCAGGTTCATTGAATACGAGCGGGTGGATGATTATTGGGCGAGGGACCTGCCTGTGATGCGCGGGACCAACAATTTCGATATTGTCCGGGTCGAGTTCTTCCGCGACAGGACGGCAGGTTTCGAAGCCTTCAAGAAAGGCGATATCACCTTCCACGAGGAATTCACCTCAAAGACCTGGGCCACGGCATATGATTTTCCGGCGATAGAAGACGGGCGGGTGAAGAAGGAACTGGTGCCGTCTGAACGACTGCCATCTTTCCAGGCCTGGTATTTCAACACACGGCTTGAAAAGTTTGCCGATCCGCGGACCCGGCAGGCAATCGGCCTGGCGTTCGATTTCGAATGGGTCAACAAGAACCTGTTCTTTGACGCCTACAGCCGGGCAAGTTCGTTTTTCGGCACATCGGACTATGTCGCGACCGGGGAAATACCGGCTGAAGAGCTGGAATTGCTGGAACCTTTTCGCGATCGGCTGCCGGACGCCGTTTTCCGCGATCCGTATGTGCCGCCGCAATCGGATGGGTCGGGCCGCGACCGCAAACAATTGCGCGAAGCGGTTCGTCTTTTGAAAGATGCCGGCTGGACGCGTAACGGTGCAAAGCTGGTTGACGGCAAGGGACAGCCTTTCAATGTGGAATTTCTGATCCGTTCGCCGACCTTCGAGCGCGTGCTAGGCTCCTTTGTCGCAGCGCTGAAGTCGATCGGCATCGAAGCGACGATCCGGCTGGTCGATGCGGCACAATATCAGGCGCGGCAGAACGAATTCGACTACGATATTCTTGGCGGCGCCGCTTCAATGAGTCCGACACCACAGGAAGAGCTCAAGAGTTTTTTGACATCCGAATCGGCTGATACGCCGGGTACCCGGAATTTTTCCGGCATCAAGGATCCGGTCGTTGACGCATTGATTGACAAGGTTTTGGCGGCAAAGGACCGGACAGCGCACCGCACAGCCTTGCGGGCGCTTGACCGGGTGCTGCGTGCCAGCCACTACGTCATCCCGGAATGGTTCGGCTCCCATCACCGGATTGCCATGTGGGACATGTTCGACAGGCCTAAAATCAAACCCGATTATGCCTTTCCGGTGGAAACCACCTGGTGGTACGATTCCGCCAAGGCCGCGCGAATCGGCAAGACATAAATCAAAGAACGCGTATCAGGAACAACCGCGCGCAACAGAAAGTCCCATGGCAGCCTATATTATCCGACGCCTGCTTCTGATGATCCCGACCATCCTCGGCATCATGGCCGTGACGTTCGCCGTCATCCAGTTTGCGCCGGGCGGACCGGTTGAACAGGTGATCGCCAAACTGCAGGGCACCGACGTATCGGCGACGTCGCGGATCGGCGGCGGCAGCGGCGGTGATTTTGGCGGCACGGGCGTCGATCCGACGGCCGGCGGACAATCCGACGTGACATCGAAATATCGCGGCGCCCAGGGCCTCGATCCGGAGTTTATCAAGAACCTGGAAAAGGAATTCGGTTTTGACAAACCGCCGCTGGAACGCTTCGGGCTGATGGTCTGGAACTATGCCCGTTTCGATTTCGGCGACAGTTTTTTCCGCGATGTTTCCGTCATCAGCCTGATCAAGGAAAAACTGCCGGTGTCGATCTCGCTCGGCGTCTGGATGACGCTGATCTCCTATCTGATTTCGATACCTCTGGGCATCCGCAAGGCAGTCAGGGACGGATCGGCCTTCGACGTCTGGACCTCCGGCGTGATCATCGTCGCGTATGCCGTTCCGGGCTTTCTGTTCGCCATCCTGCTGGTGGTGCTGTTTGCCGGCGGTTCGTTCTTCGACTGGTTTCCGCTGCGCGGCCTGACATCGGAGAACTGGGATCAGCTTTCCTGGCCGGGGAAGATCGTCGATTATTTCTGGCATCTGGCTTTGCCGCTGACGGCGATGGCGCTGTCCGCCTTCGCCACCAGCGCGCTTCTGACCAAGAATTCCTTCCTTGATGAAATCCGCAAGCAATATGTCGTCACCGCCCGCTCCAAGGGCCTGACGGAAAGCCAGGTGCTCTACGGCCACGTGTTCCGTAACGCCATGCTGCTGATCATCGCCGGATTTCCCGGTGCGTTCATCGGCGCGTTTTTTGCCGGGTCCTTGCTGATTGAAAACATCTTTTCGCTCGACGGGCTTGGCCTGCTCGGTTTTGAAAGCATCGTCAAACGGGACTATGCGGTGGTCTTCGCGACCGCCTATATTTTCGGCCTGATGGGCCTGATCGTCCAGTTGATTTCCGACATCACCTACACCCTCGTCGATCCGCGAATCGATTTTGAGAGCCGGGAGGTCTGATGGATACCAAAGCCCCCATCGACAGCACCGTTGAAGACGGAGCGCCGATACTCTCCGAACAGAACCCGCTGACGCGCAGCCGGTTTCAGCTCTCGGCGATCAACCAGCGCCGCTGGCAGAATTTCAAGGCCAACCGGCGCGGTTACAGTTCGCTGTGGATCTTTCTTGTGTTGTTTTTCGTCACCCTGTTTGCCGAAGTGATCGCCAACGACAAGCCATTGCTGGTCTCCTACAAGGGCGAATGGCTGGCGCCGGTGCTTGTCGATTATCCGGAGGAGAAATTCGGCGGCTTTCTGGCCGTCACAAGTTACCGCGACCCGTTCATCCAGGACGAGATCAACGCCAATGGCTGGATCGCCTGGGCGCCGATCCGCTATTCATACGGCACCACCAATGACGAACTGCCGGTTCCCGCCCCCTCGCCGCCGTCATGGACGCTGGACAAGGAAACCCGCTGCCAGCGCTACCCGCTGGGTGCTGAAGATCCCAATTGCACAATCTGGAACTGGAACTGGCTCGGTACCGACGATCAGGCGCGCGACGTTGCCGCCCGGGTGATCTACGGTTTCCGGATTTCGGTTCTGTTCGGCCTGATCCTGACTTTGTTCTCATCCGTCGTCGGCGTTGCCGCCGGAGCCGTGCAGGGTTATTTCGGCGGCTGGACGGACCTGATTTTCCAGCGTTTTATCGAGATCTGGACCAGCGTGCCGCAGCTCTATCTGTTGCTGATTATCGCGTCCATTCTGATACCCAGCTTCTGGATCCTGCTCGGCATTCTGTTACTGTTTTCCTGGGTCGCGCTTGTCGGCGTGGTGCGGGCGGAATTTCTGCGCGCCCGCAATCTGGAATACGTCAAGGCGGCGCGGGCGCTGGGCGTGCGCAACGGCACGATCATGTTCCGCCACATGCTGCCCAATGCGATGGTCGCCACGCTGACCTTCATGCCGTTTATTCTGAACGGCTCGATCACGACCCTGACGTCGCTGGATTTCCTTGGTTTCGGCCTGCCGCCGGGCTCTCCGTCGCTCGGCGAACTGCTTGGCCAGGGCAAGGCCAATCTGCAGGCGCCATGGCTCGGTTTCTCAGCCTTCATGGTGATTTCAATCATGCTTTCGCTGCTGATCTTTGTCGGCGAGGCGACGCGCGATGCCTTTGATCCGCGCAAGACCTTTGTGTGAGGCTTGATGAGTGAACCAATCGTCTCAATCCGCGATCTGGAGCTGGAGTTTCGTCAGGCCGGTAACGTCACCCCGGCCCTGCGCGGTATCTCGTTTGATATCGGCGAGCGGGAAACCGTGGCGCTTGTCGGCGAATCCGGTTCCGGCAAGTCGGTCACCGCACTCTCCATCCTCAAGCTCCTGCCCTACCCGCAGGCCCATCATCCCGGCGGCAGCATCATGTTCGGCAGCGAGGATCTGCTCCACACCGAAGAACGCGATATGCGCAAGGTGCGCGGCAACGAAATTTCGATGATCTTCCAGGAACCGATGAGTTCACTCAATCCGCTTCATTCGGTGGAACGTCAGATCGGCGAGGTTCTCGACGTCCATCGCGGCATGAGTGGCGCGGAAGCGCGCGTGCGCGTGCTGGAACTGATGAACCAGGTCGGCATCCGCGAGCCGGAATCGCGGCTCAAATCCTACCCGCATCAATTGTCCGGCGGACAGCGCCAGCGGGTGATGATCGCCATGGCGCTTGCCAACGAGCCGCGGCTTCTGATTGCCGATGAACCGACGACGGCGCTCGACGTGACCGTGCAGGCGCAGATCCTGGAACTGCTGGCGAATCTCAAGGAGCGGCGCGGCATGGCAATGCTGTTCATCACCCACGATCTTGGCATTGTCCGCAAGGTGGCCGACCGGGTCTGCGTGATGACGGACGGAAAAATCGTCGAGCAGGGGCGGACCGAGCAGATTTTCACCAATCCGCAGCATGACTATACCAAACACCTTCTGGCCGCCGAGCCGAAGGGCGAGCCGCCGGAAACCGACGACAGTGCGCCTGTGATCATGGAAGGCGACAACATCAAGGTCTGGTTTCCGGTCAAACGCGGCCTGCTGCGCAAGACGGTCGGACATATCAAGGCAGTCGACGGGATCGACGTAACGGTGCGCGAAGGACAGACGCTTGGCGTCGTCGGCGAATCCGGCTCCGGCAAGACGACACTCGGGCTTGGCCTGCTTCGGCTGCTTTCGTCGGAAGGACGCATCGCCTTTCTCGGCAAGGACATTCAGGGGACGAAGTTCAAGGACACGCGGGAACTGCGCTCGCAGATGCAGATCGTGTTCCAGGATCCTTATGGTTCGCTTTCGCCGCGCATGGTGATCAGCGACATTGTCGCCGAAGGTCTGGAAATCCATGAGCCCGGCCTCACGCCGCAAGAGCGCGATAAACGCGTGGTTCAGGCGCTTGACGAAGTCGGCATCGATCCGGACACGCGTTTCCGCTATCCGCACGAATTTTCCGGCGGCCAGCGCCAGCGCATCGCCATTGCCCGCGCCATGGTCCTGAAACCGCGTTTCGTCATGCTGGACGAGCCGACCTCGGCACTTGACATGAGCGTTCAGGCCCAGGTGGTCGACCTTCTGCGTGACCTCCAGAAGGCCCATGGGCTGGCTTATCTGTTCATCAGCCACGACCTCAAGGTGGTACGGGCCCTGGCCAACAACGTCATCGTCATGCGCAACGGCAAGGTTGTGGAATCAGGCTCGGCCCGGCAGATATTCGACCACCCGCAGACCGACTATACCAAAGCACTGATGGCGGCTGCGTTCGAGCTGGCTGCCGTGCGAACGGACGCCGTCAGCGAATGAGCGCGATCCTGATTGCCGTCGACGGATGGGATCCGGCGTCCTGGGCGAGGCGGCTGGGCGAGATGCTGCCCGGCCATGTCATCCTGCAAACCGATGATAACGGGGTCTATGGCAGTGACGAAGATCTCGCCGGCATCAGCCACCTGCTGACATGGAAACCGCGATCTGACCTTGTCGCAAAGCTGAAAAATCTTCAGGTGATCTTTTCGCTCGGCGCCGGGGTCGATCATATTATCGGCCTTGAAGATCTGCCCGATGTGCCGATCGTGCGGATCGTCGACCCGGATCTGACGGCGCGGATGAGCGAATATGTCGCCTGGCAGGTTCTGCATCATCACCGCCAGGGGTCAGGTTTTGCCCGGCTGCAGGCGGACCGGCACTGGAAGGAACTCAGGCATCCGGCCGCATCGGATATCACGGTCGGCATGATGGGAACCGGCGTTCTCGGCCAGGATGCCGCGTCCGTGTTGCGGCGGATCGGTTTCCGGACGATCGGCTGGGGCCGGCGCGAAAAGCAGCTTGACGGCATGGACTGCTTTCACGGTGACGCCGGTCTGGATGACTTTCTTGGCCTGACAGACATTCTGGTGGCTCTGCTGCCGCTGACACCGGAAACGAAACATATTCTCAATGCCGGCCTGATCGGCAAGCTGAAAAAGCACGGCCCGCTTGGCGGCCCGGTTCTGATCAATGCCGGCCGCGGCGGCAGCCAGGTCGAAGCCGATATCAACGCCGCGCTGCGAAATGGAATGCTTGCCGGCGCCAGCCTCGATGTATTCGAAACCGAACCTCTGCCGCCCGGCAGTCCGCTCTGGGACGCACCCAACCTGGTCATCACGCCGCATGTGGCCGCCGTCTCCAGCCCGCGGGCGCTGTGTCTGCAGATTGCCGAGCAGATCAAGGCATTCGAACAGGGCCTGCCGCTGCAGAACCTGATCGACCTCAAGCGCGGTTATTGACCCGTCAAACCAATTACGGTGTTTTCAGGCCGCCGGACGCCGGTCACCTGATAACCGGCCGCGTCGAGACGCGCAATCGCCTCCGCCAGAGGTTCGCTGGCGACAGCCATATGATGGGCATTGGCATGAAGCAGCATCTCGCTGTCCTGCATGATGCCGACATGGCCTTTCCAGAAGACCAGATCGCCGCGCTGCAATGCCGGCAGGCCCGCGCTCAGATCAAGCGGCGTGCCGATTGCATCCTCCTGCATGTCGGAATCGCGCGGAACCATGTGTCCGGCCATGCCCATTGCAATCTGCACGAGAGCGGAACAGTCAAGGCCGAAAGCCGAACGTCCGCCCCAAAGATACGGCGTACCCGTCAGCATTTCGGCTGTTGCAACATAATCGGAGAAAGGCCGATCGACCGGCATCAGATGCTGCATGACGACCGCCCCGGCCGGAGCAATCCTGCCATAGTCCGCATTGTGGTCGCTGGCGGTCGAGATGACCGAGACACGAGCACCGATCGGCAGGATATCCATCAGCGGCGATTTGATGTCCGGGCCTGAAAAGACGAGGGTGCGGGGCACACAGACCCTGTGCGTCAATTCCGCGGCGGGCGGCGCCAGGGCTTCGCTGGCCATCCAGCCGACATATCTGTCGCCGCCAAGCTGAACCCAGCTCCAGCCCTCCGGCGTGGTTTCGAATACAGTGACCGGCTCACCGCGAAAGGCTTGCGAATCCAGCGGCGCATCGGCAGCCGGATGGCGGCGCAGATCGGCAATTGCCCGGACGATGCAAGCGGGCTTGCCGGCGACGAAACGCTCCGCCTCGACCTGTTCCTTCAGTTGCATGTCAGCCAGATCGGACCTGTAGGCATGGAGACGGCGGTCAAGATCGTTCATGGTTTTCGGTCCGTTCAGTTCGCCGGTTCTGAGGCTTTTGATACCACAAGATCACCGGGGTGCCTGACAAACAAGGGCGAAGTGCAAGCGGAATTACCGGAAACGATCGCTGAGAACCCTGAACAAGGCCCTGATCCCCTGGGCCTCGCCGCCCTCCGGCGAAGCCGGGCGCGCCGTCGGCGTCCAGCCGAACACATCGAAATGGGCAAAACTCCCGGCCTTTTCGACAAAACGGTCAAGAAACAGGGCCGCCGTTATGGATCCGGCAAAGGCGCCGTTGGAAATATGGTTGATGTCGGCAACCGTGGACTTCAACATGGATTTGTATGGCGCCCAGAGCGGCATCCGCCAGAGCGGATCGGCCTCCTCCGCCGCTGCAGCGCTCACGGCGGCGGCAAAGTCTTCATCGTCACAGTAGAACGGCGGCAATTCCGGCCCGAGCGCAACACGGGCCGCCCCCGTCAATGTCGCCATCGAGATCAGAACGTCCGGGCTCTCTTCATCGGCAAGAGCCAGCGCGTCAGCCAGGATAAGACGGCCTTCCGCGTCGGTATTGCCGATTTCAACGCTCAACCCCTTGCGGCTCTTCAGAATGTCACCCGGCCGGAATGCATTTCCCGCGATGGCGTTTTCAACCGCCGGCACAAGAACACGGAGGCGCACGTTCAGCCCGGCGCTCATGATCATCTGGGCCAGGCCGATAACGTTAGCGGCGCCGCCCATGTCCTTCTTCATCAGCGCCATGGAGCCGCCGGGCTTGATATTGAGCCCGCCGGTATCGAAGACAACCCCTTTGCCGACCAACGTGACCTTCGGCGCTGACGGCGCACCCCAGGTCATATCGATCAGCAGCGGCGGGCGGGTGCTGGCCTGTCCGACGGCAAAGACCATCGGGAAGCCCTTCTGCAGCGCCTCACCGCTGAAGGTCTCTATGCCGGCGCCAAATCTCTCCGCCAGGCCTGCCATGGCGTCCATGATCTGTTCCGGGCCAAGATCGTTGGCCGGCCTGTTGATCAGATCGCGGGCAAAAAATGCGGCATCCACCATGCGCAGAATGTCATCGCGATCAATCACGTCGCCAAGTGCAATCTGCGGGCGGCCAACCGGCTGGGTCTTGAAATTCTCAAACCGGTAGCCGCCGAGCAGGAAAGCCAGCGCAGCCAATCGGTTTTCGCCGGCAGGTCCGGCTATCCGGTAGCGGCCGGGCGCCAGCGTTCGCGCCAACGCACCTGCCAGAAACGGTTCGGCTGAAACCTGCTTGCCGCCGCTGCCGTAAAGCACACCGCCAACCCGCCCGTCTGACCCCGGCAGATAGGCAACCTGCCCCGTCGCCCCCGTAAAGCCGACCGACGATGCATAAGCCTGCCCGGATTGATCAAGCTCGTCCATCGCGGCTGCCGCTTCGCTCTCGCTGACGATCGATACGGGTATGGCCGTATTGTCGGGATCTTCGCAAAGCATATTTCTGGGATCATCGGACATTGCCTAAACCTTTCATGTTCGCTCCTACATGCCGTTCCGCAGCATCGACCGCAATCCTTTTCGCCCCCGGTGCGGCCATCGGCCCGGCATCAGCGAAAATCACCGGATCCGTAAAGCTTGTTAACCAGCGTTAACGAACCGTTAGCGCTTGCAGCATAAGAATCATTCGCGGGATACCTTCTGGGGAGCGCACCGTTATGAAAACTGAAATTGTGTACCGCGTAAATAGTTCGAAAAGCGTCAGGGCTCTGTTGGCCAGCTGTGCGCTTTCGGTTCTGGTTGCCGGCTGCGGGTCGACATCCTCGACCAATACAGCCGACACTGGAGAAATCACGTCCAGTGGCACGATCACGGCATCGAACCTGACAGAATCAGAAGCCCTGTCGGCCGTTCAGACCTGGGGCGCTGCCTACAGCAAGGACGAAAAAAACAAGGCCGCGGCGATCAACTTCGCCAATGCTCTGCGGGCTGCAGGCCAGACTGGCCAGGCCGTCGATATATTGCGAAAAACAGTGATTCATCATTCCGACGACCGCGAAGCGCTTGCCGAATATGGCAAGGCCCTGGCTGCTGACGGGAAATTCAAGGACGCGCTCGGCGCAATCCGGCGAGCCCAGCGATCGGATAATCCGGACTGGCGACTGCTGGCTGCAGAAGGCGGTGTTCTGGATTCGCTGCGGCGAAACGAAGAGGCCCGCCAGCGTTATCGCCAGGCGCTGGTTCTGGCGCCGGACGAACCGCAGATCCTCAACAATTACGGCATGTCCTATGTGCTGACCGGGGAGCTGGACGAGGCTGAGAAAATTCTCTCAAAGGCAATTTCCAGACCGAACGCGACCATCCGTTCCCGGCAGAATCTTGCACTCGTGCTTGGCCTGAAAGGCAAGTTCAAGGAAGCTGAAATCGTCGCCACCAAGGACCTGCCGCCGGAACAGGCGAAAGCCAATATTGCGTTTCTGAAAGAGATGCTGAGCCGTCAGAACACGTGGAGCGATATCAAGCAAAAAGGCTGAACTGCTCTCTCGGTAAAAAAAAGCCGCGGCATGTGCCGCGGCTTTTTTGTATGTCAAGCGGGGCCTGCACGGATCAGATATTTCCGATCTGGATAAAGGCCGGCGTAATAATGACGATAAACAGGACCGGCAGGAAAAACAGGATCATCGGAACCGTCAGTTTCGGCGGCAGCGCCGCAGCTTTCTTTTCAGCCTCCGACATCCGCATGTCGCGGTTTTCCTGGGCGAGAACGCGCAAGGCGGTGGCAAGCGGCGTACCATACCGTTCCGACTGGATCAGACTGGTCACAACGGCTTTCACGCCATCAAGACCTGTACGGTTTCCGAGGTTTTCATAAGCCTGCCGCCTGTTTTGCAGGTAGGACAGTTCCGCTGTCGTCAGGCTCAGTTCTTCAGCCAGTTCGACAGACTGGGCACCGATTTCTTCCGAAACTTTGCGGAATGCCGGCTCAATCGCCATGCCTGATTCCACGCAGATCAGCAGCAAATCGAGTGCATCCGGCCAGGACCTGCGGATCGATAGCTGGCGTTTGCCGATCAGGTTCTTGATATAGATATTCGGCGAATAATAGCCGGAATAGGCAGCGCCCAGGCAGATACAAAGCTTGATCATGAAGGTCTGTTCGCCCTGATAAAGCACAAAGAAGTAGAACACTGCGCCAACAAACAGGATGAGCGGCATGATGATGCGGAATGCAAGGAACGCAAAAATCGGGCCCTGACCGCGCAGGCCGGCCATCTGCAGGCTCCTGACCATCGCGCTGTCGCCGGTTTCATCGCTCAGATTGAACTTGTTGACGATCTGCTTGAAGACCTTCTTCGGTTCGGTCTTCAGGGTGCCCTTTCCCTTTTCGGCTTCCAGTCTTGCCCGCTCGCGCGCCCGGATCCGTTCGCGCTCGCTGGATACCTGCTTCATCCGCTCACCCAGCTTGTCGCCGGCAAGATAGGGCCAGGACAATGTGAGAATCGCGGAAAATACCGCAACTGCTGCAGAGATTGCCGTTAATGCGCCTGGATCTTCAAACATTATCTACAATCCTCAGAAATCGAAGTTGATCATTTTTCTCATGACGCCGATGCCCGTCGCGAAAAGGCCTGCGGAAACCATCAGCATTGTATTGCCCTGTTCGGTGGTAAACAGCAGCAGGATATAGTCGGGCGTGGTCAGGTAGACGAGACCGGCAACGATGATCGGCAGCGCGCCGATAATACCTGCCGACGCCTTGGCTTCCGAACTCATCGCTTTGATCTTGTTCTGCATCTTCTTGCGCTCGCGCAACACGTGAGACAGGTTGCCCAGAGCCTCAGAAAGCGAACCGCCGGTCTTTGACTGGATGGCAATCACGATGGAAAAGAACCGCGCCTCCGATATCGGCATGCGTTCCTGCAGGCGCAGAACCGCCTCATCAAGCGGAAGACCAAGGGTCTGATCTTCAATGATTTCGCGGAATTCCGAACAGACCGGCTCCTGCGCTTCCTGCGCAATCACCTTCATACAATCGACCAGCGGCAGACCGGCCTTCACGCCGCGGACGATAACATCAAGGGCATTGGGAAATTCCTTGGAAAAAGCCTTGAACCGGCCGCTGCGCTTGTAGTTCACATATCCGTACGGCAGCAACACGCCGGAGGCCGCACCAAATGCCAGCGCATAGTGTGGCGGCAGGCCGCCTGCGGTCAGATTGAATATGATGGCGACTATGCCGGCGACAACGCAAATGATCCAGTAGGTCTGCAAAGACCAGGTCAATCCGGCCTGCCGGATCCGCTGGCTCAGTGTTGCCGCGCCGCGTTTCTTGTTCTTCTGCTGGGCCTCGATATCCTTGAGCGTCGATTCGACATTCTTCTTGCGGCGGCTTTCATCATTTGATGCCGCGCGTTCGGTGGAAGAGCGGCCGGCGGCGACCGTCTCGTAGCGTTTCTTCTGCCGGTTGTCGCCGGTCAGCATCGGGAAAAGGACCGCGACAAGAATCCCGCCGATGGACAATGCGACAAGCGCAAACATCGCGATTTGGGCGACCGTGTCTGACATTAGCTTCTGGCTCCGGCGGTTATCGTCTTTTTCGTTTCAAGTCCCGGCATCGGTCGGGTTCGACCGATGCCTCATTGTCGGCTAGTTGTTGAGCGGCTCATCGACTTCCGCGGCATCCAGGGCTGCGGCCAGCCGCTGGTCCTCGTTGAAGTACCGAGCACGGTCCCAGAATGCAGGGCGCCCGATACCGGTGGAACGGTGACGGCCGGCAACTTTGCCGTTGGCGTCTTCGCCCATCATTTCGTAGAGGAACAGATCCTGGGTGATGACCACATCACCTTCCATGCCGAGCACTTCAGTGATGTGCGTAATGCGGCGTGAGCCGTCGCGCAGGCGCGATGCCTGAACGATGATGTCGACAGAGCCGCAGATGATTTCACGAACCGTGCGCGCCGGAAGATTGAAACCGCCCATGGCGATCATCGATTCCATACGCTTGAGACACTCACGCGGGCTGTTGGAGTGAATCGTGCCCATCGAACCGTCATGGCCTGTGTTCATGGCCTGGAGCAAATCGAAAACCTCCGGGCCACGGACCTCACCGACGATGATCCGCTCGGGACGCATACGCAGGCAGTTCTTGACGAGATCGGTCATGGTGACCGTGCCTTCGCCTTCAAGGTTGGGCGGGCGTGTTTCCAGACGGACCACATGCGGCTGCTGGAGCTGCAGCTCGGCGGAATCTTCGCAGGTGATGATCCGCTCGTCACTGTCGATGTAACGGGTCAGACAGTTCAGCAAGGTCGTTTTACCGGAACCCGTACCGCCGGAGATGATCACATTACAGCGCACGCGGCCGATGATCTGGAGAATGGTTGCGCCTTCCGGCGTGATTGATCCGAAATTGACAAGCTGGTCGAGGGTCAGCTTGTCCTTCTTGAACTTACGAATGGTCAGTGAGCAGCCATCGATCGCCAGCGGCGGAGCGATAACGTTGACACGAGAGCCGTCCGGCAGACGAGCATCGCAGATCGGGCTTGCTTCGTCGACACGCCGGCCAACCTGACTCACTATTCGCTGGCAGATGTTCAGAAGCTGCAGATTGTCGCGAAACCGGACATCGGTTTCCACAACCTTGCCGTCGACTTCGATAAAGGTCGTGTTGGCGCCATTGACCATGATATCGGCGATATCGTCGCGGGCCAGCAATGGTTCCAGAGGGCCGTAACCCAGAACATCGTTGCAAATGTCATCGAGCAACTCTTCCTGCTCGGAGATTGACATGACGACGTTCTTGACCGTGATGATATCGTTGACGATATCGCGGATTTCCTCACGAGCCTGATCGGTATCCATACGCGCAAGCTGCGACAGATCGATCGTATCGATCAGGGCGCCGAAGATCTGCGTCTTGACGTCATAATATTCTTCGGTCTTCTTGCCTTTGCTGGCTTTCGGCGGTGCCGCCGGAGCCGGCTTGTCAGCCTTCTTCTTTTCTTGCGCCGGGGCGGCCGGAGCCGATTGGGCCGCCGGCGCTGGCGTCTGAACTACAGGCGCCTGCTCGGCAACCCCGGATGTGCTACGTTTTCCGAACATGGGAACCGGCTCCTAGACTTATTTGGACTTCTTCAGCTTCTCAAGCAGCGGCGCAAGCGCCCCTTTACGGGCCCGCTTGATTTCCTTGCGGCCGGTGATGATCTGCGCGATATCGGCAAAGGTGTCAGACACATTTGTTTTTGCCGA
>CAMYKZ010000025.1 GCA_947259045.1 uncultured Afifella sp.
GACAAGTGCCGCCATGGCGTCATATCGCACATCCGAATCCTCGTCGAGAAGCGCGCCGACAAGAACAGGCGCGGCAGTTTCGTCGCTGAAGGTTCCAATGGCCCGCGCTGCAGCACAGCGGACAATATCATCACCCTCGCTCAGATGACGGGCTATGGCTCCGACAGGATCGAACGGACAGGTTGGCAGGCTTTCGGCGCTTGGCATGTTGATGATCTTCCGGTCTTGTTCCAGTCATGAGAGCCGCCGGAATACAATCGGCCCAGCCCTGTCCCAATAGCTCAAATCAGGCCCAAAAGTTCCAGTCAGGCCCAGCCAGTTTTAGTCAGGCCCAGCCAGTTCCAGTCAGGCAATGTCGCGGCGGGCAAATGACATGGAGCGGTATTGATGTTTGTAGGGACTCTCACCAAGCCGCTGCACGCTGCCCACGCCCATCTTGTAATTGTAGTTTCCGCTGATCCAGTCGACGACCCGTCCAGACAGAGCATTGGCTGGCTGGCTGGTATGGAGGAAATCCATGAAACCGACTCCCTTCTTCACCGCAGGCGTCACGATGGCGACTGCTGTAATTGCGGCGCGGGTCAACTCGATATGCCCGTTCTTCAGCAGCGCGGCAAAATCGAAATCATTGCCTTCAATACCGACAATCGTGTCCTTTTGCACCGGGATGCGATCAGAATAGATCATCACATAATCGCCCGACTCCACACCCATGCCTGCGGCGTCGTCGGGGTGCAGTTCGACCCAGTTTTCCGGCCATCGCTGTACGATATAGGGGCGGCGTCGGTCGTCATATCCCGATTGCCAGCGCTCGTTTATCCGGCCCGACGTGATCCAGATCTCGCCCTCCCGCGGCTGCAGCCATTCCCAATAACTGGAAAACAGGCTCCACGGTGCCTTCTGCAGGTTGCACTTTCCGGTCTGAGTATTGAAATGCGTCAGCTTCTTGTTGAACACGGTACCTCCGGCTGGCCCATTCTCAGGCAAGACCCGGTTCACATCATGAAGCCGCTTGGTTTCCTCCAATGTACCGTCAGCAAGCATCAGGACCGGGCCCTGTATGCCGTTGGTGCCGAACTCGCCAAGTTTCTCGTGCAGCGTCTTGCCTTCCCGGTGCGCCACGACCTTGACCATATGGAAATCCTTCCGGGAGCCGCGTGAGAAACGCGAGCCCTCCTCCAGAACTTCGTTGGAATTCTTCCAATCGAATCCCTCAAAGCCCATTTTTCTGGCCAGTTGCGCAACAATCCACCAGTCCGGTTTTGCATCACCCGGCGCATCGTAGAACTTCGGATAAAGCCTGATCCGCCGCTCGCCGTTTGCGCGGGTAAAGGTGTCCTCGCCCCAGCCGGAGGCGGGGAAAACAATATCGGCGTAGCGCGCACCGATGGGATCGACGAGGTAGATGTCCTGATCCCAAACCACCATGCCCCCGGAATCGGCGCGCTTCTTGAGTGTGTCGATGATATCGGCCTTGTCGAAACTCTGCACCTGGTGGGGATTACGCGTCGTCAGTTCGTCGAACTTGGCCTGCAGCGACTGAGAGCCGCACATGGCCTGCACCCAGGTGGTGCCGATGACGTGCGCAAGCCGGGTATGGCCCGACATCAGATAACGGTCGGTATCGAGCGCGCGCCGTCGGCGTCCCGGCAGCTTCTCGGGGCTTTTGTTGCGGGGATACGATCCCCCGCGCAGACCACCGCGCTGATGTCCGCCGGCACGGCCGATGACCTGTCCGGGCCGGCCGCCGCAACCGCAAATGATACCAAGCGAGGAAATCGCGTTCGTATTGCCGGTATTGTTGGACCAGTAAAAGCCTTTCTCTATCATGATCGAGGTTTTCGGCCGGGTCCCGTCTTCTTTCGGCTTCGCCATCCATTCAGCGGCTGTGTAGATTTTCTGGACATCGATCTGGGCGATTTCAGCGGCCTTCTCTGGCACGGAATATTCCTGCGCGAATAGCCATTTCTTCCAGTCCTCAAAACCGTCGGTCTGGAACATTCCCCAGGTCGTCCGCCATTGCCATGGCGTGTTCCGCGTGCCCTGGCCGAAACCCGACGAACTCTCCCATTTCGAGTTGACCCAATTCCGGATCCATTCCGCATCTTCCCAGCCGTTCTCGACGATGACACGGGCGATCGCGAGCACGACGGGCAGGTCAGTGCCTGGCTGGATATCAATCAGCATGCCGCCATTCTTTTCTGCGTAAGCAACACCAGCGGTGCGCCTCGGCAGCAGGAAGATCGCCTTCTGTCCGTTCTGAATTCCCGGCATGATCCAGTCGGTGAACAGGATGGTCTTGGATTCATACGGATCTGTGCCGCAAATCAGCAATGTTTCAGCATCACGCCAGTCTTCGTAAGAGGGCCCGAAATTGTCGAATCCCGCATCGCGGAAGCCCGGCGTTGAAGTGACATCCGACGGCGTGTCATGGAAGGTAAAATTTGCCGTCGCGACATTGCCGAGGGCGTATTTGGTGATGGCGTATGTATTCTCCATATAGCCGTAGGAGAATGTCTTCACGCCATAGGCGTTCGTCCCGTGACGGTCGAGAACATGGCGACCGACTTCAGCGGCAATATCGAGTGCGAAATCCCAGGTCACCGGCATCAACACACCGAACATCCGCACCATCGGCGATTTCAGCCGGTCACGGGTCGGGCTTTGCGGATTATAAACCTTCTGGGCAATAGCGCCGCCGCGGATGGAGGAATTGCCGGCCGGATTGACGAACTCGGCATCCTTATCGGGAATAATCACGACATGGTGCGGCTCACCGTTGTGCAGAACGATATTATGCTGGTTTGGCGCAATCCATGCTCCAAGCGGACTGACCGGGAAATCTTCGCCAAAAGCATTTTCATCGGCAAGCGGACCGCCGACCTTGCCGCCGGCGACGGGCCAGCGATAGACCTTATAACCACAGGCGACGATGCAATAATCGCAGGCTGTCGAGATGACATCGGCGTCCGGCGGCGGCAGTGGAACGCTTTCTTCGGGGATATAATACGGGGTGGACATGGCTTTTCCTCCTCAGCCCTGAAGATTGTAAAAACGGCCGTAGATCAGGCCGAACATTCCAACGGCGTAGATGTCGTCGCCCTCGACTTCCAAAAGCACCTGCGGCAGCGACTGGTAGGCCTGACCGGAAATGAAGATCCCGTGCCGGGTCAGATCAAAGGTCGTCAGGTGGAGCGGACAGGGCCCCAGCGCTTTGTCGGCTGCCTGGTAAGTACCCTGAAGCGGCCCGCCCTGGTGTGTGCAGGTATAGTTGAAGGCAACAACGTCGCTTTTCGGCCCAACGCCGCCACCGGCTTCGCGGCCGAGCTTCACCAATATCGATTCCGCATATTGGCCCTCGTCGGGATATTCGAAATCGAAGGGTTCATCGTCCTTGAGAGACGACAGTTTGGTAATGAGCTTGCGCGGATAGGTCGCCACAACCGCGGGTGTCTGGGCCTCGGGTAGACCGGGTATACCGATCATGACGACCGCGGTCGTCACGCCGCCGGTCAACAGAAAGGTGCGCCGGTTCATCAGACAGGGGCGGGTTCCGGCCTTGGCGGCTTCATCGTTCTCGCCGTTAACGGCAGCAGCGATACGGGGGTCGATTGTCATGTCTTCCGGTCCTTTCAGTTCCGCAGCGCTGTCGGCAGCGGCTCCATTGCCGGAAGATCCGGCTCATCGATCAGGATCTCCTCTCCGGAAAGGCTTTCCAGAAAGGCGACGAGATCATCAATTTCCGTTTCGGTCAGCTCCAGCGGCTGCATCAGCGGGCTTTTGGTTTCGGCAAACTCGTTCGCGCCGCCGCCGTCATTGTAAAACTCCACGACATCGCGCAGCGTTTCCAGCATTCCGTTGTGCATGTAGGGGAAGGTATATTTCGTGTACCGCAGGCTGGGCGTGCGGAACTTTCCACTATGGCGCTTGTCCTTGCTGCGAAAATACAGGCCGGGATCATCCTTTGTCTTGCGGTAGAGATCCTGGGTCGACCCCTTCGCATAGAGCTCGAAACGGAACGTGATCTGAGCAAGCTCATCTTCCGTCCATCCCGAATAGGCAGGCACGCCAAGATTATGATATTGCTCGTCGGACAGCAGTGGGCCGGTGTGGCAAGCGATACAGTTCGCCTTGCCTGCAAACAGTTCCAATCCGCGCTTTTGCTGTTCGTTCAGCGCATCGTCATCGCCGCGCATGTAATTGTCGAACGGGGTATCAGTCTGAACGATCGTCCGCTCGAAAGCCGCGATCGCCATATAGGCGTGGCGAACATTCGGCCAGTCGTCGCCGAAAATCTCGGCAAAACGCTGGCGGTATTCGGGCACAAAGGCCAGGCGCGCCTCCATCATGTCGTCTTCGCCATTGCCGGCAACACCGCCACGGGCTGCGGAGCGGGCCTGCGATTCGAGCGATTTGGAGGAGCCCGCCCAGAAGAGTTTGGAATAATAGGCCGAGTTCACAATGGTCTGGCTGTTGCGCCAGTGAGTCGTACCGGGGTATCCGAAGCTGATCCGGTCCTGAACGGCCCAGCCTGCTTCCGGTAAATGACAGGCGGAACAGGGCATGCCGTAATTGCCGGACAGAATGGGATCGAAAAACAGCATCTTGCCGAGTTCGGTTTTAGCCTCAGACATCGGATTGTCATCCGGAATCGGCGGTGCCCCGAGCGCTTCAAGGCCCGCAGGACGCGGATTGTCAGCCATTGCGGGCGCTGCCAGAAAGGCGGCTGCAAAGACTGCACTGATGGTTCTGAACGGGATCATTGCCGCCTCCTTCAATTGGTGGTTTCGCGCCAGTTTTCGATCACCTGATAGCCGTAATCATCGTCGCGCCAGACATAAGCATCGATATCGAAGCTTTCTCCGCTCAAGGATTTCAGATAGGCGATCAGGTCGGTTTTTTCGCTCGGCACAAGACCCAATGGCCGCAGCCGGGGATCCTTCAGCGGATCATCGCCGCCGCCGGCGTCGTAGAAATCGACAACCGACTCAAGCGTGGCAAAGACGCCGTTATGCATGTAGGGCGCAGTCCTGGTCAGTTCACGCAATGTGGGCGTCAGGAAATTGCGTTTCGCTTCCGGCTTGTGGGTGCGGATATAGGCGCCCAGATCTTCACGCAGGTTCATATAGTCTTCAACGCCCATGAACTTGGCATAGGTTACAAAGGCGGAATGCCGCTCGGGATCGGACCAGATTTCCGGATTGCCGGGGACACCGGTATTGTGAGGCCGGTCATCGGAGAAGCGCGCGCCGGAATGGCAGGCCGCGCAGCCGGCCTTGCCTTCAAATAGCCCCTGCCCCCTCTGCGCCGCGGGCGAGAGCGCTCCTTCGTCGATCGGCGCCCCGCGCGAGACGATGGTTTGCAGGAAAGCCTGCAGCGCGTTGCGTGCACCGCCGTTTGAGGGTTCGCCCATCCCGGCGGCCTTGAACATGTCCACATAGACCGGATCCTGCTTCATGCGTTCCTGCATGATGCGCATGTCCATATTCATCAGATAGGTCTCGGTTATCATCTCCCGCGTAACGTCGTTGAGGTTGGTGCCCAACCGGCCGTCATGCAACCACGCATCGCGGTAACCGACATTGGCCAGTGTGGGCGTGTTGCGGAAATGCGCAGCGCCCGTATAAGCCGCAGACAGCGCCTCGCCGTCGGTAAACGCCTTGTCGGGCTGGTGGCAACTGGCGCAGGCGAGTGACGTGTCGCCGGACAGCCGCATGTCATAGAACATCCGCTTGCCAAGTTCGGCCAGTGCGGGTTTCACATCCATCGGCTTGATAGGCCCCGCGTCCTGGGCCAGCGCGGCAGAGCCAGCAAGAACAGTGATGGCTATGGCGAGTATCAGTCTCATGGGCATTCTCCCGTCAGGCAGCCGCGCAACCGGCACGACACTGCGCCATTGTTTCGAACCACACCGGACAGTCATTGATTGCAATCAGGCGGGCGGCGCAATATCGGCAGTTGACGCAGATCAACAAGCCGACAGCCGCCAGCCCCTATGCAAGTGCCTGACTGAACCGGGGGCAGCGATATGGGTGAAATCAGAAGGATTTACTGCGGCCCTGAGACGGCTGTACTTGGTCACCACCCCTGGAACAGTCTTACCGAGCCCAGCGCAATCAATCTGATGAACCACGCAACGGTGAAGGACCTGACACGGGGCGATACTGTCGACGCAGACTTTGGTATCGTGACGTCCGGAGTGTTGGCGGTCGAGCGTATGCTGTCAGATGGACGTCGCACTCTCTGCGCGCTTTTTCACGAAGGCGATCTGGTCGATCTTCGCCGGACGATGCGCGACAACCAGGGGCGGCTTGTTGCCCTGAACCCCTCACGATTGCTGGCCCTCAACGAACAATGGATCAGCAATTGCGCCGCCCCGCACCCCGATATCGCGCTCGCATTCGTCATTCAGTTGCGGGATTATCTGGCCCGCATGCGTGACCACGCGATGGACCTGGTGTCGAAGACACCGCTTGAAAAACTCGCATCGGTATTGTTTGAATTCAGGCACTGGCCCGAGACGATGCCTGAAGAAGGCCATCACAACATGGTTCGCATACCGATCCAGAGGACGGACATTGCGGATTATATCGGCGTTAAACCGGAAACCGTAAGCAGGGCGCTCCGGCAGCTGGAGCGCGAAAGCCTCATCGACATACCACAGCATGACAGGATATTTCTCAACGATATCCCGTCGATGCGCCGCATTGCGAACGGAGGTCGCCCGCGGCGGTCAACCCGGCCAGCTTAGTTCCACGGCCCCTGCCAGGTCAAACAGCAGAAGATTATCCTTTTCATCCATCCGCGTTTCATCGATATCCGCCCTTCCACCCAATTCTTGTGTGCATCAGTCACACCATGGTCTATGCAGGCAATTGCACTCGGCCTTTGGCTGACGATAGTACTCCCTGAACCCACCTGATGATTCGCCACAATGCTGAAAAACGATATCCCGATCACCCCCGAACTCGTCGCCGATCACGGCCTCAAGCCGGATGAATATCAGCGCATTCTGGATCTGATCGGCCGCGAGCCGACGCTGACGGAACTCGGCATATTTTCCGCCATGTGGAATGAGCATTGTTCCTACAAGAGCTCCAAGAAATGGCTGCGGACTTTGCCGACCGAAGGCCCACAGGTCGTCTGCGGCCCGGGCGAGAACGCCGGCATCGTCGATATCGGCGACAATCAGGTCGCCGTCTTCAAGATGGAAAGCCACAACCACCCCTCCTACATCGAACCCTATCAGGGTGCGGCCACCGGCGTTGGCGGCATATTGCGTGACGTCTTCACCATGGGCGCCCGGCCGATCGCCGCCCTCAACGCCTTGCGTTTCGGCGAGCCGGATCATCCGCGCACCCGCCATATCGTCGCCGGCGTCGTTGCCGGTATCGGCGGATACGGCAATTCCTTCGGTGTGCCGACGGTCGGCGGCGAGGTCAATTTCCATCGCCGATACAATGGCAATTGCCTGGTCAACGCCTTTGCGCTGGGCATCGCCGACGCCGACAAGATCTTTTATTCCGAAGCCAAGGGCGTCGGGCTGCCGGTCATCTATCTGGGCGCCAAGACGGGCCGTGATGGCGTTGGCGGCGCGACCATGGCTTCCGCCGAGTTCGACGAAGGCATCGACGAAAAACGGCCGACCGTCCAGGTCGGCGACCCGTTTACCGAAAAACGGCTGCTTGAAGCCTGTCTGGAGCTGATGGCCACCGGCGCGGTGATTGCCATCCAGGATATGGGCGCCGCCGGCCTGACCTGTTCGGCCGTGGAAATGGGCGCCAAGGGCGGCCTGGGATTTTCGCTTGATCTTGACGCCGTGCCGACGCGCGAAACCGAAATGAGCGCCTACGAGATGATGCTGTCGGAAAGCCAGGAGCGCATGCTCATGGTGCTCGATCCGAAAAAGCGCAAGGAGGCGGAAGCCGTCTTTGTCAAATGGGGTCTGGATTTCGCTGAAGTCGGCGTGACGACCGATGATCTGCGTTTCAAGGTGAGCCGCTATGGCGACCTTGTCGCCGACCTGCCGATCCGGGAGTTGGGCGATGAAGCACCGGAATATGACCGGCCGTGGGTCGCGCCCGACATTCCTGCGCCGCTTGATCTTGCCGGTATCTCCGAACCTGCCGATCTTGGCGATTGCCTCAACCGGCTGATCGGATCGCCGGATATGGCTTCGCGGCGCTGGATCTGGGAACAGTATGATCATCTGGTCCAGGGCAATACGGTGCAGAAGCCCGGCGGCGACGCTGCCGTCGTGCGCATTGACGGCAAGGACAAGGCGCTGGCGCTGACTTCCGATGTGACGCCGCGCTATGTGGAAGCCAATCCGTTTGAAGGCGGCAAGCAGGCTGTCGCCGAATGCTGGCGCAATATAACCGCGGTCGGCGCGCTGCCGCTTGCGGTGACCGACAATCTGAATTTCGGCAATCCGGAACGGCCGGAAATCATGGGCCGGTTCGTGCGCGCCATCGAGGGCATCGGCGAAGCGTGCCGCGCCCTCGACTTTCCCGTCGTCTCCGGCAATGTCTCGCTATACAACGAGACAAATGGCGAGGGTATTCTGCCGACCCCGACGATTGCCGGCATCGGCCTGATCGACGATTGGCGAAAGTCGGCAACGATTGCATTCAAGACTGAGGGCGAAACAATCGTTTTGATTGGCGCAACAGGATCCGCCGAAGCGCCATGGGGGTCGCATCTGGGCCAGTCGGTCTATCTGCGCGAGATCGAAGGCCGTGAAGATGGCGATGCGCCGGCCGTCGATCTGGCGGCGGAAAAACGCCATGGCGATTTTGTCCGCGGCCTGATCCTGGCCGGCCACGTCAGCGCCGTGCATGATCTGTCAGATGGCGGACTGGCGATTGCGATTGCCGAAATGGCGATCGCCTCCGGGCTCGGCGCGAAAATTGAGACACCCGACGGACCGCAGCACGCGGCCTTTTTCGGCGAGGATCAGGCGCGTTATGTGATCACGGCTGCAAGGTCCGAAATTGCAGCGATCCTGCAGAATGCGGAAGCTGCCGGCATCCCGGCTGAGATCATCGGTGCAGTTGGCGGTGAGGCAATTCAACTCGGCAGAGCGCCGGCGATCGATGTCAAAACCCTGCGCGACAGCCACGAAGGCTGGTTTCCCGCCTATATGGGCGAAAACTGATCTTCATCATTCGACTGCCGCGTTGACGTTTGGCATGCGATAACCCACATTCAGGGCATATTCGCAAACGCCTATCGAATCGCGGAGATCAGACACCAATGCCGATGAACGCCAACGAAATTGAAAGCCTGATCAAGGAAGCCCTGCCCGATGCGGTCGTCACGATCCGCGATCTGGCCGGCGATGGCGATCATTATGCCGCCGAGGTGGTTTCGGAGACGTTTCGCGGCAAGAGCCGCGTGCAGCAGCACCAACTGGTTTATGAGGCTCTGAAGGGCAATATGGGCGGCGCCCTGCATGCGCTTGCGTTGCAGACCGCCGCACCGGAGTGATCAAACATGTCGATCCCGACGTTTATCGGCTTAATGGTTGTGGCCTCGACTACCGCCCTGATTTGCCAGACCTGTCGCTGGATTTCGCCATCACTTCGCAATATCGATCCACGTAAAGGTGGCGTTGAGACTGATCATGATCTACATGCCATGACCACTCAGGCCGGGAGCAACGGTACCGGATGCCATTCCGCCGTCTGGCTGAGCCCGAAACAGAAGTAAGCGATATCCGGACCTTGACCCCGGACAATCAAAGGATGAAGACAAATGACTGCAATCAATGAATGGATCGACAGCCAGGTCAAAGGCAGCGATGTTGTGCTTTTCATGAAAGGCACACCGGCGTTCCCGCAATGCGGTTTCTCCGGCCAGGTCGTGCAGATCCTCGATTATCTCGGCGTCGGATATAACGGCGTCAACGTTCTGGAATCCGACGATCTGCGCAACGGCATCAAGGAATTTTCCAACTGGCCGACAATCCCGCAGCTCTACGTCAAGGGCGAATTTGTCGGCGGCGCCGACATTATCCGGGAAATGTTCCAGGCCGGCGAATTGCAGACACACCTTACAGAAAAAGGCGTTGCCGTGACGGCCGAGGCGGATGCCGGGCAGGCGTAACAGCCGCGCTTCGCTTTAAGCGGCGGCGGTCAACACAGCGGCCGCCGGGACATCGTCACCCTGCGATATAGCGATATTGTCCAGCCTTTGTTGCTTCGACGCGGCCAACGCCGGGCCATGGCAGATGATAGCCGACAATCCCGACCCGGTCGGCGGCCAGCATGCCCAGCAGACGCTTGCGTGTTTCGACCGCCTGCTCAGGGATCTGGTCGAACCCAAAATGCCAGTCCGGCCGTTCAAATGAGACGACCTGATGGGTCAGTGCATCGCCGGTGATCAGCAGTTGCGATCCGCCGCTTTCAACCAGAACAGACATGTGCCCCGGCGTGTGTCCGGGTGTCGCCATCATCGTCACGCCGGGCATGACCGCAAACCCATCGCTGACCCGCTCGGTTTTTTCAGCAACCGGATTGATGTTGCGCTGTGCGCCCAGCGCAAACGGCGCCATTGTGTCAGGCACTTTTGTCAGAATATCGGGGTCCATCCAGAAATCCCATTCCGTGGATCCGATGACATAATCTGCATTGGGAAACCGTTCGCTTTCCTCAAAATCGTCGATGATGCCCCAGACATGATCCGGATGCGCATGGGTCAGAACCACTTTCGTTACCGCGTCCGGATCGACACCAGCCAATTCCAGGCTGTCTGTCAGGCGCCCGGCACTGTCCATGAAATTCATGCCGCCGCCGGTATCGATCAGCACCAGGTCTTCGCCATGTTTGAGAAGCGTTACATTGACGGCACCAACCCGCCGGTCGGTCGGCAATCCGGCTGCCTCGAGAAGCGTCTTCAGCGCCTCCGGATCAACTTTCGGCGCCAGGGTCGAAACAGGCAGAACGATTTCGCCGTCCGACAGGACGGTGATCTCAAAATCGCCGAATGAAAATTCGTGTACCGACGGTTCCTGGGCGAATACCGGCAGGCCGTTTGAAAGCGTGATACCGGCAAACCCGGCACCGCCCGCCAGTTTGAGCAACCGTCGCCGGTCCAGTTGACAGAAATCAGCCATCGCGTCCTCCAATACACATTCAATTAATCGAATACGTCAGGCCGGACGGATTTGCAAATAAAAAGGCCGCCCCCTTTGCGGGGGGCGGCCCTTGAAAATCAGCAACCTGAACCGACAGGATCAGCGCGAATAGAATTCGACGACCAGGTTGGGTTCCATCACCACCGGATAAGGCACGTCGGCAAAGGCCGGCACCCTCGCGTAAGTGGCTTTCAGCTTGGAATGATCGGCATCGACATAATCGGGAACGTCACGTTCAGCAAGATCGACCGCTTCCATGACGATGGACAGCTGCCGGGATTTCTCACGCACTTCGACCACGTCGCCGACCTTGCAGCGATAGCTGCCGATATTGACACGTTTGCCGTTCACCAGAACATGACCGTGATTGATGAACTGCCGTGCTGCGAAGACTGTCGGAACGAATTTCGCGCGATAGACAATGCAATCGAGCCGCGATTCCAGCAGGCTGATCAGGTTTTCCGACGTATCGCCGCGCATCCTGTTGGCTTCGCTATAGATGCGGCGGAACTGTTTTTCTGAAATGCTGCCGTAATAACCCTTCAGCTTTTGCTTGGCGCGCAGCTGAACGCCAAAATCGGACAATTTGCTCTTGCGCCGCTGGCCGTGCTGGCCGGGACCATATTCACGCTTGTTGACAGGGCTTTTCGGCCGGCCCCAGATATTTTCGCCCATGCGGCGATCAATTTTGTATTTCGTCGAATGACGCTTGCTCATCTGTCTTTCCTTACCGTTTCGATCGAACCCGGCCCATACTTCTCCTGTCGGAGAGGCAAACTGCCGTTTTCAGCATGTTTCGAAACGCGCCCTCCTCTTCCGATCTGGAATCAGATCGAACGACAGGGGTCGGCAAGAGCTTGCCAGAATCCGGATATTTTTCGGAAAAACCCCACGGGTGCGTTTGGTTGTGCATTGCAAAACCAGCCGGTGATCTAGTCGCAACATCGGTGCTTGTCAACTGCGCCGACCAGTCATTCTGCAATTGCTGCAAATCCAAAGCCGGCAAACAGCCGGACGATTGCTCCGTCGATAAGCCGGCCGCTCGTGAAGCTGATCCTGTCCGGCGATTTCCTGTCCGTCTTCCTGACGCCGACGACATCAGCCAGACGGTGTGCGATGGCCGGTGCCGGATCGAGCCATTCAACCGGCCAGGGCGCAGCATTTCTCATCATGTCGATCAGAAACGGATAGTGGGTACAGGCCAGCACGACGATATCGGTCCGGCGGCCATCGATCTCCTGAAAACAGGGGCTGATCTGATCGCGGATCAAATCGGGATCCACGGTGACATGATGGAGATGGTCTTCCGCCAGTTTTGCCAGTGTCGGGGCACCGACCAGCCGGACGTGGCAATCAGCGGCAAACCGGGCAATAAGGTCGCGGGTATAGTCGCGTTCGATCGTGCCAGGTGTGGCCAGAACTGAAATCACGCCGGACCGGGTTTGTTCGGCCGCGGGCTTGATCGCCGGGACGGTGCCCACGAACGGCAACGCATGGCGTGACCGCAGCGGTTCAAGCACAAGCGTCGATGCCGTGTTGCAGGCAATCACGACCGCAGACGGTTCGAATTCGGCAATGGCGCGGTCAATGGCAGAGACGACATGGGCCGTCAGGTCACCAGCCGCCATATCGCCATAGGGGAAGCCGGCATCGTCAGCGACATAGACAAGCGGCAGGTCAGGCATCAGCCCACGAATCGCCCTGACAACTGAGAGACCGCCGAGACCGGAATCAAACACCAGTACAGGACTGCCGGGCGCATTCATCGCAGCGGGTCTCAGTCTTTTTGTCCAGGCGTTTCCGCCTGGCGTTCATATCTGCGCTCCAGCGCCGAGACGACACCGCGCAGGGCATCGACTTCATGCCGCGTCAGCCCGGCGCGCTGAAACAAAGCCCGCAATTTTTCCCGCTTGCTGGTTCGAAGCTCCCGCTCCTTGAAATATCCGGCTTCATCCAGTGCTGTTTCAAGATGCTCAAAAAACCCGATCAGGTGCGCCTTCTCTGACGGCTGGTTGTCCAACGGCTGGATCGGGTTGCGCGTCGACAGCCTGCCCTCGGCCATGCCGCTCGACATCCACTCATAAGCCATCAGCAGAACAGCCTGGGCAATATTCAGCGAGGCAAACGCCGGATTGACCGGAAACGTCACCAGTTCGTCAGCCAGATTGATCTCTTCATTGACCAGCCCCCAGCGCTCACGGCCGAACAGCAGTCCCGTTTTCTGGCCCGCGTCAAAGCGTTTGCGCAGATGCCGGGCGGCGAACTGCGGGCCGCGCACCGCCTTGGGGATATCCCGGTTGCGCGCCGTTGTCGCATAGACAAAAACCAGATCGGCCACCGCCTGCTCAGCCGTATCAAAGACCTGAGCGCCGCTGATGACGTGATCGGCACGGCTCGCCGACGCGATCGCCCGCTCATTCGGCCAGCCGTCACGCGGCGCAACAAGGCGCAGATCGGTCAACCCGAAATTTGCCATCGCCCGCGCCGCCGCGCCGATATTCTCACCCATTTGCGGTTCCACCAGAATAATTGCCGGGGAATAATCTTCCGCAACCGTCACGGATGTTTCATCAATCATACCGTCCCGTTTCTTCGATCCGTATTTGCTTGTGCCTGACCGTTTGCTATAGGAACCGGGAAATATCCAGCCCGTTTTCGGCGTCACGGATTCGCAGCGCTTAAAACGGCCGCTGAATCCGAGCCGTTTGATCCAACAAAGGAAACCAGCAAACCATGAGCAAAATCAAGGTCGCCAACCCGGTCGTTGAACTTGACGGCGATGAAATGACCCGCATTATCTGGCAGTTCATCAAAGACAAACTGATCCATCCCTATCTCGATGTGGATCTGCACTATTATGATCTCGGAATCGAGCATCGCGACGCCACCGACGATCAGGTCACCATCGACGCGGCCGAAGCGATCAAGGCCCATGGCGTCGGCGTGAAGTGCGCCACCATTACGCCCGATGAAGACCGGGTGGAGGAATTCGGCCTGAAGAAGATGTGGCGGTCCCCCAACGGCACGATCCGCAACATTCTCGGCGGCGTCGTGTTCCGCGAACCGATCATCTGCAAAAACGTGCCGCGGCTTGTGCCGGGCTGGACAAAACCGATCGTCATCGGTCGCCACGCGTTTGGCGACCAGTACCGGGCGACGGATTTCGTGGTGCCCGGGCCCGGCAAGCTGAAATTGAGCTGGACAGCGAAAGACGGCAGCGAGACGAAGGAGTTTGACGTCTATGATTTCCCCAGCGGCGGCGTTGCCATGGGCATGTATAATCTGGACGATTCCATCCGCGATTTTGCCCGCGCCTCATTGAATTACGGGCTGCTGCGTGAATATTCGGTCTACCTGTCAACCAAGAACACCATCCTGAAAGCCTATGACGGGCGCTTCAAGGACCTGTTCCAGGAAATCTACGAGGCGGAGTTCCAGGCGCAGTTTGAAGAAAAGAACATCACCTACGAGCATCGCCTGATCGACGATATGGTGGCGGCCGCGATGAAATGGTCCGGCGGTTTCGTCTGGGCCTGCAAGAACTACGATGGCGACGTCCAGTCCGATACGGTGGCCCAGGGATTCGGGTCACTCGGCCTGATGAAATCGATCCTGATGACGCCTGACGGCAAGACAGTGGAATCGGAAGCCGCCCACGGTACGGTCACCCGGCACTACCGCCTGCACCAGGAAGGCAAGGAAACCTCAACCAATTCCACCGCATCGATTTTCGCCTGGTCCGGCGGTCTGGCGCACCGCGCCAAGCTCGACGAAAACGCCGATCTCAAACGCTTTGTTGCCACGCTGGAAAAGGTTGTCGTCGACACGATCGAGTCCGGCCACATGACCAAAGACCTTGCCTTGCTGGTTGGCCCCGACCAGCCATGGCTTTCAACGATCGGGTTCCTCGACAAGATCGACGAAAATCTCCAGAAGGCGATGAGCTGACGCCTTTGGGACCGATCCGGTAGAGACAAAGACGGGCCGCGCTGCGGCCCGTTTTTTATCGAGGATTTGCCGGTATCAACCGCGATTATTCGTCATCGCATACAGATTGGCGATGATCCGGCTTGCGGTCTTCTCAAAACAGAACGGCAGAACGGCGTGCACCAGGGCGCAGAAAGCAGCCACCGACAAATATCCGGCAAAGCGCAAGGCAAAAGCCATATGGCCGAAATAGCTTTCGCCGACCGAACTTGGATGGCTGGTCATCAGGCGGATCAGGGAAGACATGGCAAATGGTCCAATCGGTTGAGTTATACGCATATAATCACCACTTTCGCTTGAGAATTATTCCCATTTATCAACCATTTCTGATTAATAATGGGAATTATTCCCACTCTTGGTAAAAATTATGGACAATTTTGACCGCAAGATTCTCGACATTCTGCAACATGACGCCTCACTGCCGATCGAAACGATTGCAGAACGGGTCGCGCTTTCGCGCAATGCCTGCTGGCGGCGCATCAAGGCGCTGGAAAAAGCCGGAATTATCACCCGGCGCATCGCACTGGTTGACCCGGCTGCCGTCGGCGCCGGATTGAGCGCGTTTATCATGATCCGGACAAACCGGCATGAACCGGACTGGATCGACGCCTTCAACCGCGCCGTTCAGGATATTCCCGAGATCGTCGGCGTCTACCGCACAAGCGGTGATATCGACTATATCGTCCGCGTGCGCATGGCCGACATGGCGGCCTATGACCGGATCTACCAGCGGCTGATCCGCAAGGTCTCCCTTTCCGACGTGTCGGCGACATTCGTCATGGAGGACATCAAGGAGAGTTTTGCCGTTCCCCTGGATCTGGTTTGAAGGTCCGTTCTGATCTGATCAGGGCGCTTCAATTCTGATCAGGTTTTTTGTCTTCGACCGGAATTGTCCACTCGCTGCTCTCTGGATCTGCCGGATCGCCCTCTTTCCATTCGCCGGTTTTTCTCAGCTCGCTGATCTTTTTCATATGTTCGGAGACATGCGCATGGGTGGTCAGCAGATACTCGAAATCCTGACCGTCCAGCTGTAACAGAAGGCAATCCGTCTGGGCGACAACCGCGACCTTGCGGCGCCGCTTCTCCAGCAACGCCATTTCGCCGAAATGATCGCCTTCGTGCAAAAATACAATCTCGCCGCCGCGGGCCTCGACACGCACCTCGCCTTCGGAAATGAAATACATGCTGTCCGCCCGGTCGCCCGGACGCAGGATGATCGAACCCGCCGAATGCCGGTGCGACTGAAGCAGCTTCATGATGTCCGCCACTTCGTTGGCCTCAAGCCTTGCAAACAGCGGCACCTTTGCCACCATATTCCAGGTGATGACAAACTCGTTGCGGGCAATCTCGCGGGCGAACCCGCTTGAAAGAATGCCGATCGGCAGGGCGTACATGGCCAGGCCGAACACCATGAACATGCCGCCGAAGACTTTGCCCAATGCGGTAACCGGGACAACATCGCCGTAACCGACCGTCGTCAGTGTCGCCAGCGACCACCACATGGCGGCCGGCAGCGAACCGAACTGTTCCGGCTGCGCCTCGCGTTCAATGAAATAAAGCAGCGAGGCGGAAAGGATTATCAGGCTGGTCATGATGATCAGCGCCCCGAACAGCGCCCATAATTCAGATTTGACAACCCTGAGAAGGATCTGAAGCGCCGGCGAATACCGCGCGATCTTCAGGAAACGCATCAGCCTCAAAACCCGCAGAACCCTGAGATCGACGCCGAACAGATTGCCGAGATAAAATGGCAGGATCGCCAGCAGATCGATGATCAGCAGCGGTGTCATGGCGAATTTCAGCCGCGCTTTCCACGGCTGCAGATGCCGCAGCGGCGGCAGGTCGACGCACACCCATAACCTGGCGGCATATTCTGCGGTAAAGATCAGCACGGAGACAATATTGAAGAGCTCGAACCAGAACCCGTAGACCGCATCAAGATCGGCAACGGTCGAGGCTGCAAAAACAATCACATTGGCGATGATCAGGCAGACAATGAACGTGTCGAACAAAACACTTGTGCGATCGGACACGGATCCGACTTCAAGAACTTCATGCCAGCGCCAGCGGCGCTTCGCCAGCGCTCCCCGGTCTTCCGGGTGGACGAATGGCGTCTTCGGAATGTCTGTCGTTACCTTTGTCTTTGTCCGGGGTTCAGCCATCGCGCCGGCCCTCAGGCCGCCAGTTCTTCCACGCGGCTCGTCACGACCCGCAAAGCGTCTTCGGCTGCATCCGCATTCGGCCCGCCGGCCTGTGCCAGATCCGGCCTGCCGCCGCCGCCGCGCCCGCCCAGCGCTTCCGAACCGAGCTTTACCAGATCAACGGCGCTGATCCTGTCCGTCAGGTCGTCGGTCACGCCAATCACGATCCCGGCCTTGCCGTCATTGATGCCGACAATGGCAACCACGCCGGAGCCCACGGCCTGCTTGCCCTGATCGACCAGCCCCTTCAGGTCCTTCGGGGCAACCCCCTCCACCGCCCGCACCATCAGTTTGATCGAACCGACCTGACGGATCGCCGGCTCCGCTTCGCCGCCGCCGCCCATTGCCAGTTTCTTGTTGGCCTCCGCGAGTTGCCGTTCCAGCCGCTTGCGCTCCTCCAGCAGCGAATCAAACCGCTCGACGACATCGTCCGGACGCACCTTCAGACGGCTGGCAATTTCGCGCACCCGCTGATCCTGAAGCGACAGATAGTGCCGCGCCGCATCTCCGGTCAGCGCCTCGATCCGGCGGACGCCGGCGGCAACGGCCGATTCGGAGACGACATTGATCAATCCGATTTCGCCCGTGCGTTCGACATGGGTTCCACCGCACAATTCCAGCGAGTAGG
The DNA here is from genome assembly GCA_947259045.1 of uncultured Afifella sp. Lineage (GTDB taxonomy): Bacteria > Pseudomonadota > Alphaproteobacteria > Rhizobiales > Afifellaceae > CAMYKZ01. The sequence continues at coordinate 17,954 of CAMYKZ010000025.1, forward strand.
TTTTCCCGGTCCGTTCGCCGTCCGGCCAGATGCCCATTGAGACCACACGCACCTCGTCTCCATACTTTTCGCCGAACAGGGCCATGGCGCCGGCATTCACCGCCGCGTCCCTGTCCATCAGCCGCGTCGACACGGCTGCGTCCTGCAGAACGATCTGGTTCGACCGGTCGGCGATCGTGGAAATTTCGTCATCGGTGACCGGTTTGGGATGGGAGAAATCGAAGCGCAGGCGATCCGGCGCAACAAGAGAGCCCTTCTGCGCCACATGGGATCCAAGGGTTTCGCGCAGCGCCTCGTGCAGCAGGTGTGTGGCTGAATGGTTGGCCCGGATCATCCGACGCCGACCAGCGTCGGCAGCCAGCCGGACCGCTTCACCAACCTGTATTGTCCCGCTTTCAACCCGGCCCTGGTGAATGAACAAACCGTCCGCCTTCTTCTGTGTGTCACTGACCTGAAACCGCGCACCGGATTCCGTTTCAATCATACCGGTATCGCCGATCTGGCCGCCGGATTCACCGTAAAACGGCGTCTGATTGGTGACCAGCGAACCTTCATCTTCCGCTTTCAGCGCATCGGTTTCCGCACCGTCGCGGACAAGTACCTGCACAACACCTTCGGCATTGACGGTTTCATATCCAAGGAACTCCGTCGCGCCGACCCGATCGCGAATGCTCAGCCAGATCGTGTCCGTCGCCGCATCTCCGGAGCCGGACCAGCTGGCACGGGCTTCCGCCTTCTGGCGCTGCATCGCATCATTGAAGCCCGTCAGATCGACGCCGATATTGCGGGCTTTCAGCGCATCCTGGGTCAGGTCCAGCGGAAAGCCGTATGTGTCGTAGAGCTTGAACGCCGTTTCACCGTCGAGAATGTCGCTTTCGCCGAGATTCTCCGTCGCCGTTTCAAGCAGCGACAGACCGCGTGCAAGGGTCTTCTGGAAACGCGCTTCTTCCAGCTTCAAGGTTTCTGAGATAAGCGCCTCGGCCCGGCCGAGTTCCGGAAATGCCTGGCCCATTTCCCGCACCAGAAGAGGTACGAGCCTGAAAATCGCCGGTTCCGTGATCCCGAGCAGATGCGCATGACGCATGCCGCGCCGCATGATCCTTCTCAGCACATATCCGCGGCCTTCATTGGACGGCAAGACGCCATCGGCAATCAGGAAGCTGGTTGCGCGCAAATGATCGGCAATCACCCGGTAGCTCGCGATCTCACTTTCGCCGGCACTTTTGCCGGCAATATCGCTCACCCCGGCAATCAGCGCCCTGAACAGATCGATATCGTAGTTATTGTGCACGCCCTGCATCACGGCGGCGATGCGTTCAAGGCCCATCCCGGTGTCGATCGACGGCCGCGGCAGATCGATCCGCTGGTCTGTGGCGACCTGTTCAAACTGCATGAAGACAAGATTCCAGATCTCCACGAAACGGTCACCATCTTCTTCCGGTGTTCCCGGTGGTCCGCCCCAGATATGGTCGCCATGATCATAGAAAATTTCAGAGCACGGACCGCACGGACCGGTATCGCCCATGGCCCAGAAATTGTCATGGGTCGGGATCCGGATGATCCGGTCGTCGGCAAGGCCGGCCACTTTCTTCCACAGAGCATGGGCGTCATCGTCCTCGGCGTAGACCGTCACAAGAAGCCGCTCTTTCGGCAGGCCGAATTCCCTGGTGATCAGCGTCCAGGCCAGTTCAATGGCCCGCTCCTTGAAATAGTCGCCGAATGAAAAATTGCCGAGCATCTCAAAAAATGTGTGGTGGCGCGCGGTATAACCGACATTGTCCAGGTCATTGTGCTTGCCGCCCGCGCGCACGCATTTCTGTGACGTGACGGCGCGCGGATAGGGCGGCTGCGCCTTGCCGGTGAAATAATCCTTGAACTGAACCATTCCGGCATTGGTGAACATCAGGGTCGGGTCATTGCGCGGAACCAGTGGTCCCGATTCAACTGTTTCGTGGCCCTCAGCCGCAAAATAGTTCAGAAATGCGGTCCTGATATCGTTGACGCTGCTCATAAATCACTGATCCTCGACGGATGTCGCCATAGCCGGCGTATCATCCGCCGCCGGGCCTGTTCCGTCTGTTCGGGCTTTCGCCTGTTTCGGCGTCATTTAGACGCCATCACCGGGTCCTGTCCAGCAGCAGGATCAAGCGATCGGATAGCTTGCAGACAAGCAAGGCCCGCGGAGCGATCCGCGGGCCTTCTATTCAATCGATGCTACAATTCAGTTGATATACCGCAGACGACGCGATCAGGCCTCCAGGGCCGTATCATCGTCGTCATCATCTTCTTCCGGTTCGCCTTCCATGATCTGGCTTGCAATCAGGCCGGCATTTTGCCGAATAGCACTTTCAATCGTATTGGCGAGATCCGGATTGTCCTTCAGGAACTGCTTGGAGTTCTCGCGCCCCTGTCCGAGCCGCTGGCTGTCATAGGAAAACCAGGCGCCGGATTTCTCAACAATGCCAGCCTTGACGCCAAGATCGAGAAGCTCTCCGGTCTTGGACACGCCCTCGCCATACATGATGTCGAACTCAACCTGCCGGAACGGCGGCGCCAATTTATTTTTGACAACCTTGACCCGGGTCTGGTTGCCGACAACCTCTTCCCGGTCCTTGATCGATCCGATGCGCCTGATGTCGAGACGGACCGAGGCATAAAATTTCAGCGCATTGCCGCCCGTCGTCGTCTCCGGGCTGCCGAACATGACGCCGATCTTCATGCGGATCTGGTTGATGAAAACCACCATCGTGTTGGATTTGGAAATCGACGCCGTCAGTTTGCGAAGCGCCTGGCTCATCAGGCGCGCCTGCAGGCCAGGCAGAGAATCGCCCATTTCGCCTTCCAGTTCGGCCCTGGGCGTCAGCGCCGCAACCGAATCGATCACCAGGACATCGACCGCACCGGAGCGCACCAGCGTATCGCAGATCTCCAGCGCCTGCTCGCCGGCATCGGGCTGCGAGATCAGAAGATCATCCAGATTAACGCCGAGCTTGCGAGCATAGATCGGGTCAAGCGCATGCTCCGCATCGATAAAGGCGCAGATGCCGCCGGCCTTCTGCGCCTCGGCGATCGTATGCAGCGCCAGCGTTGTCTTGCCCGACGATTCAGGTCCGTAAATTTCAACCACCCGGCCCCTCGGCAGCCCGCCGATACCGAGCGCGATATCAAGCCCGAGACAGCCGGTGGAAATCGATTCGATCTCAACAACCTGGCCCTCCCCCAGACGCATGATCGAGCCCTTGCCGAAGGCCCGTTCGATCTGTCCCAGAGCGGCATCCAGTGCCTTCGTTTTATCCATTGTGTCCTTGTGTTCCTCAACGACTCGAAGCGAATTCGACATGCACTATCCCCTATTCAGGCAAAAGAAACCAGCCTTGGCGGCACCGTTATGGTGACGAATATGTACCTCATTTGTTCTGTTTTGTAAAGAGTGTATAACTTGTTGGTTTTGCTCGTTTTTCGTAATTTGTTCTATTTCTGTCCGGCCTAGCCGTCCAAGGTCTGCTTGACCGCCGTCGCCAGGTCTTTCAGCGAAAACGGCTTGGGCAGAAACTGAAAACTCTCATCTTCCGGCAAATGTTTTGCAAACGCCTCTTCCGCATAACCGGATACGAAAATGATCTTCAGATCCGGTTGCGTCTTGCGCAGTTCGCGCAGCAGCGACGGCCCGTCCATTTCCGGCATCACGACATCGGAAACGACAAGATCGACTGTTTCGTCGATCGAGCCGATGACTTCCAGGGCTTCAGTGCCGGACGCGGCCTCGTATACCGTGTAGCCGCGCGCGGTCAGCGCGCGGGCGGCAAATGCCCGCACCGCCTCTTCATCTTCTACCAGCAGGATCCGGGCGCTGCCGGTGAGATCGGATGGCACGGCAGCTGCCGGTTTCGCCTCTTCAACCGTATCCTTTTCTTCCGGGATATGCCGCGGCATCAGAATACGGAACGTCGAACCCTCGCCGAGCGTGCTGTCGACATAGATAAACCCGCCGGTCTGCTTGATGATGCCGTAGACGGTCGATAATCCCAGGCCGGTGCCCTTGCCGACATCCTTGGTGGAATAGAACGGCTCGAAAATCTTGTCCTGCACATCGGGCGGCATTCCGGTGCCGGTGTCGGCGACTTCAATCAGCACATAATCGCCCGGCCGGAACCCCTGCCCCCTGAAACGCATGCTCTCCGCCTCGGCGACATTGGCGGTGCGGATCGTCAGCACACCGCCATCGGGCATGGCGTCGCGTGCGTTGACGGCCAGATTGACGATCACCTGCTCCAGTTGGTTGAGATCGGCCTTGATAGGCCACAGATCCCGGCCGTGGTCGACATGCAGACTGATCCGTTCGCTGATCAGCCGGTCAAGCAGCACCGACAGATCGGACAGAATGTCCGGCAGGTTGATGACTTTCGGTCTCAGCGTCTGGCGTCTGGAGAATGCAAGCAACTGGCGCACGAGCCCGGCAGCGCGGTTCGCATTCTGCTTGATGTTCATAATATCCTGGAACGAAGGATCGCTCGGCCGGTGATTGGTCAGAAGCAGATCGGAAAAACCGATGATTGCAGTCAGCACATTGTTGAAGTCATGCGCGATTCCGCCCGCCAGCTGGCCGACCGCCTGCATTTTCTGGCTCTGGGCAAACTGCTCTTCCAGTTCCCGCTGCTCGGTTGTCTCAAGCGCATAGACGATTGCCGCGTCTTCGCCGTCGTCACCTTCAAGAATCGGGCTGACGAAGAAACGCGCACTGTGGCCATCGTCCTTGCCAAACCCGGCATCAACGGCCGGAACGTCGTCCTGGCCGGCAACGGCCGCGTCGATCGCAGCGCCGAGGCTGGCTCTGTCAGAGGGCTTGACGACATCGACAAGCTTGAGCTTCTCGCTGTCTGAACCGGAAGCTCCGAACAACATCACAAACCGGGCATTGGTCAGGCCCAGAATGCCGTTACGGTCAACGGATGCAATGGCCATGGGCGTGTTGTTGAAGAACCGCGTGAACCGCATTTCCGCCTTGTGGCCGGTGCCGGCATCATCGCCCTGGCGCATATCCAGCACCATAGTCCGCGAAGCCCCGACCGTGCCGTCGGCGGCAACAGGGACCCGGTGCAGCAGCCTGACGGGGATGCGTGTCCCGTCAATATGGACAAGGTCGACATTGAACCGCTCGGCGGCGCCATCGCTGCGCCCTGCTGCCTGCAGCATCGGCACGCCCTCGACACTGATGATCTCGCTGACATTGATACTGCCCGGCTCAAACTCCGCCAGGTCAATGCCGATCCATTCGGCAAGCGTTGCGTTGATATAGCGGATGCGGCCATCCGGCTCCAGCGAGAAGAAACCGGCCGGCGCGTGATCGAGATAATCGATCGCGTTCTGCAGCTCCTGGAAAATATTCTCCTGGTGCTCACGTTCCCGGGTTATGTCGGACACCATCCAGCCGAACTGGCCGGCGCCGGACGGATTGACCTTGACATGATACCAGCGTGCGCCGTCCGACCGGCCGCCGATACCGCCTGGCATGCGAATCTCTTCGGCTGCGCGCCGGCCCTTCTCCGCCGATGCCGTCAGCCGGTAAACCGCTTCAGATGCATCCGGATTTTCTGCAAACAGGCGCTCGATTGTCCTCAGATCGTCCGGGCCTTCCGAACCTGAAAGTTTGTGGTAGGCCATATTGGCTGCAACCGGCGTACCGTCGGCACGGGTCACCAGCGCGCCGTCGGCCAGCGAATCAAAAAATGTTTCCTCAAAACTGCTTTTGCGCTCTTCGACAACATGAACATTGCCGAATGCAATCAATCCGACGGCAAGCGCAAACAGCACGGCCACGCCGACCGCGGCGAGAATACCGAGGCTCACCAGCGCAACCAGATTGGCCATTTCGCGCGGAAGATAGACATAACTTCCCGCAATTCCGATCAGGCACAGCACCAGCAATACGACAACCATCTGGCTGGATCGGCCGGCGGTTGACGATTGGATTTCTTGATCGGTTTCGACGTTCGACATGGACCCCGTTCCTTTGGATCCGAATTCTATCAGATCAGACCAGACTGCGTGACTGTTCCCGTCACGAAAAGAAATAACTCAACAATTCAAGTGGCTTGCGCAATTTTTCATCATCGTGAAATATTCACTCAGCATCCGCTCGACGAAAGCTTTTCCGTTTGTTTCACATGACGCCGAACGCTTGCGGCGTTTGATGATGATTAAGCGCGCCGGCAAAAACGCAGCCTTTGAAGTCCTTCCTGACCCGCCCTCGACAGCGACAGACTTAGCCGATTCGTGGTCAGGAAACTGCATTACTTCAACGCGATTGCGAAGCCGATTATGGCGAAAGGTTTTCCACCGCTCAAAAGGATCGTTGGAAACATTTGAAATATCGAGACAATCCGTCTAACGTCTAACCTCCGCAATGGTCCAATAGACTGCGTACAGAGGAGGTGTCCATGCGGGACTGGTTTGAGACGATGTTTGGCGGCAATGCGTTGGCGGCGCAATTGGTTGTCGCTCTTGTATTAAGCGTCCTATTGATAGCGGGACTGGCTGTGCTTTTCGGCCGGCGATCCGGTGGCAGGGTGTCCAAGGGCCCCGCCCGCGGGCGCCAGCCGAGGCTATCAGTCATGGAGGCCGCCCATGTTGACGGCACCCGCAGGCTGGTGCTGGTCCGGCGTGATCAGATTGAACATCTGGTGATGATCGGCGGACCGACTGATATCGTTGTGGAAACGAATATCATCAGAGGCCGGCCTTCAGGACAGGTCCAGCCGGGCCGCAGGCCAGCGGCCGGTCAGCGGCCTCATGCGGCTGCTGCCGGACAGGCTACAGCCGGCAAACCTGCACGATCCGGCCGCCAGATGCCTGCAGCTGCAGTTGCAGCGACGTCTGCGGCAGCAGCTGCGGCTGCCGTCATGGCGCGTCAGGGTGACCCTTCAGGAGAACACGGCGCCGACGTCGCCGGCAGCGAATTGCGCGCCGGTCTTGCCACACCGGCAATGGATCCCGGTTTTGCGCCGAGACCGGTTGTTGAAAGCCGATCAGCTGAAAGCCGGTCAAACGGACGCGACACAGGCGAAATGCCGCCCGCCCGCTCCGAGCCGCCGTCGCTTGTCGAGCCGGCATCTCAAGAACCGGCATCGGAACAAACCGCCGTCGGATCGCCGGTCGCAGCTACATCAGCTGAAGCTGAGCCACCGGCTTCAATGCCGGCTGCAGAATCCGATGTTGTGGAAGACGTTGCAGATGTCCCGGTCGCCGATGAACCCGTCGACGAACCTGTTTCCGCTGTTACAGAAGATTTTGCAGCGGAACATGAAGCGCCGGATGAACCGGCGTCCGATGATGACGTCATGGCCAGTTCAATGTCTGCGGCGGGCCTTGCTGCCGGGTTCGCGGCCCTGGCTGCGGGCGCAGCGTCGTCCGAGCAAGACGATCCTGCTATGGCAGTTTCCGACGATCTGCCTGCAGAACCGGCCATTGAACCGGCAAACGTTGCACCCTTGAAGGCGGTTGCAACAAATGCTGCGCACGAAGATCCCTTTGGCGACCTGGAAACAGAGTTCAAGAAGGCGTTTGAATCATCGCTGCAGGATCTCAAGTCCAAGGTTCATGGTGGAGCGGACGAATCGGCCGCCGAACCACAGCGGGAATCTGTGGCCGATGCTGAACCTCGGCAAGACACCGACATGTCGTCTGGTGAGCCTGTTGACACGCCGGAACTCCGGACCGCCGCATTGGAGACGGACGACGATGGCGAACCTCAATCGGAGGACAGGTCTGCTGCGGCATCTGCTGAAGATATGTCGGAGGCAGCGAACGTCTTCGCTGCAGACACGGTGGACGAAGAGCGAGATCCGTTTGATGCTCCCGAGCTGAACGAGTTCCTGCCTGAGCCTGAAACACAGGAACAACACGCTGAGGCTGAAGTGCCGGCAGCTGACGAGCAGCCCGCCATGTCGATCGATCTCGGCACTGAGGTTATTGCCCTGCCGGACGCGGAGGCATCGGAGTCTCTCGAACCGGTGGCAGTACAGGCAGAACCTGTCGCGGAGACAGCCGATCCGGATGACAATGAACCGGTTCTGACCGACGCTGACATACCCGAATCGGTCATTGATGAACCGGTCATGGCTGAACCGGTTCTGCCAGAACCAGACCTGCCTGAACCGGACCTGCCTGAGCCGGACCTGCGCGAGCCGGACCTGCGCGAGCCGGAAGCCGTTGACGTCGCAATGGACGAAGAACGGTCCCCCGGCGGCTTGCCGGCGGAATTGGCGTTCCTGGACACACCTGCGTTTGAAGAAGCGGAGACGGATTCTGCGGATGAGATGGATCTGCCGGATGAGTTTGCTGCTGCAGCCGAATTACCGGATGACGATCATTCGGCCGATCCTGACGATACGGATCAGCCCGATCACTTGCCATTGCCGGAAGCCGCCGCTGCGCCTGCGCCCTCGATCAATCCGTTTCCGACAATACCGGAAAACATCCGCCAATCGGTGCTGGCGGCAGCAAATCGGCCGGTTCCGCCGGAATTGGCTGCCAGCCTTGCCGAAGGCACCAACAAGGACGTTGCCGCCACCACTCTTGGCGATTTGGCACACCGGTTGGAAAAAGCATTGTCGGACAAATCCCGACCCGACATTGGCGATCAGACAGTTACCGACTTGCAGGCGGCACCGGAAACCGGCGGCGAGGACATCGTGACCGACGATCTCATGGACGAAATTTCATCTGAGCAACCGGTCGCTGAGGTCGTTGCTGACAGTGAAAGCGACAGTTTTGACGGCGAAATTGATGACAGCCCGATTGATGACAGCCCGATTGATGACGGGGCAGTTGATGACGGGGCAGTTGACGACAGGGCCGTCATAGACTTTGCGGCGCGTCGGCGCGAAGAACCGGAAGAACCGGCCGATCCGCTGGAAGACGAAATGGCAAAGCTCCTCAATGATCTGACGAGTGATACCAGCAACCGGACCGGGTAGTTGCCGGCAGGCATAAAAACGCCCGGTCAATTCAAACTGGCCGGGCGTCTTCGGAATTTCAATTGATCTGAAAAATCTGGTCAGTCGTCCCGGTAAACGCGCTCACGCCGTTCGTGCCGCTCCTGTGCCTCTATCGACAGCGTCGCTATCGGCCTGGCATCAAGCCGGCTCAGACTGATCGGCTCACCTGTTTCTTCACAATAACCGTATGTCCCTTCATGGATGCGAAGCAATGCCGCATCGATCTTGGAAATCAGTTTTCTCTGACGGTCCCGCGCTCGAAGCTCAATGGAACGATCGGTTTCTGAAGAGGCCCGGTCGGCAAGATCGGGATGATTATTGCTCTCAGCCTGAAGCGAATCGAGCGTTTCCCGGCTTTCCGCCAGAATGTCCTGTTTCCAGTCCAGCAATTTTTGCCGAAAATAGTCCCGCTGGCGCTCGTTCATGAACGTTTCACTACCATCGAGGACGTAGGATTTGTCTTTTTCCAGCAGCATTACATCACCCTGTTACTCGATCACAAACTTGCGTCGGATATACGGAGATACCGGTCGCGGCGCAAGCGAATACGCATGACCATTTTGTGAAAAAGGTATTCAGCTAAGAGGCTTAGCGCAAACTTAGGGATAACTCTGTATTAACGTTCATAGTGAATAATGCGAAATAGTCGAATTAATGCTCGTGATGGCTGTTATGCATAAAAATACTCAACTTCTGGTTCATAGTTTTATTCGCGCAATGGATTCTGCCGAAGCCAACATTGTTGGCCTTATGGCGCGTGAACGCGAAGCGTTGCGGGCAGGAAATCGAAATGTTGCAAAACAGATTCACGCCAGGCTGGGCAAGGCCGCACGATATTATCTGGGAACCGTGTGCAGCGCCCGCAACCGGCTGACGGGAATGAGCGATCTGTTTTCACCGGCGGAAGTGTCTGAGTTTCTTGAACAGCGGCGCATTACATTTGCCAGCCTTCTGCGCATTGAAATGGCTGCTCTGACCGCAGCGCGGCTCCTTGCAAACGAGCAGAGATCTGCCGCCAGACACGTCGCCTGAACCACGACGATCATCAACCCGCAAAAACTGTCGGCGCAGCGATATCACTCTTGCAGCCGCAACGGCTGCTGCCTACCGTGCCTGCTGAAACCCGAAATTTCTCTTCAGTCAGGCCCCAATAATGCAGTTTACTTCAACAGATAATTATATCGCCACAGAAGATCTGGCAATTGCAGTCAATGCGTCCGTCACGCTTGAACGCCCGTTGCTGGTGAAGGGTGAGCCGGGCACCGGCAAGACGGAACTGGCCCGAGAAGTCGCAGCAAGCCTGAACGTGCCGATGATCGAATGGCATATCAAATCCACTACGAAGGCGGCCCAGGGCCTCTATGAGTATGACGCCGTGTCCCGGCTGCGTGACAGTCAGCTTGGCGACGAACGTGTTTCGGAAATTTCAAACTATATCAGGCGCGGCAAATTGTGGGATGCGTTCACAAGTGCCGGGCGTCCGGTATTGCTGATCGATGAAATCGACAAGGCCGACATCGAATTTCCCAACGACCTGCTTCAGGAACTCGATCATATGGAGTTCCACGTTTACGAAACCGGCGAAACCATCCGGGCGGAACGCCGGCCGATTGTCATCATAACGTCAAACAACGAGAAAGACCTGCCGGATGCATTTCTGCGCCGCTGTTTTTTCCATTATATTTCATTTCCCGACCGCGCGACGATGGAAGCCATCGTTGACGTCCATTTTCCCGGCCTGAAGTCCAGGCTGTTGCGTGAAGCATTGTCGGCATTTTACGAGATTCGCGACGTGCCAGGCCTGAAGAAAAAACCATCGACTTCGGAGTTGCTCGACTGGATCAAACTTCTGGTCAATGACGATATCGACCCAGAGGCAATCCGCGAGAAAAATTCCGCCAAGGCGATCCCGCCGCTCTATGGCGCGCTGCTGAAAAATGAACAGGATGTGCAATTGTTTGAAAAGCTGGCGTTCATGGCCCGGCGCGGACAATAGAAATCACGCCGGCAGCCCGTTGCAAAAAGGCCCGGCCGGGTCGCCGTCTACGGATTGCTGATGCAATGTCAGATCGCCAGGTAATCGTGCCGCAGCTGTTCATTGTCGAGAACGTCTTTGGCGGTACCGGTGAATGCCACCTCGCCGGTATCGAGGATAATCGCCCGGTCCGCCAGTTTCAGCGCCGCGACGGCATTCTGTTCGACAATGATTGTCGTGATGCCGGCATTGCGAACCTCAATCAGCGCATTCTCGATATCGTGGCGAACAACCGGCGCCAAACCCTCATAAGGTTCGTCCAGCAAAAGCAGTTTCAGCTCCCGCGCCAATGCACGGCCGATGGCAAGCATCTGCTGTTCACCGCCCGAAAGCGTCGTGCCTTCCTGCTTGCGCCGCTCCTTCAGGCGCGGGAACAGGCTGTAAATCCGCTCATATTCCCAGCCAAGATTTCCAGCTATGCAGGCAAGGTCCAGATTCTCCTCCACCGTCAGCCCAGGAATGATCCGACGGTCTTCCGGAACCAGCTGAATTCCGGCCAGCGCAGCTTCATAAGCGGCCTTGTCGTGCATGGATTGGCCCTTGAGCCAGATCTCGCCGGTTCTCAGTTCCGGCGACTCCGCACGGGCAATAGCCCTCAGCGTTGACGTTTTGCCGGCGCCGTTGCGCCCGAGCAAAGCGACGATTTCACCTTCGTTCACATCGAAGGAGACGTTCTGAACGATATAGGAGTCACCGTAATACGCTCTGAGATTGCTGACAGAAAAATAACCGGCTTTGGCAGCAGCGGCCTCGGCAGCGACAGCAATATCCGGACTTTCGTTGTTGGCGCCGACATGCGCCCCGGCGGCACTCATACCTGCTCCTCCCCAAGATAGGCTTCCTTCACCTTGGGATTGTTTTTCACCTCATCGGGCGTTCCCTGCGCGATGATGCGCCCGCCGGCGAGCACACTGATCCGGTCAGCCAGCGAAAAAACAACGTGCATGTCATGCTCGATGATCACCTTGGTCATGCCGCCTTCCTTGATCTTCTTGAGAAGATCGATCGTGGCATTGGTATCATGGCGCGCCATGCCGGCCGTCGGCTCGTCGAGCAACAGCAGACGCGGGTGCTGGATCAGCCCCATCGCCAGTTCCAGGCGCCGCTTGTCGCCACGCGACATGCTGGACGCATGGGCGGAGAGTTGCGCCTGAAGACCAACACTCTCAAGCACATGTTCCGCTTCTTCGCGAATCTCGTTTTCGCCTGAGAACCTTTTGAACGGGTTCATCCGGAAATGTCCGTCACGTTTGGACAGTGCCGGGACCATGACATTTTCCAGCACTGAAAGATCCGGGAAGACTTCCGGCGTCTGAAACACCCGGGCGACGCCAAGCTGGTTGATTTCGTGCGGCGATTTTCCGGTCAGCACTTCGCCATCAAAAACGACAGCGCCGCGATCCGGCTTCAACCGCCCTACGCAAACATTGAGAAGCGTCGACTTGCCTGCGCCATTCGGCCCGATGATCGCATGGGTTTCTCCCTCACGAACATCAAGATCGACATCGCTGAGCGCATGCAATCCGGCAAAACTCTTGTGCACGTCATCGATATGCAGAACGGTGTTTGCCGTTCCCCGCTTGAACTCACGTGAACCTTCTGCCGGTGATTCGTCCAACGGGTTCTCTTCAGCTAAAGACATGAAGCATCCTCATTCAGCCGGCTGCGGCAAGGATTTGTTTGCCGTTTCCGGGATATTTTCAGCATCCTGGCCGCCGTCCGATTTTCCAAACAGCCTGGCTATGCGCCGGAAACCCTCCATAAGCCCTCCTGGCAGGAATATCACGATTACCATAAACAACAGGCCAAGCGTAAGCTGCCAGCCTTCGCCGACGAACAGCGCCGAAAAGCCGACCATCACATCCTGGAGCGGCTCAGGAAGGAAGGAATAGAAATTGCTCAATATTCCCTCATTCCAGGATGATACTTTCTGCTCGGCATATTTGATGAGACCGGCGCCAAGCACCGGGCCGACCAGCGTGCCGGCGCCGCCGAGGATCGTCATCAGAACAACTTCGCCGGAGGCCGTCCATTGCATCCGCTCCGCACCGGCAATCGGATCTGTTACCGCCAGCAACGAGCCGGCCAGTCCCGCATACATGCCCGATATGACAAATGCCGTGATCAGATAGGGCCTTGTATGAATGCCGGTGTAGTTCAGGCGGTTCTGATTGGACTTGATCGCTTTCAGCATCATTCCGAAATTCGACCGTGTGATCAACTGGGCGATCAGAAAACCGATGATCAGCAACACAGCGCAGAAATAAAAGCCCGTATAGCCGCTCATCTTCATGCCGAACAGATTGGTAATCGGTACGCCGATTTCCTGAATGCCCAGCGCCTGGTCGATCACCCGCACATCACCATCGCGCAGCGAGGTTTCGGCGCTTTCGCGGATTGAGCGCAGCTGCAGGCCGGTTTCGCCATTGGTAATCGGCGTCAGGACGGAATAGGCCAGATTGTAGGACATCTGCGCGAAGGCAAGAGTGAGGATTGAAAAATAGATACCGGACCGGCGAAGCGATATAAATCCGATCACCAGCGCAAACAGACCGGCCATCACAACGGAGAACATTACGGCCGGGACAATGTTCATCGTCAGCAGTTTGAAGCTCCAGAGCGACACATACGAGCCGACGCCGATAAAGACAGCGTGCCCGAACGACAGATATCCGGTCAGGCCGAACAGGATGTTGAAGCCGATTGCGAATATGCCGTATATGGCGAACTTCTGCAGCAGGTCAGGATAATTGGCGCCGATCGGATTGAGCCATATCGGCGCCGACAGCACTGCAGCTGCGAAAACGAGCAGCAGGACAAGGTCTTTGGTAACGCTGTTGTTTGTCATTTCGTCAATCCTCCATCACGCCTTTGCGGCCAAGCAGGCCACGCGGCAAAGTGAGCAGAATGACAACCGCCACCAGATAGATAATGATCTGGTCGATACCGGGGAGAATCGCCTTGACCTGGTTCATCGATGCAAAACTCTGCAGAATACCGAGCATGAAGCCGGCCAGAACGGCGCCGCCAAGCGAGCCCATGCCGCCCACCACGACAACCACAAAGGACAGGACCAGAAAATCCATGCCCATGTGATAATCCGGCGGCAGGATCGGCGTATACATCGCCCCCGCCATGCCGGCGACAACCGCGGCAAGCCCGAACACGATGGTAAATCGGCGCTCGATATTGATGCCAAGCAGGCCGACTGTCTCCCGGTCCTGCATCCCGGCACGAACCACCATGCCGAATGTGGTGAATTGCAGAAAAGCGAACACAGCAAAGATAATGATTGCTGAGAACAGGAAATAGACCAGCCGCCACCAGGGATAGATGACATTTTTGCCAAGCCCGACCCAGGCCCCGACATCTGCAGCGCCCGCAACCGCATCGGGTGCCGATTGCGGGATCGGATTGGCGCCGAAATAATGCCGCACGACTTCCTGCAAAACGATTGCAAGTCCGAACGTCACCAGGATCTGGTCGGCGTGGGGACGTTTGTAGAAATGCTTGATCAGACCGCGCTCCATCGCGATGCCGATCACCGCCATGACGAAAATCGCAAGAATGATCGACAGCGGAACCGAATAATCCAGTATCGCCTCACCCGTCGTTTCGCCGAACCAGAGTTTGACGTAGGGAATCACTTCCGGCGGCGGCGTGAATCCCAGACCGGTATCCTCGGCGGCAACCTCCTTGCCAAGGCGCAAAATCTTGTTCATCGACACGGCGCAGAATGATCCGAGCATGAACAGCGCGCCATGGGCGAAATTGACAACGCCGAGCGTTCCGAAAACAAGCGTCAGACCAAGAGCGATCAGCGCATAGGCGCCACCCTTGTCGAGCCCGTTGAGAATTTGAAGAAATATTGCGTCCATTACATCCGCCTGCCCCGTCTGTTCCGGCAAGCACCTCCTTGCGTGAAAACGGTCAGCCCCCGCTGCCCCGTCTGCGTGTGTAAAGGTTCAGCATAGAACCGGCCGCCCCGCAGGGCGACCGGCAATTTCGGTTTTAACCGTTATTGTAGGGGCCAAGCTCGCCACCGAGCAATTCCGGGGGATATTCCACCTTCGCGCGCGGCGTCACCTCGACCACTTCCAGAACGTCAAACTTGGAGGACGGGTTTTCCTTACCCTTCACCACCAGCACGTCCTTGAAGCACTGATGGTCGGCGGCGCGGTATTCGGTCGGGCCATTGCCAAGTCCGTCGAACGTGAAGCCTTCAAGTGCCTTGCCGACTTCGCTCGGCATGAATGTGCCGGCACGCTGACAGGCATCAGCATACAGGATTGCCTGACAATAGGTCGTATGCGCGGCCTGGGACGGCGGGAAGCCGTAGGCGGTTCCGAACGATTTGACGAATGTCTTGGAACCTTCGTCCTGCAGTGACCAGTGCCAGTTGGTGGATCCGAAGATGCCCTTGACGTTTTCACCGGCACCCTGGGCCATGAGACGCGAATAGAGCGGCACGACAATCGCGAAATCCTTGCCGTTCACCTGCTTGTCACGCAGACCGAACTGAACGGCCTGGGTCAGCGAATTGACCATGTCCTTGCCGTAATGGTTCAGCACCAGCACGTCGGCGCCTGAATTGAGAACCGGCGTGATGTACTGCGAGAAGTCACCGGCGCCAAGCGGCGTACGGACCGCAGCAGCGGTTTTCCACCCAAGGCCTTCGGTATATTTCTTGATCGAGCCTTCCTGCGACCAGCCCCAGGTATAATCCGCCGTCAGGTGATAGGCCGTCCGCTCGGAACCGAAAGCGTTCTGCAGCACCGGAGCGAGTGCGGCGCCGGTCATTTCGGTGTTGAAGAAATGACGGAAACCGTTCGCGCGCTTGTCCTTGCCGGTCGTGTCATTGGAGTGGGTCAGACCGGCCATAAAGATAACGCCGGCTTCCTGGCAAAGGCCCTGCACGGCGATCGCAACACCAGACGACGAGCCCCCGGTGATCATGATGGCGCCGTCGTTCTCAATCATGCGCTTGGCAGATGCGCGGGCGGCATCCGATTTTGTCTGCGTGTCGCCGGTGACGAACGTGACCTTCTTGCCGTTGATGCCATCCCCGCCGAGAGCCTTCGACGAGAACGTGCTCAGCATGCCGCCGTCGCCTTCACCGTTGATGTGCTTGACCGCAAGCTCGTACGCCCGAAGCTCATCGGCGCCTTCGTCAGCATAAGCGCCGGTCTGCGGTACATTGAAACCGAATGTGACGGTGCTGCCTGTTGGTGCATTGCGGTATTCGGCGGCGGCTGCGCCGCGGGTGAAGAAATAAGGCGCTGCGCCAAAGGCCGCAGCAGCCGTCAGGCCGGATTTCAGCATCCGGCGGCGTGTGAAATTGTTACTGTCGCTCATATATTTTCTCCCTGGAATTTTATCGATTATCAGCGCGTAACGGACATTCCGCCCGTTATCTCCTATAGGATTAAGCCCTAGGGGCTATTCGCCGCAATTCGCCTTTCGGCTAACCCGATTGACCGCGCTGATGTTCATGCTGGCATGCTGGGAAGCCAGATGCCGCCACCCACAACTATTGCGCCTGCCGCTCTTCCCACCAGTCGCGTGCCTGCATGCTCCAATAGGCCGCCTGGGTTGCAACCCGTCCAACCGGCGAATTGCCGCCGGCCATACGGTCGATCGTGCCTGGATGGAAGCGCTTGAAAAGTGTCCACTGTTCATCGCCGTGCACAATCGCATCAGCAACAAGCTGAGCCGCCATGGCGCTGGTATTGAGCCCGTGTCCGCCGAAGGCTGTTGCGGCCCAGATACCTGGCTCCAATTCCCCGATCACCGGCATTTTCCGGCGCGTATATCCCATCAGTCCGGACCAGGCATAGTCGATCTTGAAATCGCCCAGCTGCGGGTAGATCTCCAGAATATCGGCTTTCAGCATGTCTGCCAGCCGAAACGGTTCCGACCGCCGCGTTGTAATCCGGCCGCCCCACAACAGACGCCGCTCGTCGCCCTTGCCCACCACCCGGTAATAATCGCCGGCGCGGCGGGTATCGGCAATACAACCGGGGAAGCGGATCACCTCATCCAGCCGCGATCCGAGCGGTTCTGAGGTTACGACATAGGTCGCCACCGGCAGGATGGCCTGATCCAGCGGGGCATAAAGATCCGCCAGATGGATCGATCCGTAAGCACTCGTCGCCAGCACGACATGGTCCGCCTTGATGACCGCCGTTTCACCGGTTTCAAGACAGAGCGTGTCAAGCTGCCAGCGGCCTTCGCGCCGGTGCAGCCATTCCGCATGTGTCTGTTCAAACAGCGCCGCACCGGCCTTTTCCGCATCGGCGGCCAGCGCCTCCGCATAACCGAGCGGATCGATGTGAAACGGTTCCGGATCGTGCAGGGCACCGTGATAGTGCTCGCTGGCAAGGGTCTGGCGCAATATGTCGGCCGGCCACAGCGTGTAGTCGGTACCATAGTCGCGCGCCATACGCGCCGCCCGGCTCTTCAGCATATCCATATCGGAATGACGGATAACCTTGAGCCAGCCCTGGCCGCCCACGAGACCTTCAAGCCCGAGTTCGCCGATGCGCGCTTCGACGAATCCCACACCGCCGCGTGACATGTCGAACAGGGTTCTGGCGTCGGAACGGCCAACGCGCTTCTCGATTTCGAACACGCCTTCAGCAAATCCCGGCGAAACAAAACCGCCATTGCGGCCGGACGCACCCCATCCGATCCTGTGCGCCTCCACCAGAACGACCTCAATCCCGGCCCGGGCCAGCAGCCATGCGGTGCTGACGCCGGCAAGGCCGCCACCAACCACAACGCATTGGACCTGGCGGGCGCCGGACAGCGAGGGCCGCAATTCGCGCGCTTGCGATTGAGCAGCATACCAGCTGCCGGCATGGTCATGCCGTTTAACGGAAATATCTGAAGCGGATGACATTTCGCCTCCCCCTGGAATCGTACCTTATCACGACCGGTATTCTGGCACGATCGCCCGCCCGGCAACAACACACCGGCTTGCCTATCCAGGCCGCGGCAGATACCGGTATTGACCATGCCCAGCTTGATTCTCATGCGCCATGCCAAGTCGGACTGGTCCGACGGAACAGCCGATATCGATCGCCCGTTGAACAAACGCGGCAAATCATCGGCCAAACGGGTCGGCCAGCATCTGGCGAAAACGGCTAACCAGCCCGAACGCATCCTGTGTTCGCCAGCCCGCAGAACACGCGAATCACTGGCCCGGCTCCTGCCCCACTTCAATGCGCTGCGCGAAATCCTGTTTATCCCGAGCCTCTATGAAAGCATGGGCTCAGATTATCTGGCCATTATCCGGGCCTATGGCGCCGATGCCGACAGGCTGATGGTGATCGGCCACAATTCAGCCGTTCACGAAACCGCCTTGACGCTTGCCGCCGGCAATCCCGGACCGGAATTCCCATCGCTGGCGACGGCGTTTCCGACTGCCGCCACGGCCATATTCGCAACCGACAGCTACTGGTCGGAAGTGGCACCGGATAATATGACGCTGGAATCCTACGTATTGCCGCGGGATCTGGACTTTGAAGACCCGTGACCGGCCTTCGATTTGAACTGCGGCACCGCAACCTCCATATAGGCCCGGTCTCAAACCGCATGGAATTCTCCCTTGGCCGGTACCACCCGTTTAACTGACGAAGCCCGGATCGTGTTCGACAATCTCGTCGATACGCTTGGCGGCAGCATGACGCCCGCCTTGCGGCTTGGCGTGACCGGTCTGTCGCGGGCCGGAAAAACCGTCTTCATCACCGCGCTGGTACACAATCTGATGCATGGCGGCCGCCTGCCTTTGTTCAAAGCCTATTCGGAAGGCCGCGTCAGCCATGCCCGCCTGCAACCCCAGCCGGACGACGATGTGCCCCGTTTTGCCTACGAGGATCATATCCGCGATCTGGTTGAAAACCGGATCTGGCCGCAATCCACCAACCGGATCAGCGAATTGCGGCTGACGATCAACTTCGAATCAGCCAGTCTCTATCAGCGCACATTCGGCGCCGGTGCATTGCATCTTGATATTGTCGACTATCCCGGCGAATGGCTGCTCGACCTGGCCCTGCTTTCAAAGGATTTTGCGGCCTGGTCTGCTGAAGCGCTGGCCATGGCCGATGAACCGCACCGTGCGCCGCTCGCCGCGGATTGGCGCGCAGCGCTTGCAGATGTCGACCCGTCGTCGCCGGCTGACGAGGACACGGCCAGAGATCTGGCGGCACGATTTACCGCCTATCTGCGCGACGCGCGAAGCGATCGCCATGCCCTGTCGATGCTGCCGCCGGGGCGCTTTCTGATGCCGGGAGATCTGGAAGGCTCGCCGGCGCTGACATTCTCGCCCCTGGCGCTGGATACCGGCCGTCGCAATGACAGGGAATCGCTGGCCGCCATGATGGACCGGCGTTACGAGGCCTATCGCAATCACGTCGTCCGGCCTTTTTTCCGCAATCATTTTGCACGGCTCGACCGGCAGATTGTGCTTGTCGACATGTTGGCGGCTCTTAACGCCGGACCTGCGGCCCTGCACGATCTGGAGAAAGCGCTGGCTGATGTTCTGGCCTGTTTTCGCACCGGATCGCGGAGTTGGCTGCCGAGCGTTTTTTCTCGCCGCATCGATCGTATCCTGTTTGCCGCCACCAAGGCCGATCATGTTCACCAGGCCGACCATGACAAGATGTCGGCTCTGCTCGGGCGTCTGGTCGACAGTGCAGCTGAACGCGCTGAATATTCCGGAGCCGGCGTCCGGGTGATGCCGATTGCAGCGGTCAGGGCGACCCGCGAAGTCGAAATCAGCCGCAGGGGCACACCGTTGCCGGCGATCGCCGGAATCCCGGAAAGCGGCCAGGCGGTCGCCGGAGAAATTTATGACGGTGAAACCGAAATTGCCCTGTTTCCCGGAGATCTGCCGGATAATCCCGGTTCGATCTTTGAAGACCGTCAGGCCGTTGATCCCGACCGGCTTGCGCTGCGTTACCTTCGCTTTCGCCCCCCGGCGCTGGAACGGACCGCCGCCGGCATGACCCTGTCTCTGCCGCATATCCGGCTTGATCAGGCGCTGGAATATCTGATTGGAGATCGCCTCGCATGAATACCGGCCCGAAAACCGCCAAACGCAGCCCGGCCGCCTACCGGCTCGACGATCCAGCGGTGAAAATGACCGATATGCCGGAAATCGACGATCTTGATCCTGGACAGGACAGCGCCCATAAGGCTGTTGAGAATCTGGCGAACCCCGCACGGAAGTTTCGTCTCGGCAGACTGTTCGTCTGGTCCGGCGGCCTGCTGGTGTCGCTGGCCATCGGCCTTTGGCTTGATAACCTGATCCGCGATCTGTTCGCCCGCGCGGACTGGCTTGGATGGACCGGGTTTGGCCTGCTTGCTCTGTTCGCCGCTGCATTCGTCGGCATTATCGGCCGCGAGCTATTCTCACTGTTCCGGCTGCGCAAGGTTGCCCATTTGCGGCTGCGCGCTGATGACGCGATCGAGCGCAATGACGGCAAAGCGGCGCGCGGCCTGGCCCGCAACCTGATCAGCCTCTATTCCAGCCGCGCGGACACCGCCCGGGGCCGCGCGCAACTTGCCGGCCATCTGCCGGAAATCATTGATGGGCGCGATCTGCTGATGCTGGCAGAGCGCGACCTTCTGATACCCATTGACGAGCAGGCCCGGCAGCTCATCATGCAGGCCGCCAAGCGGGTATCCGTCGTCACCGCTGTCAGTCCGCGCGCCTTCGTCGATGTCGGCTTCGTGTTATGGGAAAGTGTCCGTCTGGTACGGCGGCTCGCGTCACTTTATGGCGGACGGCCGGGCTTTATCGGCCTGATCCGGATGATGCGGGCAGTCGTCGCCCATCTTGCCGTTACCGGTACCATCGCCGTCGGCGAGACGCTGGTTCAGCAAATTGTCGGCCAGGGCCTGGCTGCAAGGCTTTCCGCCCGCCTCGGCGAAGGCGTGGTCAACGGTCTGATGACGGCACGCATTGGACTGTCGGCGATGGATGTCAGCCGCCCGTTGCCTTTTTTGGCCGGCGAACGGCCGAAACTGACCGACCTGACGGCTGATCTGGTATCCTGGAAAAGCAGCCGCTCCGAAACCGGCGATCGTTGAAGCAACAAAACGGCGACCGGAAATTCGCCATAAAGAAAGCGTTAGGGTTAACCATCTCTTGGCAATTGCCCCATAAGATCGCATAATTCGTTTGCTGCCTGCCCCAGGCCGGGCATAATCAATAAAATGGAGAATGCCATGCACCGCTTACCGGCCATTTGCCTGTCACTTGCCATCGGAATTGCCAGCGCCTTGAGTGCGACAATTGCCGACAAGGCTCATGCCGGCGACGATGCAGCCCGTTTCATTGAACGGTTTTCCGGCGAATGGCGCGGCAGCGGCAAATTGCTGATCGGCCCGGACACCGGAATGAAATTTCACTGCGCGCTGAACGGCGACCCGAGCCGCAGCCAGATGACGTTCGGCATGAAAGGCAAATGCTGGGCCGGCCGCCTGAGCGCTCCGGTTTTTGCCCGGCTGCGCTACAATCATGACAACAACAAATTTTACGGCGATTTCATGGACGGCGCCGAGGGTGACGGTGTTGACATCGTGGCAGAAAGTGCCGGCCAGGGCTTTTCCATGTGGTTGTCGCGCGACCAATTGCAGGGTGAACTGGTGGCAAGTCCTGCAGGCGACAGCAAGATGACAATCCTGATCTCCCTGATCGACCACAAGAACGACCGGAAAATTCCGGTTGCCGCCATGGGATTTGCCCGCAAGGGCGCTGACAGCCTGCCGCTTTACGATCCGGTGGTCACAGGCTCACTGAAGAAAAAACGCAAATAAACGGCATTTTCTTTGTTGCTGCTCTCCGCTAGTTATCTGGCGGAGGCGTTTGATGTTTCTCAATTTTTTTGCCGAATTGCGGTCCGCAGGCGTGCCGGTATCGATCAGGGAATACCTCACCCTGATGGAAGCCATGGAAGCCGATTGCGCATCCGGCAAAGTTGAAAATTTCTACTATCTGTCCCGCGCCGCGCTGGTGAAGGACGAATCCCATCTCGACCGCTTCGACCAGGTGTTCGGCCATGTCTTCAAGGGCCTGGAGGCGATTGAAGGCGATCTGCCGGCCGATATTCCCGAAGACTGGATCCGCAAGCTGGCAGAACGCTTTCTCAGCGATGAGGAGAAGGCGGGGATCGAGGCGCTCGGCGGTTTCGAAAAGCTCATGGAAACGCTGAAAAAGCGGCTTGAAGAACAACAAAAACGCCATCAGGGCGGATCCAAATGGATCGGCACCGCCGGTACATCCCCGTTCGGCGCCTATGGCTACAACCCGGAAGGCATCCGCATCGGCCAGTCCGAAAGCCGGCATCAGCGGGCCGTCAAGGTCTGGGACGAGCGCCGCTTCCGGGATCTGGACGGCGACAGGGAACTCGGCACCCGCAACATCAAGGTAGCGCTCCGGCGGCTGCGCCGTTTCGCCCGCACGGGTTCCGCCGACGAACTGGATCTGGACGGGACGATCCGTTCCACCGCCCATCGCGGCTGGCTTGACCTGCAGATGCGCCCGGAACGCCGCAACGCAGTCAAGGTGCTGCTGTTTTTCGATGTCGGCGGGTCGATGGACTGGCATGTCCGGACGTCGGAGGATCTGTTTTCAGCCGCCCGCAGCGAGTTCAAGACAATGGAATATTTCTACTTCCACAATTGTCTCTATGAGAGTGTCTGGCAGGACAACAAGCGCCGCCGCAACGAGCGCATCGATACCGAACACATATTGCGCACCTACCCGTCCGACTACCGCATCATCTTCATCGGCGATGCGTCCATGAGCCCGTACGAAATCACCCATTCCGGCGGCTCGGTGGAACACTGGAACGAAGAGGCCGGCGCAACCTGGCTGCAGCGCATGCTGGCGACCTATGACAGAGCCGTCTGGCTGAACCCGGTGCCGCAGGCCAGGCGCACTGGGATTATACCTGGTCGATCCAGGCGATCGGCCAGATCTTCGAGCAGCGCATGTTTCCGCTCACATTGGACGGACTGGAAGACGCCATGCGGGCGCTGGCGCGGTAAGCTCACGTTTACATGCCGGCCGATCTGAGGGAATCAGCGACAAATTTCTTCGGATTTCGAACCGCCTCGTTAGGCAGATGTTTAACACTGGTCGTTTATGAATCGGGCCGGGAGCGCCTCAAATCGGCGCATGTTGGAGAGTTGTCTTGGTCGCACGTGTTCTCGTCAAACATTTGATCGCCCATATTACGCGGGATTTCGGTCTGGCGGAGAAGCCGAAACTGTTTCGCGGCATTGAGATCGAATGTGTCTCGACCGGGCCCTATGCCTGGTACGACGATCTGTCCATGGAAGCCGACGATGACGGTTTTCGCCGCCATTATATCCTGAAGCTTGGGCGCAAATCGGTGACTTTGGATTGGGGCGATTCAACCAAACTCAATGTACCGGGACGGCCGGAACATCATTTTTTCCAGATTGACGACATGCGCATTGAACTGCCGGAAGCCTGGAATTGTCCGCCAAGTCATCCGAAGGTGCATGCCGCCTACCACCAATTGTTCGCCGAGGTGATGGAGCGGCTCGGCCGCCCGGTCACCCGCTGGAACGAGACGCTGATCCCGGAATATCCGTTCTAGACATCCGCTGAACCATCGGCAGAACTATTCAAAAACGGCTGCCGAAATCATCAAACCGGATGCCCACCGGCCAAGCCGGTCAAGCGGTTTTGACCTGTATTTCGATGTCTGCCCGATTTCCGGATTGTCACTCAAATCATTTGACCCTCGATCATCGCCGATAATCATCGAATTGGTGCATATTGCCCGCACGCGATGCAGGTCCGGCATTGCGTAAATCAACTTCTGATTTTGCATTCCGATTTCACAACCGAATACTTCGAATCGTCCCATCAGAGTATCGCGCTTTTCAGTGACATGGAAGCAACCCGCTCTCTGCGTGAACTTCGTTTCAAAACGCGCGAGATTGTGATGCGGATTGTCCGGATGTTAGCCTTTTGAACTATTGTTATTTAACTTTTACATGGGCAAAATCGGTAACTGAATGAATGAATTAGGCTGGTTGGGCAAGCGCATGAGGCCAACAGACCTTGGCGACCCGGAGTACTTTCATAAGGTCGTGGACTGCCAGTGGGCATGTCCCGCTCATACCCCGGTGCCGGAATATATCCGGCTGATTGCCCAGCGCCGCTACACGGACGCCTTCATGATCAATTGGGAATCGAATGTGTTCCCGGGCATTCTCGGGCGGACATGCGACCGCCCCTGCGAACCGGCCTGCCGCCGCACCCGTGTCGAGGACAAGCCGGTCGCCATCTGCCGCCTGAAGCGCGTCGCAGCCGATTATTGTGGTGATATTTCCGACCGGCTGCCAAAGATCCCGGAAATCAAAAACGGCAAACGCATTGCGCTGATCGGCGCCGGGCCGGCATCATTGACTGTCGCCCGCGATCTGCTGCCGCTCGGCTACCAGTGTACCCTGTTTGAAAAAGACCCTGCCGGCGGCGGTCTGATGCGCACCAACATTCCCACATTCCGCCTTCCCGTCGCCGTGCTTGACGAGGAAGTGGACCGCATCCTGCAGATGGGCGTCGAAACCATGTTCGGCCGGGAAATCAGCAGCCTGAAGGCGGTTCTCGACGATGATTTTGACGCCGTTTTCATCGGCACCGGCGCACCGCGCGGCAAGGATCTCTCAATACCGGGCCGCGCCGAGGCGGCGGAAAACGTCCACATTGGAACCGATTTCCTGAAATCCGTCGCCTTCAGACACACCGAGGCGATCGGCAAGCGGGTGATCGTCATTGGCGGCGGCAACACGGCGATGGATTGTTGCCGCACCGCCCTGCGGCTTGGCGGCGGCGATGTGCGCATTACCGTGCGCAGCCCGCGCGCCGACATGAAAGCGTCGGCCTGGGAAATCGAGGACGCCGAGCGTGAAGGCGTGCCAATCTTCGACAATCATGCGCCAAAGGAATTTGTTGTCGAGAATGGCAGATTGCAGGCCGTGATCTTTGAAAAGATGATCGCCGAATATGACGCCGATGGCCGCCGCACTTTGACACCGGCCGGCGAGCCGCCGGTGGTGATGCCCTGCGACGACGTGCTGATGGCGATCGGCCAGGACAATGCCTTTCCCTGGATCGAACGCGACATCGGACTTGAGTTCGACGCCCACGGCATGCCGGTGGTCGATGCCCAGACCTTTCAATCGACCCTGCCGCAAGTGTTCTTCGGCGGCGACGCGGCCTGGGGGCCGGAAAACATTATCTGGGCCGTCGCCCATGGCCACCAGGCGGCCATCTCCATCGATCTGCATTGCAAGGGCGAGCGCCTGACCGACCGCCCCTCGCCGCTGGTCAATCTGGTCAGCCAGAAAATGGGTATCCATGAATGGTCGTACGATCAGAATATCTCGGTCGATCGCCGTTTTCCGGTTCCCCACGCAGATCAGGCAGCGGCCCTGGCGAGCATGGAAATCGAGGTTGAGCTCGGTTACGACGAGCGGCTGGCGCTGAACGAAGCCATGCGCTGCCTGAACTGCGATATTCAGACCGTTTTCACCAACTCGCTTTGCATCGAATGCGATGCCTGCATGGACATCTGCCCGGTCGACTGCATTAATTTTACCGACAATGGCGAAGAGACCGATCTGCGCCAGCGGCTGCGTGTCCCCGCCGCCAATCTGGAGCAGGCCCTTTATGTCTCCGACGACCTGAAAACCGGTCGCGTGATGGTAAAGGACGAGGATATGTGCCTGCATTGCGGCCTGTGCGCGGAACGCTGCCCGACGAGCGCCTGGGACATGCAGAAATTCACCTATATTGACGCGCAAGCGCAGGACGAGCCGGAACCCGCCCATGCATGATGATGAGCCGATCTACAATGAATTTGTCCTGAAATTTGCCAATGTGAACGGGTCCGGGTCGGCAAGCGCCAACCTGCTATGCGCCAAATCCCTGTTTCGCATGGGATTGCCGGTCAGCCCGAAAAACATCTTCCCGTCGAACATTCAGGGCCTGCCGACCTGGTACGAAATCCGCATCAGCGAAGCCGGAAACCTGGCCCGGCGCGACGGCGTCGACGTCATGGTGGCAATGAACCCGCAGACCTATGAACAAGACCGCGACAGCGTCGTATCAGGCGGTACGCTGATCTACGATTCCACCTGGGAGCGCGATTTCGAACGGCCTGACATCCATGTCGTCGGCATCCCGATCGCCCGCCTTGTCGCGGCTGAATTTTCCGACCCCCGGCAGCGGCAATTGTTCAAGAACGTCGTTTATCTGGGCGCCCTGTCGCAACTGATCGATATTGATATCGCGGTAATAGAACAATTGATCGGCGAACAGTTCAAGTCCAAGCCCAAGCTGATCGAACCCAACCTGAAGGCCCTGGCCATCGGCCGTGATTATGTCAGTGAACATCTCGAATATCCGTTGCGAACGCGGCTGCGCCGGGCCGAAAAGAATACCGGCAAGATCCTTATTTCCGGCAATGATGCCGCAGCACTCGGCGCAATCTACGCCGGCGCGACAATCGCGTCCTGGTATCCGATCACGCCCTCGACATCGGTCGCCGAAGGGTTCGAACGTTATGCCAATAAATTCCGCCGCGATGAAAACGGCAATCTGCGCGCCGCCATCATCCAGGCGGAAGACGAACTTGCCGCCATCGGCATGGCGGTGGGCGCGAACTGGAACGGCGCCCGCGCCTTTACCGCAACCTCCGGCCCGGGCATTTCGCTGATGAGCGAGTTTATCGGCCTTGCTTATTTCGCCGAAATCCCGCTGGTGATTTTCGACATTCAGCGCGGCGGACCATCAACGGGCATGCCCACACGCTCCCAGCAGTCCGATATTATGACCTGCGCCTATGCTTCGCACGGCGACACCCGCCATGTGCTCCTGATCCCGTCGGAGCCCGGCGAATGTTTCACCTTCGGCGCAGATGCATTCGATCTGGCCGACCGGCTTCAGACCCCGGTCTTCGTGATGAGCGATCTCGATATCGGCATGAACGACTGGATCACCGATGAACTTGTCTGGGACGACAAGCGGGCCGCCGATCGCGGCAAGTTGCTCAGTGCAGACGATCTCGATGAGATCAAGGA
This sequence comes from uncultured Afifella sp., assembly GCA_947259045.1. Taxonomy (GTDB): domain Bacteria; phylum Pseudomonadota; class Alphaproteobacteria; order Rhizobiales; family Afifellaceae; genus CAMYKZ01. The sequence continues at coordinate 45,113 of CAMYKZ010000025.1, forward strand.
TTTCGCCCGCTACCGTGACATTGACGGCGACGGTATTCCCTACCGCACCCTGCCCGGCTCGCATCCCTCCAAGGGTGCCTATTTTACCCGCGGCACGTCGCACACCGATACCGGCGGATATACCGAGGACGGCGTTCTCAACGCGGCCAATCTGGCGCGCATCGACACGAAATTCAAAATCGCGGCGGAGCTTGTGCCGAAGCCCGTGGTGAAAAATTTCAGCGCCTCCTCCAGGCTCGGCATCATCAATTACGGATCGACCGACCCGGCCGTGCACGACGCTCTCAACCTGCTCGCCCAGGGCGGTTATGGCATCAATCACATGCGCCTTCGCGCCTTCCCGTTTTCCGACGAAGTCCACGAGTTCATAGACCGCCATGATTATCTCTTCGTGGTGGAACAAAACCGTGACGCACAGATGCGCCACCTCTTGATCGCCGAGGCCGATATCCCGTCGCACAAGCTGGTTCCGGTCACCAATTTCGACGGCATGCCGCTGACCGCGGACTTTGTCCAGAATTCCGTACTTGAGGTTCTGATGCGCGATGAGCGTATCGCAAAGGCCGTCGCACCGCCGATAACCGCAGCTTGATCGGGCAAACCATGACCCATATCGCCAAACCCGCCTTTCACCACCCCAACCTGCCGGTCAACCGGCTCGGACTGACCCATCGCGACTATGAAGGCGTGGTGTCCACTCTGTGCGCCGGTTGCGGCCATGATTCCGTCTCCGCCGCGATCGTCGAGGCTTGTTTCCAGCTCGATATCGAAGCGCACCGGGTCGCCAAAGTGTCCGGCATCGGCTGTTCGTCGAAGACCACGAATTATTTCCTCAACACCGCGCACGGTTTCAATTCCGTACACGGGCGCATGCCGTCGGTGGCAACCGGCGCCAATGCGGCCAATTCCGAATTGCTTTATATCGGCGTGTCCGGCGACGGCGATACCGCATCGATTGGGCTCGGACAGTTCTGCCATGCCATCCGCCGCCGGTTGAACATGATCTATATCGTTGAAAACAATGGCACCTACGGCCTCACCAAGGGCCAGTTTTCCGCCACCAACGACAAGACCTCGAAAAACCGCAAGGGCGCCGACAATCTGTTTGAATCGATTGACCTTTGCACCATGGCCGTCAATCTCGGCGCGGGTTTCGTGGCGCGCAGTTTTTCCGGCGACAAACAACAGCTTGTGCCGCTCATCAAAGCGGCCATGCGTTATCGCGGTTTTGCACTGATCGATATCGTCTCGCCCTGTGTGACCTTCAACAATCACGCGGCTTCAACCAAAAGCTACGATTTTGTCCGCGACCACAATGCCGTGCTTGACCGGCTGGACATGGTGCCCGAGCGCGACGAAATCCGCGCCAGTTACGACGAGGGAACGTCGGCGGATATCACCCTGCACGACGGCTCGGTAATGCAATTGCACAAGCTCGCCGCAGATTATGATCCGACCGACAAACAGGCGGTTCTACCGGTTCTGGAAAGGCACAGGCAAAGCGGAGAAGTGGCGACCGGGTTGATCTATCTGGATCCGGACGAATGCGATTTCCACGATCTGATCGGCACGGCAAATAAACCGCTGAACAGCTTTACCGACAAGGATCTGTGTCCCGGCAATGATGCCCTGCAGGCGATCAACGCATCGTTGCGGTAGATCGCGCCTGACATATTTGCCGGATTTCGGATAATTGGTCCGCCGCGCCGAAACCGAGAATCCCTGACGCCGCCCTATTCGAAAACGTGCGCCGTGCTGGACGCCATCGTTTTTTGTGCCCGCGTGATATCGCAAACGATCCGGTAAAAGAAATAACACGCCATCATAAACAGAGCGATTTCAACAATCGTCAGAACAAGCGCCATCTGCATTTTATCGATGTCGCCATTTTCGGTCGCCCGGTCGAGCATCCGCCCTGACCCATTACTGATCAGGTTGAACCCGACCCAGCCGAACCACCACTTGGCAAACATATCAGGAACCGGATCCGGCGAAACACTTGCCTGCCAAATCTGCTTCATCGCCTGGTACGGTTTCCAAAGTGACCAGATCGGAACAAAATTCCAGCCCACAGCCCAGCCTGGCCGAATCTCCATCGCACCGGGATGCACAGCATGCACGTTGGCAGCCGCACGGTAGGTCCAGAACAGAACCGTCAGCCCGGAACACAGGAAACCGAGAGCAAGAAGTCCATATCCGCCAGCCACCAGGAGATCGGAAAGATCCGCTGCTTCCGGATCAGCCAGTCCACCCTGTATTTGGCCCAGCACATGGATCTGGAACCCCAAAGGAAGTATCACGAAAATACCGGCAAAGCCGTTCAGAGCGATCAACCTGGAAGCCCACCACCCAAGCCGATCAAGAGGCTTCGATCTGTATTTCGATGTCGGTCCGATATCCGTCGCGATACTCATTGCCACCCCGCTGCCAGACCTGGCGATAGTGCATGGCACCTGTCGAACTGGCAACCATAGTGACCTCACGCACTCACGGTATCACCACCAACAAGATCCGCCTCCCGCTCCTCCAGCGTACTGAACCCGAAATCGTCCAGGATCGTGTAAAACGCCGGGATCACCAGAATAACAAGAACCGTCGAGGCCATCAGCCCGAACACAAGGCTGGTCACCAACGGGATCAGAACCTGCGCCTGCAGGCTGGTTTCCGACAGGATCGGCAACAGGCCGACGAGTGTTGTCGTAGTCGTCAGGAAAATCGCCCTGAAGCGCGACCGGCTGGCCTGTTCCGCGGCCGTGATGACGCTCTCGCCCGCCTCATGCCGCGCCTTGATGAAGTTCACCAGCAGGATCGAATTGTTCACCACCACGCCGGCCAGCGACACGAATCCCAGCATGGAGGGCATCGACAGGCTGATGCCCATCACCACATGGCCAACCAGGACGCCGACCAGGGCCAGCGGGATCGCCATCATGACGACCAGAGGCTCGACATAGGAACGGAACAGGAAGCTGAGCAGGAGATAGACGCCGATCAGGCCGATAATAAAGCCGCGCACCATGGAACCGGCGGTATCTGCTGCCTCCTTGTTCTGGCCCTCAAGCGCCAGCCGTACATCGGGATGACGCGCCAGAAGCTCCGGCATGAAACGCGACAGCGTATCGCCGACGATTGCCGAGGCGTTGGCGACTCTCGTGTCGATATCGCCCTGGATGGTGATCGCAAGTTGCCCGTCGACACGGTTGATGCGGGCATAACCGCGGCCCGGTTGAATATCGGCAATCGCCGTCAGCGGTATCCGGCCGCCGTCAGCGGCAACGATCCTGAAATCCTCCAGGCTGGCGATCGTGTTCCGGTCGCCCTCCGCCAGCCGGACATCGATCTCGACGACTTCCGTGCCGACCTGTACTTCGCTGATCGTATTGCCGAAGAACGCAGTGCGCAGCTGATCGGCCAGCATACGGCCGTCAAGGCCCAAGGTCGCCGCGCCGTCCTTCAGCCGCACACCGATTTCCGGTTTGCCCGGCCGCAGATCGTCGGTAAGATCATGCACGCCGCGATATTGTCCAAGCCAGCCCTGCAATTCCAGCGACGCCGCCTTAAGGGTTTTCAGATTCGTGCCCTTCAGGCGAATGTCGATCGGCAAGCCACCCGGCCCGAGCTGTGTTTCGGCAAATTTGAGATTGAGCACATCGGGAACCGATCCGGTTTCCTCGCGCCAGGCTGAGAGAATTTCGTCCGATGTCGATGCCCTGATTTCCGCGCTCAACAGATCGGCTGTCACTGTGGCGACATGGGCGCCGGTCTCGAACGCGTCCTGGTTCTTGTTGAACTGCAATGTCACATTGCGCACCAGTGCCTGCCCGTCGGGCTGCTCCGGTGTCAGGCGTTCATTGACCCGGCCGATTGCAGCTTCGACTGTCGCCACCACCTTTTCCGTACGCCACAACGGGGTTCCCTGCGGCAACAGGATCCGTGCTTCCACAGTATCGCCGTCCAGTTCCGGGAAGACAACGAACTTCAACAGGCCGCTGGCCGGCAGCAGAAGGGAGAATATGAAAACGGCAACAGCACAACCCATCGTCAGATAGCGCCAGGCGATCGCCGCCCGTACCGCACCTGCCACAGGTCCGTCGCGCAGGGCGGCAAGCCGGCCTTCGACCCAGACCTGCACCCGCCCCTCGCCGATGCCGCCCTTGTGCAGCGCATGGTTGAGATGATTGGGCAGGATCAGAAAGGCTTCGACAAGGCTGACACTGAGGACGACCAGCAGGACCACCGGAACGACGCCGAGAATCTGGCCGATATCGCCTTTCAGGAAAATCAGCGAACCGAAGATCAGGGCTGTCGTGGAAAATGACGCGGCGACGCTTGGCATCACCTGCCGTACACCGTCAACAGCCGCCTGCAGTGCGGCCTTGCCCTGCTGACGGTGGGCGGCAATGTTTTCGGAAATGACAATCGCGTCGTCCATCAGAAGACCGATGGCGATCAAAAGCCCGACCATCGTCAGCATGTTGATGGAATAGCCGATCATCACCATCACCGCGAAGGCGCCGGCAAACGAAACCGGAAGCCCCATTGCCACCCAGAACGAATAGCGGAGACCAAAGAACAGCCACATGGTCAGAACGACCAGGGCCAGCCCCTGCATACCGTTGCTGCTTAAAAGGTCCAGCCGGTCGCGAACGATCGACGATGCGTCATTGGTGATCGTCAGGGTAGCGCCGGGCACCTGCTGCCGCTCGTTTTCCAGAAACGCGTTCAACGCATCGATGGAATCCAGTGCATCTTCCTGCGCAGTCTTGAGTATCCGCAGGATCGCCGCCGGTTTGCCGTTGAACAGGACACGCTCTTCATCCAGTTCGAACCGATCGATGATGTCTGCGATTTCACCCAGCCGGATCTGACCGCCGGTCGCCGACGCGGCAACGACCATATCCTCGAACTCCTGCGGCCGTTTGCGCTCGTCGGCAAAGCGGATCAGGATATCGGACTGTGAGGTTTTCAAACTGCCGGCCGGCAAATCGACACTCTGCCGGTCGATGGCGTTTGCGATATCCAGCGTTGAAAGGCCAAACTGCCTGAGCGCGGTTTCATCAAGATCAATGCGAATCTGATGATCTGAAAAACCGCTGATCTCTACCTTGGTGATGCCGCCCCAAAGCAGCATGCGATCTTTCACATTCTCCGCATAGGCTTTCAGGTCGGCGGGATTTTCCGGTCCGACAACCGCCACCGACGCGACAAAATCGGTCAGGCCGAGTTGGGTCACCACCGGGTCTTCCGTATTCTCCGGAAAATCGGTAATGGCGTCGATTTCGCTTTTGACCTCGGCTGTCACCCTGTCCAGGCTGGCGCTTTCGGCTTTGGTCACCGTCGCGCGCGCCAGGCTCTCGCGCGCTTCGCATTCGACACTGACCAGATTGTTGACGGCATCCATCGCGTCCTCGATGCGGCGGCAGACTGCCTGTTCGACATCTTCTGCGCGTGCACCGGGATAGGCGACCGAAATTTCGATCTCGCTCGGTTCAAGCCGCGGAAACGTTGCCCGCTGCAGACTGGGGATCGAGAAGGCCCCAAGCACCAGAAACCCGATCATCAGCAGGTTGGCGGCTGTCGGATGTCCGGCCAGGAACCGGATCATTGTCCAGCCTCCGCCACTTCACCGCCAGCCTCTGCTGCCAGTTGTTTCGCCAGCACCCTGTCCTCCACAAGGTTCAGCAGCATGCCCGGTATCGCCGGGCTGAGATCGGAGACGACAAGCATTTCACCGGCGACAAGCCCCTCTTCCACAACGATCGCATCACCCTGAACCAGCCCGGTCTTGACGGATCTGATTTCCAGCCGGCTGTCCGCATCGGCGATATAGACCTGCTCGCCATGCAAGGCCGAACGCGGGATGGTGACCTGATCGGCAATCGCCGGGCCGCGCAATTCCATTTCCACGAACATACCCTTTGTCAGCGGCGGCCGTTTGCCCGGAATCGCCTGGTCATAACTTCCCTCAACCGCTGCGATGAGCCCGATTGTCCGGGTCTTTTCCGCAACCTCGTCGCTGGCGCGCACGACACGGCCTTTCCATTCCACAGGCAGGACGGACGATGTCAGCCGGATGATCGCATGCAGGCCCGATTGTTCGGCGAGCCGGCGAAAATTCTGTTCCGTGAAAGCCTCGCTGCTGCGCCCGTTTGTGATCGATCTGCCAAACTGCGAGATCCTTGCAATCGAAAACTGGGCTTCCACTTCAGACACCGCAATGTCGTCAGCGGCGCCAAGCGTCGAACCGGTCTGGACATATTGCGTGGCTTCGACATTCACCTGCGATATGCGCGCGCGGTAGGGCAGCTTGATCACCGTCCGGCTGAGGTTGAGTTCCGCCGTGGCAAGCCGCGACCGGTTGACGGCGATCTGCTGTTGCTGAACCTCGATCTGCGTCGGCAGCAGCCGCAAATTGTTCTCTACTTCCTTGACCCGGGTGCGCTGAGCGATGGTATCGCGCTGTTCCACATCGACGCTCGATTGGGAGACGGTGCCACGCTGCAGGAGATCCTCGGTCCGTTTCAGCTGTGCGTCCTTCAGTTCAAGCGAACGGGTCTCAAGCGCAAGAAGCTCTCTGGAATTCTGCTCATTGACCTTCAGTTCGGCCAGACTGGCTTCAGCAGAGCGGATATTGGCCTCAGCCTCGGCGATTGCCAGCTCGTAATCGGCCGGATCGATGCGCAGGATTTCCGTCCCCTTGTCGATGATTTCACCGCGCTTGAAATCCGGATGCACGTAAACCACCTGGCCGCTTACCTGCGCCACCGCATTCCAGACATTGGCCGGGCGGACTGTTCCAAAGCCGGTGATGCGCGGAATTATGGTTATTTGCCGCGCTTCGATCACACGAACCGTCCGGGCGATTTCTTCGACGGGCTTTCGCTCCGGAGGCTGCTGGCGGGAAACAACGAACATCAGGATCAAAACAGCCACCAGAACCGGCGGTACAAACAACAACCGGCGAAACCATGATGTATGCCCTGACCCGGTCATTGAAACCCTCCCTCACAATCCACCGTCGCTCGGGCATTGTTTGCACCATCGGCAACGTCCGGTCGAGGTAAAATTCTGCAATCCGGCTCCGGCAAGGCGGGTGCCCGGCACTACCGATTTCCTTGCCCGCGAGGCCTGTCGCTGATAGGTCTCTGCGATGTCCCGAAAATCCGTTTTTCCGTCGGCTGCCACCGGATGGCGCTCTCCGATCGTCATGCTGATGGTCATGGCCGCAGCGATGCAATTGTCTTTCGCCGTGTGGTGGACGTTGGTCAAGAATTTCGCGGTCGAAGATATTTCGCTGACGGGCCTTGAGATCGGCTTCCAGGAATCGATCCGTGAAATTCCCGGCTTTCTGGCTTTCCTGGCCGTCTATATGCTGTTCGTCATGCGTGAGCAGACCCTGGCGCTTGTCTCATTGGTTCTGCTCGGCGCAGGCGTCGCCATGACGGGTTATTTTCCGACCGCCAACGGTCTCTATGCAACGACATTCCTGATGTCGATCGGATTTCACTATTATGAAACGATGGCGCAAAGCCTGGCGCTGCAATGGCTGCCCAAGGCGGATGCGCCACGCCTGATGGGACGCATCATGGCCGCAGCCGCCTTTGCGCAAATCATCGCTTTTGGCCTCGTCGCAATCACCTGGACCAGTTTCGACCTTGATTTCTCCACAGTGTTTCTGGTGGCCGGCGCCTTCACGATGACGCTGGCGGTATGTCTGTGGTTCGCATTTCCGCATTTTCGCGAAGAGACCCCGCAGCGCCGGGAACTTGTACTGCGTAAACGCTATGGGCTCTATTACGCTCTCACGTTCATGGGGGGCGCGCGCCGGCAGATCTTTACGGTGTTTGCCTCCTTCATGATGGTTGAGAAATTCGGCTACGAAGTTCACCAGGTTGCAAGCCTTTTCCTCGTGAACTGCCTTTTCAATATGTTTTTCGCATCGCGTATCGGCGGTCTGATCGGCCGGTTTGGCGAACGCAATGCCCTGTGCGCGGAATATATCGGCCTGATTGCCGTTTTCACCGCTTATGCATTTGTCGAGAGCGCCCTGTTTGCGGCCGTGCTCTATGTGATTGACCATGCCTTTTTTGCTTTGTCGATCGCCATGAAAACCTATTTCCAGAAGATTGCCGATCCGGCCGACATCGCCCCGACCGCAGGCGTGGCTTTTACAATCAATCACATTGCGGCTGTCGGAATTCCGGCCGCATTCGGGTTCATATGGCTTGCATCACCGACGGTTGTATTCCTGATCGGCGCGGCGATGGCGCTGGTTTCGCTGTTGCTCGCCATGCTGGTTCCGCGCCACCCGGTACCCGGCAAGGAATTTGCATGGCGTAACCGTTCAGACACAGTTCCGGCCGAATAATCACAATCTGCGCACAAATGTCTGGATTTTTACAACCAATTGTTCATCAATGCAGGCGACCTTCCTCTCGGGTTTCAGGCTGGAAATCCAAACAACAAGCAGGTGTCTTGGTTATGCGTCAGGCGTTTCTTATTCTTTTTGTACCGATCGGGTTGCTGCTTTCCGGCTGCACCACGACACCGAAGGCCGATATCAGTTACGGTTATTATCAGGTCAGTGGAAACACGGCGAAAAAGATCGAGCGTCAACTCTCGCTTCGCGGGCCGCACATTCCCGGCAAGGGCCGGGCTTTGGCGGCAGCCAAGATTTCCATGGAACAGCGGGTTCAGGTTGCTGAAACACCGACATGGTGCCGGGTTGCGGATGCCGAGATCAAGATCCGTGCCGAAGTGACGTTGCCGAAATGGAAGCAGCGCGCATCCGCATCTGCCGAACTTGGCCGCAAATGGGATAATTTCGCCGAATACGCCAAAGCCCATGAACGCGTTCATGTCCGCATAGCAGAAAGATATGCCGGCGAACTTGAACGAAAACTTGAAGCAATTCCTACTCAGTCCACATGCAAGGCCGTGTCCAACATCGTGTCGATTATCAGCAAAGACGTTGTTGCCGAGATGAACCGGGCGCAGGATAAATTTGACGCCGATGAGGAAAGACGCATCAAACAGCTGGCACGCGCCGGCAGTTAACCTGCGTCCTTGCCGACACCCAGTTTCCTCTGAAGGCTCGATGAAGACGTCGTATACTGGAAAACGACACGCTCGTCAGGATGGACGATGCGCTTGGCCGCCTGTGCCATCAGTGCGGCTTCGTGGAAGCCCGACAGAATCAGTTTGAGCTTTCCCGGATAGGTGTTGATATCGCCAATGGCGAATATACCGGGTTCAGATGTCTGAAATGCCTGGGTGTCGACGTCAATCAGGTTCTCCGTCAGGCCGATTCCCCAATCGGCGACCGGTCCGAGCTTCATCGTCAGGCCGAAAAACGGCAGCAAACGCGTACAGTCGACATCGATCTCGCCGTCTGCCGTTTTGACCGTGGCGGAAGACAGCAGACCGCGCTCGCCTTTCAGTCCGGTCACCTGGCCTTCAACAAATCGGATCTTGCCCGCGTCGCGCAATGCAAACATCTTGTTGACACTGTCTGGCGCCGCCCGGAACTGCGGCCTGCGGTGAACCAGCGTGAGACTGCCTGCAACCGGCTGCAGGTTGATCGTCCAGTCGAGGGCACTATCGCCGCCGCCGACAATCAGAAGGTCCTGCCCGCGAAACGCCTCCATCTCGCGTACGGAATAAAATACACCGGTACCTTCGAACGCATCCACGTCGGGAATTGGCGGGCGTTTGGGCTGGAACGAGCCGCCACCGGCTGCGATCACAACCACCTTTGCCCGCACCAGCGTGTCATTATCCGTGCGGACCTCAAAACCGTTTCCGGCATCTCCGTCCAGCGCCGCGACGATCTCGTTGAACGTGAATGTCGCGCCGAACGGTTCGATCTGCTCCATCAGCTGATCGACCAGCCCCTGTCCGGAAATCTTCGGCAGGCCGGGAATATCGTAGATCGGTTTTTCGGGGTAAAGTTCCGCGCATTGTCCGCCCGGTCGATCAAGGATATCGATCAGGTGAACCTTGAGGTCGAGCAAGCCCAGTTCGAATACGGCAAACAATCCAACGGGGCCGGCGCCGATGATGACGACATCTGTCTCAATGATTCGATCGGTCATGCCCTGTTCCATCTTAAATCGGTTGCCGCGGTATCAGGCCTGCCGTTCCGGAACAGAAACCGTCAGCCCGTCAAGGTCATCAGATACGCGGATCTGACATGACAGCCTGGACGTCGGACGCACGTCATAGGCAAAGTCGAGCATGTCCTCTTCCATCGGCTCCGGCTCGCCGGTTTTCTGCGCCCAGCTTTCGTCGACATAGACATGACAGGTTGCGCAGGCGCAGGCGCCGCCACATTCAGCCTCAATGCCGGGTACTCCGTTCTTGATCGCCGCTTCCATGACGGTAGAACCGGTGTCGGCCTCAACGTCGTATCGGGTTCCATCAGAACCGATGAAGGTAACTTTCGCCATATGATCCTGCAAATTGAGATTGATGGTCTGCCCGGAGTCGAGCCCCGATGTCGGGAACCGAACCTATGCACACCGCGCAATCTGTCAAGCATTACGGGTGCGAATTGTCAGCAGCGCCGGTAATTTCGTTGCCGGAGCTTCATCGCTCAGAGCGGCTTGACGCCGCCGTCTTCGGTCTTGATATAGGCAACGACATTCTCCACCGCTGACCGGATAACCTGAATGTCCGCAGAATCGCCCTCTTCAAAATCGCTCAACCCGTTTCGCAGGGTTATCCGTCGCTTCAATCTGTCGCATCAACCGTTCAGCCTCGGTGATGAACAACGACAGGATCTCCACTTCAAGATCCGGATCGTTCATCGTCTGGCGTTTCAGATGATGTTCATCAAGTATTGGCAGGTCGTTTGCTGTCTCAACCACTGTTCAAGTTTCTCCTGTAATGGTCCGCATGCCTGACATTAACGGCTGGCCCATTGCTAAAATACCACAGCGCACGAAAAAATCGAAAATTCTGGTGAGCGTTGCGGTTAAGGGCGCTTTTTTGCTTCCAACACAAAGAGGCCGCCTTTACACTATAAGCGGGCAATGGGGAGGCAGCTGGTCAGGCGATCGGTTGATGGTATGTCGAATCTCCGGTGGCGGGCCGGGTTGAAAACTATCCACAATCTCAATCTTTCGTTCTTGTCAGCAACGATGCGCCGGGCGCGCGGGGCCTTGTCTGGTGGCTCGGTTAGTGAATTGGAAAACAGCTCGCCGTGAATGATAGATGCGTATGGGCATCGGAACGAGTACAATGGGTAAAATGCCAAAATCAGATGCAACCGAAGCTGCCTTGTCAGCCGTAGAAGAAGCATTGCGGATCGATTTCGGAACCCCCGATCTTTCTGCTGAAACCGAAACAGTTCCGAGCGAGAGCGTCTCAGACGCCCAGAACGATGAGACCGGAATACCGGACCAGCCGGAAGAACAGGCCCGTTCGAAGGCCGAAACGGCAAGCGAACGCCGGGCTGAACGCCGGGCGGCACGCGCGGAAAAGGCAGCTTCAAAATCCGCTGAAGCTTCAACCGACAGATCCCGTTCCCGCAAAGCGGCCAATGACGATGTGCGTTCGATCGGCAATCTGCTTTACGGGCTGCAGAAGCGCCCTTCGGCAGCGCCATTCTGGACTGCATTCATTCTGTCAATCGTCTGGGTAGGCCTTGGCCTTGCTTTCGGCGCAAGCCTCTGGGCCGATGACGTGGCGGCAATCTCGTCCGCTGATCAGTTACGCGACGCCCCGCACCTGATTGCACTTGCCATCTCAATCTGTGTTCCCGTTGTCCTGTTCTGGGTGATGGCGCTTCTGATCTGGCGCAGCCAGGAAATGCGGATTGTCTCACGCACGATGACCGAAGTGGCCATGCGCCTGGCCGAGCCGGAGAATATCGCCAAGGAATCGGTTGTGACGGTCGGACAGGCGATCCGCCGCGAAGTCGCTGCAATGGGAGATGGCATCGAACGGGCCCTGGCCCGCGCCAGCGAACTCGAGGTTCTGGTGCACAACGAGGTCACATCGCTTGAGCGCTCCTATACCGACAATGAGCACAGGGTCCGCCGGTTGCTGGACGAACTGGTGAATGAGCGTGAATCCATCATCAATAATGCAGATCGCGTTCGCCAGGCAATTCAGGGCAGCCACTCCAATCTCGTCGGCGACCTGAGCCAGACATCCGAGCAGATCAGCGAAACTGCGCAGAAGGCCGCACAGAAACTTGCCGAGGCCCTGAAGGAGCATGGCGATACGATCACGATTTCCATGCGCGACACCGGTGAACAGATTGCCGGGGCGGTTGCCACACAGACAAGCGGCCTGTTCACGCAGCTGAACGAAATCAATGCTGAACTCGCCGAGACCATTGCCACCCGTGGCGATGATCTGGTTGAGCGTCTTTCAACCACCAATACGAATATCGGCGATACGCTGGCTGAACATGGCGAGGGTCTGATCGGCCGCATTACCGAGACCGGCGAGAAGCTGACCGGGGAAATCGCCAACAGAAGCGAAAACGCTCTCGCTCACCTATCGCAGGCGAGCGAGGAAATCGGTTCGATGCTGGGCAGCACGAGCTCCCAGATCACCAGCGAACTTGACGCGGCGCAGGCGCGACTCGGGCAAACGCTGGGCGAAAAATCGGCATCGCTTCTGAAAGGTTTGCACAGCGCAGGCGAACGGATCGAAGCCGCTGTTTCCGTAGACGGAAATGATCTGCTGGAACGCCTGAACGAACAGGGCGGCGCATTTATCGGCAAACTGGACGAAAGGTCGGAAGGGCTGCTCAACCGGCTGAACCAGCAGTCTGAGGGACTGATTGGAAATCTGAATGAGAAATCTGAAGATCTGATCGGCAAATTGTCGGAGTCCGGGGCGCAGATTGTCGGACGCCTGTCCGATGACAGCAGCGATCTGGTCAGCCAGCTCGACAGTCGTGGCAACAGCCTGGTCGACAGGCTTGCAAACCAGGCATCGAACTATGTCGAGCAGCTCAATCTGCATGGTGAAGAACTGACCGCAAGGCTTGACAGCAAGACCGGCGATGTTGCCGAACGCCTGATCGGCAAGGCCGATGATGCGACCGCCCGCATCGAGCGGGCGACCGACATTGTCAATCAGACGCTTGCAGAGCGGACAAAGGGCGTCATCGAACAGCTCAGCGAGACCGGCCAGAGCGTGTCGCGTTCCATGCTGGAAGGGTTGGAAGACGCCAGGCTCGGCATCACGTCGGCTGGAGACAGTCTGACTGCAGATCTTTCCGCTGCTACAGAAAAGGTCCAGTCAACCGGGCTGAGCACAGCAGAGCTTCTGAGTGAAACCGGCGACAATATCACCCGCAAGATCAGCGAAGAAGCCGCATCCGTCCAGTCGGCGATGGCGAATGCCGGTGATATCATGCAGTCCGCCGGACAAAACGTATCTTCGCTTCTGGGCAAGGAACTGTCCGACATCGAAGCCGTTCTGGGCAAGGCCGGTGAAGACGCCAGCCTGCGTCTGGCGGATCAGGGCGAGACGATCCGTGCCAATATCGAAACCGGCCTGGCGCAGATGTCCAGCCTGATCTCCACAGAGGGCGGGCAGCTTGCAGCAAGCCTTGGTGAACGCAACGAAGCTCTCGGCAGCCTGATTGATACCCGGATTTCGCAGATGGGTGAAACGATCGATACGCATCTTGGCGGCTTCGACACCCGTATCATGCGCAGCGCGGAAGATGTTGCCGTTCGTCTCGCCTCTTCGGCAGATGCGGTGGAAACGGCTGTTGCCGGCCGGCTGGCCGGTTTCGAGGATCGGTTCACCTCGCGGATATCGGAGGTTGGCGAAAACTTCACCACCAAAGCGGACGGGCTCAGCGAAACGCTGGAAGACAGACTGTCGCGGATCAATACGGCTCTTGACACACGCGCCCGTCAGATCAGCGAAACCCTTGTCGCCCGCACGCGCGACATTGCAACGGCGTTTCAGGACGGCCAGGGCGACATGACATCTGCCCTTGACGAACGTCTGCTTCAGCTGGGCGATACCATGACGAACCGGACGACGGAACTGACGGAATCGATCGCCAACCGGATGATCGAGATCAACCATGGCTTTGGCGAACGCCTGATCACTGTCGAACGGTCCTTCGCAGACCGGGCGAATTCGCTTGAAGCGGTTCTCAATGTCACCAACAGCACACTGAGCGAGCGCACCGAAACATTGAACACGATGCTGACTGCGCGCCAGTCCGAGCTGGCCGGCCTGCTGGATACCACCAGCAGCACACTCGTCAACACAATCCAGGCGCGCGGCAGCGCGGTTATTGCCGGCATCGAGGAACAGGGACAGGCATTCATCAGCAGTGTCGAAGGCCGCGGCAATGCGCTGGTTGAAGCGATCAGCAATGAGAGCCAGACAGCCAGCCAGCAGCTTGATGAAAGCGGACGCAAGCTCGTGACTGTCCTGAACGAACGCACCAGCGGAATCGTCGAGCAGGTTTCTGCAACAAATGACAAGGTCCGTGACGAGATCCAGACCATGCTCAGCAGGCTCGACGGCACGAACGAGCAGGTTCAGACGATCCTGATATCGGCCGGCGAACAGCTGGGATCTATCGAAGCGAGATTGTCCGACCAGTCGCAGACCCTGCGCGAAGCTCTCGATGCTGCGGCTCGCGATACCGGGACGTCGACGACAATCCTGACGGACCAGATCAAAACCCTGCGCGACGTATCCACACATGTGCTTCGCGACATCAGTTCTATTGCCGGCCAGTTCGAAAGCCAGACAGCGTCTCTTTCCGGCGCCAATGCGAACCTTGTGGAAACCAATCTGGTTGTCGAACAAAACCTCTCCGACCGCCAGGAGGCGCTTGGGTCGATCGCAGAAGGACTGGCAACCAACGCCCAGGCGGTTGAAGAACGCCTGAGCAGCCTGACCATGATTTTGTCGGAGACGTTGAACACTGCCGAGCAGCGGGTCGCGTCGCTCAGCGAGGCGCTGGCGCAGCGCACCGAGGATTCCACCCGGTCAGCGACCAATATGCTGGAATCGACAATCACATCAGCCGATGAACGGGTCGGAGCAATCAGCGAAGCGCTTGGCCGTCGCGCGGAAGATGCCGCCCGATCGGCAATCGGTCAGTTTGAAACCATGCGGCTTGCCGCCGCCGCAGAGGGCAAACGCGCAGTGGAAAGTGTTGAAGCCGCCCGCGCCGAGCTGGAAGAACAGCTGAATAACGCCAGCAGCCGGACCGACGAGACAGTCCGCACAACGGCACACAGACTGGTGGAAGAGATTACCAGAGCCGTTGGCGAAGCCACCACGCGATTTGGCGAAACCGCCGAAGACATGCGCAAGGCAGCCTGGGATCTGCAGAAAGAACTCGACGATACAAGAGGCGAATTGCGCCGCGGGGTCCTCGACATGCCAGAAGAGGCTCGCGAAACCACCTCCGCAATGCGCAGGGCTATTGCAGAACAGATCGAAGCCATCAATGAATTGTCCGGCCTCGTCGCCCGCTACGCGCCTGATTTTGATACCATGCCCTCTATCACGCAAAATGCACCGGAAACACGCAAGCTTGCAGCCGTTGCGCCGCCTGAACCGGTTCGGGAGATCGCCAAGCCGCCGGCGGAACCGGACCTGAGAAACATGGAAAACGAAACACCTGTTCGCCTCGCCAGTTCGGCAGGACGTCCGGCGCGCAGCGAGCGGGTTGTGCCGGAGCCGGAGGCATCCGTGCCGGCGCGTGCCCCGCGCCGTGCTGCGGTTGCCGAAGCAGTTGAATTCGATCGGCAGAAACCGGCGCCAGCGCCGCGTTCCGGCTCGGGCGAAGCCCGTGGCTGGGTTGCCGACCTTTTGCGCCGGGCATCGACCGACGACGAAGAGGGTGAACAGTTGAAGGGCGCCAACAATGCGGCGGCTGAGCCGGCTCCAACCGGCGATCGCCGGTCGCCTTCCCAGGTCGTCGATTCGCTGAATTCACTTTCCGTCGACATTGCCCGGGCTATCGATCACGAGGCCTCTGTCGAACTTTGGGACCGTTACAAGAAGGGTGAGCGCAATGTCTTTACCCGCCGGCTCTACACTCTTCAGGGACAAAAGACATTCGATGAAATCCGCCGCAAATATGAGCGCGACAACGATTTCCAGAACGCCGTCGACCAGTATATTGACGATTTCGAACGTCTGCTCAAACAGGTCTCCCTGAATGACGACGACCAGATGATGTCGCAGATGTACCTGACGTCGGACACCGGCAAGGTCTATACGATGCTCGCTCACGCAGCCGGACGACTGAGTTAAACCTTCCAAATCTTCCAGACACAAAAAGGGCAGCCACGCGGGCTGCCCTTTTTGTGTCTTTGCCATTGAACGAAGGTTTTCAGATCCGGCTCAGCACCCAGCGGGTAATCTCGCCAAAAGCCTCGTCCATCGCTGCATCCAGCGCTGCGACGTAATCATTGTTGCTGCTGCCCGATACCGGCGCCCGCGTGTTGACGATATTGGTTGCCCGCACCTGCCCGTTACGGTCATTCATCAATTTCACGCTGAACGAGACGACGGCCTCGCCATTGGATATTTCGAAAGACCGGACATCGATCACAATCTGATAGTCGATCAGCAGCCCCTGCCCCGGAATGCCGACCGCCTTGACCCGTCCGGTATTCTGCAAAGTCTCCATCAATCGGGCCTGCAGCAATCGTGGCAACCGGTCGCTCCAGACCGCGCCGCCAAGATAGGCATATTCAATGTCCGATGGCCGCGCAGCAATCCTGTCCGTGTCGAGCGATTTCAGTGCACCGGGCTCCGGCACAAGGATCTGCAGCCGTGTCGCGGATCGCGTGTTCACAGTCAGCGGCGCAGACAGGTCATAAATGGCATCCGGCGTCTTCGGAATAATCGACGCGCAGCCGCTGACCCCCAGCGCCATAATCCCGATACAGCAAACCCTGGCTGCATCCCGATACGCCGCTCTCCGACGTTTGTTCATTCCTTTGCGCACCCGGTCGCCCCCTATCGCCTTTGACCGCCACGATATTGCGGAACTCTGTCAGCCCCGAACAGCACCTGACTTGGATTGCGGTCCAGGTTCGAAATCAGCCGGTCAAGCCGTGAAACGGCCTGACGCCCCTGTTGAACGAAAGCCTGCAGGTCGCGCAATCCCTGATTGGTAAACCTGTTGACACCGCCGCCAATGGAATCCGCCTGGCGGCTGAACGTATCGGCCGCCACCTTGATGGATTTCAGCGTCGCCCTTGCATCAGCAACCAGCCCTTCCCCGTCCTCGCCGCCAGCCATTCCATCAATCTTGGCAAGCAGGCTGTTGGCCTGCTCCGACACGCTTTTGATGTTCGCTACAATGGCGTCGATGTCCTTGCTGGAATTCCCCAGTGCGGTGGTGAACTGATGGACATTGTCGATCGACTGATTGATCTTCGCGACATCAACCGACGTCAGGATTTCTTCGGTTTTCTTGCCGATCTCAGGAAGCCTTGCGGTAAACTCCGTGGCATTTTCCAGGTTCGTGGACAGTGAGGTGATGACGCTGTCGATTTCCGCGCGCCGCGCCGTCAGCGTGTTGGACAGGCTGGTGATCCCGTCAACCGTCTGGCTGACCTTCTCCGGGTCGATGGCGGCCAGGATTGTTTCGCCCTGTTTCGCCAGTTCTTCCACATTGCCGGATGCACGCGAAATTGAATCCAGCGTCTGTGACACTTTCTCCGGGTCGACGGCTGCTAATATTCCGTCGAGTTTTTTCGAGGCTTTTGCGACATCCTCGCTAGTCTGCTTGACGACCGCGGGGTCAACTGCCGCCAGAAGCGTTTCGCCACGCTCCATCAGTCCGTCAAACCGTCCGGACGCGCTTGCGACATTGTCCACCGTCTGGCCGACCTTCTTCGGATCAACCTCGGCCAGGATTGCTTCGCCCTGTTTTACAAAGCGTTCTATTTCACCGGCAACCTTGCTCACCGCATCGACGGTATTGCGTACTTTTTCCGGGTCCACAGCTGCGAGGATCTCCTCGCCACGGCCTACCAGCCCGTCGACACGCCCAGCGGCGCTGGAGATTTTTTCCACCGTTTCCTTCAACAATGACGGCTCAACGGCAGCCAGAATTGTCTCGCTGCGTTCCATAAGAGCGTCCAGGCGCGCAGACGCACTGGCGATATTGTTGATGGTTTCCTTCACTTTCGCCGAATCGACATCGCCCAGCAGGGTCTCTGCCCGGGCGACAACGCCCTTCAACTGTCCGGAAATATCGGCAATCGCATCGGCAGCACCGGAAATCGATTTGAGGAACGTCGAGATCTCGTCGGAATTCTGCGCCAATGCATCGGTGAACTGCTCCACATTGCCGAGTGTCTTGGCAACTGCCGGCGAATTTTCCGTCACCAGCTCTTCGATGGTTTTGAGTGTCGTATCGGCGCGGCCCAAAATCTGACGCGCGCCGGCCATGAGATCCTCAAATGCCGACTTCTTGGCTTCCATCCAGGCTTTGCCGGAACCGTCCAAAAGCCGCTCCGACGCCAGGGTTCCGCCGGAAATATCAACATAGGCGATGCCGGTGATGCCCTGATACCCCAGTGACACCGTCGAGTCTCTTTTGATCGGCGTGTCGCTGTTTACCGACAGGGTTGCCAGCACCTGGCTGGGGTTGTTTGAATTGAACTGAAGCTTGCGGACGTCACCGACCGGAATTCCGTTGAAAAATACCGAGCTGCCAACGTCCAGTCCGGCGACGGGACCGGAAAAGATGACGACGAGCTTCTCTTTCGCGACGCCCCGGCCGTCACTTGCCAGCCAGAATATGAACCCGAATGCGAAGACCAGAACCGCCAGGGTGAATATGCCGATGATGGCTGTATTCGATTTTGTTTCCATCACATCACCCGTGCACTGAGCTCGAAGCAGCGCGGGAACGCTCGCCATTGAAATATTCACTGACCCACGGATGGTTGAACCTGGTCATCGCCTCCATGTCGCCTTCGACCAGAATATGCCTGTCTCCGATGACCGCAATCCGGTCGGCGATCGCATACAGACTGTCGAGATCGTGGGTGACCATGACCACGGTCAGGCCCAGCGTATCACGCAGATCACGGATCAGATGATCGAACTCGGAAGCCGATATCGGATCAAGGCCCGATGTCGGCTCGTCGAGGAAAACGATTTCAGGGTCCAGCGCGAGTGCGCGGGCAAGCGCTGCCCGCTTGGTCATCCCGCCTGAAAGTTCTGACGGAAGCTTGTCGAAATCGGTCATTTTCAAGCCGACAATCTCGATTTTGAGCTTCGCCAACGCGTCAATCAGCGCCTCCGGCAAGTCGAGGTATTCGCGGATCGGAATGGCGACATTCTGCGCCACTGTCAGCGCAGAAAACAGGGCTCCGTGCTGAAACAGTACGCCCCATCTCTTCTCGATATCGCGCGGCACGCCCTCAGAACCGAACGGCCTGCCAAAAGCGGAGACACTACCCTTGAGCCTGGGCGCCAGACCAAGGATAGCGCGCGTCAATACCGACTTCCCGGTTCCGGAAGCGCCCACAACAGCAAGAATTTCCCCCCGATAGACGTCGAGGTCCAAATTCTCAAGGATCAATGGTCCGCCAAAGCCCACAGACAATCCGCGCACACGCAGGATCGGCTCGCCAACCTGGCCACCTTCGTATACAGATCGGACTTTTTCACCTTCTGCCAGAACCGCCTGTTCCGCCATGGTCTCTCCCGGATAATGATAGTCGCTCCCGGACAATAAACTGTCAGCCGACAGCTGATGCCGACTCAAGCGCCCAATCACAGACCAGATAGTTAACGATTAATGCGAACAAATGCGACACGAACCATGGCGCAAATCCAACTCGTCCATCGATTGTTGCAATTTTGCCGCTTTTGCAGGCGCGTTAACCGATCTCAAAAATCAATTGCAGCGTAGAAGATTGCAAATACACCGTCCACAACGATCACCATGAAGATCGATTTTACAACTGATGCTGTTGTCCGGCGCCCGAGGGATTCCGCACTGCCCTTAACCGCCATGCCCTCCGTACAGGCGATCAGGGCAATAATCAGCGCCATAAAGGGCGCCTTGAACAAACCGCTGAAAAGCGATGAAAAATCAATCGCTTCGTGCAATTTGGTTACAAATACGATCGGTTCGATGTTGGAATAGACCCATAATGTGATCATCGCCCCCATCAGGGTTGCCATACCGGCCACGAACGTCAGCAGCGGCAACACGATTACCAGGGCGATGACCCTGGGCAGAACGAGAACATTGATCGGGTCCATCCCGATAACCCGCAGCGCATCGATCTCCTCGCGCATCTTCATCGACCCGATTTCCGCCGTAATTGCGCTGCCGGAACGGCCGGCCAGCATAATTGCCGTCAAAAGCAGTGACAATTCGCGCAGAGCCAGAATGCCCACAAGGTCGATGGTGAATATTTCCGCGCCGAAAAACCGAAGCTGGAACGCGCCCTGTTGCGCAACGATACCTCCAACCAGGAACGACATCAGAACAACGATCGGAACAGCGCGCATTCCGGCATATTCGATCTGATTGATCACCGCCGCGGTGCGGAATGAACCGGGTGCCCTCACCGTCTGGCCGAGTTCGACAATGACACTGCCGAGCATAGCAAGCAGCGCCCTGGCATCCTTGCCGATGCCGATGACAGTCTCACCGATTTCTTCGATAAAACTCTGTTCACGCCGGATCATTTCCGGTTCGTCGTCCGTCAGCGCCGCACGAACGCGGTTGATCAGCGAAAGCCTGGCCCGGTCCTGACACTTCCATTCAGCTGTCCCGCCGGCAGCAAGCCAGGCAAGTTCCATCCGCACAAGCAAAAATGCACCGGCCGTATCGACGGCATCCGTTTCGCAGACATCGATCGTCAGGTGCTGCCCTTGCGACCCGGTGATCTTCACGCCGGCGGAATCGGCGGCAAGACCGGCTTCCTGCATCGCATCGCGCACAACCATATCAAGCGCCCGCGCCTCATCGATAACCCAGTGCCCCCTGGGCGCCAGTATTCGACCATTACTATCCAGCAACTGCTCAAGAGACGATGGCATTATCTTAGATGAAGGCCTTGCGTTTGCGGGCTGACGATTCCACCAATGCATGATAGGCAGAATCCTGAATCAGTCGGAGTTTGCCCGCTCTGACCCTATACGGCAAGCGCGCCGAAACGCCAATCTGGATCTATCCGAATGATTGAAAAACCTTATCTCATGTTTCTCGGCGATGTGCCGGATGCACTGGCGGCGAAAACCGCCTATGGCATTGTCGACTGGCGACGCGACTGGTGCGTCGGTCAGCTTCGCCTCGACGGGTGCAAGGCCGATTGCAGCCTGCCCGACATGACGATTGCAGACGCCGCAAAGTCCGGCGCCCGCACCATGATCATTGGTGCAGTGAATGCCGGAGGCCAATTGCCGGACCATTGGGTCACGTCAATCGTCAACGCGATCGAGGCCGGGATGGATATTGCCAGCGGTCTCCATATCCGGCTGAATTCGATCGATGCCATTCGGGCAGCAGCGGAACACCATGGCGCAAAGCTCCATGATGTCCGCCATGCCGATCGGCAATTCGCCACCGGCAAGGGAACGCCAAGATCGGGACATCGCCTGCTCACCGTCGGTACGGACTGTTCCGTCGGCAAAAAATATGCCGCACTGGCGATTGAAAAAGCGCTGTGCGACCGGGACGTCGACGCCGAATTCAGGGCAACCGGCCAGACCGGGATCATGATCGCCGGCCGGGGCGTCGCAATTGATGCTGTGGTGGCGGATTTCATATCCGGCGCCGTGGAATGGATCGCCCCTGAGGCCGATCCGGATCATTGGGATATTGTCGAAGGCCAGGGATCTCTGTTTCATCCCTCCTTTGCCGGCGTATCGCTCGGACTGCTGCACGGCGCGCAGCCCGATGCGTTTATCGTCTGCCATGAGCCGACCCGCACAAGGATGCGCGGCGTTCAAACCCCATTGCCATCGATCGACGATGTCATCGACATGACGATGAGGCTAGGCCGCCTGACCAATCCAGACATTCGCCCGGTCGGACTGGCAATCAATACCGCGGCCCTGGCTGAGGACGAGGCCCGGCAGCTTTTGCGGGACATGTGGAAAACCTACGGCCTGCCTGCCAGTGATCCGGTACGCTTCGGTATGGATGCCATCGCCGACCACATTGTCAGCCGGTACCGGCCATGAGCCTGACAATCAGCGCAACCGTCGAGATCTGGCCGATCGAGGGCAGCTTTGTCATTTCCCGCGGCGCCAGAACAGAAGCAGAAGTCGTTGTCGCAGAGATTTCCGACGGAACCCATACAGGCCGCGGTGAATGCGTGCCCTACCGGCATTATGCCGAAACCGTAGACGGTGTTGTCGCCGCCATCCAATCGGCGGTTCTGAGCGACACCGACCGTTCTGCGCTGCAAACCACCATGGCGCCCGGGGCCGCCCGCAACGCGCTGGATTGCGCTTTGTGGGACCTGCAGGCAAAACAATCCGGCACAAGGGTCGCGGCTTTATGCGGTATCTCGCAGCTGAAGGCCCTGGAAACGGCCTTCACGATCAGCCTGGGCACGCCGGCGACCATGGCGGAAGCAGCGGCACGCGAAGCCCATCGGCCGCTTCTGAAACTGAAACTGGGTGGCGAGGGGGATGCCGAGCGCGTTCGTGCGGTACGCGCCGCTGCGCCGGAGTCGCGCATTATCGTCGATGCGAACGAGGCGTGGTCGGCCGACAACTGCCTTGCCAACCTGCGCGCCTGCGCTGATGCCTCCGTTACGCTGATTGAACAGCCGCTGATGGCTGACGACGATGAGATGCTGCGCGACATTCCCCACATTGTGCCGATCTGTGCTGATGAAAGCGTTCACACCCTGTCCGATCTGGATCGGCTGGCCGGCAAATACGATGCCGTCAACGTCAAGCTGGACAAGGCCGGCGGCCTGACGGAAGCGCGCGCGCTTCTGCTTGAGGCCCGTGCCCGCGGTTACCTGATCATGGTCGGCTGCATGCTCGGCACTTCACTGGCTATGGCGCCGGCGGTTATCCTGGCGCAGAATGCCGATATTGTTGATCTTGACGGCCCGTTATTGTTGTCGCGCGACCGTACGCCTTCCCTCGCCTATACCGGCGCGATGGTGGCGCCGCCGGAACCGGAACTCTGGGGCTGATATCCCGTCAGGTGGCGGCATGCGGCTGCATTCCGCGACGCAATCGGCAAGCGTAAACCAGCCCGGCCGCCGCCATCAACGCCGTCATCCAGAAAGCCAGCATCGGATTTTGCCGGAACAACGGTCCGGCCGCCACCGTCGCAACGGCCATCACGACGCCGCTGGCAAGCTGGAATCCGGCCTGCAATCGCGCGGTGTGGCCGGGCGCCGATGTTGCGCCGATCGACATGATGACACCCAGATAGGCGGCTGCAAATGTCAGTGAATGAAGGGTCTGGAGCGCGAACGCCGCCGGCGGAACAATTGCCAGCGGAAACAGCGCCCATCGCACCAGTGCACCGATGCCGGCGGCGATCAGATACCGCCGGGCGCCCCAGGCCGTCAGCCGTTTCGCAGCCCAGAACAGCCCGACCTCGATCACAACGCTATATGCCCAAAGGGCCGCAATGGTGCGGGCGGAAAATCCCTGTTCGCGCCAGAATATGCTGCCAAAGGCATAATAGGCGGCATGGCTGCCGAGGATCAGACTGCCGGCAAACACGGCGCGCCGCAGCAGCGGATCGGAAAGCAGTTCGCCCAGACGGGCCGGCTTTTGCGCCGCCTTGTCGAGGTTCACCCTGGGCAGAAAAAATGCAACCACACCGCCGGCCAGAAATGCCGCCGTCTGCAATCGGAAGACACCTTCATCCGATGTCAGCCGCAGGATTTCCGCGGTTGCAAAGTTGGCGGCAATGAATGTCACCGATCCCCACAAACGCACCCGGCCATAATCGATCTGATGCCGGCGGACGCCAACGATCGCCACGGCATCGCCGATCGGGACAAGCGCCGACCAGAACACCATCGCCATGGCGGACAGGATCAGGATCGGCCAGAAGCCTGAGACGAACGACAGGCAGGCGAACACGATTCCCGCAAAGACGCCGTAAATTCCCGCAGCCACGTTGAGATCGGCAAACCGGTCGGCCAGAAGCGCCAGTGTCGGGCTGAAAAGCGCGCGGATAAAAAACGGCGCCGCGATGATCAGGCCGATTTCCGGCTCGCTCAGTCCCTGGCCGGCGAGCCAGACGGGAAAGAACGGAAGATAAACACCGGTGGCAAAAAACAGCGCGCCATAAAAAGACGCGGTTTGCCAGGCAAAAAGGTTTTTTGCGGCAGGCATGGTCTCAATCTTTCCTCAATTGTTGCCTGCAACAATCAGCTGAAGCGGTGCCCGTCGGGAGGCGCTGCATGAGTTACGGTGGAGACGAACATGGCACGCGCCATCCATTCCGGGCTGCTGAGCGAGCGTGAATATGAAGCGCTTGTCAAGGCGCTTTCCTCCAACGCCAAGGGCCGTGCATTCCTTGGCGAACACCTCGAGCGCAACCGCCCTGACGAAACCCGCAAGCTGCTCGAAGCCGTCCGCCAGATCGAAGCCAGCCTGTCGGTTGTGCGCGAACAGCTTCTGCCGGAAAGCATCGCTGCGGAACTCAGACGTATCAATATCGGCCTGCAAAATTCAATTGACGATGATTCGAGGGCACGGGCCGTGGATGACCTGGCCCGGTTGGCTGATCAAATCGGTCAGACGGAGAATGCTGAAATCTGATCGTGCGATCGCCGATCAGGCATCCGGCGCACAGGCAAGCGCACGCGCCAGCATCTCGTCCTCGATATTGCCGCCGGACAGAACCACCACGCATGTCTCGCCCTGAACCGCCAACCGGCCGGCCCTGAGAGCAGCAAGTGCCACGGCACCGCCCGGCTCGACCACCAGCTTCAGCCTCCTGCAGGCGAATCCGACCGCCGCCAGCGCCTCCTCATCGTCGACGACCAGGCCCGGCGCACAGAACCGTTTGTTGATTTCAAATGCGATTTCGCCGGGCGACGACGTCAGCAGTGCGTCACAGACCGAGCCACCAGCCACCGGATTTTCTTCACGGCTGCCGGATTGCAGCGAACGGCCGTAATCGTCAAATCCGGCCGGTTCGACCGGATGAACTTTCGCCTCAGGGAATTTCGCGCTGATCGCCAGCGTGATGCCGGCCGTCAGACCGCCACCGCCACACGGCACCAGCACAAGGCCCGGCACAATATCGAGCCGTGCGCAATCCTCGGCAATTTCCAGCCCCACGGTCCCCTGCCCGGCAATCACATCGCCATTATTGAAGGGGTGAATAAGGGTTCCACCCTGTTCCCTGACAATAGCTTCGGCGATCGCATCGCGATCTTCCCTTGCCCGGTCGTAGTCGACGACCCGACCTCCGGCCCGCAAGACGCCGGTCTTTTTGACCAGCGGCGCATCCGATGGCATGACAATGGTCGAAGCCACACCGATCAGCCGCGCCGCTTCGGCAATGCCCTGGGCGTGATTGCCAGACGAACAGGCAACGATACCGGCAGATGCAGCCTCACCCAAGGCGGAAATGGCGTTAAAGGCGCCGCGGAACTTGAACGCGCCAATGCGCTGGAGGTTTTCCGGTTTCAGAAAGACTTTAGCGCCAGTCTCCTCTGACAGGACCGGAGAATGAAGCAGCGGCGTGCGCACCGCCCGACCTGCAATGCGGTGTGCCGCCTTCTCAACATCTGCAAACGTTGGAACCATGTCATCAATCCTCATGCCGGGCTTTGGTAGCGAAGGCATCGCCGCCGGGCAAGCGGTCAGATGGCGGTGCCCTGATCGTTATGGGCGCCTGCCGACGCCTCACTCAATCTGATTATCCGTTGTGTCGGCAAAGACAGGATTCCCGATTCAGTTTTATGACGTTTATTTTTCCTGATTTATGCAACAGCTATTCTGGACGGGCCGTCAGCAATGACTAGACTGCATCCAAACGGAGGAAGAATGATGGATCTTGGAATTTCAGGCAAAAAGGCAATCGTCTGCGCATCGAGCCGCGGACTTGGGCGCGGCTGTGCTGAAGCACTGGCGGACGCCGGCTGCGAACTGGTGATCAACGGTCGTGACGGCCCGACACTGGAGGCGACCGCCGAAGCCATTCGAAGCCGAACCGGCGCGAGCGTGACGGCGGTGGCTGCGGATGTTTCTACGGCGGAAGGCCAGCGGGCGCTGCTGGCCGCCTGCCCGGATCCTGACATTCTGGTCAATAACAATGGCGGCCCGCCGCGGCGCGATTTCACCGAGCTTGACCGCCAGGCGATGATCGACGGCGTCGTGCAGAACATGGTGACGCCGATCGAATTGATCCAGGCCGTTGTCGGCGGCATGCAGGCCAGGCACTTCGGCCGGATCGTCAATATCACGTCGCTCAGCGTCATGATGCCGATCCCCGGGCTTGACCTGTCGTCGGGCGCGCGCGCCGGCCTGACATCGTTCCTGGCCGGTGTCAGCCGGCAGATTGCGCCCGATGGCGTTACCATCAACAATATCCTGCCCGGCAAAATGGACACCGACCGCCTGCGCGCGGGCATCAAATGGGGTGCGGAACAGGCCGGGATATCGCCGGAAGACGAAGCAAGCCGGCAGGCGCAGCAGATCCCGGTCGGCCGTTTCGGCAATCCGGAGGAATTCGGCAATCTGTGCGCCTTCCTCTGCTCACAGCACGCCGGATACCTGACCGGCCAGAATTTCATGGTCGATGGCGGGCTGGTTCCGACGGCTTTCTGATTTGAAACGATGTTTCGGCTTCATTTCCCGTTAACACGCTGTTCAGGTTAACTGAATTTGTTATGCCGCAGATCGAATTAATTCGGATATAAAGAAAAAAAGCGGAAAATTTTATGAAACCGAACATGTTGCAGAATCTCGATGAAATCCCGGTCGGCGACGACCGGCGGGTTATTGCGCGCAAGTCTCATCTGGATGACGGGCAATTGATCTTTGCCGGCTCGTCAGCATTGGGTTGCGTTGTTCAGGATTTTCATGGCGGCGGCGCCCGCATCGCCCTGACGAAAGCCATTGACGTGCCATGGGAAGACCTTGCGCTTCAACTGCTGGCGCGCGGCATCGTCTTTCCGGCAACCAAGGTCTGGCAGAGCGAACATGAGGTTGGCCTGCGGTTCACCGGCAACGCCTGGGCAGCCTGAACCGGTTTACCAGCGAACTGCATATGGAATGCCATTTAAAAAGGCCGGGACATCTGTCCCGGCCTTTTTTCGCCCCCGTTGCCCCGCCCCAGTGACCTGCAATCAGCGAATCGCGAACTTATGACCCGCCCAAAAACGGCAGATGATCAAACTTGTACTTGAAGGCCATGGAAACAATGTGAACCGTCGCATCTGCAGACCCCGAGAACGGACCGTTGGTTACCGGGCCGCCACCGCCAGCCGTCAGAATATCGCTGCCAAATGTCGTCAGGAACGAATATCCCAGGTCGAAAGACAGACGATCGTTGGCCTCATAGCTGCCACCAACAGAGAGCCATAGCCGGTCATCGTCCGGCAGCCGGAAGCTTCTGTTGCCATCATCGATCGGCGACCATTCCCAGCCGACACCACCACGAAGCGTCACCTGATCATTCCAGGCATATTCAGCGCCAACGGATGCAAACCAGCCATCATTGTAATCGAACGGCAATGTACCGACCGTACCGAAGGCGCCGCTGTTAATCGGGAAAGTACCGATCCGGCTCCAATTCGCCCACTCGACAGTCGCCATGCCCGTCCAGGCATCATTGATGCGATGCCTTATGCCCAGTGAAACCAAATCAGGGGTCTTCACGCCAGGAACGGTGATACCGCCGGGGACACCGGTTATTGATCCTTCCAGGTCATGCTCGACAAAGGAGCGATAACCAAGCCCGATTTCCGTTCCTTCCATCGGCGTCACGACGATACCAGCTGTCACACCGAGGCCTATATCGTCGCCCTCCAGCGCCACGCCTGCGGCGCCGACACTGGTCAGCCGAACATCGAGGTATTGGATCTGCGCGCCGACACCGACGTTCAGCCAGTCGGTCACCTGGTAGGAAATCATAGGATTGACATTGATGGAAAAGACTTCGGACGTTCCGGCAACACCTGCCCGCAGCGGCGAGCCGGATGGGTATTTCGTCCGCAGACCAAACGGCCCGTTGATCGCAACGCCGATAACCGCCCGGTCATTCAGCCGGTATGCATTGTAGCCGGACGGCACAAAACCATCGCGCCCGATATCGCCCTGATCGCCGAAACCGGTAACCGATACGTCGGAAATCGGCACGATAAATGTCGCGACCTGCTCGACCTCAAAGCCCATCACGGTGTTGAGGGTCGCCGGGTTCCAGTAACTCGATGACAGGCTGCCACCGGCAGCAACGCCGGCAAATGAAGACCCCTGGCCATAAGCGCTCTGTTCACGCAGGCCAAAAGCGCCGGCATTTGCAAATGACGTTCCGGCAATCATCAGCGCCGCAGCGGAGCCGGCAATCTGCATGATACTGCGTTTTGGCTTCATCTTATTCTCCCCTCAGTCACATTGGCACTGCGTCACTGCGTCAAAAGAATGCAATCTATAGGTGATAAGACTCATATAATCGCCGGCTTGGCAAATAACATTCAACCAGATTGACCGGGATTCCGGCATGTTTCCGGCCATTGCGACAGATGCGCAACAGGTTCTGTCACAACACCTTACAAAACCGTAACGTCATGATTTGCTCCGATTTTTGGTTCTCACAGCGCTGAATCGCTTGCCGCACCATTGAAATCCGTTAGAAGCGGTCGCAGACAGATGACAATAAGGGGTGACCTGACGATGAAACTGGTGCGATTTGGGAATGACGGACAGGAAAAGCCGGGGCTCGTCGACGGCTCCGGCACAATCCGGGATTTGTCGGGGGTGATTGACGATTTCACACCCGATGTCATCACCGATGATCTGATCAGCCGGCTCGCTGCAATCGACACCGCTTCGCTGCCGGCAGTTGGTGCGGACGTCCGAATCGGTTCGCCTGTCAAGACGACAGGCCACTTCATCGCCATCGGCCTGAATTTTGTCGATCACGCCATTGAATCCGGACTTGAACCGCCAGTCGAACCGGTCGTCTTTTCCAAGGCGCCCAGCTGCATTGTCGGACCTGATGATGATGTGGTGATACCGAAGGGATCTGAGAAAACAGACTGGGAAGTCTGTGTTCGGCTACATGCTTTGCAATGACGTGTCGGAGCGCGCCTTTCAGATCGAAGGCACCGGCCAATGGATCAAGGGCAAAAGCGCTCCGACGTTCGGACCGCTCGGTCCCTGGCTGGTGACGGCCAACGAAGTCGAGGACCCGCAAAATCTGGATATGTGGCTCGATGTCAACGGCGAACGGCGCCAGACCGGCAATACCAGGACCATGATCTTCAACGTCGCCCATCTGGTCGCTTATCTCTCGCAGATCATGATCCTGATGCCTGGCGACGTGATCACGACCGGGACGCCGCCGGGCGTCGGCATGGGCATGAAACCGCCAACCTACCTGAAAGCAGGCGATGTCATCACGCTTGGCATTGAAGGCCTCGGCCAGCAGCGACAGACCGTTGTCGCCTGGTCCTGAACCGGCGTTGGATATCTATTCCCGCGCTGCCAGAAGCGCTGCCTGACTGACCCTGGACCAGGGCTGGATCCGGGCGCGAGCGGTGCGGTAGCTATAAATGATCTCGGCCGCAATGGCGCTTGTGCCGGCTAGATCATCGAAAACCAGATCGGCGGCGGCGCGCGCCGCCGACAGCACATCCTGCGGATAGGCTCTAAGGATTACGCCTTTTTCCTGTGTGAGCACTTCAAGGTAGACCGCGTTCTGCCATTCCGCTTCGCCAAGCCCGCGGATATTCTCGGCCGCCAGAACCTGGCTGACGACAGCCTTGAGACTGCCCGGCAGCGCCGTCCAGGCATCCAGATTGATCAGCCCTTCACTGGTGCCGTTCGGCTCATGAAAGCCCGGCCAGTAATAATTTTTTACCACCTGCCAAAACCCGAGAGCGGTGTCGGACCATGGTCCGAGAAATTCCGCGGCATCGATCGTGCCGGCCTGGAGCGCCGGAACAATGCCGGACGGCGGCAACGAGACCGGCGTTGCCCCAAGCCGGCGAACAACTTCGCCGCCCAGCCCCGGCATACGGATCTTCAGACCCTTCATGTCGTCCAGCCCGTTGATTTCACCGCGGTACCAGCCGCCCATCTGAAAACCGCTATTGCCGGCCATGAACGGCTTCAGGCCGAACGGAGCATAAAGCCGGTCCCACAGATCCTGGCCGCCGCCATGATCGATCCAGCTGATATGTTCAAGCGGCGTCAGACCAAAAGGCGCGGCGGTGAAAATCGGGGCGACCGGCGCTTTTCCGGCCCAGAACAAAGATGCTGTGTGCCCCATCTCGGCGGTTCCGCCACTAACGGCGTCAAAAACCTGCAGCGCCGGCACCAGTTCGCCGGCGGCCATCAATTTGACCCTCATACGACCGTCTGCCGCCAGTTCGATCTGATCGGCAATCCGCTGGGCCGTCATGCCCGGTCCCGGCAGGTTGCGCGGCCATGACGTAACCATGGTCCATTCCGCGAGCCCGGCGGCAATTGCCGGGCTTGCCAAAGCGGCACCGGAGGCAACTGAACCGCCCAGGACGGCGCGGCGTGTGACCTTCTTCATGATTTGCTCCAGACAGCATGGAAATGATGCACCGGGCCATGGCCAGATCCGATGGCAAGGTTGTCGGCCGCGGCAATCGCCGCGCTGACATAATCCTTGGCGGCGCCGACGGCTGCAGCAAGCGGCAATCCTTTGGCCAGCCCGGCCGCGATCGCCGATGACAGCGTGCATCCGGTGCCGTGTGTGTTCCGGGTGTCGTGCCGTGGCGCGCTGAACCAGCGCCCGCCGTCTTTCGTCAGCAGGAAATCGTCTGAAGTCGCACCCTCGCCATGGCCGCCCTTGAGAAGCACGGCCCGGGCGCCAAGATCGATCAATCTCCGTGCCTGGGTTTCCATATCGTGTTTGTGACCGGCGACATCCGTCTGCAGCAGCCGCGCAGCCTCATGCAGGTTGGGTGTGATCAGGTCGACCTTGGGGATCAGAAGCTCCGTAAGCTTCGCCACGGCTTCCTCCGCAATCAGCGGATCGCCGGATGCCGCAACCATCACCGGATCAAGTACGACGGGGCCCGTGTCGTGGGCGGCAAGGCCGGATGTAACAATCTCTATCGTCGACCGCTGCGACAGCATGCCGATTTTCACGGCATTGACGGCGAGATCGGAAAACACGGCATCGATCTGAGCGGTAATAAAATCGCCTGGCACATCGTGCACGGCCGTGACACCAAGCGTGTTCTGCGCCGTCAGCGCCGTCAGAATGCTGGCGCCGTAGACGCCAAGAGCGCTGAACGTTTTCAGATCCGCCTGGATTCCTGCTCCACCGCCGGAATCGGACCCGGCAATTGTCACCGCGATCGCTGTCATCCGTCCCTCGATTGTATTGCCCTGTCAACGATCTGCCGGAGGACGCGCGTGGCATCCTCAACGTCATCAGCCATGAAGATTGCCGATATGATTGCCACGCCGTCGGCACCGGCAGCAATCAGGTCGGGAACATTGGATTCATCGATACCGGCGATCGCGCCGATTGGAATATCCGCATCCCGGTTGCGCATAATGTCGGCCCGCTGCCGCCAGCCGTCAATGCCGATCGCAGCCGGATTGTCTTTCGACTCCGTTTCAAAAACGCCGCCAATGAACACATAATCGAGATCATCCAGTGGCGCAGTCCGGGCATCGTCCAGCGTTTTGATCGAAAGCCCTATGATCGCCTTGTCACCGAGAATTTCGCGGGCGTGGAGTGGGTATATATCGTCCTGTCCCAGATGCACGCCGTCGGCGCCGGCGGCGAAGGCAATGTCAGCCCGGTCGTTGACGATCAGAGGTACACCGCTTTCATAAAGCGTTTCACTGATATTCTGGGTCCGCTCATACATTATCCGGCCAGACGAAAGCTTGTCCCGGTACTGGACAAGGCTGGCGCCGCCGGCCATTGCGTCATGCACCAGATGGTCAATCGGCCGGTTCTTGGCGCGAGCCGGATCCGCGATGGCGTATAGTGAGATATCAACCGGAATTCGTTGTCTTTTCGCCATCTATCTGCCTCCAGTTTCAACCGCATCAAACCGCAACAGCGCCTCGTCGGCCGCATGAAGCGCATCCAGAAATGCCGGTACAAACGAACCGGGGCCGGCTGCGTGTGCACCGGCCTCCTGCCCGGCACGCTTGAAGAGAAGACAGGCCGCACAGATCGCATCGAACGGTTCGTCACCTGCTGCCAGAAATGCTGACTGAACCGCCCCCAAAGCACAGCCCATGGCCGTAACCAGCCTCATAAACCGATGACCACCAGCAACGTCCGCCTGACGACCGTGTCCGTAAATATGATCGACGGCACCACTGACCGCAATAATTGTATCCGATAATCGCCGTTTATCTGTAATTGTATCGCCGATAACCTCCGCTTCAGCCCGATTGCAGCGAACTGCCGCCGGCCCGCGCCCGATCAGATGACGGGCAAAGGCTGCCCGGGTATCAGACCGGTCGGCAAACACCGGATCGATCACGATCGGCAGGCCTTTGGCGGCCGCGACATCCATCGCCACATTGATGCTGGCGCGCATTGCGATATCCAGAGTGCCCAGATTGACAAGCAGCGCATCGGCGCCAGCGACAAACGCGCCGACCTCGCTTTCGTCGGAACTCATGGACGGGACCGCGCCGACAGCCAGCAGCACATTGGCGGTAAAAGCTCTCGCCACATGATTGGTCAGGCAATGGACCCTTGGCCGGCGTTCACGCACGGCCTGCAGCACACCAAACGCATGTCCAAGATCGATCACATCCATCGTGACCGGCCTAGCCATCGAGCGATCAAAATCTGTTGAGAATATGAATATCGGGTCTTCAGCATATCCATCCCATCCCTCCGCCGGTACGAACCGGATCAGGTTCCGGGGTTGGCCATGTGCCTCTCAGCCACCGGGATCGGTGGCACCCCCTGAGATCAGTTCTTTTCAGTTACCCCTGCGAGCAAACAATTGCAACAGATACCAAAGCCGGCCATCTTGCCCTTTGGCCTGCTTTCAGCTTCACTCCACCGGAACCCGGAGATTCCCCAATGAAGCCGTTTTTTATCCAGATCAAATGCGAACTCGGCAAAGCCTATCACGTGGCAACGGCCATTGCCGATGCGGAGATCGCATCGGAAATTCATTCCACCGCCGGCGATTATGACCTGCTGGTCAAGGTCTATCTGCCCGACGACGAGGACATCGGCCACTTCGTCAATGAAAAGATCCACCCGTTTGCCGGCATCCAGGACACCAAAACCATCCTGACCTTCAAGGCGTTCTGACCATCAAGGCATTCTGAGCCGTTTCCGGCTCAGACACTTGATAGATATCAGGCGTTCTGAATCGCGTTCCAGACCCGCTCCGGTGTTGCCGGCATGTCAATGTGAGTGATGCCGAAGCCACGATCAAGCGCATCGACGACCGCGTTCATCACCGCGGGGCACGAACCGATGGACCCGGCCTCACCCGCACCCTTGATGCCCATGACATTCCAGGTCGAGGGCACATTGCGCGTCTGGAAATTGAACGACGGCAGATTGTCCGCACGCGGCATCTGATAATCCTGGAACGAGGCGGTCACCAGCTGGCCGCTCTCGTCGAAGACCGTGCGCTCAAGCAGCGCCTGGCCGATGCCCTGGACGATACCGCCATGCACCTGGCCCTGCAGCAGCAACGGGTTCACCACCCTGCCGAAATCGTCGACGATCGTGTAACCCAGGATCGTCACCATGCCGGTGTCCGGATCGATCTCCAGTTCGCAGACATGAGTGCCATTGGGATAGGTCGCCTCATCCTGGGTGAACTCGCCGACCGCCTGAAGTTGATGAGGGTCGGTTGCCTTGGCGGCAATGGCTGCGAGCGAAATCTGCCTGTCGGTGCCGACGATGCGGGCCGACCCGCCGACAAGTTCGATATCTGCTGCCGCGGTTTCCAGTTCGGCAGATGCTATTTCCTTGACCTGCTCGGCAAGCTGCCGCGACGCCCGGTCAACGGAGGGCACACCGAGCGGGATCGACCGTGAACCGCCGGTTCCGCCACCTGTTGCAAGATCGGCCGTATCGCCTTGAACGACGCGAATCTGGTCATAATCCACGCCAAGCGGTCCGGCGACAAACTGGGCGTAGGCCGTCTTGTGGCCCTGACCGTTCGACTGGGTACCGATATGCAGCGAGATGGTTCCGTCACCTTCAAGCACGGCCTTGGCCGGTTCGGAGCCGGCAAACGCACAGGCTTCGACATAGGTGGCAAATCCAAAACCGCGCACCTTGCCGTTTGCCTTGCTTTCGGACGCCCTTGCCTCAAATCCATTGAGGTCTGCGACTTCCATGGCCATGTCCATATGGCCTTCGAATTCGCCGGTATCATAGTTCTGGCCCATCGCCGTCTTGTAGGGCAACTGGTCCGGCTTGATGAAATTGCGGCGGCGGAATTCCTGCCGGCTCAAGCCGGAAACGCGGGCAGCCTGATCGGCCAGGCGTTCAACCAGATAGGCGGCCTCCGGCCTTCCGGCGCCGCGATAGGCATCAAGCGGGACTGTATTGGTATAAACGCCCTTGCAATTCACCATGGCTGTCTTGATGTCATAAAGGCCCGTTGCCATGATGATCGCCAGCCAGGGGATAAACGGCCCGAACTGGGAGAGGTAGGACCCCATATTCGCCGTGAATTCCACTTTCATGGCCGTGATGCGGCCTTCATTGTCGAGCGCGAAGGCGGCATGAGAGACATGATCGCGGCCGTGCGCGTCGGCGAGGAAATGCTCTGTGCGCTCACAGACCCAGCGCACCGACTTGCCAAGCGTCTTTGCCGCAAACGCCGCCAGCGGATATTCCCGGTAGCAGAACGCCTTGGTGCCGAAACCACCGCCCACTTCCGGCGTGATCACTCTGACATTTTCAGGCTTTTCGCCAATTGCCCCGGCAATCAGGTCACGCATGGCGTGCACGCCCTGAGTACCAAGCGTCAAAGTATATTGGCCGGAACCGGCGTCATATTCAGCAATGATGGCGCGCGGTTCCATATAATTGCAGACAAGGCGGTTATTGACGATCGTCAGTTCGGCAATCTTGTCTGCCGCTGCAAAGGCCGCCTCGGTCTCCGCCCGGTCGCCTTTTTCATATTCGAATGCGATATTGTGTGGCTTGTCTTCCCAGACCAGCGGCGCGCCAGGTTTCATCGCGTCGCCTGTCTCGATAATCGCCGGCAAGAGGTCATAATCCACTTCAATCAGCTCGGAAGCGGACTTGGCTGCGTTGAGATCGTCAGCGACGATAAAGGCAATCGCGTCGCCGACATGGCGGACAAGATCGGTGCACAAAACCGGATAGGGCGGAATATCGATACTGGACCCGTCCTTTGTCGGGCCCATGCCAAGACAGGCCACCTTGCCCAGACCGGCGACATCATCACCGACCAGCACGAGGTGAACGCCCGTCGCCTGGCGGGCATCTTCCAGCCCGCTGATGCTGATGCGCGCATGGGCTGCAGCCGACCGCAACACATAGGCCGTCAGCTCACCGGCGATATCTGTCGTGTAAGTGCCCTCGCCTTTCAGGAGAGCAGCATCTTCGAGGCGGCGCACAGACGCGCCCATTCCGAACTTAGGCGGAGCGAGTTCATTCATGGTGAGATTCATACCCGGCTATTGCAGAAAAGACATCTTCGATAATAGCGTCTGCCCCACAGAATGAAACCCACCGGCCAACAAGAATTGCCGGACGACCAGGACATTCCGTCGAAACGGTTCAGTGCTTCCTAATCGGCTTCCGTCCGTAAATATCGCCGTTGGGAAAAGCAGCATTGCAACTTGACCATGACCGCAATTGCCCTCCAAGTGCCGCTATGCAGGACGAATCGGGCCAGGTCACAGACAGCACTATCGCCGCACGCCTCACTGGCCGCCTCAATGCCCTGCCCGGCAATGTTCGCGGCGCCCTGTGGATCACCCTGGGTTCATTATTCTTCACAATCATGGTCACTCTTATCAAGGCGATTGGCGATAGATTGCCAATCTCAGAAATTCTGCTGTTCCGGCAGAGTTTCATGCTGATTGTGGCGTTTCCCGTGCTGGTACGGCATTTTCCGCAATCGATCATCACGCACCATCCCTGGCACCATGCGGCCCGTGTCGGACTGGCGCTGGTTGCAATGTTCTGCGGGTTTACCGCAGTGGTTCATCTGCCGCTGGCCGATGCGACAGCGATCGGCTTTGCCAAGAGCTTTTTCATCACCATCTTTGCCATTGTCTTTCTCAAGGAAGTGGTAGGGCTCCGCCGTTGGGCGGCGACCCTCGTCGGTTTTGCCGGTGTATTGATCATGCTGAAACCAACGGCCGGGGGCATTGAGTTCTATGGCATGCTGGCTGTCATCGGTGCGGCCGCAGCCGGTCTGGTGATGATCCTGATCCGCATCTTGTCGAAATTCGAACAGCCGATCACGATCCTGACCTATCAGGTCGTATTTGTCGGCCTGCTGGTCGCGCCGCTGGCCATCTATCAATGGGTATCGCCGACAATTCATGAATTGCTGCTGCTGGCGGCAATCGGCGTCGTCTCAGTCGCCGGCCAGACCTGCAACATCCGCGCTTTCCGTGCCGGCGAGGCAACGGCCATCGCATCGCTGGATTATATGAGGCTGATCTGGGCAATGGCGATCGGCTTTGCGGTGTTTGCCGAAATTCCATCGCTTACCACGCTTGGCGGTGCCGCACTGGTTCTTGCAGCCTCGCTCTATACCGTTCACCGCGAGGCCAGGCGCGGCCAGGAGCTTGCTCGCTCGCCGGCCGGCCGAGGTTATACGCCCTAGGTAGGTCAGATCCAGCCGGCGGATCTGCCCCAACTGATTTCGCCGACTTAAGATTGCATTGCGGGTTTTCAGCTTAAAGCCACAGCCACAACAGGTACGGAATTCTGCAGAATTGAGCTTGCTCCGGCCGGCGGCACGGCCAACGAAATGGCAAAAACAAGCGCCATCAGATTGAAAACAATCTTTTTCCTCGGATGCTTTTTGATCGTCCGGAAATTGAACAATTAACCAAGGGTGGACCACAATCTTCCTGCGCAGGCATGTAATTCCGATAGTCACGAAGCCTCTTAAAATTTTAAATCTGAAATAAACATAATATTTACCATAGTTTTATTCTGATAATCGAACGGATGTTAAACCATAGACAAAGATACAGTCTCCGAATTTCGGATTTAAACTACTAATAAAACCATATCGACACTAGATGCAATCCAGGATGAGCGCCTAACAGCGCAGAATTTGAGTTGGATGGGCTAAATATTGTCGAAGCGAACTTCCATAAATGTTCCGGATTCTGAAAAGGATTCCGGCTTCGATGAAAGCCGGCGCCGCACCTTGCTGTCCATGGGCCAGTTTGCGGCCTATGTCGCACCGGCAATGACCGTCCTCTTGAGCGGCCAGACCGCAGACGCCCACCACCAGCCGGGGCATCTTCCCAATAGCGCGTGTCAAAATCCTAATCAGCAACCTTGCCAAAATCTTTCAAAGTTCTGAACGAGGCGATAGCCGCGGCAATTATCCCTTTCAGATATAATTAGGATTGGCTACACAGCCACCAATAGAATTTTTTGGAGGCATCCATCCAATGAAAATTGCCATGATCGGGACAGGCTATGTCGGGCTCGTCTCAGGCGTCTGTTTTTCCGAGTTCGGGTTTGACGTCACCTGCGTTGATACGGATCCGGCAAAGATCAGACAATTGCAGGATGGGATCATCCCGATCTTCGAGCCGGGTCTTGAAGACATGCTTGCGCGCAATGCGTCGCGGCTCACCTTCACGACAGAGCTTGAGGCCGCCCTCGCTGACGCCGATGCAGTCTTTATCGCGGTTGGAACGCCCTCGCGCCGCGGCGACGGCGAAGCGGACCTGACTTATGTCGAAACTGCAGCGAAGCAGGTCGCTCATGCCATGCGGCCCGGCACGGTGATTGTCGTGAAATCAACCGTCGTCGTCGGAACGACGCGGCGGATCAAGCAGATCATCGCACAGGAAGTGCCGGACAAGGATTTTTCAATCGCCTCGAACCCGGAATTTCTTCGCGAAGGGTCGGCCATTGAAGATTTCATGCGGCCCGACCGCGTCGTGATCGGCGTCGATGACGACCGCAGCGAACAGGTTCTGCGCCAGCTTTACCGACCGCTCAATCTTCGCGAGACGCCGATCGTGGTGACCAGCCTGGAAAATGCCGAAATCACCAAATATGCGGCCAACGCCTTTCTGGCCATGAAGGTGACATTCATTAACGAAATTGCGGATCTGTGCGAAAAGGCCGGCGGCGATGTCCAGGACATTGCCAGGGCAATCGGTATCGACAACCGCATTGGCTCGAAATTTCTGCATCCGGGACCGGGCTATGGCGGATCCTGTTTCCCAAAGGATACGCGGGCAATGGCGGCAATTGCATCCCGTTTGGGGTCTCCGATACGGCTTGTCGAAACGACCATCAGCGTAAACGACGAGCGCATGCAGGCGCTGGCGGCAAAAGTTTCGGCAACGGTGGGAGGAAATGTCGACGGCAAGACTGTCGCGATCCTGGGCATTGCGTTCAAACCGAACACCGACGACGTGCGCGACGCAGCCAGCCTGACGCTTATCCCGGCCCTGCAGAATGCCGGAGCGGCTATCCGGGCACATGATCCGGAGGCCATGGAGGCAGCCCGCGAGGTCCTGACCGGTGTGACCTGGTGCGCCGATGCATACGAAGCAGCAGAGGGTGCCGATATCCTCGTAATTCTGACGGAATGGAATGAATACCGGGCGCTTGATCTTACCCGTGTCAGCACCGCGATGCGTGGCAATACCCTCGTCGACTTCCGCAATATTTACCGGTGGCAGGACATGCATTCCTATCCGCTGAATTATATCAGCGTTGGCCGGCCGGCTGTCCGCTCTTCTGCCTGAAAGCGTTGGACCATAAACCGGCCCATGTCCTGTAACCAGGGCGGTCTATTTTAACGTTCCGATCGCCACGCTGTCTTCCGGCCCGCCCTCACCCGATACGGGTTCCTCTCCACTGGGCATCGGCCCTTCATCAGATGGACTGTTCTCAGATGACCTGTTCTCCGGCGGTCTGGCATCAGGCTGTCTGTGCTCAAGAACGCGACCGCGCCCGAAATTCAACGGCATCCGATCGGTTATGAACCGGACAATCGTCATCCGAAGGACCCTCATATCCAATGCCAGAGAACGGTGGTCGACATACCAGAGATCCTCTGCCAGCATCAGGTCGCTCTGTCGTTTTTGCGTCTGTGCCCATCCTGTAAGGCCCGGCCGGACGAACTGGCGCCGGAACTCATCACTGGACAGCCGCGAAAGATCCTGGATCTGCAGGACTTCAGGTCCGATAAAACTCAATTCACCGCCAAGCACATTCCATAACATCGGCAAACCTGCCAGAGACCAGCGATCAATAAAGCGGCCGATCGGCGTATGCCGCTCATCCTCCGTCAATATGCCGCCATCAACCCTGTAGGCATCCCGCAATGTGCGGAACCGGACCAGTTGAACCGGCCTGCCGAAAAGTCCAGGTACGATCTCCCGGTAAAATACCGGCCCTCCCTGTCCCAGCCGGACAAGCAGCCATAAAACCGCAAGGACCGGCGCCATGAGCACAAGTGCACCAAGCGAAAACGAAAAATCCAGCAATCGTTTCACTGCCTGGCCAGATCGGGTTTCAGCTTCCGTCCGTGCCATCTCAACAATTTTCCTGAACGCCGACATCAGCTGCCGCCTGTCGAAATGGGCCTTTCTGATCTCGGCCACATTCTGCGCCATGACAGCAAGATCCGACCTGTTGCCCGCAGCCTGCTCCAATGCATTTGCAAATGCAGCCGGATCATTCGGCCGCACCGCATATCCGAGATTTTTTTGCGCCACAAGTCCGGCTGCCCATCCCGGATAATTAATCAGAACCGGCAATCCTGCCGCCAGATAGCGCGGGAAATTTTCTGAGGCGATGTTGTTGTGAATGTCGGGATTTGTGCTCAACACCTGTAAGCCGATATCGCAACCTGCCAGGACCGAAGGCAATTCCTGTTTGGAGATCCGGGGGGCGATCGTCACGTTATTCAAGCCGCGCGCCGCAACAGCCTCTGCGACGACCGACCGCTGCGGCCCCTCACCGATAAGCAGTATACTGACATCCTGACGTCCGTGCTGCTCCAGCAGAGTTGCCGCATCCAGAACCGGTTCGATCTCGTATTCGGGAGAAAACTGACCGGCGAACACAGCCACCAGGTTTCCCGGGCTGACCGACCCGGGAACCAATGCCGACGGATGCACAATCTCAGCTTCGTCGTGGACCGGATCACAAAAGTCCGGAACGACAGCCAGGTTAAACGGCTCAACGCCAAGGCGGCGCACGGATTCGGCGATATCTTCACTGGCTGCGACAATCTTGCTGGCAAACCTGCAGGCGCCACGTTCGATCAGAAAGGCAAGTCCGCGGATAAACGGGTTTCTCGGCCGCAACGCCGGTGCAGCCCCGGACCTGACCACGTCAATCTCGAAAACAAAGGGTTTCCTCCGCAATAGCCGTGCAAAAAGGCCCGGCAATATGCCCTGCATTGACCGTGACGTCGATACAACCAGATCATATCTTGCAAATAGAAGCCGGATTATGAATGCCACATAACGAAGCCTTATCCGCCCCTGCCCCAGCAGTGATGTCTCGCCGGCGAAATTGAACTCGACGATCCGCATGCCGTCGACCGGGCCTTCGCGCCGATCATGCACGAATGGACCATCAAGCCCGCTGCTCGAAATCAATTCAGCGGCGCAGACCAGTATGATCCGGTGACCGGCCATGGCCATGGAGCGAGCAAAATTATAGGTCCGGGTTCCGCCAGAACCCGCCGGGCAACTGAATCCATGATCAAACCAAAGTATATGCACAGCCAACTCTCTTGGAGAATTGGACCATGTTATGATTCTGCTTTCAGCGACAAGATCAAAAACGATGAATTCGGGTGACGCCCATGAACCGTGTCTTCACAATGACGTTGTCCAGCCGTTGCGACCTATGATGCTGGTATCAACGCCAATGTCGCGCCAGGCGATGATCCAGAGCGCCAGATTAAGCACGAGACCTGCCGCGACATTGGCAATCGCGGCTCCGGCCAGCCCTGCGACCGGTATAAGGTAGAAGCACAGCAGAGCGTTGGAAAGCGCCGCATAGGCAAACCAGCGCGATACCAGCCAGCTGCGATCGGACACAGTCAGCAAAGCCGCAGCAGACCCGAACGCCGAATTGATCATCTGACCAACGAGCAGAATGAGCGCGATATCCGCCGCCGGGGAAAATTCCGCTCCGAACACCATTGTTATCAACGCCTCGCCAAACAACAGGACGATAACCGGCAAAGGAATGCTGGCGGCAAATGCGAGTCTGGCTGAATTTCTGGCTGTATTTTGAACAGACGAAATATCACCCTCAGCCAGTTTCCGGGCAAATACCTGTGTCGCTATTGAATTTGCGCTGACATAAACAAGTCCGCTGACGACGGCGATCTGGGCGGCGACACGATAGATGCCGATTTCAGCGCTGGATACCAGCAGAACCCCCAACAGTATGATGTCGACATAATTGTTGATGACGGCGATCCCGCCCTTCGACGCGAATGATGCTGAACTTGAAATCCATTCTGAACGATAGGCCGGTTGAGCGACAATCGCCTCAGGCGGTGTTGAACGCCAAGCGATCACCAAACCGAAAGCCGAGGCCAGAAACGACGCCAGAACGAGCAAATAGACAATATCGGCAAATCCAGCCGGGGGTCCGCGCGACAGGTGGTATCCTGCAAGGCACAACAGCAGAATTGCCGGCCTTACAACCAGTTCAGGCATCGATCCCCAAACCGGGCGATCAAGCCCCCGCATCAGTCCGTTTCTGATGGCAGCGGTGCCGTCAATCAGTAAAAGCACGACAATTGCGACGATCAGGCCAAGGTCGAATTTCGCCAGGATCGCCGGCTTGTACAGCCACAGACAATAAAGCACCAGAAACAGCAGAGCACCATACACAAGCACGGCCCAGACCGATGCGATCACCGAACCCTTGGATTCAGACCAGATTCCGTTTGCCGTCGCCTCGGCGGCCAGTTTCAGAACCAGTGTATGGGCGCCATTGTTAAACGGAATAAGGAACAGTGTAATCAGGATGATCAGGTAGGAATATACGCCGACGCCGTCGGCGCCGATCATTCGTGCGAGAACGACAAGAAGCAATATATTCAGCGCCGCATTGCAAATCCTGAAGAGCGTTACTGCGCTTGTCTTGAATGCAAATTGGCGATTCAGCATGCAATTTTCCCGGCTATCGGTAGGTTGAATACCTGATTCAGCATGCAGATACCGAACTAATGGCGGATGTCCCCATAGACCTCGATTGTCTGGCGAACGATAATTTCCTTATCGAACTCTTCGATCGCCCGCTTTCGTGCCGCGGCGCCCATCGTTGCCCGCATGCCGGGTTCGTCGGCAAGCCGGTTTATGGCATCTGCGAGACCCTGACTGTCCTTGACCCTGACAATCAATCCATTGACACCGTCGCGAACCACATCCCGGCAACCCGGTACGTCTGTGGCGATCAGCGGCTTGCCGCATGCCGATGCCTCAAGCAGTGATTTTGGCAAGCCTTCCCGGTAGCTTGGCAGAACAACGATATCCGCCGCACCGATAAGGCTTGCCATGTCATCGACATGCCCGAGCAGTTCAACATAACCGGCATTCTGCCAGGCTTCAGCCTGCTGCCGGCTGACCGCTGCCGGATTTCCATCGTCGATTTGACCCGCGATCTGAAACTGCAGATCGTTTCGGCCCAAAATCCTCGAGGCTTCGACAAATTCACCGATACCCTTGTCCCACAATAACCGGGCGGGGAGAAGAATACGCAACCGCGCACCGGTTCTGGCGCCATCTTGCGACGGGCTGAACTTTTGGCAATCTACACCTGAACCGGGAATCAGATGAATTTTTTCCGCGCTGACAATTCGCTCTGCCAAAAATTCCTTCCGGTCAGTCGGATTTTGAACAATCACCCGGCTTCGCGGGCCGGAAAACGCGATCCGCATCGCGGTTCGGACGATCGGGCGAAGCAAGCGCGCCTTCAGGCGGTTGCTGATAAAAACAAATCCAAATCCGTTTACGGAGTTGACCACCACCGGCACTCCGGAGACCTTCGACGCGAATGCGGCATATACCGCTGCCTTGATCGTGAACCCGTGAACGACATCCGGGGCTTCGGCGCGGAACAGTCTGACCAGATAAATCAGCAGGGCAATCTC
Organism: uncultured Afifella sp.; assembly: GCA_947259045.1. GTDB lineage: Bacteria > Pseudomonadota > Alphaproteobacteria > Rhizobiales > Afifellaceae > CAMYKZ01. The sequence goes on from CAMYKZ010000025.1 coordinate 88,573, forward strand.
ACGTATCGGGTTCAGACTGCGCCTGTTCATCGGCAGCGCCTTCCAGCGATATCCGAGCGAACGGAGCTTTTCGCCATGCGTACCCGGCGGAGAAATCAACAACAGTTCATGTCCGGATTTGCGCAGCTCTTCGGCAAGCGAAAGCCGGAAGTTGAACAGATACCAATCGGTATTGGCAAACAGGATGATTTTGCTTTTTTGCATCTGTACCGGCCCTGATCTCACGAATGATCGGCAATGCCCGGACTGGAATTTTCATCCAGCCAGGCCTGAAACATCAGGATCGTCCAAAGCCGCGCATCGTGATCGCGGCGGCCCGAAAGATGGGCGTCCCAATATTCTCGCACGACCTTGCCATCAAAAAACCCGTCCCGATCAAGCCGTTCGGCGCTGAGCAGGCTTTCTGCCCAATCTCTCAATTCACCGCGAAGCCATCTTCCGACCGGAATCGAAAATCCGTGCTTGGGCCGATCAAACAGCGCTGGCGGGACATATCGCGAGAGCAACCGGCGCAACAGCAGTTTTCCCTGGCCATTGGCAATCTTGAAATTCATCGGCAATGACCAGGCAAATGCAAAAACTTCCGGATCGAGGAACGGGACCCGGACCTCCAGGCTGGCAGCCATGCTTGCCCGGTCGACTTTCGCAAGAATGTCATCACTCATGTAGTTACGTGTGTCAGTGTACATCATCGTTTCCGCAAACCCCTGCAATTCGCGCGGCGGCGGATAGGCGGTACTCAGATCGTCGGTTTTGGCATCGCCAAGCAAAACGGTCTGCGGCTCGGGCCATAGCGCCAACAAAAATTCGCGGAATTCAGCCTCAGAGCGGACCGAGAAAGCCCTTGCAAGTTTGTGAATTTTCTCACCGACTGCGCCATGGTCTGATACAGACGGAAAAATCCTGCCCGCGCCCGCAACCAGAGCGTTGATCGTGCCCGGTGACATCATTGTCACGCCAAGCGCCATGGATCTGCGCAGCGGGTACGGCAGCGCGCCTATCAAACGGGCAATCCGCCCGCCGTGAACATAACGGTTGTAACCGCCGAACAGTTCGTCGCCGCAATCGCCGGACAGAGCAACTGTGCCCGATTGCCGGACAAGCCGGGATACGACGTGGGTCGGGATCTGCGATGAGTCGGCGAACGGCTCATCGTACATTCGTCCAAGCTGCGGAATGACTTTCAATGCATCGGCCGGATCAACGTAGAATTCGGTATGATGGGTACCCAGATGTTCCGCAATCTGCTTTGCTGCCGCCGCCTCATCATAACCGGATTCAGCGTTTCCGATACTGAAGGTACTCACCGGCCGTGACGAATGCGCCTGCATCATCGCGACAATCAGAGATGAGTCCAGGCCACCGGAAAGCAGCCCGCCCAAGGGTACATCACTGACCATTCGCGCGCTCACCGCCTTGCCAAGAAGCTCATCCAGCCGATCGGCAGCACTGGCCAGGTCACCGTCAAAGCCGGCTTTCCGGGCACCCGTCACAACATCATCGATATCCCAGAAAAGCCTGGCATCCGGGATATCCCGGAACCGGGTCTGAGCTGATATTCTGACCCAGCCGCCGGGCGGCAGTTTTCGGATCCCCTGATAGATCGACTGAACATGCGGAACGAAGCCGTACTTGACGAAAGCCGACAGTGCATTCGGATCGACTTGCGGCCTGAAGCCCGGATGTCTGCCAAACGCCTTCAGTTCGGAAGCGAAAAGAAACACATTTCCGGAGCGGCCATAATATAGCGGCTTTTCTCCGAACCGGTCCCGCGCCAGCCAGAGCGCCTGTTCTTTTCGGTCCCAGAGGCCAAAGGCAAACATGCCATTCAATTTTGGCAGCACCGCTTCCACACCCCAGGCATCGATCGCGCCCAAAAGAACTTCGGTATCGGAATGTCCGCGCCATTCCGGGTTTTGGCCCTGCTGGTTCAGTTGCGACCGCAGATCCTCAAAATTGTAGATCTCGCCATTGTAACTGATGACATACCGTCCGCTGGCTGAAACCATCGGCTGGGCGCCCGCCTCCGAAACATCAATGATTGAAAGTCGTCGATGGGCCAGCACCAGACCGACGTCCTGGTCAACCCAGACACCTGCAGCGTCGGGACCGCGATGCCGTATCGCATCCGACATCGCCGTTGCCGTTTTTTCGGCTTCGGCCTTTTCGAAACCCGTTTCACTGAAGAACCCGACGATACCGCACATCAGTCTTGCAGATCTTCAGTTGCAGTCGCGGATCTCGATTTCGCAACGATGCCAACGGTGAAGGAAAGGCTGGGCGGCAACATGCTGAACGGCAGTCCGCACACATGCGTCACCTCGAAATACCGATCGATCTGACGCACAAGCTGCACATAGTCGAAGCCCTTGTGCTCATTGCGCTCAACCTTGTCCAACCGACCGAATGTCGCCGCAAGAAGCTCGCGAAATGTATAGGATTCTGCGCCACCATAGAGCAGTTTCTTGGCAATATATTTTCCAAGGAATATAACGCCTTTTTCATTCGGGACGCTGACGATCAGATGGCCGTCAATGACCCTGGCCAGCGCCGCCAGATAGGGTTCCACAAGTTCAGGCGGAATGTGCTCCATTGTCTCAAGCGCTGCGCCCAGATTGAAACTGCCGTCCGTATGCGCCGAAATCGGTTCAGGATCGGTCGCAATGGCCAGATTGAAATTGGCGCGATCCGCATAGCGGGCCTGTCCCTTTTCAAGCCCCCCTTCCCAACCCGCATCATAGCCGGAATATTGTTCGACCGGATTGGGCATGTATTCGATCAGACGACCGTCAAAGCATCCGATTTCAATTAGCCTGATCTGGCTGATTCCGAACCTGAAGACAATTTTCCGAGCCCATTTGAACCGGGACAAATGAAAGAAACTGCGCAGGCCGCTACCGGAGAATAAACGGTCATTATAACCATCGGATCCTGTCATGATCTGCTCCCGGATCCAATGATAGTGGCAACGGTACTGAATGATTTATGCTGCATGAAAAACTTCACCCGCGGCCGCGATAATCTCGTCTTCATAGACCGGAGCGTCCGCCCATTGCGATATCGCCGAAGCGCTCATTTGCCGGTACCTTTCAGGATCGCCAAGAAGTGCGTCGATTGCCAGAACCGCAGCCTTCATATCCCTGAAGACAATTGCGTTTTCGCCGTCACGGCAATATGTCCTGATCGCGCCGACCGGAGTGACGATCGGGACAAGACCCAGTTGCATCGCTTCCACCACCGACATCGCCATGCCCTCCTGCCGACTGAGTTGAAGATAGAATGCGGACCGAACAGTCGCGTCGACGATCTGCGGCATATCGAGACCGCCCGTGAACTTGACCTTGTCGGCCAGGCCCAGGCTTTTGATCTGAATCTCGAGCTCTTCCCGGCTTCCCGAATCCGGTCCAATGATCAGAAATTCGGCGTCCGGACGGGTTTCGGCGATAAGACTGAACAGATCTATCGATTTGTCGATTGCCTTGATTTTGTTCAGCCGCCCCCAATAGACGAATGCCGGCTTCGGCTCCTGGCGGGCAACGGCTGCAGGCTTGTGCAAGACAAACGAAATGATCCGTTCCGGTTTGCCGCTTCGGCGCGGCCCGAGCCTGCCGTCTAGTGCGCTGGCTGAATCGGCCCATACGACGTCACACAGTGCAAACATGATTGCGGTGGCCAGCCAGTCGAAAAAATGGGTCGAACGGTCGGAATGCAAAAACAGAACGAATTTACGGTTCCGAAGCATGACGCGCATCAGCAAAAAGGCGAATATCGTCTTCCAGAGCGAAAAGATGATGACATGGGGATCGAAAGTGCGCGCAGCACGCAAGGCTGCGATCGCATTTCGCAATCCTATCGCGGTGTTGGAGGGGCCATAGGATACATTTGCATCACACGCGTCCGGCGTCCTGGAAGCCTTCAGAAAGTGAAGCTGGAATGCGTTACCAAGACGTTTCTGCGCCTGCCGCGCAGCGACCTCGACGCCACCGACGGCATCTTCGGGTACGACATGAAACAGGCGAACATTTTCACCGGTCCGGGCGAAATCGGAGGCGTTGTCTGACGTCATTTGCCATTTCCGATTGCCGGTATTGTCATTATTGCGGTTCTGCTTGTTTGTCGGCGCCGGAGCTGCGTTGCGACAGAAATTACCCCATAAGCCCTTCCAACCCGTAAATGTTTGCAGTCACTCTAAACATTTAGCCGATCAACAATCTGATCCAGCGTAAGGCCCGCCGTACCGGGACGAATCCGGTCCCAGGTATCCTCATAGGACGATGCGGCCGTTGCCGAATCTGAGAGAGCGTCCGCGGCGGCGGCGAGTTGATCGGAATCGGCTGCATGAAATGGAAATCCGACATAGGCGGTATCCGGGTTAAGCGCATGCGGCGCGACAATCACCGGCAAGCTGCCGGCAATCAGGACATCGAGGGCAACCGTCGACAAAGTGCACAAAATGGTTTGGTAATCTGCATAGTGCGGCGGATCGCTGCCCGGTCCAGACAGGGTAATGCCGGTTCCTTTGAGCGATGCCAGAACCCGTGCCCGCGTCGCCTCCGCCAGCGACCAGAACGCAGGATGCGGCCGCCAGATCAGGTTTTCCGGTTTTGCATCTGACTTCAAGGCCGCTTCGGCGGCCATGCGAATAACCTCGATCTCAAAATCAACAGCGCCATGTGAATGGAATGGATTCGACGGATGAGCATAATTCGTCAGCAAAAGCCAATTCCGGCCTTTGCCCGGACAATAGTCCGGTCTTGGCAACGCCAGAAAACCGGTTTCGCCGTATTCGGGCAGCCGGGAATGCAAGTCCGCATCATGCCCGCACTGGAACAGGCCGAGGTCTGAATAGCCCGCAAAATTCCAGCCACCGGTTAACCCGTGTACCCAGTGAACGGTTTTGCACCCTGTCTCCTGCTGGGCCCGCTCCAGCATGCTTGTGTCAGCCAGGCCGCTTTGCCCGTAGATGACAGCCCCCGCCGCCACACTCTGTTGCGCCCACCAGGCCGTGGCGCAACTGCCCGCGCACATCCGGTACAAAACCGCAATTTCGTCCCGCCAGCGCGGTTTGAACCCGGTATCGGACGAAATGTTGATGCCGGAGCCGACAAGCTTGAACAGGTCCGGCAGGCTTCGCAGAGCGGATCCGATGCTGATCGGCCGGTGAAGCGTTGGCGCGACGATTCCAAATTGCGATGAAAATCGAACTTTGAGGGACGCCAGGCTCTCGGTCGGGCGGCCGAGAATGATAATCGCCGGACACGGCGTTGCCTGACCGGCAGCAGCCAGAACATGACGTGTCCGGTTCGATATTTCACCATGGATGGAAACAAGAACATCGTTGGCCGCAAGTGCGGGCGGATGCGCCCGCGAACCGTAGCGTACCACTGTCCACGACCAGGCCAGAACCGCAATGACAGTCGAAATGCAAAACCGCAGCCGCATCAGCAACCGCATTCGTCTCAGTCCGGCAACAGTCACCCCACGCCTGGCAAACTCATATGCACACGCAAACAAGACACGCCGTTCATCGAAAACCGGTCCGAAGGTCTCCGTTTTACCATTGGGTTTCGCAGTTTCGGCGATCGCCTTTGCCAAACCGAGCGCAGCGAATCCATCGGCAGCAATCAGTTTGCAATATTCCAGTCGCCAGAATGGATCGGCGATCAGTTCAGCAAAGCGGCTCGCGATGCGGTTTGTTTCAATCGACAATTCAACGAATGTCGGCAGTTCGTGAAAATCGGCCCGATCACCGGACTTCGAAACTGTCAGCTTGACGCGCTTTGCGGACCCAAGGACACTCAGCAGCTTCATGACGCCAGCGCCGCTATATCTCTGAACAGTTGCGCCTGCCGGGACCTGTTGTCGCTCAGGTAATCTCGAATATTGGCTTCTTCATCCTCGTGCCATTGTTCTGCCGATCGCACCATTTCCGTGTCGAGCGCGCCCAAACTGCAAACACGCCAAGGCGCTACGCCGGCATCTCTCAAGGTGGCGGAAATTTTCGGCGTGTTGGATTCAATTGCCATCAGCGGCGTCAGCGAAGCAAGCGCAAAAATTGCCGCGTGGAAGCGCCCGGTGATCAACAGTTTCAGCCTGGAGACGAAAGCCAGAAAATTGTCGGTATCGGAAGTCTGGCAGCGCTGGAAGGCAAGTGCTGCGCGAATGATGCGGGTCATCACAAGCGGTTTGCCAATGGCCTGACGGAAACCGAAATGCCGAAGGAAAAACCGCAGCCCGGATATCCCGGTCTGACCATAAAACAGATTGACGATGTCTGCGTTCATCGACCGTCTCAGATGATCCAGGTCGAGAGCTATGTCACCGCGGACCGAATCCGTCACTCCGATCCGGTTGGCCCGGCGCAATGCGGCGATCTCGCCGTACAATGCCAGATCCGCCATGCGTCTGCACTGAATTCCGGCAGCCTGCATCTGCCGCTCACTCTCCGATTCCCGTGCAGATACAATCGCGAACTGGCGCGCGCTGGCCGATATGTCCGGGCCGTTGGAATACCAGGACGCGTTGAGAAGAACGGACGGTTTGCCGAGCGACGCACAATAGTCCGCAACGGACACAAGCGCTTTGCCGGCAGGGCGATCCTGATGAATGGTCCCCTCGCCGTTGACGAGAACGATGTCGGCGCGCTGCATCGCAGCAAGGACCTGGTGGTTATGTTGCCAGTCCTGGTGGACCGGATTGCGGCCGATGATGGAGATGCCGTTTTCCGATGCCAACCGGTTTATCGTATCGGTGACCCGCGCACAGCCATGATGACAATCTGCCGTCGTGTCATTGATCAGCACCGCATTTCTGGTCACAGACACTGGCCCGATTCCTCAAAGACATTGCACCGGCAAATCTCCTGCCGGGCGAAGAAGCCCTGTGTCAGGCGGGGACCGGGTTTTTTCAGCCGGAGCAATCTCATTCCCACCAGATGTTTCTGTAGGGCTTGTAGGCAAAAGAATTGTTGGCATACAACAGCCACACGAAGAGAAAGATCAGATTAAGGGCCACGACACCCAAACGGATTGCTGTCTTGATATTCTCAGCTTTGTAGACATCGACAAGGGCGGGATAAAAAATCATCGGAAAAAATTGCATATAGATGGAAAAGCGGCTCGCGGCTGTTGAAAAGAAAAATGCAGCCGGGACCAACGCAATACATATCAAAGCACTGACGTCCAAGAAATTGCTCTTGTCATAGATCTGGAAAATCCTGTTGCGCATGAACAGATAAACGACAGCCGGCATCGCAACCAGTGCGACATGTGCCAGAGCCCCGGGAGAAACGATCTGACCTTGGGCAGATAAATAGGATTCGGCATAAAAATCCAGCTGTCCGGCATAGATGCCTGCCCTGGACAGGAAATAAACCCCGGCGGCCGCGATTGCAGAACCGATAATCAGTTTGAAAGCAAAATTGACAGGCAGGTCGTTAACAAGAAATCCGCAGATAAAAATCGCACTGGTATGAAACAAAGACGCGACGAAAATTGCAGCCGCCTTCCGCACAATTCCAAATTCGTGCCAGAATGCGAACACGGCAAAAACCACACCGATCGCCATGGCCTGCCGGGTCGCGCTCATCCCTACGACGATGCATAAATACGGCACCGAAGAGACGATTGAAAGCCAAGGCTCTGAAGTTTTCGAGCTAAAAATCAGAACACCGGAAGTCAGTATAATAGCAGCGACTATATTAGAACTGTATATCCCGGAAAAATATCGATTTGATACCCAGAATAAAGAATTAGAAGCCGATTCAGATGCGTATAATACTTCTTTAAATTCAAGAAACCGCATCTTTCCGTGAATAGCTAAATAATTATTCCAATCCATTCCGATATTTTCACGAAGGCCGATTATAACGACAAACACGATTAAAATAACAAGGAATATAAAAAAGTTCTTGGATTTCGGAGCCAATATCGAAAACAATGACGGTATAGACAGCATACCAAAGTAGATTAGCATTTCTCTATTCTACCAAAATAATATCTTCTAGGTCCCGACGCATGGTAAAAAGCCAATCTCTCCCGTTCAAAGTCGGATCGATTTGTTCGCAGTGTATAAGTCCGTCGTCCGAAAACAGATAATACTGATAACCAAGCGCACCCAGCGTGTCTCCGATTTCGTCATGGTCGGTTGACGACGCCAGGATTTCACAGACGATATCGGGCCGGTGCGTCTCCAGGAACGTCTGTCCGCCTTTCAGAACGCTGGATTCGAAACCTTCCACGTCAATCTTCATGACAATTGGTCCCTTGAAATCCGCCATCGCCAGATCGAGTGTCGTCAATGGAATTTGGACACCGGCCTCGAAGTTCGAGCCTATCGACATTGAAGAGGCGAGACGGTCAAGCCTGAGCGCTGGTGGCATTGTCATCCAGCCTGGCTTGTCGGCAAGCCCGCATAGCCTGGCATCGACACGACCAATAAGATCGTTGTGGATAATGTTGCCAACCAACATAAGGTGGTTTTCCGGTACAATCTCAAATGAAACCGATTTGACGTCTGGGTTTGAACGCGCCGCCACGAGGGCGAAGAGGCCGGAATAAGCACCAATATCAAGAAATGTTTGAGCATGTGCGCATAATGTCTCAATACAGCGTAGCACATGCTGGTCAGCCTTCGAATCCAACCGTCCTCCACCCCAATAAAGGTTTCGCGCAACCTCGTCTCGGGCTGGCTCCAACAATGAAACCGACGAGCCGCACAAAAGTCGATATTCGCCGCTTCTGGCGGAAACTGGAAACCGCATGGCGGTCGATTTTGAAAGAAACCGTCTTGCGAATGATCTGAAGAAAAAATTTACCGGCGGAAATGAAATCACCGATGCAATCACGGGCTTTAGACCGTACCAGCTAAGTCGTTTCATGTCCTGATCGTTATAATTCTTCATAATCTTTGAACCGTCAAATACATCTCGAAGCTATCAACTTATTCCTTGAGACTGGCGTGCCGGATGCTGATCCGCCGTGACAGCCATCGCACAGAGAGAACGGCCGATACGCCCAATAGAACTCCGAATGCATTTGCTGCAACGTCCCACGCATCCACTTCCCGGGTCGGGACAAAATACTGGATGAACTCCATTACGCAGCCGATCGTGAACAAAATGACAATAAGGCTCCACGAAAGCGGCATGATCAGACATGCAATCACGGTCAGCAGGCCGAACGCACCGACGTGAAGGATCAGATCATTCCAGCCGTCGACTGCCGGATGGTAGGGGAGCGGAGAATTTTCCAGTGCTGCGAAATAAAACATTACGGCAAGCAGAACGACAAGGCCGATGATCAGGCCAATCCGGACACTGCGCGCTTGGATGTTCATCTCACCACTCGGCTACCGCGCACCAAAGCCGGTCACCATTGTGTGGATTGTCCGAAGGAGGATCAGCACATCGAGCCAAGGCGAAAAATATTTGATATAGTAAAAGTCGTAATGAAGCTTCTCCAGCACCTCGCCAACAGCGGCAACGTGCCCCTGATTGACCTGAGCCCATCCTGTGATGCCGGGCCTGACAATGTGCCTGTAACGATAGAAGGCGAGTTCGTCCTCATACCATCTCGATAGCACCATGGCTTCCGGGCGCGGTCCGATCCAGCTCATTTCACCACGTAGAATGTTGAAAATCTGGGGCAATTCGTCGATCCGGGTCCGGCGCAAAAACCGGCCGAGATCGGTGATGCGAACATCATCGCTCTTCGTGATCGCGCCGTTAATTTCATCGTCCATATCGCCGGCATCGGCTTCGTCAGCTGTTCCGCCGACCATAGTCCGAAATTTGTACACATTGAACGGTTTGCCCTGGTAGCCCATCCGCTCCTGAACGAAAAAAACCGGGCCCGGTGAATCCCTGCGGATCAGAAGCGCAACAATACCAAAAACGGGCAGAAAAAACGGTAACGCAATCAATGCGGCAAACCAGTCCACGGCCTGTTTGATCTGCACATAGGCCAGGTTGGGAATAAGCGATCCGAAATTGTTTTCAGCCAGATGCTCGATCTCGACCCGGCCGGTAAGCGATTCGCGGATCTGTTTGACATGAAACACCGGTGTGCCGGAGATCGCGCAATCGGCCAGAAAGCGTTCCCATTTTTCATCCAGATCGGCGCGCAGGTCAGCAACAACGCCGCCCCAGTCCGCCTCTCCGATCTGCGGCTCGGCAAGATGGGTGAAGGCAATCCGATCAAGCGAACGCATTGACGAAGCATCGCCGCCGGGCACGACCGCCAACCGGAGCGGCCTGGCCCGGCCGGAAAAGAAATTGACCCCATAGAACCAGAGCAAAGTCAGCGCAAAACTCGAACCGAACTGGAACCGGCTGTAGTCCAGCCGGAAGAAGAAGAAAACAATCAGAATGACGGTAAATGCCGCCACGAAAGTCGGAATGATATAGAAAAGCGCGCGAACGCCAGGAAACGTCGTGAGACTCCGGTAGAAATAGAAACCCGTGATCAGCGCCATCGCAGTGCCTATGATCGTGTTGACCATACTCGGGACGGTGACCATTTCCACGTCAAACTGCCAGCGGGTCACCACCGGCAGATAAACGGCAAAAAGCAACCCCCCAGGCAGCTGGAACAGCGTCCTCGTAACAACTGGTGGAGACCCGGTAGACCCGTATCCCAATCGATTCGCGACCATCACATTTTTTGCCAGAGTATTCTTCATCTGTAAATCGCGTCAGCAGGTTTGCGCATGTTGGCAACAATTAATGTATGACGGTAAAGATCGGCTAAACGATCAGACAAAAACCGTTCGCACCTACCGCCGGAATATGCGCCAGTACGACAACCGCCTGGATACGAATTCCGCCCGTTGTCGCGGATCGGACAATCGTTCAATCAGGTGTCGGCGTTGCCCCTTATCGAAAAGCTGCGCGAAAAGCATCCGCGCCCAGTGACGAAGCAGATAGGTCTTCGCACGACTTGGCTTCTGCATCACCGCGCGCACCGCCGCCACCCATTTCGCCTCGCTGGCGGCCTCATCGGGTGGCCGGTATTGCGGCCCCAGAACGTCACCCATGGCGGCAAGATACGCCAGCAGCGGTTTTACCGTGCCGAACGCTTCGAACCGGCTGCAGATATCGCCGATATCGGTGTCTTTCCGGTTGATCAACCGGGAAAAATCAAGCACGTCACGGAGCCGGAACAATCGTCGTTCATAGCGGTAATCGAGAACCTGCGCATTGACGATAAGGTGTGCCAAACGGTCGGTTGATGCCGGAACAAGCATATCCGTTTCACCTGCCGGCATCGTTAGGCCATTGGCGAAGAAATGCTCCGGATCGAGCAGCATCGACTGATCCAGGCCGGCGGCGCGGGTATGCAGATCAATTCCCGTCTGACCGCCCGGATGACTGAGAAACGGATAGTGACGATGGAATTTCGGGTGGTATGCCAGTCCGCTGTCGACATAACCAAGTGTTTTCAGCACCGCAACGGCATCAAACAACTGGTCCTCCGAGACAAGAAGATCAAGATCGCCGAAAAACCGCCATGGCGCAGCATTCGCACGGTCTTCAAGCAGAAACGCCCCGCCTTTCATGACCATCGCCGTAATGCCTGCTTGCGTTAGCGCCGAACCGGCCGCTTCCAGTTGCTGCAGCAGCCATTCGTTGCGCTTTCTGTTGGTGCTTTCGATTTGCCGGAAAAACGCAAGCGCCTCGGCCGCGTCCGAAGGCACATCAACACGGTCGAGCGCACCGGCCATGACGGTCAGAACCAGTTGTTCACTCGCAATCCGGGTCAGACCGGGCCAAAAATCCGCGTCCACTGAACCAAAGTCCAGATCAGGACCGAGATCGACCTCAAGCAGTCCGCAGAGATATTCCAGCAGACGAATGTCGACATCCAGTTTCAATTCGGTTTCCGGCTTCACCACGAATTAACCATTCTCCCAGCATAGATAAATCAACCAACGCCCAATGTCCCACGTCGGAATCGCCCCTCTTATCCCGGCAGTCTGACGCAATTGAATGAACACAAAGTTCCGCAATCAGGATCCAACGTATTGACCGACCGCGATAACGAACGGATTTGCATTGTCGGCCTGGGTTATGTCGGGCTTCCGGTCGCAGTCGCACTGGCGCAAAAATTTGAACATATCGTCGGATATGACATTTCGGAAAAGCGGATTGCAGAGCTGCGCACGGGCAAAGATCGCACCGGCGAAATCAGTGCGGAAAAACTAAAGGCTGCAAACCTGCAACTGACCAGCGATCCGGCTGAGATATCCGCTGCGAGTTTTTATATCGTCACAGTTCCAACCCCGATCGACACTGAACGAAGGCCGGACCTTGCAATCATCGAGAGCGCCTGCCGGACAATCGCCCCTCACCTGCGTAAAGGTGACATTGTCGTATTCGAGTCGACGGTCTATCCCGGCGTCACGGAAGAAATCTGCGGTCCGATCCTGGCAGAGATTTCCGGGTTGGCATGCGGCCGCGATTTCCACCTTGGATATTCGCCGGAACGGATCAACCCGGGTGATCAGGTTCACCGGTTTGAGAATATCACCAAGATCATCGCCGGCCAGGACGCAAAGACACTTGAGCGGATTGCCGCAATATACGGGAAAGTCGTAGAAGCCGGCCTGTTTGAAGCCAGTTCCATTCGGGTGGCGGAAGCCGCAAAGGTTATCGAAAACACCCAACGCGACATCAATATCGCCTTGATGAACGAACTCGCCATCATCTGCGATCGCCTCAACCTGCGGACAAGCGACGTACTTGAAGCGGCAGGAACCAAATGGAATTTTCTCCCGTTTTCACCGGGCCTTGTCGGCGGACATTGTATCGGCGTCGACCCATACTACCTGACATCGAAGGCGGAATCGCTTGGATATCATCCCCAGGTCATTCTTGCCGGGCGGCATGTCAACGACGATATGGGCGCATTCATTGCCCGCAAGACGGTAAAGTTACTGGTTCGAAACGGCGCCGACATGCGTTCAGCCCGCATCGGCATTTTCGGCTTGACCTTCAAGGAAAACGTTCCTGATCTGCGCAATTCCAAAGTCGCCGACATAATCGACGAACTCAGGTCATTCGAAATCGAACCGCTGGTCCACGACCCGATTGCGGATTCGCAGGAGGCATTGTCGGAATATGGTGTAAAGCTTTCGGCAATCGACGATCTCGACAATCTCGATGCAGTCATATTTGCGGTCCGACATGATATCTATACACACGACATCAAATCGATTGAAAACCGACTGATCGAAAGCGGCGTTCTCGTCGACGTGAAATCGGCTTTCGATCCCAACACCGTCCGACCGGACATTACCTACTGGAGCCTTTAGGCAGAGACGATCGAAATGACCACATATCTGGTAACCGGGGCTGCCGGTTTTATAGGCTATCACACCGCCCGGCGGCTGCTGGATCGCGGCGACAAGGTTGTCGGCGTCGATTGCGTCAATGATTATTACTCAACTGAGTTGAAACGGGCTCGCCTTGCGCGGCTGACGGAAAGCGAACTTTTTTCGTTCCACGAAATCGACATCGCCGATCTGACCAGATTGCAGCAGGCCGTTGGCGATACGCCGGTCGACCGGGTCATTCATCTGGCGGCGCAGGCCGGTGTCCGCTACTCAATCGATCACCCGGAAGCCTATGTTCAGGCCAATCTGGTCGGTCATCTGAATATTCTGGAGTTCTGCCGCCACAACGAGCGGATCGATCATCTGGTTTATGCCTCCTCCAGCTCCGTCTATGGCGGCAACACCAAACTTCCGTTCAGCGAAAGCGACCGGGTGGATGAACCGATTTCACTCTACGCGGCGACGAAAAAGGCAGACGAACTGATGAGCCAGGTCTATTGCCACCTTTACGGCATGTCCGCTGTCGGCCTGCGGTTCTTCACCGTATACGGACCGTGGGGCCGCCCTGACATGGCCATGTGGCTGTTTACCGAGGCAATCCTCGCCGGCCGGCCCATCAAGGTCTTCAACAATGGCAATATGCGCCGGGATTTCACCTATATCGACGATATCGTCACGGGCGTTATTGCAACGGCTGACAAAAAGCCGGTGCCGACCGGCAAGGCCGCAAATCATCGGGTCTACAATATCGGCAACAACCATCCGGAAGACCTGATGCACATGATCTCACTTCTGGAACAGGCACTCGGCCGTGAAGCTGAAAAAACCATGTTGCCGATGCAGCCGGGCGATGTCGAGGCAACCTACGCCGACATTCAGGCGATCAGTCAGGACTACGGATTCAAGCCGGCCACTTCCATTGAGGACGGCATCCCCCGCTTCGTCGACTGGTATCGCAGATATCATGGCATCGGCTAGACCGGCTTCGTCGCATCAGACCCTGTTGCGTTTCCGGAGTTTTTCCTCCCACGCCAGGGCATGCGACACGATTGTCTCCAGATCATTGTATTCCGGTTGCCATGCAAGGGTCTCCCGAACACGCTCTGATGCGGCGACAACCATCGGGCTGTCGCCTGGCCTGCGTTCTGCATGGTCGACAGGAAAGTCGACTCCGGAAACGGATTTGACGCAATCGATCACCTCAAGAACAGAAAAACCCTGGCCGTAACCGCAATTCATGACCGTGCTCGTCCCGCCGGCTGTCAGATAATCCAGCGCCAGGGCGTGTGCGCCGACCAGATCGCTGACATGGATGTAATCGCGCACGCCGGTACCATCGGGCGTATCGTAGTCAGTACCGAATACCGTTACCCTGTCGCGCCTGCCCATAGCCGCTTCACAGCATAGCTTGATCAGATGGGTTGCGTTCGCTGTCGCCTGGCCGGTCCGCGCCTGCGGGTCTGCGCCTGCAACATTGAAATAGCGCAGCGCACAATAGCGAAAATCATGCGCCGCCGCCGTATCGCGAAGCATCTGTTCCGTCATCAGCTTGGATGAGCCGTAGGGCGACAATGGCACCAGCGGGGCCGATTCCGGAACCGGACAGGAAGCGGGATCTCCATACACGGCTGCTGTCGACGAGAACACGAATTTGCGGATATTCCGGCGGACACACGCCGCAATAAGATTCAGGCTGGCGATTGTATTATTGGTGTAATATTTCAAAGGGTTAGCAACCGATTCCGGAACAATGATCGAACCGGCAAAATGGATGACCGCATCAATATCATGAGCGGCGAACAACCGCGCGATACAGTCATTGTCGAAAAGATCTCCGACAACCAGTTCGACGTCACCCGGCAATAACCAGTCATAGCCGGTTGTCAGATTATCCAGCACCACGACATCAGCGCCCCGGTCTTTCAGATGCCAGACCATGTGGGAGCCGATATATCCCGCACCTCCGGTGACAAGCACTACCAACGCAGTCTCCTCAAATTGTCATTCAGCCGGAAGCGGACCGGCTGCTCTGGCTTTGGGCAACGCCCAGGCCCAGTAACATGGCAAACGCCATCGCGACGGCCTGAATCTGCAAACTGAAATCCACCATCGCGTGCAGCGCGACGAGTACCGTCGACGAGACAGCGATACCGCAATAGATGCTGTCCCGACGCCGCCGGAAATAGCCCCTCAACACAGACAGGAAGACCAGGAACAGCGCAAGCAGAAACATCGACGCTGCGGGAATGCCCAGGCCAAGAAACAGTTCCAGATAGTCATTATGGGCTTTGTCCCAGGTCGCTGCATGGCCGAGGGTCTGGTCGCGGTATACTGGAAAAACATCCTGAAACGTCCCTGCGCCGGTGCCGTACATGGCATTGTCGGAGATCGAATTCCAGGTCATCAGGTAAACGTCGAAGCGCCCACCTGCATCAATATCGGCGGAAAGCATACGCTGGGCGAACCGGCCACCTGACATCTCGAAAATAACGGCGACCAAAACAAGCATGAACAACAACCCGGCAAAATGTTGTGCGCCTTGTCCGTCATTGCGCCCATTCTTCAACAGCCGGAGCACAATCAGTGTCATGCATCCGGCGATCGATGCGCCAATTCCCGCGCGCGAACCGGTCAGAAGCAGGGCGACGAGGAGGATGATAAAAACCATCAGCAGCAGGCCTGTTCGTCCCGGGAGTCCCTGCATTGCGGCAATAAACCGATACCGAAGGCTGGAATTTCTGGAACTGCGTTCCGTCTTGCGGAAAGCCTGCAGCAGCAATCCAAGCACACAAACAAGCGCCAGTCCGAAATAGGTGGCGGCATTGTTCTGGTTGACGAATGGTCCGGTCAGGTTGGAATTGATACTTTCATACCAGAGTATCTTTTCCCAATCGACGCCGTATCTCGCCAGTCCGTATACTGCGAAAAGGCAGGCTGAGGTCACAAATGCCCATAAAAAGACGGATGCCCGCGCAGAATTGGATGCGAGCAGATAAACCGACAGGAATACCGACGCGTAGGTCAAAAACCGCATTGCCGTATCGGCGCTGTTCATCGGATTAACGGATATGCTTCGGTTGGCAATCGAACTTTCAAGTCCGGCAGCCAATGGCCAGATGGGGTTGGGCAGCGAACCGTCAGGCAGGGCAAACGTCTGAAAGCCAATCCATGATATGACAAGAGCGAACAGCAACAGCGGCACTGTTACAGGGCCCAGGGAAACGCCGGAACCCTGCCTTGAGGGCATCAATTGCCAACTTGCCGCCATCGCAAGAAACAGGCCCGTCAGCAATGCGTTATAACTCCAGGGCAACGGCCGGTTGCTGCCCAGTGCCAGCGGCGCGAGGTTAATCGTCAGCCCGATCAGAAGCACCAACAAACCTGGAAACAGACGAGAATCGGCGGCATAGGCTTTCATCAGCGGACCCTTGTCCGGACTTTGCGTTTCGTGTCGGCTCGCTCTCTTTCGCGCGCATCCAGCCAATTCTGAACCTTGCGTTCGAAACCGGGATACAGCTCCCGGGCGATGACCATATCCCTCTCACGCTCCTCTACCAGAGGCGTCCGCAGCATCGGCTCCACCGACGCTGCAAAGACAATACGCGAGCGCACGAGGCTGCCTTCACGCGGCGACATCAGATAGGAAGCTGCAAGGTAATTCGCCGCCCGATGATCGAACCCGGTTGTCTGACTGCGGATCTTCGAAGCTGCGAGCCAGAGGTCACCGGCG
The DNA here is from genome assembly GCA_947259045.1 of uncultured Afifella sp. Lineage (GTDB taxonomy): Bacteria > Pseudomonadota > Alphaproteobacteria > Rhizobiales > Afifellaceae > CAMYKZ01. Next base: position 105,635 of record CAMYKZ010000025.1, read on the forward strand.
GACGGCGCTTTTGCAAGTGCGCCGACAAGCCCGTTTTCAATCGTTGTGAGCATTGTCCTGCGTTTCGCTTCAGGACCGCCGATTGCCGCCCAGAAATCCCGGCCCATCATCGCGTTGACCGTGGAACGGCGTGCAGCGATTGGCATAAAAAGAATCCGCTGGCTGACTGCAGCAGGCGTCAGGTCACCGCTCTTGTGGTGCCTGATCAGCCAGGCCTGAAATAAGCCCGGACCCTCATCGTATAAAATATCCTCTGGCTGAAAACTGCTGGAAAGCTTCGCAAGCGAGACCGCGCCAAGGCCAAAGGAACCCAGACCGACGGCCAGGCAGACCAACAGGCCGAACAGCCTGCGGACCGCACTAACTCTTCTCATCAGAATAATAATAGGGATAGGCTTTGGTGTAATAACCGCTCTTGTAATAATCGTAATAGCGGGCTTTCTGCGGGTTGACCTGGCTTAGAACCGTTCCGACCAGCTTGTCTTCAAGCCCGAACGATTGCCTGAACGCGGACTTGACGGCATCCTGGTTCGTCGTCTCCCATTTCACGACAAGCACAACACTATCCACTGAATCAATCAGTGCCCGACCATCCGTGACCGGCAAAAGCGGAGAAGAATCGATGACAACAAGATCAAACACGTCACGCAGTTGGGTGAGGAAATCCTTCATCTTCCTCGATCCGAGCACTTCCGAGGTATGGGAAATGAGGTCGGAGCGCGATGCGGGAATGAACCGCAGCTTGGACTGTTGATCGACTTTTACAACAGAGCCGATCTTGGCTTCTCCGGTCACCAGTTCCACCACACCGTCCTGAGAGCCGGGAGCATAGACATCCGACAGCGCGGGATGGCGCAAATCCATATCGATCAGCAGGACTTTCTCGCCTGTATTGGCGGCATGCTGGGCCAGATTGCTTGCAATCGTCGATTTGCCCTCACCGGGCAAGGCGGATGTCACCAGAACGGTTTTTGACGGGCTGTCGAGATTTGCATACCGCAAGCCCATCCGAAGTGACCTGATCGCCTCTGTATACGGTGACAGCGGGTGATCAAGAACCTGCCTGGCGGTCAACGCTCTCGCGCCGGCACTATCGGCATGCGCTCCCCCGCCAAGCCTGCCAAATGTCAATATTCTGCCAATTGCAGACAACACGCCGGCTTTTTCGGCGACCCTGTCGAGGATAGGCATTGAGGCGAGCAACGGGACGCCGGTGACATTTTCCAACTGGCTGCCGGTGCGAAAACCACTGTCGAGCATTTCCAGCAAAAACGCCATACCGATGCCAAAACCAAGGCTGATGAATGCGCCTAACATGACGATAATTCTCTTGTTCGGCCAGCTTGGTGAAGTCGGGACAACCGCCCGCTCAATGATACGCGAATCGGCCGTTTGCAGGCTCTCCTGTTCCGTCGTCTCCTTGAACCGGGCAAGAAATGATTCAAACAATGCCCGCGTCGCACTCGCATCGCGTTCCAGTTCGCGAAGCCGTATGGCATCCTGGCTGGTATTGGCCGAAAGACCTCTGAGTTCGGTCAGGCTCGTTTGAATTGAATTTTCCCGGCTCTTGGCAACCATATAGCTGTTGCGGGTCGATGCTTCGATCCGCTTCACTTCACCCTCCAGCTGACGTCTCACATCGCTCAACTGGGCGCTGACATTGATGACCGAGGGATGCCGGCGGCCGTATTTCGAACTCAACTCGGCATATTCGCGGCGAACCTCCGACAATTTCGACCGCAACTCGGATATGATCCGCGATTGAAGCTGATCTGCAAACGAACTGGCCTCGCCGCCGTTTGCAACCACTTCTGACAGCTGATCCATCCGGGCTTTCGCCTCTGCAGCCTCCGCACGCGCAAGGATCAGCTGCTCGTTCAGTTTTGCAATCTGCTGTTCGTCCAGACTGGACCCGCCGACCTCGACAATATCCCTTTCAGCGCGGAATAGCTGAACGGCGCGCTCGGCATCCCGGACATTTCTGCGCAGATCGGCAACCCGTTCGTTCAACCATTCGTTTGCCCTGCGTGTCGCTTCAAATTTTGATTCCAGTTGATCGACCAGATACTCGTCGGCAAATGCATTCGCGACCATGGCGGCGAATTTCGGACTTTTGTGGCGATAGGAAATCGACAGGATATAGCTGTCGTTGATCCTGGCGACGCCAATCGCTGAAGAGTAGGATCGCGCCAGATAATCGATGCGATTATCTACCCTGATCGGAGAGGCATTCGTCTCGCGTGACAACAGAAGGTTCAGAATCTGCGTTGATATTGACGGCTTCGCGGTTTCCGGAAACGGCGCTTGATCCAGCTTCAGGCGCCTCACCACACGCTCGCCAACCGCCGAAGACCGGATGATTTCCACTTCGCTTTCGATCGCCGCCCATTCACTGCTGATACCGGACAAAACCGCCTCGCTATCAACGATATTCTTCTTGCGCGGATCGATCAGCACCGTTGCGTTCGCAGAATATAACGGCGTCAGCTGCAGTGCATAGATCGCGGTCAGCAACGTTCCAATCAACGCCAGTCCGGCAATGACAGGCAGCCGTCGCCGACCAATAAGCAGAAGGTTGGAAAGGTCGAAACCCTCGCTGGACGCAGGATTCGATTCTTCGACACCCCGGTATCCGGGGTGCAGGTCACGGTCCAGGCTGTCAAAACTTCGCTTGAGCATTCACACCCACAATGTGCCGGTCATATTCGTTGGCACCGATATTTGAAGCGCGACGCGTATATTCATACAGCGCACCGATAGAAAAATATCTGTTAATCAGGCGATCAACCCTCAATTTCGGCTGCACGATCCAGTCCGCTCTGGCCGCGCCCGCATAATCTTCATGCGTAAAGTCGATTGACGGCGATATAATCAGGTTTCGGCGAAATTCGTAGTCAACAGCCACGCCAAGAGTGGAGTCGATCCGACCGAGCGCGCCGGCGATTCCGGTTTCGCTGACGAACCGGCGGCCCTTCAACTCCGCCGTAATAAGAGGTGTCGGCGTCCATATCAGATTGGCGGCATAGCTCAATCCGGTTGCATCGCTGGCGCTATCGTAGGATTGATCAAGATATCCCACCCCGATATCGCCGCGCATCAGGTTCGACAATGTAAACTCGACACCCGCGAGCAGATTGTAGCCCTGGGAATCCGAATTCAGTCCGGATAGATTTTCATATCGCCGGAAGTTGTAGCGGGCATCGCCGAAAACGCGGAATCCGGGCCGAACCGTATAGGCGAAACGTCCTCCGGTAATGAACAGATTTCCATCCCGGAAGTCCTGGTCGAGCGTCCCGCCGCCAATTTGCCTAACGTCATGATAGTCGCGGTGTTCGACAGCGACACCAACGGATACTTCCACACGATTAAAGTCTTTCGTCACGGAAACCGAAGCATCGAAATCATCATATGGTACCGGCTCGGCCGCCAGTGCGGGAGAATTGCTGGTGCCCCGGGATTCATGCCGGCGGGCAACGGAGGCGGCGGCCAACACAATAAGATCCCGGCGAATATCAAGTCGCCCGGAAACCACTGCTTTGGCTTCCGTCCGACTTTCAGATGTCAGGTCAAAATGCTGGAAACGGGTAAAGCCGGCCTCAAAGTTCAATGCGTGATTGTTGAATTCAGACTGCGCCTTCAGGTTTCCGGAGAAGACAATTGTCCGATCGGATTGCGCATTCCCCGGGGCTGCAAGCACATTGCTGTCGTAAACCGTTGCGGATTCAAGCGCCGGATGAAAGATAAACGATCCCAGACGAATACCGGGTGCATTGTAGTCCGGATGGGGACGCTGCCTGACCGGAATCGCTTCCGGTTCTTCTTCGCCGGAAAAATAAATCAGATTCGGCAACGGCGACGACGGCGACTGGTTTAAACGCAGAAGCCTGTCGGCATCCTGGGCAATCGCATTGGCGGCGCAAAAAAGCAGCAACAGCAGGCTGGCGCCGAACAGAGTCAGCGCTTCCTTCCCCCAAGACTTCCTGCCTGGACCAGACATCAAAATGCAACCCAACAACCGATTAGATTTCTTTTTTCGAATCTTTTGTTCAGTCTACGGCTGTTATCCTTATTTTTCGTATAAGAATTCAGAAAAATCTTTCAGGTATTCGGACATTGTCCCCTGGAAATATTGCGGCTCTTTGAGTCAGTTCCACCTTGATCTCAGCATCTGATCCGGCGCGGCGTATATAAGCGACATTGACATTCGCGCGGTAAGAATAGCCACCTGCAATAGCAACCGCATCCTGAACGGTCAGGCCGCCCTTATAGGGGAATTCGCCGCCGTTCTTGACTTCGCCGATGATGAAAAACGGCCGGTAGTTGAGAACTTCGATGGAAACTTTCGGATCACGAAGATAACCGTTGCTGAGCCGGGAAATGACCACTTTCTCAAAGTCGGCAACCGTTTGCCCGCCCGCTGCAACATCGCCGATAAGAGGCATATCGACCGAACCGCCGTCGTCCACGAAGAATTCGCCCGACAGTTCCGGTTCTCCAAAGACGATGACCCGCATCTTATCCCCAGCGCCGAGTCGGTAGCTTTCCGTCGCCGCAGCAACCGGTGCAATCTGCGGATTGGTAATCTCTGCCTGTGGAGTGGTCTGTGCCGTGTCACCGCAACCTGACATCGGCAATATCGCCACCAGCAGGATAGAGAGTGCGCTTAATCGCATCGCTATGCCTCCCCTCATGTTCGCCTGATAGATTGGCTGATCGACCGTTTCAAGTCTTGGTACAGACGCTGGAACCAAGCCATATGGATTTGCGTCGAGAGCTGAAATCAAAGCCGAAGAATAATTTAAGAAATGATCGCGCAAAATCATTTAAAAATGGTGTAGATTGGAACTCTCTTCGCCCGTTTCAGGTTTGAAGAAATCGTATTGTATGCCTCTCAAGTACAGCGCAAGTGAGACGGCCGGATAAATAGGCTCCGGTGTCGACATTGATGCGATTTGGCCGGATTTCATAATTTTCCTGTGGCGTATGACCATGAACAACGATGCAACCATGATCGCGGCGACTTGAAAGAAACGGCTCTCTAATCCACAACAAATCGCTTTCGTCCTGGTCATCTTTTGGCCGGTTGGGCCGCAAACCGGCATGAACAAAAAAATAACTGCCGATTTCAACCTTTAGTGGCAGGCCGTTCAAGAATCGCACATGTTCTGCCGGAACCGCTTTGATAAATGATTGCTGGCAGTCCAGAGCCGGTTCTCTGTCGCGCGTCATCGGCGGTGAAACGCCATAGGAAAAGATCGTTTCCAGGCCGCCCAGATCCCGCCAGTCCATCAGCACATCGGGGTCTTCCAGAAACGAAAGGAATATCTCGTCGTGATTCCCCTTCAGGCATATGCGCCGGTCGCAAATGGCGGGAGCCGACGAAAGGTGGTCCAGAACCGCGTTTGAAGCCGGACCGCGGTCGGTATAATCGCCGAGATAAATCTCGATGCTGCTTTCAACGGGGTGCCGAGACAGATCCGCTTCGATCAGATCATTGATTTTCTGCAGCAGATCGAAGCGCCCGTGAATATCGCCGACCGCGTAGACCCGCTGTCCTTCAGGCACATACGGGCTGGTTTCGACAGATCGTCCAATTCCGAAAAATTTGAGTATATTCATCAGGCCTGCTGTCTGCGTGGTCGCCAAAACCGCAGCGTCCGGTCATATGATACCAACGCAGGCGCAATATCGAAGACTTCGAACGGAAATAAACTGGTGGGTGAGTGGGGGCTCGAACCCCAGACCCGCTGATTAAGAGTCAGCTGCTCTACCAACTGAGCTACACACCCGACCGATTTGCCTTATAGGGAGGCAAACTGAACAGTTCAAGCAGTTCGCCTGAAATTCGACGGGCGTTCGGTAAATTCTAGTCACCCTCGCCAGGCACGATGTCCACGCCGCTGGCGGTCCAATATTGCACCGGAGCCGACGTGTCCGTCTGCGCGATGAACAGGCCGATCCTGTCATTGCCGAGCGCCAACGAGAAGGACCGGTCCAGAACGTCATCGGAACAATTGCCGACAAGCGACTTCATCCGCCCGGAGATCCGCTGGTCTTCATCAAAGGCGCGGCGCGCCGCGATCGCAAGCTGGGATCCGTAATTGATGCGCTCGTCAACCGATACCGACGTGAAAAGCGGACAGCATTGCTGAACAAGCACAGCCATATTCTTGCCGGATTGACCGGCCGCACCTTCCGTCGCAGCAAGAATACCACGGACGACGGCGATCTTCTGTTCGGTTCGAGCCGGGCCGGCAGCCATGCAATAGGAACTGACCGCTGACATGTCGGACAGAACGTCGACAGACACTTCTGCGACAAGGTCATCGCCACCGTCAGAGTAAATCTGCAGTGTGGTAATCGCGTCATTAGTGGTGAATTCCGCATGCGCCGGGCCAATCGCGCCGATCGCCAGGCATAATGTGGCCGCGATATTGCGGAAACGGACAATCCGCGGACGGCAGGCGTCTTCATACGCAGATACTGGTACGGGCGCAGATACTGGTACGGGCACTGACAAAGGCACGGGCGATCCTCCAAAAACGCAACTCAGATCCCCCTCAGGCTAGCGAACGCGGTCTAAAGATTGGATTAATTCCGGCGGCACGGCGCGATTTCGGCCCGTTAACGACGCCAAATACATCCGATAGACAAAATTCGAACAATTGCGTTATGGTTTTGTTAATCACGTTATGGGGACGGAGACAGAATGAAACTGAGCGCGCTACTGGCCTTGTTGTTGCTTTTGCCGGCAACCAGCCACGCTGAAACCGTCACAATCCGGCGTGATATGGGTGGAGATCTGGGGTTCTACGAGGTCCGGCTCGGCGTTTATGCGGCTCTCGGGATCAAGGTTCGAATTGACGGCGTCTGCGCATCAGCCTGCACCATACTGACCCGCCTTCCCGCCAGTCTTGTCTGCGCGACACAAAGGGCGGAACTGCATTTCCACAAAACCCGCGCCTTGCAGCCGACCGCAGTAAGTGCTGCAAGGCTGGATCAGGAAAACAGCCGGCTGCTGGCCCTGTATCCGGACGGCATCCGCACCTGGATCAATATCCACGGCGGCCTGACGGAGAAGATCCTGACAATGCCGCCCGATGCCGTGGCGCACTATATCAAACCCTGCCTCCCCGACGCCGGCTCGGTTGTCGCCACTGGAACGAATTAAGGCCGGGCCAAAAAATGGACCGGCCGGTGCGGGATCCCGCACCGGCCGTTCATCAATTGGAAGGCTCTCGGCAAAAGGCTGACTCTTATCCGGCAGCCTCTCTTATCCGGCAGCCTCTCTCATCCGGCAGCCTCTCTCATCCGGCAGCCTGGGCATGCAAACGCTCTTCGCGGGCAGAAAGCTTGTTCAACGCCGCCAGATAGGCCTTGGCGGAGGCAACCAGCGTATCCGGGTCTGCCGCCCTGCCCGTGACCAGTTGACCGTTTTTGTCCTCAAGGCGCACGGATACCTCCGCCTGGGCGTCAGTGCCCTCCGTGACCGCATGAACGTCATACAGGGACAGGGTCACTTCGTGGGGAATCAGGGCATGAATTGCATTGAATGTCGCATCGACAGGACCGTTGCCCGTCGCCTGGACGGTCTGGTGCTTGCCGTCCATATCCAGTGTCAATGTCGCCGACTGCGGCCCCATGGTTCCGGCAATCACCGTCAGGGCCACCACTTTTACCCGGTCTGACGCCGTCGCGATATTCTCATCCACGAGGGCTTCGATATCCTCGTCGTAGACATGCTTCTTGCGGTCAGCCAGCGCCTTGAACCTGTTGAAGGCATCCTGGAAAGCGTTTTCGCCCAGATCATAACCCAGATCCTGCAGTTTGCTGCGGAACGCATTGCGCCCTGAATGTTTACCCATCACCAGTGATGTCTTGGAAACGCCAACGGATTCAGGCGTCATGATCTCATAGGTCTGGGTATGTTTGAGCATGCCGTCCTGATGGATGCCCGATTCATGGGCGAAGGCGTTGCGCCCGACGATCGCCTTGTTGTACTGCACCGGAAACGACGTGGCGGCCGAAACAAGCTTTGACGCCCGTGTCAGCATCTTCGTATCGATGCCGGTCGAAAAGGGAAGAACGTCCGGGCGAGTCTTCAGCGCCATGACAATTTCTTCCAGAGCGGCGTTGCCGGCGCGCTCGCCAATGCCGTTGATCGTACACTCCACCTGCCTTGCGCCGGCATTGAGCCCGGCCAGTGTATTGGCCACAGCCATGCCCAGATCATTGTGGCAATGAACCGAGAAGACTGCCTTGTCGGCGTCCGGCACCCGGTTTCGCAGCATCGCAAACAGTGCGAAATATTCTTCCGGCACTGTGTATCCGACCGTATCGGGAATATTGATCGTCGTTGCGCCGGCCTTGATTGCAGCGTCGACGCAGGCACACAGGAAATCATGTTCCGTTCGTGTCCCGTCTTCGGCCGACCATTCCACGTCATCAACGAGATTGCGCGCCTGGGCAACTGACCGGCTGACCATTTCCAGCACTTCCGACGGCTCTTTCTGAAGCTTCCACTTCATGTGAACCGGCGACGTGGAAATAAAGGTGTGTATCCGGGGCCTGGCGGCATGTGCGACTGCCGCACCAGCCCGGTCAATGTCAGCCGGGTTGGCGCGCGAAAGCCCCGCCACAGTCGCATTCTTCACCCGGCGCGCCACTTCCGACACGGCTTCGAAATCGCCCTCAGAGGCAATCGGGAATCCGGCTTCAATAATATCGACGCCCATTTCGTCAAGGCATTCGGCAACCTCGATCTTTTCTTCAAATGTCATGGTTGCGCCAGGACACTGTTCGCCGTCGCGCAGCGTGGTATCGAAAATCAGCACGCGGTCAGCGGACTGGTCGTTATCTTGTAAAGTCATCTTTGGATCCTTCGGAATTCTGTTCGGCGCCGGTCAGCGCAATTTAACAGTCGATTTTGTTATCGATCCCCTGAACACCCGCCCTGCGCGGTTCAACGCGAACCCGGGCTGCCGACGCTCAGGGGCGCCTAAGGAGAAGCGGTAGAAGCGCGAGCGAAAGCTGCCGCTCGCATTGCGGTGATCCGATCCGGTCTGCGCCTTCGCACATAATCACGGCTTCATCCTTGTTGATCCAGCTTGTGTTTACGCAATTTCGCAGAAACTGGCAACGCCCAGGTAAACGATTGATGGATTTTTTGCAGGCCTGCCTGCTGGGTGTCTGCCACAATGCGCGGCAGGTTGCCGTAAATATTCACAGGAATGCCCACCTCCCGTCCGGATCGAGCCACCGTTGCGTCATGAACCGGCAGTTTGATCCACCTGGGAACAGACAGACCGTTTGTGCCCACATGGGCGATTTGCCCATCGTCGATCAAGAACCATATGACAGGAGGTCAACATGTTTGCTTCGAAGAAGATTATGATTGCAGCAGCGGCTATCGCAACGGCTGGATTTGCAATGCCGGCTTATGCCGACGATTGCACCGACAACATGGCCAAGGTTGAAGAGGCCGTGGCATCGGCACAGTTGAGTGAAGCGGATATGTCTGCGGTCCAGGCTTTCATTGAAGATGCCCGGGCAAAACAGGCCGCTGGCGATGTTGAAGGCTGTTCGACCACTCTGGCGGAAGCCAAGACTGTGCTCGAGATCGAGTAGTTCAAAAGGGACAGTGATCTAACCCACCAGGATTGCTGAGACTGGCAGCGGGCCGGACATTCCGGGCCGCTGCCGGTTTGCTAAAGAATGAGTTCACCTTCCGCAATTTTTACCGCATTGCCGCCAATACGCACACGCTGCAACTGATTGCCTGCCGTGGAGCATTCCATCCGGATGACGGACGGCCTTGCCATGTCATACCCCTGCTCGATCATGAAGACATGGTCGCCGTCCGGAAGGCCGTCAAATCCATGGACAATGCCGGCAAACGCCGCAGCCGCACTGCCCGTCGCCGGATCTTCGGCCGTGCCCGAACGCCAGAACATCCGCGCACTGAAATGATGGTTGTGGCCAACCGTCTCGCGGCTGTAAACATAAGCATCATGACTGTCGAAGACGCTCTCCCAGGCTGACGAATCCGGCTTTGCCGATGATAGCGCTGCGAGATTACGGACCGGAATGAAGTTATACGGCAAACCGGCAGTCCAGCGCTGCGGACGATGATTTTCGAAAGTCAGCAGTGATTCCTCCAGCCCTATAGCCTGCGCAACCCTGTCCTTGGGCAATTCGCATTCCATCTTCTCAGGCAATTGCGGGATATCGAATTCGGCAAACCCGGCCGCGCCGTTCAGCTTCACACCGCACCGCACGGCACCGATGGCTTCTTCCAGAACGATAACCGCATCCTGCTCCGCAGCGACATCTCCAAACCGCTGTTCCGCCAGGCAGATCGCCGTGCCGACAGTTGGATGACCCGCAAACGGAAGTTCGCGGTTCGGCGTAAAAATCCGGATCGAGGCGGAATGGGCCGGCCGCTCGGCAGGAAACACAAACACGGTTTCCGACAGGTTGAATTCACCGGCAATGGCCTGCATCAAAGGCGTGTCGAGCCCTTCACAATCAAGCACCACCGCAAGCGGATTCCCGCCCAGGGCCTGGGCGGTAAAAACATCATACAGACAATATCTTCGGGACATCTTCGTTACCGTCATCGCGCTTCCTGAGTTCGTTCAATGAAATATCACTTTGTTGACCAGCGGCCTGATGGTCAGGCCCTGAACGACAATGGAGAATATGACGACGAAATAAGTCGCGACAAGGATCGCTTCTTTCTC
>CAMYKZ010000026.1 GCA_947259045.1 uncultured Afifella sp.
TAAAGGGCGAAAATTTTGTTCTATCCTTTGTATAATAGGACCATTCAATAATCCGGCCTCTCACTAGATAATCGGCCTGAAACCGGCTGCCGATTTCCCGCACATTCTTTTTATCCAAAGCATATATGCCCGGAGCTTCAAAAAAGTCTTCATTAACTTGTGCCGTTTTATCTGATGAACTATTTTCGGAGGCAATATATTTTTTCAGCATTTCCTTCATGGTATCAGACCATTCATTGCTGAGTTCATCAACGATACTTTGTACATTACTCCGACCACCTCTCTGATCATCAGGCGGAAGCAACTCTATAATTTCATTATCAACCAAGTACTGGAGCACATCCTCCTGGACCGGAACCTGAACCCCCTTTTCCGTCAGCCGATCAACCATAAACTCCATGACCATGGAATTTCTTTTAAGTCCTGCTCTCATATCATCTGCATAAAAATAATCGGCAAATGGGAGGACCACAATTTTCTTCGGGCAGTCGACACTGGTAGGAGAAGACGGCGGGACATGGAGAGTTTCCTTGACAACTTGTCCACAGCCGGTGGCAAGAATTACAACGAATAGGAAAGAAAATATTCTTCTGATAACAGCCATGATTAAAGTGCTCCTTCAGATTTCACTCAGCAATGCTATACCTTTATCCTAAATTATTCTAGGACGCAGAAGTACAACAACCTCTTTGTTTGTATATATTTTTTGGTTAGATTTGAAAAGACCTTTGATTACGGGCAAATCTCCCAATAACTGTACTTTATTATCATTATCAAGGTCACTTCTGATGATCATCCCGCCAATTACCAGCATCTGGCCATCCCTGACCCGGACGATGGAATTCATGGTCCGTTCTTTAATGACCGGGATACCGACCGTATTGTCACCAAAAGAAACATATTGAATGGTGTCCCCTTGCAGCCCTGATATCATCGGGGTCAGGCTGAGGATAATCTCTTCCTCATTAATAATAGTTGGAAAAACTTCCAAACGAACCCCTGAAGTTGCCTGGGCGGTTGTTACGCTTGTAGAGACAACGCCTTCATCAACCGTTGTTGTCACCTTGTCAATATACGTAATATTATCTCCGGCATAAATTACGGCAGGCTGGCCGTTCATCACGCTTATCTTCGGATTGGATAATACCCTGGTGGTTCCTACTGTTGCCATTGCATCAAGAACCAAATCAAAGGTAGCATCGATCGAGATCTGATCTATAAACGAAGTATTATTTCTAGGTTTAATGACACCAGTACCGTCAAACAAGGAGAACGTGATATCCTTGGCGCTCAATAAATCTGACCAGTTAATACCTGTAGTTGCATTTTCACTCAACTCAACTTCAACAATTTTTGCTTCTATGGAAATCTGACGGTATACTTCAAATTTTATGCTCTCAATATATTCACTGATTTTCCTCAGCAACTGCTGAGGAGCGGTAACAGTAATCAGGCCAATCGGCTCATTGATAGTATAGTATCCTTTTCCGCTTGGCCTTTCAGGACGAACCGGTGCTCTTGCTGTTTCAGAAGTTTCTGATTCAGCCGAATCAGCTACCACCGGTCCTTCTTCAGGGGCCGAGGTTGCCACCGGAGTTTCCGACCAAATATCCAAGATCTGATCTAGATTTACTCTTATATCGTCCCATGGATTCGCTTTTGCTCCATCACTGAGAGCTGTGCTGGTGCTATTGCTTGTGTTGTTACTGCTGGCAATACTTGTCAACCGAGGCGGCATGGCTATATGAAACTTCCTCGTCTCTTTGAATTTTACAATAATGGTATTACCTTCAACTTCATGATAATAATCGACCTGTCGCAGAAGGTTGTCGATGGCCTGGAAAAAATCATCATCGGCCCGTATATCAACATCAGTCATAATGTATTGATTCACATCACTGGCCCAACTGACATTCATATTTTTTAAGGCGGCAAGTCTTTTTATTATATCACTGAGCGGCACTGGCCCGGTTGTAGTAGATATATCCGCTCCTACCGGCACTAAGTTATCGTTATCATCAACTGTTGATCCCATCTGTTTAATAAAATAGGAGGGCTGCTGGAATCGTACCGGGAGATTGCCATCTGCCTCCATGCCGGAAGCCGAAGCTCCACCACGCTTGGCCTCTCTAGGTTCCCCGGTCACCATTTCAGGAATATCCTCAGGTTCCATTTGAACCGATTCCTGGATCGGTGGTTGAGAGTTCATGGGAGCACAAGCAAACAGCGCTATCAACAATGCTGTCATGCAACCGCCAAGAAACATCCGTCTTGCCCAAAACACAGAACTGAATCCTGGCACCATCTCTTTATAAATCGTCTGCTTGTAATTCATACATTCAACCTATCCGCAAAGTATCCAAATTGTAAGGGTTGCTTAAAACAATTGATATAGCAAGCGACTCAATCTCAACTGTTTTCATTTCACAACCCACAGCCTATCCTGTATTATTTTTTGCCTAATTCTTCTCTGCCGAAAGCCTGCCTTTAATAAATCGACTCAAATCAGGCGGTAAATCATACCCCGAATGCAGAATAGCCCTGTATTCGGTTAACGCTTTGTTTTCATTTCCCTCTTTATCGTAAATCCTGGCCTTTGCCACCATCGTATCCAGGATGAAGACGGGGGTGGCAGTATTATCCTGAACGATTATTACGGGCTGCCCGTCGACGAGCGCCCGCCGGCGCGCGATTGCCTGTTTATCACCACCCACGAACCCTGTCCGCTCTGCCTGTCGGCGATCACCTGGGCCGGGTTCGACAATTTCTATTATCTGTTCGGTTATGACGATACCCGCGACGCCTTCAACATTCCGCACGACTTACGCATTCTGGAAGAAGTATTCGACGTCAGGGACGGCGCTTACCGGCGGCAGAACCATTTCTGGGCCAGCCGGTGCATTGCCGATTTGGTGGCCGAAAGTCCGGAGAGCGAAAAAGAAGCCTTGCAGGCGCGGGTGAGGGCGCTTGGCGATATTTATGCCGAACTGTCGGCGGTCTACCAGGCGAGCAAAGCGGGCACGGATATTCCGTTGAGTTGATGCGGACGCAAACATTATTGCCGCTTGTTATCAACCAAACCGGTGCTTGGCGGAAGTATCGATTTCCATTCTATCCTGCTCGTAATACGGGGAGAGTGTGCCAAACCCGATTATCAACGCTCCGGCGGGGTCCATTCTTCGGGTGAAGATTTGCGGTTTCGCAGTCTGAGCGCCAATCCGAACGATACCCCGACACCGATCGCCACCGTCAGGTCAACCAACACCGTCAAAACCAGCGTCGTGACAAGCAATACGCGATCAGCGACCGGCAGTGTCAGGTGGGAGCGCCAATTGTGCGGTTCGCTCATGTTCCACGCTGTCAGAATGAGCACGGCAGCCAATGCCGGCATCGCCAGATAGCCCGCCAACGGCGCGGCCAGCGTCATCACAGCCAGAATGACCAACGCATGAACGAGACCTGCAACGGGCGTCTTGCCGCCGGCCTTGATGTTGGTTGCGGTCCTCGCGATTGCACCGGTTGAAGGCATGCCGCCAAACAACGACGAGGCGACGTTTGCTACGCCCTGAGCAAGGACTTCAGCGTTTGGACGATGCTGACCGCCATTCATCCGGTCCGCCACCATTGCCGAAAGGAGAGATTCAACCCCGGCCAAAAAGGCAATGACCATTGCTGTCGGGAGTAGCTCCTGAACCCGTGACAAGGTTATGTCTGGCAATTGCGGCATCGGCAATTGGCTTGGAAGACTGCCGAACCGTGAAGCGATCGTATCGACTGACAGGTCTTGCTGGACAACAAGGCCCGACCCGACGGCGACTGCAACAATCAGGCCTGGGAACCTCGGTGCAACCCGGCGAATTGCAACGATCAGTATCAGCGTTATCGCAGCAACCAGTACGGCGCCTGGATTAATCGTGTCGGCGGCTTGCCAGAGCGCAGCTGTCTTTTCGATGTATTCGGCCGGAACTGTCTCAATCGACAGGCCGAAAAGATCCTTCAACTGGCTTGTTCCGATGATAATCGCAATTCCAATCGTGAAGCCGTTGACCACTGCTTCGGGGACATATGCAATCAAGCGACCGATCCTCATATAGCCCGCCACAATCAGGATCAGCCCGGCCATAAACGTTGCCAAAACCAGCCCGTCATATCCGTGTTCCGTTATGACGCTGAAGACGACAACAATGAACGCGCCTGTCGGGCCGTTAATCTGCACCCGGCTGCCGCCAACAAGTGAAATAAGAATCCGCCGACAATGGCGGTGACAAGGCCCTTGGCCGGGTCAGCTCCCGAGGCGATTGCTATGGCAAGGCTCAATGGCAAAGCAACCATCGCAACTGTAATGCCGGCAAAGCAGTCTGCCGCAAACAGGGACCAGGAGTATGTCTTGAGTGTCGTCAGGATTTTCGGCTGTCGCATGTCACCGCATTAGCCGAAATCAGATCACACCGACAAGACCGCTTGCAGGACAAGTGAGTTAATTCGCAGCCCGCGTTGGCATGCGTATACATCTGGCGATTTCCTGCAGGATTCCCTGGGTGGGCGTACGCATACTGATACGGAAAGCTTTCCGGGCTTTCTCGACCGTCCAGTGATCATCAAGAAGCCGCTGCGTTTCATCTTGGCCGAATGTTGTCCGTTCGCGCGATGGGCCCGCTGGGCGTGCTTGCAGACTTCGAAGTGCCGAGGGGCGCGTGAACCAGCATGTCAACGCGGCGAAGCGGGCGCTAAAGGATATCCGCCGTTCGGTTCTCATGAACAAAAAAGGGCCGCCCGAAAGCGGCCCGATCTGGTCGGTAAGGTTCTGCCAGCCTAGCGCTTGGAGAACTGGAAGCTCTTGCGGGCTTTTGCCTTGCCGTATTTCTTGCGCTCCACGACGCGCGAGTCGCGGGTCAGGAAACCCTGCTTTTTCAGGATCGCACGAAGCTCAGGCTCGTAATAGGTCAGGGCCTTGGAAATACCGTGGCGAAGAGCGCCGGCCTGACCGGAAAGGCCACCGCCGGATACCGTCGCAAAGACGTCATACTGGCCGGCGCGATCGGCGGTAACGATCGGCTGCTGGATGATCATCTGCAGCACCGGACGTCCGAAATATTCCGGATAGTCTTTTTTGTTGACGGTAATCTTGCCGCTGCCGGGTTTGATCCAGACGCGGGCAACCGCGTCCTTGCGCTTGCCGGTGGCATAGGCGCGGCCGTGCTCGTCAAGTTTCTGGACATGAACCGGCGCTTCCACGACAGCTTCGCTGCCCAGGGCTTCGCCGAGGTCTTCAAGGGATTGTACGTCGGCCATGGTCAGGCGCTCCGTGCGTTTTTGGAATTCAGGACGGCAATGTCGAGCTTTTCCGGCTGCTGGGCATCATGGGGATGCTCCGCGCCGGCATAGACCCGCAGGTTTTTCAGCTGCTGACGTGTCAGCGGCCCGCCAGGCATCATGCGCTCGACGGCCTTCTGGACAACCCGCTCGGGGAACCGGCCTTCGAAGATCTTGCGCGCCGTGCGCTCCTTGATGCCGCCGGGATAACCGGTGTGCCAATAATATTTTTTCTTGTCCATCTTGTCGCCGGTCAGGATCGCCTTGTCGGCATTGATGACGACGATATTGTCGCCGCAATCCATGTGCGGGGTAAATGTCGGTTTGTGCTTGCCGCGCAGGCGCGACGCGATGATGGACGCCATTCGGCCGACCACCAGGCCTTCGGCATCGATCAAGATCCACTTTTTCTCAATGTCTGCCGGTGTTGCGGTATAGGTTTTCATGAATGTCCTCTGAAACAGGAGCGCGCCCGATATTCGTTTCTGGCGACACGCGCCAAACAGAAACGCCCCCGGACCGTCCGGAGGCGATGTTGGGGGCGTGATATAATGCCTTTGCAATACTGTCAAGACGGTCGTTAGGCGAAAAAGTGAATAAAAACAGTAGTTTATAAAAAAGGTATTATAATACCATATCAAATTGAGCGCGGCGGGATCGAATAGGTGGCTGTTGCTTGGGCAACCGGATCCGGATTGTTCTGTGTGCGGATCAGAACGTCCGTCACGGCGAGCCGTTTGCCGAGTTTTAGGATCCGGCAATGGCCATAAAGATCACCCGGCGCCGGTTTGCGCAGAAAATTGATGTTCAGGTTTGTCGTCACCGCCAGCGCAACCGGGCCGATATGGGCCAGGATCGCGACATAGGCGGCCAGATCCGCCAGCGAGAACATTGACGGCCCGGAAACCGTACCGCCGGGGCGCAGATGGTGATCGCGGGCCATGAGCCGCAATATTGCGCCGCCGGGCTCAATCGAATCGACATGGAAAGACTTGCCGCCAATATGGATTTGTGGGAATTCGCGGTCGAGAAAATCCGTAACTTCCGCCACACTCATTATGGGTTCAAGGGACACGCTGTTTCCTGCTAGAAAGCATCTGAGCAAGCGAGGTAACCCGATGGGCGTTGATCAGGCAAGCACAACCACCCTGGTGAGCAGCGAAATTCTGCTGAAACAGCAGGCCGGTGGCATATTGCGGCTGACGCTTGCCAATCCGCCGGCCAATACCCTGTCGGAAGCCATGCTGGCAGCACTTCAGGGCGCGCTGGACGATGCGGCAAACGATGCCGATGTCCGGGTTATTGTGATCGCGGCGGAAGGCCGGATCTATTCCGGCGGCCATGATCTGCATGAAATGACGGCGCGGCGGGCCGATGCCGACGGGGGCAGGGCCTATTTCGCCGACATGATGAACCGCTGCGCGACGCTGATGCAGACCATCGTCCGGCATCCGAAGCCGGTGATTGCCGAGGTCAACGGTCTGGCGACCGCCGCCGGCTGTCAGCTTGTTGCCTCCTGCGATCTGGCAATTGCGTCGGCCAACGCCGCCTTCTGCACGCCGGGCGTCAATATCGGCCTGTTCTGTTCCACGCCGATGGTTGCCTTGTCGCGCAATGTGCACCGCAAGCAGGCGATGGAGATGCTGTTGACCGGCGAAACCGTCGACGCCAATGCCGCCCGCGACATGGGGTTGATCAATCGTGCCGTGCCGGCGGAATACCTCAATCAGATTGTCAACAAATACGCCCAAACGATTGCTTCGAAATCGCCGGATACGCTGAAAATCGGCAAGGAGGCGTTCTACAGGCAGTCGGAAATGGGCCTGTCCGATGCCTATCTTTATACAGCGGACGTCATGGTGGAGAACATGCTCAACCGCGATGCGGAAGAAGGCATCGGAGCGTTTATCGAAAAGCGTGATCCTGACTGGAGCAAAACGTGAGCGATCTCAGCTACAGCGATGACTTCATTCGCGGTATCCTGAACAGCGTCAAAAGCGTCGCGATCGTCGGCGCCAGCCCGAAAGATGTCCGGCCGAGTTATTTCGTCGTCAAATACCTGATCAGCAAAGGCTACGAGGTCTACCCGATCAATCCGGGCCATGCCGGCCGGGAGATTCTCGGCCGGCCGGTTTATGCTTCGCTTGCGGATGTCCCTGTCGCAATCGACATGGTGGATATTTTCCGCGGTTCCGATGCGGCCGCCGGCATCGTCGACGAGGCGCTGGCGCTTGATCCGCTGCCGAAGGTAATCTGGATGCAGCTTGGTGTGCGCCATGACGCGGCGGCTGAGAAAGCCGAAGCTGCGGGGCTGACCGTCGTCATGAACCGCTGCCCGAAAATCGAATATGGCCGGCTGTGCGGTGAGATCGGCTGGATGGGCGTCAATTCGCGCAAGATTTCCGCCAAGATGCCGGTCGTGCGGCAAGGGTTCCAGAAACGCGGAATTTGACGGGTAGACGTCCTGTCGCACAACGCAATGCAGTCGGTTTCAGGAATCTTCCGGCTGAATATATGCCCGGTTAATGACGTAATATTTTGCAGCGTTAACGAGATTGTTCGGTTGGTCATTTCCAAACGTGGCGACGTAGTTCGCTTTTACGCGCTTCATGGAAAAGAGGTCGATTTCCCAATTATACTGGTGGCCATCGTGATCCAGAAACGGGTCGTCATTCTCCGAGTATGGGTCGTGGTCGAGGACTAAAACCTGATCTGCGCATTTCCCAGCAAGGTCAAGCCGATAACAAAGTAAGAAATCTCCATCAAGATTATCAATCCGAGACATGAGGTCTTTGATCGACATCTCCCAATAGGCTCTGATATCCGGGTGTTTGAGGTGCATCGCGCATTCCGGTCCGGTTTGGCCGCATCATCATCCTGTGTCGCCCTTGTAAAAAACCGGGATGACAATCGTCCAGATAACCAGGGCGAGCGTGGACAGGAATTCGGTCGTGTCGACGATTTTGGTGTCTGCAACAGGCACAAATGTCTGAACAGCGCTGGAAAGTCCGAAATCGCCCTTCAGGACATAAACCCAGATAACGAAAGAGACACAGGCGATCACGACCGCCGTCCGCTGCGGCCCCCGGCCGGCGACAGACGTCGTCTGCCAGCGCAGAACCACAACGACACCGAGCAGGACCCACGACAGGAACCAGACTGCCCAGTCGCCGACGCTGACAGCCAGCGGCTTGATCAGCGGATAGGCGGCGACCGCCTCCGCCGGCACCAGTTTCACCAGCCGCTCCATATAGGAATCGACCAATGTGCTTGTCTCGGCGACTTGTGATCTGACTTCTGTGCCGGCCTGCGGCGCAAGAATTCTGAGCGACATGGCAATTCTCCCTCCGTGATTGAAGGAGCATGATATTACAATTGCAGATCATTGCGCAAAATCGGCAGAATCGGTTGCGGCTCGTCAGCCGTCAATCTCCATCTCCGCCAGCAGCACCGCCCATTGCGCGCCGTGCATGTCACGATCGGAGCGGCTGCCCTGCACCACGGGCCGCGGCAGGCTGAACTTGACGACATTCAGGTCTTCAATGTCGAAACGTTTCAATGTTTCGACCGGTTGGTGGAAGAGCTTTGCGACCTGCTCCGTCGCGATATTTTTGCTGACCCACTCATAGGACTCGCGATTTCCGCAGAACACGTCCACGGTCAGCCAGAACGGCCCGGCATTTTTCGAGCGGACCTTCAAGACTTTTTCGCCCAATGTTCTGCCGCCAGGACTAGCCATGTCCGATCTCGTGCACACTCAGCCGGAACCCGTCCATCGGGTCATCGAGTTCCAGAACATGGTTGAGGCAGAATTCATAAAGCGGGCCGCGCTCCGACTGGGCCGGCGAATATGGGAAAGCGAACGTCGGCAGTTCCTCGTCGCTGGTCAGCGGATAATGCAGCACGAACGGATTGATCAGCTTGCCGATCTCTTCCGCCTGCTCCGCGCAAGTGGCGGTGACGATGCCGAGCACACCGACTTCCGCCGGCGCGGCATTTTTGGTTTCCAGCGCACCGAGCGCGGAATCGACGCCGATCAGCCGGAATTTCAGATCGTAGTCAGCGGGCGCCAGATCCATCCGGATTTGAATTTCCGTTTGCAGGAATGCATGCAGCCGGTCGGCCCACTCGCGGGCGCGCGCCACATAACCGGCATCGCGCAGCACGGCGAGGATGGTCGTCTGGTAACCGGCGATGCGGGCGCCTTCCAGTTTGACCGTATAGCGGTTGGATGGCACCCACTCAGAGCCGGTGACGCGGACACGGCGCTCGTCGAGTGCGGTGTAGGCGGCGGCCGTCACGTCAAGATGGCCGCCCGGCTCATACAGAATGAACGGATCGGAATTCTCGTAAAGCATATGCGCTGAGACCGAATGCGGTGTGCAGCGGGCATCATCGGCCAGCGGCTGGACCTCGAACCCTTCGCCGTCGAAGTCCACCATGATGACGCCGCTTGTCGGGTTGGTGGAACACAGCGCGCCGCATTCGCCGATCTTGGCGCCATGCCAGGCGCCGCCGGGATGCTCGCCGCGCATCAGCGGCAGAGCGGAGACGGTGGCGGTGTCCGTGGTTCGGCCAGCCAGCACGATGTCGGCGCCGGTTTCCAGCGCGGCACGTACCTGTTCGGCGCCGGCCAGCGCGACGATGTTGCTGCAGGTGCCGATTGTTTCTGCAGAAATATCGGGTGCCGGCTCCAGCGGATGGACATGGTCATGATTGAGGGCGTTCGAGATCTGCTCAGGCGGCTGGCTGGAATAAAGTGTGGCGATTTTCAGCGACTGGCCAAGCTCCTGCGCCAGTTCCCTGGTAATCTGCAGCATCCAGTCTACCGTCGAATCCGTGCCGCAGGTGCCGCATGAGCCGATCACCAACGGCACGCCGGCTTGCGCCCGCGCCTGCATCAGCCGGCGCCATTCCGACTTCGAGGCGGCGCGGGAATATTTCGACGTTCCGGTGCCGAGATAGAACGGCCCGCTGTCGGTCGAACCGCCATCGATGCAGATGATATCGGGTTGCATTGCCACACCGCGCGTGAGCGCCGCCTCGTCGAAACCGAGACCGAGAACGCCGGATGGAACGAGGACGCGTGTCGTCATTTTCAGTCCGTAATGGCTTGCGGTTTCTTCAACAGGCCACGCAGGAACATTGGCGCGATGAAGCCCGCAATGGCGGCGATCCACAATCCGATGGAGATGGGTGTGGAGAACAGGAAAGTCCAGTCGCCATCCGACAGCACCATCGCGCGGCGCAGACTGTCCTCCATCTGGTTGCCCAACAGGATGCCGAGAATGATCGGCACGGTCGGAATATCCAGTTTGCGAAGGAAATATCCCGCGGCCCCGAAGGCGACCATCAGGATCAGGTCGAAATAACTGCCAGACAGCGAATAGATGCCGACAAAGGAAATCATCGTCACGCCCGGCAATAGCACCCAGGCGGGCACCTGCAGCACATAGACGAAGATTTTCACCATCGGAACGTTCATGATCAGAAGCACGATATTGGCGATCAGCAGCGACGCGATCAGGCCCCAGACCACCTCCGGCCGGTCGGCGAACAGGGTCGGTCCGGGTGTGATGTTCAACGTCATCAGCAACGCCAGCAGCACGGCCGTCGTGCCCGATCCCGGCACGCCCAGCGTCAGCATCGGCACCAGCGCGCCGCCGGCCGCGGCATTGTTACCAGCCTCCGGCGCTGCGACGCCGCGCGGATTGCCCGTGCCGAAACTCTCCGGATCCTTGGAGACCGCCTTCTCCGCCATATACGACATGAAACTGCCGAGCGACGCGCCGGCGCCGGGCAGGACACCGGCGAAAAAGCCGATGAAGGTCGAGCGAAGCATCGTCCAGAAACTGTCGGCGATCATCCTGAAGGGGATCGTCACCTTGCCCAGTCTGACGCCCAATGCGCTGTCCTTGCCGTGGCTTTCGATGAAGAAAAACACCTCGGTGATGGCGAACAGGCCGACAATGGCGACGAGGAAATCGACCCCGTCCATAAGATGAAGGTTGCCATAGGTGAACCGCGGCATGCCGCTGGTATTGTCCAGCCCGATCATCGCGATGCCCAGGCCGATACAGGCGGCAAGCGCCGACTTGGCCTGGTTGTTGGACGCCATCCCGCCAAGCGTGCAGAAGGCAAGCAGATAGAGCGCGAAATATTCTGCCGGACCGAACAGATAGGCGACGCGTGCCAGGATCGGCGCCAGAATGACCAGGCCAATAGTGGCAAGGAATGCACCCACGAAAGATGCGACACCGGACAGAACCAGCGCGTCGCCGGCCTTGCCCTGTTTGGCCATCGGATAACCGTCAAGCGTTGTCATCAGCGCTGGCTCGTCGCCTGGAATGTTGAGCAGGATCGAACTGATCCGCCCGCCATACATTGCGCCGTAATAGACGCTGGTCATCAGCACCAGCGCCGACGTTGCGTCCAGGCCGAGCGTGAAGGTGAGGGGGATCAGGATTGCCACGCCGTTCGCCGGCCCGAGGCCCGGCAGCGCGCCGATGATCGTGCCCAGAAAACAGCCGATGACGGCAAGCGTCAGAGTATACGGCGTCAGCGCGACGCTGAAGCCCAGTGCGAGATTTGCCAAAGTGTCCATGCCGCCCCCGGTCTCTTAGCCAATGAGTGCCAGGGGCAAGGCGACCAGCCCCAGACCCAAGGCATATTTGAACAGGACGAACAGCCCGGCCGACAGACCGGCGCCCGCCATAAGCGCGGGGGCCGGGCGCGGGCTGATCTGGTAGCTGAGCACGGCAGCCGCAACGAAGGTCGGCAGCAGGAAGCCGAAAGGCTTCAGCGCGTAGGCATAAGCCACCAGCACCGCCACCGCGACCGCCAGCGCGCCAAACGTGCGCCGTGCAGGCCATTGCGGATCGGGATCGGGACGCAGGATCAGGTTCAGCGCACAGATCGCCGCGACAATACCGATCATAACGGGAAAGGTTTTCGACCCCACGGGATCGGCAAGGAAACTGGTCTGTATCTGAAAGGCGCTCGCGATAAACGCGAGCGCCACGCACAGAACGACCAAACCGAATATCCGGTCGCTGGGCACTATTGGATGACCCCGATCTCTTTCGACAGTTCCACGGTCTGGGCGACCACGCCGTCAATCCAGGTCTGGAAATCGCCGCCGACCTTGGTGAACGGGGCAAGGCCGTTTGCGGTCATTGCCTCTTTCCATTCCGCCGAATCCGCAACTTTCTGGAGCTTTTCGGCCCAGGCGTTGAACTGCTCGTCGGAAATGCCCTTGGGCACATAGAGACCGCGCCAGTTCACCGCAACCACGTCAAAGCCCTGCTCGCGCGCGGTCGGAATGTCCTCAAAGCCCGGTACGCGCTCTTCGGTCATCACCGCCAGCACGCGCACTTCTCCGGATTTGACGAAACCGACGATCTCCGACATGTCGCCGGTCATCGCCTGGGTAAAGCCGCCGATCGTCTGGGTGACGGCATCAGCGCCGCCGTCAACGCCGATATATTTGATCGAGCGGATGTCGGTAAAACCGGCTGCTTTCAGGACCTGCAACGGCTTCATATGGTCGAAGCCGCCCGCTGCCGAGCCACCGGCAAACGCAACGGAGGACGGATCGGCCTTGATCGCGTCGACCAAGTCGCCAAGGGTTTTGAACGGCGAATCCGCGGCCACGACGATGACGCCGGGATCGGCGCCGATCGCGCCGACGAAGCGCACCTGGTCCGCCGTCGCTCCGCCATAGGCGTTCTGTGCAAGGCGGGTGGTCGTGGCGGACGACGCCGCGACGATCAGGTCGGGGTCATTGTTGCGCTCATTGACGACCGTGCTGAACGCCAGGCCGCCGCCGGCGCCGGCCATGTTCGTCACCTGCACCGGAGCATCGACGGCCTTGATGTCATAGAGGATCTTGCCGATTTGCCGGCAGGTGAAGTCCCAGCCGCCGCCGGGATTGGCGGGTGCGATGCATTCAGCGGCAACGGTCGAGCCGACCATGCCGACGCTGACAAACAGGCCAGCCGTCAGGGTTTTCAGAAATCTTGTTTTCATTGTTTCCTCCGGAAAATTATTTTTTGACCGAACAATCGGTATGGTATTGGCGCTGCGACGGGATCCGTCCAGGCACGTGTTAGCATGAGCTATTCGTGAAAACTGGCATGAACAAGTCACGCTGGCAACGAATTTTGGCTCATGCGCAGTTCTTTCTTTTTTTCTCATAGAAGATTTTTTACCCGTTGCGCAATCCATCCGTGACGTGCAGCGTGGCAGTATCGTCGCCACTCAGCCTCATGCCCCGATTGCAGCAGATCAAGGTGCCATGCTCGATGCCGGGGATGCATCAAAGGCCGATCGACCGATCGGCTGACGAATGAGCGGGCAAAGGTGCCATCAGATTGGTGTTTTCCAAAGACACTCTGAAAAACGGCATATACTGACCGCAGCCGCTCGGTTTCACTGAAATCGTTTTGCTACGGCATTCACCATTGGAAAAATCGTTCTTTCCCTCAGCGCAATTCCAAGGTTAAAAACGCCGACCGTAATGACTAATGCCGGATTCCGGAAAAACCGGGTCGGCCCATAGAGGGGAATTTCCATGTCCGCCGAACAGACACCAGGTTTCAACACACTGGCCATTCACGCCGGCGCGCAGCCCGATCCGTCAACGGGTGCGCGCATCACGCCGATCTACCAGACAACAGGTTTCGTCTTCAACGATGCCGACCACGCCGCCGCTCTTTTCGGCCTGCAGGAATTCGGCAACATCTATACCCGGATCATGAACCCGACCCAGGCGGTCCTGGAAGAGCGTGTCGCAGCGTTGGAGGGTGGAACGGCGGCCCTTGCCGTGGCATCCGGCCATGCGGCCCAGCTGATCACGTTCCACGCCATGATGCAGCCAGGCGACGAGATTGTTGCAGCCAAAAAACTCTATGGCGGCTCGATCAACCAGCTCAGCCAGTCGTTCAAGAGCTTCGGCTGGAATGTCGTCTGGGCAGATACCGACGATATCTCAACATTTGAGGCAGCAATCTCGCCGAAGACCAAGGCGATCTTCATTGAATCGATCGCCAATCCGGGTGGAGTCGTCACCGACATCGAGGCGATTGCCGCCGTTGCAAAGCGGGCAGGCGTGCCGCTGGTCGTCGACAATACGATGGCGACACCCTATCTGTGCAAGCCGTTCGATCACGGTGCCGATATCGTCGTCCATTCGCTGACAAAGTTCATCGGCGGACATGGCAATTCCATGGGCGGCGTCATCGTTGACGGCGGCTCGTTCGACTGGTCGCGCGAAGGCCGCTATCCGATACTCTCCGAGCCGCGGCCGGAATATCATGGCATCGTCCTGCACGAGACGTTCGGCAATTTCGCCTTCGCGATTGCCTGCCGGGTGCTCGGCCTGCGCGATCTCGGGCCGGCGATCTCGCCATTCAACGCCTTTTTGATCCTGACCGGCTGCGAAACGCTGCCGCTGCGCATGCAGCGCCATTGCGACAATGCGCTTGCGGTGGCGGAGCATCTGGCCGGCCACAAGCAGGTTACCTGGGTCTCTTATGCCGGCCTGCCGGGTGACCGCTATCACAATCTCGCCAAGCGTTATGTGCCGAAGGGGGCAGGGGCCGTGTTCACCTTCGGGCTGGCCGGCGGTTATGACGCCGGCGTCACGCTGGTCAACGAGGTGCAACTGTTTTCCCATCTTGCCAATCTCGGCGACACCCGCTCACTGATCATCCATCCGGCGTCGACCACCCACCGGCAGGTGCCCGACGAGCACAAGGCGTCAGCCGGCGCCGGCCCGGACGTGGTGCGGCTGTCGGTTGGCCTGGAAGATCCGGCCGATCTGATTGCCGACCTGGAACAGGCGCTCGCCAAGGCCGGGTGATAAAAATTGTATAAGCTATTCCGATCGGCCCGGCTCGGGCCGGTTGGTGCCCTATAGTTTTGTACGGTATCGCTGCCTGCTGGCTGTCGCGCAGCAAACACCAGATTGAAAATTTGTTACAGCGGAGTGAAATCCGGCATCGTATCTGTGCCACCGAATATGAGGATCTATTCATGGACAACGAACGGTTTGAACGGGGGCTTGCCAAACGAAAGGCAACCCTTGGGGCGGAATATGTGGAGAAAAACCTGGCGGCTGCGGACGATTTCACCCGGCCGTTTCAGGAAATGATGACGGAATGGTGCTGGGGTTTCGGCTGGGGTGACGAGACCATCGATGCCAAGACGCGCTCGATGATGAACCTGGCGATGATCGGAGGGCTGGGCAAGATGCACGAATGGGAGATCCATTGCCGCGGCGCGCTCAACAATGGTGTCAGCAAGGAAGAAATCCGCGCCATCATCCATGTTGTCGGCATCTATTGCGGCGTTCCGCAAAGCCTGGAATGTTTCCGCGTCGCCTGCAAGGTGCTTGAGGAGGAGGGGCTGCTTTAGGCGGATGCGCGCTATTAGATTTCGACTTTATCGGCGGCTGTCGACTCATCACCGGTATTCGGGGTTCCGTGCGGCTCAATCAGCAGCAGATGAGCCTCTTCTTCCGCCACCGGCCGATGCTCGACACCCTTAGGAACGACAAAAAGATCGCCGGCATTCAACAGGATTTCACCATTCCTTGTTTCGATTTTAATGCTGCCGTGCAGTACCATAAAAAAATCATCCGTGTCGGCGTGTGAATGCCAGACGAATTCGCCTTTCACTTTCACGACCATCACATCATGGCCGTTGAATTTGGATACGATTTTCGGCGACCAATGCTCTGAAAACATTTTCAGCTTTTCAGCAAGATTCACTGCGTACATGTCATATCACCTTGTGTGATGGTCACCGGTCTTTTCCAGCCTAGCGCAGCGAAACCCGCTGGCCCGGATGCCGTTCCAGCTTGCCGGCCAGTTCCAGTTCAAGCAGGCTGACGGAGACTGTCCGGGCGGCAAGGCCGGTCAGCCGCACCACTTCGTCGGCTTCGATGGGCGAGGGGCCGAGCGCCTCGATGATCGCCTGCCGTTCACTGTCGAGCGGCTCTTCCGCCGGGCTGACGGGTTCGGGCCGCGGTCTGGCTGCCGGGGATGGCCGGATGTCTTCATCGCCAAGGATCGGCTTCAGCATACGGATGACATCGTCTGCCTCCGTCACCAGCACGGCGCCCTGCTTCAAGAGCCGGTTTGCGCCGGCGGCGCGCGGATCGAGCGGCGAGCCGGGCACCGCCATGACCTCGCGGTTCTGTTCCAGCGCCATGCGGGCTGTGATCAGTGAGCCGGAGCGTTCGGCCGCTTCCACCACGATGGTGGCCAGGCCAAGGCCGGCAATGATACGGTTGCGGCGGGGGAAGTCGCGGGCGCGGGGCTGCCAGCCTAGCGGCATTTCGCTGACACAGGCGCCGCGATTTTCAAGAATTTCGCCAACGAGTTCATTGTTCTCCGGCGGATAGATCACATCCAGGCCGCCGGCGAAGACCGCGACGGTTCCGGTTGACAGCGAAGCCTGGTGGGCGCTGGTATCGATGCCGCGGGCCAGGCCGGAAGCGATCGTGAAACCGCTGTCGCCAAGATCGCGTGCGAGCAGTGCCGCCATTTTTCGGCCCGCCGCGGATGCATTGCGTGAGCCGACGATCGAGATGATCGGTCTGGCCAGGGCCTCCGTCGAACCGAGCACGGCCAGCAGCGGCGGCGCGCTGTCGCTCTGGCGCAGCCATGGCGGATAGTTGGGTTCGTCCATGCCGATCTGTCCGATGCCAAGCGAATTTGCAGCCCGGATCTCGGCTTCGGCATCGTCGCGGTTGGAAACCTTGATCCGGCGCGATGCGCCGCCGCGGTTGGCCATGGCGGGCAGTGCATCAAGGGCGGCTCGGGCGGAGCCTGTCCTGTCAATCAGCATGCGGAAGGCGGCCGGGCCGACATTATCGGAGCGGATCAGCTGCAACCAGTCGAGCCGTTCTTCGTCGCTCAGCCAGGTGAGCGGTTTTGCTTCGTCGTGAAGCGGCAGTTCCTGGGCGGGGTGCTGGTCGCTCATGATCCGCCGATCTTTCCTTCCGTGCCGCTCGCAAGGCGGCTGATGTTCTGGCGGTGCCGAAGCCACAGGATCAGCGTGAGGACAAAAAACAATTCCGCCAGTTGGACGTGGCCGACAAAATAGAGAAACACCGGCGCCGACGCAGTGGCAATCAGCGCCGACAGGGACGAGTAACGGGTGAGGGCGGCGCTTGCCAGCCAGATCAGCGCTGCGGCGGCAAATGCCAGCCAGTTGAGGCCAAGCAGCAGGCCGAAATAGGTGGCGACACCCTTGCCGCCGCGAAACTTAAGCCAGAACGGGAAACAATGGCCGATAAAGGCTCCAAACGCTGCCAGAACAGCCGTGTCCGGGCCCCACATCGCGCCCAATGATGCCGCGCCGCCAGTTTATTGCCGGTTCTTAAGACATTAGTTGCGCCGATGTTGCCGGAACCGATCTTGCGGATGTCTCCGGCCCCGCCAAGCCTGGTGACAATCAGGCCGAACGGGATCGAGCCGAGCAGATAGCCGCCCGCCAGCGCCGCCAGATAGAATTTCCAGACCAGGCCCCAGCTGATCGGATCAGGCATCCGCTATCTCCCCCCAATGCACTTGGCGATACCGTTCTCGTGGCTGTAAATCATGCGCCCTGCGAGCCAAGTCTGCAATACCATGCCGGTGAGACGTGCGCCTTCGAAAGCGGTGTTGCGCGAGCGGGACCTAAGATTGCCCTCGGTGACGATCCACGGCCGGTCCAGATCGACAACGGCGAAATCCGCTGCCGCGCCCGGCTTCAGGGTGCCGGCGTCCAGGCCAAGAATCGCGCCAGGGCGCGTGCTCATCGCGTCGATCAGGCGGAGCAGGGAGACGCTGTCATCATGCACCAGCCGAAGGCCGGCCGCGAGCAGCGTCTCCAGCCCGACCGCGCCATCAGCGGCTTCGGCAAACGGCTGGCGCTTGCCTTCCACATCCTGCGGGTCGTGCCCGGAGACCAGCACGTCGAGTGTGCCGTCGGCCAGCGCCTCGACCATTGCAAGGCGGTCGTCCTCGCTGCGCAGCGGCGGGGCCATTTTAAAGAAAGTGCGGTAGGGACCGACATCCAGTTCGTTCAGTGTCAGGTGATGGATCGACGCGCCGGCGGTTACGTTGATCCCGGCCTCCTTGGCACGGCGCACCGACCAGAGTGCTTGTTCGCATGAAATCTGTGCGGCGTGGTAATTGCCGCCGGTCAGCCGTGCCAGCCGCAGGTCACGATCGAGCACGATCGTTTCGGCTTCACGCGGGATGCCGGGCAGGCCAAGACGTGTGGCGGTTTCGCCCTCGTTCATGACACCGGCGCGGGCGAGCATCTGATCTTCGGTGAAATGAACGATTGTGGCGTCAAAATCGCGTGCATAGGTCAGCGCATTGCGCATCACCTGGGCGTTGGCCACCGACGTGCGGCCCTGCGTGAAGGCAACCGCGCCGGCGTCTTTCAGCAGACCGAATTCGCTGAGCTCCTCGCCGGCCATGGCTTTTGTGATCGCGGCCATCGGATGGACCCGGACGACGGCGGTATCGCGGGCGCGGCGCAATATGAAATCGACCAGGGCGGGATCGTCGATCATCGGGTCGGTATCGGGCATGGTGATTATCGTGGTAACGCCGCCGGCGGCCGCTGCATGGCTGGCCGTTTCCAGGGTTTCGCGATGTTCGCCGCCCGGCTCGCCGACAAACACCCGCATGTCGACGAGGCCCGGAATGATCGTCTTGCCGCCAATGTCGATGATCCGGGTGCCTTCAGGTACGCCCTGGCCTTTGGCATCCGCTCCGGCTGCAACGATTTTTCCACCGTCAACCAGCATGGCGCCGGGCTCGTCAAGGTCACGGGCAGGGTCGACGATCCTTGCATTGTCGAGGAAGACGGGCTGGCTCACGTTTGTCGGGTCCCCTGGGTTCATTTCGTCACCGGTTCGGCAGATGTCGCGCCAGGGCCTGCAATGTGGCCATGCGCACGGCGACGCCCATCTCCACCTGTTCGCGGATCACGCTGCGGTTTCCGTCGGCGATCAGCGGGTCGATTTCCACGCCGCGGTTCATCGGTCCCGGATGCATGACGATGGCGTCGGGCTTGGCATAAGCGAGCTTGTGTTCATCGAGGCCGAAATAACGAAAATATTCCCGGACACTGGGCACGAAAGATCCGGTCATGCGTTCACGCTGCAGGCGCAGCATCATGACGACATCGGCGCCGTTGAGGCCTCCGCGCATGTCGGTGTGGATTTCCACGCCGAGCCGGTCGGCCGCCGCCGGCAGAAGCGTTGAGGGAGCGACAATGCGCACTCGGGCGCCCATGGCGCTGAGCAGCAGGATATTGGAGCGGGCAACACGGGAATGGCGGATATCACCGCAGATCGCCACCACCAGCCCGGCAAGCCGTTTTTTGTGGCGGCGGATCGTCAGCGCGTCGAGCAGGGCCTGGGTTGGGTGTTCATGAGCGCCGTCGCCGGCATTGATCACCGAACATTCGACCTTCTGGGCCAGAAGCTCCACCGCGCCTGCGGAATGATGGCGGATGACCAGAATGTCGGGATGCATGGCGTTCAGCGTCATGGCCGTATCGACCAGGGTTTCGCCCTTCTTCACCGAGGACGACGAGACGGCCATGTTCATGACATCGGCGCCGAGGCGCTTGCCGGCCAGTTCAAACGACGACTGGGTGCGGGTGGAGGCTTCAAAGAACAGATTGATCTGGGTTCGGCCGCGCAGGGTGGATTTTTTCTTCTCCACCTGACGGCTGACTTCGATCTCCGATTCGGCAAGATCGAGCAGGGCGGTTATGTCCTGCGGGGTCAATCCGGCGATGCCCAGAAGGTGCCGGTGCGGGTATGTTTGCGTCGGGTCCATTAAAAACGTGGCTATAGGCACTTATGTGCCTTGCAGCAACAGCAATCGGACGGTGATAGTGTGTTTCAACAAAGATGAGCGATTCGATGGGCAATAATGGCTATAAAACCCACGATGTACTGAATCAGTCTCCGCGTATCGGCAGCATCAACCTTCTGGACACGGATCCGCTGCTGGACCGGACCGCTGCCGGATTCCCCGACAGCGTGCGGGCAAGCCTTTCACAGTCGGGCGCCTTCTGGGGATCGGCTGAGGCGCGGGAGTTCGCCCGCCTCGCCAATATCAATCCGCCGGAACTGGACCGCTTTGACGCCAGGGGCGCGCGTATCGATGAAGTCTCGTTCCATCCCGCCTACCATGCGCTGATGCGCCGGTCGGTATCGGCCGGGCTGCATTGTTCCGCCTGGCTGAACGATCCCGACGAGGCCGGCGTCCGCCACCGGGCTCGGGCGGCGCGGCTTTACATGACTGCCCAGGCCGAGTGCGGCCATATCTGTCCGATGACGATGACCAATGCATCCTTCGCAGCGATTCGCCAGGCGCCGGATATCTTTGCCGCCTGGGCGCCGCGGATGTTTTCCAAGACCTATGACCGCTCATTCCGGCCGCCTTCGGAGAAGAAGGGCGTCACTATCGGCATGGCGATGACGGAAAAGCAGGGCGGCAGCGATGTGCGCGCCAATACCACCAAGGCGGTGCTGTCGTCCCAGGACGGTCTCTATCATATTACCGGCCACAAATGGTTCATGTCGGCGCCGATGTCGGATGCGTTCCTGATGCTGGCCCAGACGGACGACGGGCTGAGCTGCTTTCTGGTGCCCAGGTTCCGGTTCGACGGTACGCTGAACGGCATCCGCCTTGAGCGGTTGAAGAACAAGCTCGGCAACCGCTCCAACGCCTCCAGCGAAGCGGAATTCGATCAGGCGTCGGGCTGGCTGATCGGCGAAGACGGGCGTGGCATCGCAACCATCCTGGAAATGGTGACGCTGACGCGGCTTGATTGCGCCGTCGCCTCCGCCGGATTGATGCGGGCGGGTTTTGCCGAAGTGGTGCACCATGCCAGGCACCGGACGGCATTCGGCAAGCCGCTGATCGAGCAACCGCTGATGACCAGGGTGCTGGCGGACATGGCGCTGGACCTGGCCGGCGCGCTGGCGCTGACCATGCGCCTTGCCGAAGCCTTTGACCGGCAAGGCGACAGCCCGGCCGAGGCCGCCTACGCCAGGCTGCTGACCCCGTGCGTCAAATACTGGGTTTGCAAGAGTGCGCCGCCATTTCTTTACGAGGCGATGGAGTGCCTGGGCGGCAACGGTTATGTCGAAGACAGCATTTTGCCGCGGCTTTACCGCGAGGCGCCGGTCAATGCGATCTGGGAAGGGTCGGGAAACATTATGGCGCTCGATGTTCTGCGTGCCATCGAAAAGGACGAGGCCCAACTGGATCTTGTGCTCGATGTTTTCAAGGAGGAACTGGGCGGCGGATCGTCGGCGGCGACCGACGTCCTGCGCGCCGCCGTGTCGGTGACGCGTGAAGACGAGGGCACGGCCCGGATCCTGACGGAACAACTCGCGCTGACCGCCGCGGCTGCGGCCCTGAGGCGGGAATTCCCGCCGGTATTCGCCGATGCTTTTGTCGAGACCCGGCTTGGCCGGCCGTGGCGGGCAACCTATGGCATGCTGGATGCGCGTTTCGATCTGCGTGCGGTGCTGGATTATATCTGCCCGGCCATGTAGTTCGGCCTGCTTGAGATCGGCGCTTAATTCACCCCTTGATTGTGGTTATGATGGCCACATCCGAGGCGGAGCGGAGGGCGGCGGATATGGCCAGGAACATTGTCATTTTCTCAGACGGCACGGGCAACACGCGTGGCGATGGCAGTCCGACGAACGTTGAACGGTTGTTTGACTTCTGCCTTAACGGTCTGCCCGATCCGTTGCCCGACGACGCGGCTCTGCGGCGTCTGCTTGACCGGGACAGCCCGGATCACGATGGATTTCAACAGCTTTGCTTTTACAATGCCGGCGTCGGCGCTGAATTGGGCGATCTGATCGGCCGTCTGATCGGCAGGGGCATTTCCCGCAATATTCGCGATTGTTACGAATTTCTGGTCAAGGTTTATCAGCCCGGCGACAGGATTTTCCTGTTCGGATTCAGCCGCGGCGCCTATACCGTGCGCTCTCTGGCCGGTCTGATAGGCCTGACCGGCATCGCCAACCGCATGTTCAGGGAAGACGACGGCGGAACCCAGGATCTGCTGCTTGATCCGGATCGGCGCAAGAAGATCGTGCGCAAAGCCTACGACGTTTACAAGACCGGCTACGGCGAAGGGCGCGCGGGCAAAGACCGCCGAAGCGCCGCCGGCCGGGCTTTCCGGGAGCGGTATTCCTATGCCGAACATTTGCCCGGCGGAAAAAGCTGCGCGGTCTATTTTATCGGCGTCTGGGATACGGTCCGCTCGCTCGGGCTTGCGCTTGGCATCGGCGATATCGAACTGACGATCCATCCACACCGGTTCCACAATCACGACCTCAGCGACCATGTCCCGTTTGCTTTCCATGGCCTTTCGGTCGACGATAACCGGTATCCCTTTCATCCGACGATCTGGAATGAACCCCGCGGTTATCCCGCACAATTGGCGCGAAACGGCCAGACGTTCGAGCAGATCTGGTTCCCCGGCATGCATTCCGATGTCGGTGGTGGCGTGGACGACCGGCGGCTTTCCGATATTGCATTGCAGTGGATGATCGACAAATCGCAGGTTCCGCCTCTGCCGATCCTGTTTGACGGCGGCGTCAAGCCGGTTCTGACCGGCGACGCCGTCGAGGGCCGTTTCTACAATGTATACAAATCAATCTGGGCCAGATTGTTTTACCGCAAAGCCGACAGGACAGTCGCCAAGGGTATCCAGAGGCCAACCTCGAAAAAGATCAAGAGGACCGGCGACGCTGATTTGACCGACGCCTGGCGTGACCGCATGAAAGTTCTGTTTGATCACGATTATAATCCCAGGCACATGCGCGATCATCCGGAGTTTCCAGATTGAGGGCAGCGAAACTCAGGGCCGGGATCTTTCCAGCACCGCGAGCCTGTCGAGCGCGCCCTGGAGGATGATGCCGGCGGCGGCGGCATCGATCTTTTGCGCCCGCTTTTTGCGCGACACATCCGCGGCAATCATCACCCGCTCGGCGGCAACCGTGGACAGCCGCTCGTCCCAGAAGACGATCGGCAGTTCGGTCTTGCCCTTAAGCGACCGGGCAAACGCCCGGGTTGCCTGGGCGCGGGGGCCTTCGGTGCCGTTCATGTTGACCGGCAGGCCGATGACAAACCCGGCAATGTCGTGATCGGCGCAGACCGCAAGCAATAATTCGGCGTCTTTGGTGAACTTTGTACGCCGGATGGTCTGCAGCGGCGTGGCGATGCCGCGATTGACGTCGGACAGCGCCAGCCCGATGGTCTTGGTTCCGAGGTCGAGACCGAGCAGGCGCTGACCAGACGCGATCTGCGCGGGCAGGTCTTCAATCGGGATGTCGGGTGCTGTTGCCATCGCCGGGCACATAGCAGGTCCGGTGTGTTGCGGCGAGCGGAAAGCGCATTCTGAACGGTTCACAGACAGACCGTCGGACTGAATGACCGCCGCTGCCGCAATTCACTGGGTCGCAGGCGCGATTGGCGAATAAAGCGGTACCGCGGAAATCGACATCTTTGCGGAACCGTCCTGAACCTGTCTGGAGTGAGCCAGATAGACAAGCGTATTGTTCTTCTTGTCGTAAACCCGGTTTATGACGAGCTTTTTCCAGATCAGCGAGCGCCGGTTCTTGAAGATTTCCTCGCCGCTTTCGTCCATGTCGATATCGCCGAGCACGATCGGTCCGGTCTGGCGGCAATCGATTGACGAGTTGGAGGGATCCTCGAACCAGTTGCCTTTCTGCAGCCGGTCGATCACGCCGCGTTCGAAATAGGACACATAGCAGGTGACGCCTTCCACCTTCGGGTCGGAGACTGTCTCGATGATGATAGCGTTGCCGAGCCAGTCGACCCCGACTTCGCCGATTTCCTCCGCCGTCGCCGCCACCGGGATGCTCAACGCCAGCAGAAATGCCGTCAAGACCACGCCGGCAATCAGTTGGTGTCGGGTCATCGAATGCCCGGTTCTCTGTGCCGTGACAGTACGCCGGCGATGGCCTGGCCGGAACAGTGCCGAAGCGCTGCCGATCATGCCTTCGCCTTCTTGTTCAGTTTGTCTTCCGCCAGCCGCGTCAGCTTGCTGTCGGTGTCTTTTTCCTCAGCCAACGTGTCGCGCAGAACGTTCTTGGCCTCATCCAGACCGAGCCGCTGGGCCCAGGCGATCAACGAACCGTAGCGGGCGATTTCGTAATGCTCGGCCGCCTGCGCTGCAGCGACGATTGCCGCATCCCGGGTCACGCCGTCCTTTGTCTCGCTCATGATATCATTGGCTTCTTCGATGATGCCGTCGATTGCAGGACATTTCTTTCCGGCGGCTTTCACGCCACAGATCTTGAATACTTTTTCAAGCCGATCGATATGTTTTTCGGTTTCCTTCTGATGAAGCTTGAACCCCTTCTTGAGTGAAGCATCGGTGGCCTTGGCTTCCATCTTCGGCAGCGCTTTCAGAAGTTGCTTCTCAGCGTAATAGACATCTTTCAGAGTGTGAATGAACAGGTCTTTGAGATTTTTGGGGCCGGACATTGTGTTTTCCCTTCGTGACAACCGCAATTGATCATGCCCGTGAGCCGGGCGGGTCACACGGTAAACACCGGTCGGCGGTAAAAGTTCCGGCCCGGGCAAATTTCAGTCGATATCGATCTCGGCCGGTTCAGACGAATAGCCGGTTGCGTGGATTGCGCCGATTGCGCAGGTTTCATCTTTTTCAGACGTATCTCCGCTGATCCCGACGGCTCCGATCGTGCAGCCATCATTGTCCTCAACCAGCACGCCGCCGGCAACCGGGATGAGCCTGCCGTCGGAGGCGTTTGCGAGCGCGTTCTGAAACGCAGGGCGGTCGGACAGGCGCTCGCCGATCAGACGGCTGGATATGCCCATGCCGAGCGCACCCCAGGCTTTGCCAAGGGCGATATCGAAACGAAGAAGGCCTGAGCCGTCTTCGCTTTTGGCGGCGATGATTTTTCCGCCCGCGTCCAGCACGACGACCGTCAGCGGCGACAGGTCTTCCTGCCTGCCGGATCTGATCGCCTCGTCGACAATCCGGCCGGCCGCTTCCAGTGGCAGTGTTGTCTTCAGTTTCATTGCCGTTTCTCCATTTTGAAACCGCCGCACTTGTTGTCGCTGGCAGCCATGGTTCTAAAGGTTTCCGGCGCGTGTGCCGAACAAAGCCGCGCCGATCAGCAGGCCCGCACCGAGCGACGAAAACAGGATCGCGAACAGGAGATGGTTTTTTGCCGCCTTGATCGACTGGATGGCGCCGGAATCCGGATCGTAGAGCCCCGGACCGGCATACCCCACCCGATGCACCGGCGGGCTGGAGGAGACGGTGCCGACATAGCGCTTGCCGGCATAGACGCCGGATGTGATTTCATATTCCGGTTTATAGGTATTGCCGCCGTCTGAATCGTGCACCTCGTGCAAATACACGACTTTCACCTGCACCGGCATTCCCTCGGCGATGAATCCGGATTGACTGCGCTCCCAGAAATATCCGACCGCCAGAAACACCAGGCCGAGAATGCCGATGATGCAAAATGATATCCAGTAGGCCATTGCAGACGAATCCTGTTCCGAATTGCGACGGCTTTACCGGATGGCACAGTTTGAACGGATTTGAAACCGAGGACGGCTTGCAGGCGGTACCCCGGGCGAAACGGATGTCCGCGGTGCCCCGGGGACGTCAGCATCGGTCATTGCGGTTCCAGCGATATGATGTAGGCGATCAGATCATCAACATTGTCTGGCGTCAGGATGTAGCCGACCTGCGGCATGTTGGAATGAAATGGCGGAAACATGATCCGGCCGTGAATCTGATCGGCCGACCGGTAGACCGCGATCGATGCGAAACTTGGCGGATGCAGCTTGAAGGGGCCACCGGCTTCAACATTGTGGCACCGTGTGCACCATTCGCGCGCGATTTTCTCTCCTTCGGTTTTGTCGCCCTGCGCATGAGCACCTGTGATCAAAAGCGCAACAAGCGCGGCGGAACGCAAGATGAGACTAAAGGCCGACATTTCACACCTCCTTGACCGAATACGGAAGAAGAAGACGGGATGACCGGTCCCGCATTGATGCCGGTCAAAACCTCCTCCGGCATCGGCAGCCGGCTCGTGCGCAATTTCGCCTACCCGCCGGTTGTGTCGTGCATGGGCGCCGGCGACCTTCCCGATGCTCTCAGACCATGGCAATGCGGAGACATGAATTCAGTTGTCTACCGGCTTCTTGTTGACGCCGTAATCGATGAACTTGGTGGTGCATTCGGAAAGTGCATCGGCACGCTTTGCGTTCTCCGCAGCGGCGGAAGATTGCTGCACGGTATGACACCAGTCGCGGTGTGCGCTGTGGTTCAACTGCCAGCGTGCGCCTTCGAATTTGCACTTATGTTTCATGTTGTTGATCTGGTCGCCGACGGCTTGTTTGGCGTAAGATTCACAGAATGAGATTTTTCCGGTGCAAGTCTGCAGTTCGACCTTGCGGGCATGGTCCTCGCTGGAAAGCGCCTGAATTCCGACGTTCTGCTGCTGACACCAGCTGAAATGGGCGTCGTAGTCCGACTGCCATCGGCTACCCGTTAAACCGCAACCACTGGCTAAATTGTGGTCGTTCTGGGCAACGGCTGCTGAGGCATATGCGGCACAATTATGCTCAGGCGCAGCTTCGGCAACATTGACAAACGATGTTGCGCCCAGGGTTAAGCAAACGCCGTACATGATGTTGCGGATCATTGTCGTACATCCTCTTTGACTTCAATCGGAATTCGCACCTGGCAGATATCGATTTGGAGGTCGCTGATACTGGAAGGAGCTTGTCCGATTCGTCGCAACGAGGGTGGTTTTGGTTCAACGTCTTAATGGACGGCCGGGAATGTTTTTCTGCGATCAAAATAATCGTGAGCCAAATGATCCGTGAACCCTCTCGTCGTCCACAGCGTCAAACCCTTTAGACGTTCCTGTTGTCAATCGAACGAACCCGATCAACAACCAAGGAAGGGATACCAGAATGATACCCAATCGACGCACGATTCTCGCCGCCGGGGCCACGCTTGTTTTGTCGCTTGCCGCGATTCCGGCTAATGCCATGCCCGGCCCGGACGACAATATGGACAGTTGGCCGCAAAAGCTGAAGGAAGTCGCACAGCCGGACGACCTCAGCCGCGTTGCCAATCCGGGCCAGGTGCAGATCCGGAAAATCAACCGCGCCCGTATCGAGCCGGACCCGACCCCGTGGAAGGGCCGCATCCCCCAAAACGGGCAGTAGACGACTCCAATCCGTCTATCAGACAGACTTGCAGGCGCACGCCCGGCGTAGGGTGCGCCTGCTTTGGTCGTCCTGCTGCTTGCCGGCGGCCCTGGATTCACCGGCCAGCGATTGTGCTGTCAGCGATAGGGGCTTATGCAGCGCCGGACACGGCCGCTATAGGCAACATAGGTGTCCGTAATCGGATCGTAGGATCTGTATTTCCGCAGACAATAAGCGGTGTGGCGGTCATAATGATGGCCGTATCGGTATGACGGCACCGTGATCACCCACCACGGCCGCGAATACCACCAGCCCAGATGGCGATAGACATAGCGGCCGTGCCGATGCCGTCTGCGGTCGCAATGATAGCCGCAGGGTCGTCTGTATTGGCTGAAATTGCGGTGACGCCTTTGGTTGGCCACGCGGCTGCGGTGAGGTGAGCGAATGCCGTCGCGTCCGCGGTGGCGCCTGTACCGGACAGTTCCGCGATGGCCCTTCGACCGCACCGACTTGCGCGCGGACAAACACTTCCGGCCACACTGGCGGTGGCTGATCGCGGTGGCCGGCCTGACGCCTGGACTCAATTTCTGCAGGGCGGCGCCTGTTCCGCCCGCCGGCAGGGCAGTGGCGGTCTGCGGCGATACGGCAACGCATAATGTGAAGGCCAATGCGGCCGACACAGTCTTCAAGGCGGATTTCATCATCATTCTCCCCGGCGCAATTGCGCGCATCCTGAAGCGCCCTTACCGAAGGCAGGCGCAAAATCAGGTTTTCCGGCAAAACCGGGGTCATCGGCCATGAGATCCGTAGGTTCAACCATG
Organism: uncultured Afifella sp.; assembly: GCA_947259045.1. Taxonomy (GTDB): domain Bacteria; phylum Pseudomonadota; class Alphaproteobacteria; order Rhizobiales; family Afifellaceae; genus CAMYKZ01. The sequence goes on from CAMYKZ010000026.1 coordinate 28,409, forward strand.
GCCCGGCACGACCCGGCGCCGAAATTGAATGTCCCCTCACAGACACGATCCGACACGGTTCCTGAACGCAGGATGAACAGGAGTTGAATTAGACTGTTGGCGAGATGCCTGCGCGGCAGGCGGAAGTTGATCTTCGGAAAGATGAGATCGAATGCACGGCCGGCATTATCGGCAATGTGCGGTAGGTTGCGCCGCTTCGACTTGCCGGTTCAGAAAAACTCCGGCTCCGCCTCTGCCAAAGGCTCTGATCTGCGGTGCCTGACCCGCCGGACGCACCAGCCGGCACAGGCCCGGAACGGCCAGAAGGCAATCGACAGCAGGGCGAAAAACGCCATGCCGAGCAGGAAACCGTCGGCCTGTTCGATCAGCACCAGATTGAGGAAATTACGTCCCAGCGCGAAAATCCCGTCGCTTGTGACAAACCAGCTTGTGAGCCAGTCCGAGATATCGAAAAACACCGCATAGGAGGTTTTGGGATCTTCCAGACGCCAGCCGTAAACCCCGAGCGCTGCAAGGCCGGTGAGGGTGCGTAGGAACATGGATGCTCACTCCTGTTGGCGATCCGGTCTAGGTGGTGAATGTGGAATTCTGGTGGCGGTGGTTTTGCGGCTGACTCACGCAGGCGATCCCATGAATCAAACGGGATCGAGCAACTTCCACGGTGATACGGTGTATTGCTGAACTCATTCGCTCGCGTTACGGTCAGACCTCAGCATAACGAACTATTGCGGATTCCAGAAGAGTGATCGCACCAAATGGATACTGCTGTATTATTCGCCGATCCGGTTTCTACGGCGGCTATTTATGTAATCATGATAAATTGGATCGGGTTCTTAGTTTTTGCCTGGGATAAATATTGTTCGCAAAACGGAATGTGGCGCGTGAAGGAGCAAACGCTCTTGTCACTCGCCGCTGTTGGTGGTTCGGTTGGATTGATACTCGGTAAAAAAATCCTCAATCACAAAACAAGAAAGGAGCCATTTAAGACCTATTTGTCGAGCATTTTTGTGATCCAGGTGATCCTAATGGTCGCGATGGGTATTCCCGGAATACGTGAGTTTGTTAGATCTATCTTCCAGTAATTGTCGTGATCTTCAGGTATTGGATGTAGGGTTTGCATCTGCGTCACTACAGCCGATTTCATGAATTTTTTTGCAGAGGTTGTTGCACGCTTAGATACCAAAGAGATATCCGCAGAAGCTTAGCGAAATACGCCATTTCCACATTGCACCGCCCCTCATCCCGCTGTAACCAAATCCCATGGGACAAGAACTGATTCCGCCGGGTTCCGGCGATGGCGAAGAGATAATCCAGGTCGATCTGCGTGAGGCGCTGGAAGAGCGTTATCTGGCCTACGCGCTTTCCACCATCATGAACCGGGCGCTGCCGGATGTGCGCGACGGGCTGAAGCCGGTGCACCGGCGCATCCTGCATGCGATGCGACTGATGCGGCTGATGCCGGCCGGCGAATACCGCAAGTCGGCCGCCGTGGTCGGCGATGTGATGGGCAAATTGCACCCCCATGGCGACCAGGCGATCTATGACGCCATGGTGCGGCTGGCGCAGGATTTTGCCGTGCGTTATCCGATGGTCGACGGGCAGGGCAATTTCGGCAATGTCGACGGCGATAACGCCGCTGCCATGCGTTATACCGAGGCGCGGCTGACCAGTGTCGCCGAACTGCTGCTGGAGGGCATCGACGAGGATGCCGTCGACTTCCGCCCGACCTATGACGGCCGCAACGACGAGCCGGTCGTCCTGCCGGGCGCGTTTCCCAATCTCTTGGCCAACGGTTCGTCCGGCATTGCGGTGGGCATGGCGACCAATATTCCGCCGCACAATGCGGCTGAGCTTTGCGATGCGGCGCTGCATCTGATCAAATATCCCAACGCCACCTACGACAAATTGCTCGACCTCGTGCCGGGGCCGGATTTCCCGACCGGCGGCATCATCGTTTCGCCACGCGCCGAGATCGCCGGCGCCTACAAGACCGGCCGCGGCGGCTTCCGGGTGCGGGCGCGCTGGGACCGTGAGGATGGCGGGCGCGGCAGCTGGGTGGTGGTGGTCACCGAAATTCCCTATCAGGTGCAGAAGAGCAAGCTGATTGAACAGATTGCCGGGCTGATCGAGACCCGCAGGCTGCATCTAGTCGGCGATGTGCGCGACGAAAGCGCGGAAGACATCCGTGTCGTCATTGAACCCAAGAGCCGGGCGGTCGATCCGGACATGATGATGGAGTCGCTGTTCAAACTCAGCGATCTGGAATCCAAGTTCACCATGAACATGAACGTGCTGTCGCGCGGCGTCGTGCCCAATGTGCTGCCGATCCGCGACGTGCTGACGGAATGGCTGGAGCACCGCAAGATCGTGCTGGTCCGGCGCAAGAACTACCGGCTGGAGAAAATCGCCAACCGGCTGGAAGTCGTCGCCGGCTTTCTGATTGCGTTCCTGAACCTGGACGAGGTGATCCGCATCATCCGCTTCGAGGACGAGCCGAAGGCGGAGCTGATGCGCACCTTCGAACTTTCCGACGTTCAGGCCGAGGCGATCCTCAATATGCGGCTGCGCTCGTTGCGCAAGCTTGAGGAGATGGAACTGCGCAAGGAGCATGAGAAGCTGCTTGAGGAACAGGCAGACCTTCGCGACCTGGTGTTGTCGGACGAGCGGCAGTGGGGTTTCGTTGCCTGGGAAATCGGCGAGGTGAAAAAGACTTTCGGTCAGGATACAGAACTCGGCCGTCGGCGGACCGGTTTTGCCGATGCGCCCGAGATCGATGTGGAACAGATCCAGCAGGCGATGATCGAGAAGGAACCGGTCACCATCGTGCTGTCGCAGAAAGGCTGGATCCGTTCCATGCGCGGCCATCAGACCGACACGTCCGGCCTGCAGTTCAAGCAGGACGACCGGCTGAAACTCGCCTTCACCTGTTATACCACCGACAAGGTGCTGTTGTTTTCCACCGGCGGCAAATTCTACACGCTCGAGGCCTCGAAGCTGCCCGGCGGGCGCGGCCACGGCGAGCCGGTACGGATCATGGTCGACATGGACAAGGACCAGGATATCCTCACCGCCTTTGTCCATGATCCGGCCCGCAAGCTGCTGGTGGCGTCCACTGCCGGCAACGGTTTCATCGTTGCCGAAAGCGATGTGATCGCCAATACCCGCAAGGGCAAACAGGTGCTGAATGTTTCCGGCGTCAACGAAGCGGCGGTCTGTGTCGTGGCGAGCGGCGACCATATCGCCGTTGTCGGCCGGAACCGCAAACTGCTGATTTTCCCGCTGACGCAATTGCCCGAAATGGGCCGCGGCAAGGGCGTCCGCCTGCAGCGCTACAAGGACGGCGAAGTGGCCGATGTGCGGGTGTTTGCCGGCGAGGCGGGGCTGACCTGGTCCGACAGCGCCGGCCGCGTGCATACCCGTTCGCTGGAGGAACTGGCCGACTGGATAGGCGAGCGCGCCCAGGCCGGCCGCATGGCGCCGCAGGGCTTCCCGAAGAACAATTGCTTTGGCGAAACCGGGCTTTGACCGGGCCCGTGCCGGGCTGGCGTTCAGTCCGGCAGTCCGGCGGCGCGCAGCTGGCTTTCCATGTCGTCGTGCAGGCGTCGGAAGTTCCGCGATCCGCCGATAAACGCACGGTAGCGCCTGAGGTTGAATTCCGGAAACCGCGCCAGCAGCGCTTTTGCAGCCTCGGCGGCTCCCGCCCGATCGCCTAGCGCCACCAGCGAGGCAACCAGATAGGCATGGGTCGGCATCAGGTTCGGATTGCCTGCCAGCGATCGGCGGGCAGCCTCGACTGCGTCTCCCGGTCGTCCGGCGACAATATGCGCCGCGCACCGAGCGAGATGGGTGCGAAACGCCAGGGGGTCGCGCGGACTGAGGCGAAGGGCGCGGTCGCAGTCGAGCAGGGCGCGTTCGGGGTCATGCTGCCAGCTTTCCAGCATACCCGCGGAGGCCCATGCCCAGACGAAGCTTGGACATCTTTGGGTGGCGTCTCGGATGGAGCGGATTGCCTGTTCCAGATCGACGCCGAAAAAGCCGAGCGTGTATCCGGAATAGGCGCCGACTTCCGGATCGAGCGGGGCTGCCGCGAGCGCGCGCTGCGCGAAGTCGACGCCAGCCGAATGGTTTGCCGCGTAGTTGCCCTCGTTGGCCCAGCTGATCTTCAGGGTACAGCACCATGCCCGCATCGCCAGCGCCTTTGCATAATCAGGCGAAACCTCGATGGCGCGATCGAGGTGGGCGACAGCTTCGGCAACCTGGGCGCGGTTCAGCGATGCCATGCCCCTGAGCACATGGTCGTAGCCGGAAAGGTTTCCCGGCCGCTTGCGCTGCGAGCGCGACTGCTCGGCGGCCTCGATCTCGGGAGCAATGGCGCATACCACGGCTTCGGCAACCCTGTCCTGCAGGTCGAAGACATCGTCGAGCGCGCCGTCGAGCTTCTCGGCCCACAAATGCGCGCCGGTTTCCGCATCGACCAACTGGCCCGTGATCCGAAGGCGCTGGCCGGACTTGCGCACACTGCCCTCAAGCACATAGCGCACGCCGAGTTCCCGGCCGATCTTCCGGACGTCGACGGCAGCGCCCTTGTAGGCGAAGCTCGAATTGCGGGCGATGACGAAAATCCACGGTACCGCGGCAAGTGTGGTGATGATATCCTCCGTCAGCCCGTCGGCGAAATAGTCCTGCTCGGCGTCGGAGGACATGTTCTCGAACGGCAGTACCGCCACCGATGGCTTGTCCGGCAGGGCCGGGGCCTCCGGCGAGGGGTCCGGTGTTGCCTCACCGGCGAGCGCGAACAAGCGCACCGGCCGCGCAATTCCCTTCAGCGACCGCTCGCCCAGATCGACAAATGCCAGATCCAGCTTGTCACTCACATCTTCATGGACCCGGCCGGAGACAACAACGCTTCCCGGCACCGCTTCCGCTTCCAGCCGCGACGCAACATTGACCCCGTCGCCGAGGATGTCATCGCCGTCCGCCACCACGTCTCCGACATGAACGCCGATCCGGAAGTCGAAGCAGGCTTCTTGCGGCAGGTCTCGGGTACGCTCCGCCAGGCGGGTCTGCATTGCAGCGGCAGCTGACACCGCGTTGACCACTGAGCCGAACTCGACCAGCAGGCCATCGCCCAACCGCTTCACGACACGCCCCCCATGCAGGCCGACAACCAACTCCAATGCCTCCATCGACGCCTTCAGCGCCAGAAGCGCCCCCGCCTCATCCGAACCGACGCGGGCGGAGAAGCCGACGGCGTCGGCGGCAAGGATCGCGGCAAGACGACGGTCGGTCACGAACGATTGTCCCCCTGTATTTTGCCAAGCGCCGGTCCGAACATGCGCTATTCGACAGTATCAGAAAGACTAACTGTGTCTTCGGGGCAGCTCAAACTGATTCTTGGCAGGCGGATCCGGCCTCCTTTCCGGCGGAACATTCCGCGAATCAAAAACTTTTCCGAGACAAAAACGGACCGGCACGTTGCCGTGCCGGTCCGCGCCCGCCGCCGACGATTTGTTGGAATCAACCGGTCAGAGGGCTTTCACGGTGACGGTGCCGAAGTCACCCTCGATCGCCGTGGTCGTCTTTGTATTTTCGTCATGGCCGATATCGAAGCGATGCAGCATGACGGTCATTGCCGAATGGTCCATCATAGCGTCATTCGCCATCGTGTCCTTGGCCATTGTATCTTTCGTTTCCATCATGGTGTCTTTTTTAGCCATTGCGTCCTTGGAGTCCATCATCGTGTCTTTGGCCATGGTATCGGCGGCCATGGTATCGGCGGCCATCGTGTCTTTGGCCATCTTGTCATCCATGGCCATCTTGTCATCCATGGCAGGGGCGTTGAGGCTCTTCAGGGTCATCGCGCCGACGACGCCATCGGCTCTCAGCCCGGCCTTGCTCTGATAGTCCATCACCGCCGATTTGACGTCGGCGTCGTACATCATGGCATTATCGCCCATCGCGTCAAGGCCGAGCCGCTTGCGCAGCAGGGTCACGCGTTTGCCGCTGGCGCCGAGGCGAAGAACCCCGCCTTTCGGGATCATGGCGTGGTCCATCATGCCGTCTTCAGCCATGCTGTCTTTTGCCATATTGTCTTCAGCCATAGTGGCCTTGGCTTCCATCGCCTTGTTCTCCATGGCTTTCTTCTCCATGGAGTCGCTGGCCATCGTGTCATCCATCGCGTTGCCCAGCTTGACAGTCGCCGTCAGGTAATTGTCCGGCTTTTCCGTCGGCGCAACCATGGCGAAGATGCGGATCTCCGGTGCTGCGGTCTTGACAGTGAACGTCAGGGACTTGCCCGGCGCCAGCAGGACCTTCGGCGGCCCGTCCGTGCCGTGAGCGACTGCGGCTCCGGCGCCGATACGTGCGGCAAGTTGCTTGGGATCACCGGTCAGAACCTGAACCTCGGCTTCCGGCGTGACATAATTGCCGTCGAAAATGGCGCTGTCGTTTTCCGTCCCGGCAACCAGGACGGGGGCGATCAGTTCCGTCTTCATCGTGTTGGTGACAGTGACTTCATATGCGTGCACCATCTCTTCGGCGAAAGCCGCAGTCGATGCGGCCAGGAGAGACATGGCGCCGGCGCTAGCGAAAAGTATCGTTTTCATGGAGCTGTTCATGGGAGTTGTCCTCGTCAATCATGCGGTTGCGTGCGCTGAAGGCGGCGGCTGGCTCGCCAACCGCCACCGTTCGCAGCAGAGGCTAGCTGCTGATTGTTTGGGCCAGGCCAGCATCCGGTTTGGAATTGGTTAGGAACCGACACGATGGCGTGAAGGCATCGTTATTTGAGTTGTGGCCGCAATGCTCTTAGGCAAGCATTGTCAAATGTATGGTAGACAATGAAATGCCGGAACAGTTGCGATCCAGGTTATGACCGAGAGTGCAGAAACCGCTGTTGCCAAGCGTATCCTTGTCGCCGAGGACGACGACAATATCCGCAATCTGCTGGCGTCCTATCTGTCCGTCAGCGGTTACGAAATTGACGCCGTCGGCGATGGAGACACGGCGCTGGATCGGCTGAATTCCTCAGATTATGTCATGGCCGTGCTCGATATCATGCTGCCGGGCACAGACGGCCTGGAAATCTGCCGCCAGGTGCGCGAGCGCTTCGACCTGCCGATCCTGCTTCTGACGGCGCTCGGCGAAGAACAGGACCGGATCGAGGGGTTTCAGACCGGCGCCGACGATTATGTCGTCAAACCGTTCAGCCCGCGCGAGCTTGTCGCCCGCGTCCAGGCGATCCTGCGCCGCACCGAAAGTCCGGCAGGTGCGCCGTTTGGCGGTGGCCGGGCACAGCCGGCGTCAAGCGCCTCCACCGACCATCCGATCCAGATCGACAAGGCCGGCAAATGTGCATTTCACGAAGGGGCCGCGCTCGGACTGACGCCGTCGGAATTCAAAATCCTGGCGGCTCTGACGGCCCGCAAGGGGGTTGTCTATTCGCGCGACGAATTGCTCGATCTGCTTTATCCCGCCGGTGAGGCGGTGGTGCACAAGACCGTCGATTTTCATATTCACAATATCCGCAGCAAGCTTGGCGCCGGCGGTGCCGATCTGCTGGAGACGGTGCGCGGTTTCGGTTACCGGGTCAGGAAACTGGATGGTTCGTCCCATTAAGACCGCGCCCGACGGCAAGACGGAGAGCCGCACGAAAGCGGCATTCCCGGTTCTGTTCATCCAGCTGGTCGTGGCGAATATCGTCGTCGCCGGGACTGTAACACTGCTGCTTTACCTGACGTTCGACAATCTGACGGAGGCCTATTTCCACCGCCTGATGGTGGAGTTCGACATCAGCCCGACGGAACTGAATTCCATGTTTGTCGACGATGTGGAGAAAAGCCTGTTGCTGGGGATCGGGCTTTCGCTCGCCGTCGGTCTTCTTCTCTCCTTTCTGCTGACAAAGGCCGTGCTGCGGCCGTTGACCAAGATGGCGCAGGCGACGGAGAAAATCGCCGCCGGCGACTATTCCGCGCGCGCGCCGGAGATGCGTGGCGAACTGGGCACACTCGCCTGGCACTTCAATGCGATGGGCGGCACGCTGGAGCGCCAGGACAAGGCGCGGCGGCAGATGCTGCGGGATCTCTCCCACGAACTGCGGACGCCGCTGACCAATCTGAAAGGTTACATTGAGGGCCTGGAGGACGGAGTCTTTGAACTGGATCAGGCCGTGCTCAAGGTTCTGAACGACGAAGTGCAGGCGATCAACGGGCTGATCGACGATCTGGTGGTCCTGGGATCGGCGGAGGATATCGAAAGCGATCTCGTGCTTGAAGCAATTGATCTGAGGGCCGAACTGGAAAGCGTTCTGATGGCCCACAAACACGCCATTCTGGAGCGCAAACTGATTTTGAGGATCCGCACGAGCGGCCAGCCGGCGCCGGTCTGGGCGGATCGCCGGCGGATGCATCAGGTGCTCAACAATGCGGTCACCAACCTGATCCGATACACGCTACCCGCAGGTCAGGGCGGCGAGGCGGGCGATCGGACGGCCACAGTCACTATCATGATCGACTGGCCAGATGGGGGGCCGGTGCGGCTGTGTTTCGAAAATCCGTCAGAGCGCATTGCGCCAAACCAGCTTGAACTCCTGTTTGACCGGTTCTACCGGGTTGATCCGTCCCGGTCTGGCAAGTCGCGCAATGCCGGGCTCGGCCTGGCGATCGTCAGGCGGCTGGTGCAGGCCCAGGGAGGCGAAACCTGGGCGGAACAGGCCGATGGCCTTTTCAGGCTGTGGATCGCGCTCCGGCCGGCGGAGCGCCGCACGTGACCGTTCTATTCTGACAGGGCTAGTTCGGCGATCACCGGATAATGGTCGGAGCCGAGATAGGGCCCCCGCCGGACGTTTTCGGCATGAAAATGCCTGCCGATGAAGACATGATCGATCGGCAGAACCGGGTAGGGCATCGAAACGCCGGAGATCGACAATTTCGTCGGCCAGGAATGCAGGGCGCGGGTGATCCTTAGCATCGGCAGCGACCGGTCGAATTTCTTCATGGCGTATGACCACGGCGTCGAATTGAAATCGCCGGCCAGGATCGTTCTATCGGCATCGGTTGCGGAAATGATCTGCACGAGCTGCCGGAACTGGCTTTCCTGCCGGACATGGGGCAGCGGCCAGCCGAGATGGGTTGTCAGAACATTGATCGTCTGGCCGGCGTTGCCGGTCAGTTTTCCAATGTCGATCATGGCCCGGATCAACCGTGTCCGGTTGGGATCCAGGCCAAGCCGCAGGCCGGCCCGTGACGGGCGCCTGATTTCCTGCCATGTGATCGGATGGCGCGACAGCAGCGCCAGATCGCATATTCGCTCATTCATGCAATGCACCCGGTAGGGCATCAGATCGGCCAGGCCATCGACAATTTTGACCGCCTTGCCGGAGACTTCCTGCAGGACGAGCACATCGGGTTTTTCGTTTTCCAGAAAGCGCCGCAGGCGTTCGGCATTGGTATGGCGGAACGCCATATTGAATGTGACAAGTTTGAACCTGTGCGGGGTCTTCGCCGGCTCGACCGCCACCTGTGGCGCACGCCAGCCGGCATAAACCTCCGGCACGATGGCAAAGGCGTGCACAAACAGGGCTGTCATGGTGATGGCAGCGGTTGTTCGCGCCCTGATCAATAGCGCCAGAAGCGCCATAACCAGCCCGGGGGCAACGATGAAGATCCTGAAGTGGTTGACGGCGTCATAACCTGCGTCAACGGCTCCAAGCAGGCCGATCAATGTAACAATCATGAAAACGATTGCGCCAAGACCGAGGCTGACCCGGAACATGGTTGCAAACACGGTTTTCAGATTGAATTGACCTGACCAGATGTCAGATTGATTCATTCGAAACGTATCCAGCCCTGCCCCGACAGCCGTTCCTGGGGAACGAAGCGCGCTTTATAGGCCATTTTCGGTGAATTTTCCACCCAGTATCCGAGATAGAGATAAGGCTTGCCCATCCGGCGGGCGCGGTCGATATGATCGAGGATCATAAAGGTGCCGAGCGAGCGGTCGGTTTCTTCCGGCGCAAAGAACGAATAGACCATCGACAGGCCGTCGGCGAGCACGTCCGTCAGCGCACAGGCGACGATGCCGCCGTCCGATGTTTCGGTAATGGCGCTGTCGGTGCCGCGGTGGCGATATTCGATCACCGATGTTTCCACATGGCTGTCTTCCACCATCAGGGCGTAATCCAGCACCGTCATCGACGCCATGCCGCCATCGCCGTGTCGGCTGTCGAGATAGGACCGGAACAGGCTGTACTGATCGCTGGTCGCTTCGCCGGCGCATTGGCGTCCGACCAGGTCGTCGTTGCGCCGCAGGATTCGCTTCATCGATCGCCCGGGTTTGAAATCGTCGACGCAGACGCGCACGGAGATGCAGGCTGCGCACTGTTCGCAGGCCGGCCGGTAGGCAATCGCCTGGCTGCGGCGGAAACCGCCCTGGGTCAAAAGATCGTTCAGCGCGCCGGCATGGGGGCCCGCCAGATGGGTGAACACCTTGCGTTCCTGCTTGCCGTCCAGATAGGGGCAGGGGCTCGGCGCTGTGAGATAGAATTGATGATTGTCTGCGACGGGCTTTGTCATGGCGCGTTCCGACTCTGATTACAGACCATAATACCACGGCGCGAACAGCGTAAAGACCCCCCACAGCAATATGACGAGCGGTCCGCCGGCGACGAGATAGTCGCGGAACCGGTATCCGCCGGGCGCCATGACCAGCAGGTTGGTCTGATAGCCGATCGGTGTTGCGAATGACGCATTGGCTGCAAAGATAACGGCGATAATAAAAGGCTCCACGGGTGCATTGATGGTAGCTGCAGCCGATATGGCAATCGGCGTGAACAGCACCGCAGTCGCATTATTCGACAACACATTGGTTAAGATAGCGATTAGAATATACAAGGAAGACAGCAGGACGACCGGTCCGCCGGCCATGGTGAGTTCGACCAGAGTGTCGGCCAGAAACGCTGCGCCGCCGGTGATCTCCATCGCCGTCGCCATGGCGATGGACGCGCCGACCAGCATGAAGATGCGGCCATCGAAGGCGCGCCGGGCCTGGCGGATATTGAGGCAGCCTCCGGCGATCATCATCAGCGCGCTGCACAGGGCCGCCACGGTGATCGACAGAATGCCCAACGCCGACATGGCGACCATCCAGGCGAAAATCAGCAGCGCCTTTCGGCTGCCGCGACGGTCGGGCAGGGCGGCCAGCGAACGCTCCAGCAACAGAAGGTCGCGGCTTACCCGAAGTTTTTCGAACGCATCATCGACGCCTGCGACCAGCAGAACATCGCCCGGTTCCAGACGGATATCATCAAACGTACCGCGTGGCATGCGGCCCCGCCGTTCGATGGCCGCAACATGGATGCCGGTTTCATATTCGATGCCCGTCGCACGGGGCGTGCGTCCGACAATGCGAGAGCCCGGTGCAACGATTGCTTCGGCGACCGACATCAGGCCGGTCGCCTTGTCGGTGGTATCCGATGCCAATGGTGCGATGATCCCAAGGTCCGCCAGTTCACGCCGGACGCCGCCAAAGACGATTCGGTCGCCGACCTGGAATATCAGTCCTTCAAATGGCGCATGCAGGGTTTTGCCGCCGCGCACGACAAGACGGACCGTGACGTGTTTCAGACTTGGAAACAGGCCGGCGACCGACTGGGTACCGATCAGATGATGGCCTTCGGGAATGACAAGCTCGGCGATGAACTGTTTGCCGCTTTCCTGGGTCTGGTCATCGGCCACCCTGTCGGCGAAAAGCCGCGGCACGAATACCAGCACATAGACAAGGCCGGCTGCCGCCATCACCAGCCCGGGAATCGTGATGTCAAACATGCCGAGTTTCAATCCCGTTGTGCGGGCGGCAACATCGGCGACAAGCAGGTTGGTGGAAGAGCCGATCAGCGTTAGCGATCCGCCAAGAATGGTGGCGTAGTTCATTGCCATGAGGAACCGGGCACTGGCGATCCTGCGTTCGCGCGCAAGAGCAGCAAGAACAGGAATCAGCAGCACCACGACAGGGGTATTGTTCAGGACGGCGGAGAACAAAGCTGCGGCGACCAGAATAAGTGCGAACGAGATCCACAGGCCGCCGGGGCTGGTGCGCAGCAGAATCCGCGTCGCCGGGTCAAGCGCGCCTGTCTGGAACAGGGCCTGGCCGACAATGACCAGAGACAGGACAGCCGCCAGGGCCGGATTGGCGAAGCCGCCGAACAGATCGGCGAGTTCCAGAACCGGCTGGTGTCCTGCCATTTCCGGCGCCACGACAAAGACGACCACAAGTGCGACGAGCGTCGTGAGAGCGGTGATTTCGACCGGAACCCGGTCGAGTGAAAACCCGATAATGGCCCCCGCGATGACCGCGAATGTGAGCCACATCTGCACGTTCATCATCAGGAACAGGGATTCGTCCTGCATAGGCGGAGCTTAGCCGGGCATGCAGGCGGCGACAATGCAGTTAGAAGTATAAATATGAGGCATGCGATGGTGCGTTTTCAGGCAGGTCCGGTTCCGCCATATCCGTTTCTTCCCGGAGTATCTCCAGTCGTAAAACTGCGGAATTTGCGGGATGAATCAAACGCCCGGCAACAGGAACAGGGCGACCTTTATATCGCCCATATCGTCAGCAATAGTCCATATTGCGCCTGATTGTTGCAACGCGATTTCGGGTGCAGCTGGCGTATTGCAAGTTGTCGCAGGAGAGGGCGTGCAAAACGCACATGATGTTATTTGACCAACTCTGACAGGGAATTCAGGCAGTATGCCGTTTTACTGCATCAGGAGGACGTTTTGTTTGACGGGTATGGGGATTGGTGTCTGGTGCAATACAAACTGCAAACAGAAAACAGCGGACGATTTGATAAAGCGGCAACATGAGGGGATTGGACCGGTAGCGTAACAGAGAGATCCGGTATGGTAATGAAAAACAGGCCGATACGGGCAGCGCAGCCGAATAATGGCGCCCGCAGCCAGGCATTCGCTGACGAGGGGCCGGTTTATCCGGCCGCGGACGATGACATTTTCGAAGATCTGATCGCCGGTTTGACCGGTCGGCCCGAAACCGATGTCGGAAGTGCGCCGGTGCGCGCAAGGCGCCCGTCAATCGAGGGCAATCGTCTTGAAGAAACCGCCGCCAGAGGTATGGCGAGCAAACTGGCGCCAAATCAGAAGCCGCGGACGCGACGCCCGCGGCCGATGCATCGCAAACCGAAGGTCGAACAATCGCATTCTCCGGAAAAGCAGGTCAAGGCACGTGCCGGTATCGGTCGCAGATTGTTGTGGAGTCTTGGCGCCAACATCTCGATTGCCGCCGGTCTTTTGGCTGCATTCATCCTCGTTGAACCGCTGAACAATCTGCTGCCGAAATCCGTCGGCGGAATTGTCCCTGGAATATCGGCAGACACGAAGACGGATGTCGGGAAATCGGGTGCTGAGCCCCTGAGCTCTCCGCCGCAGACAACAGCGGCAATCACGACCGTGTCAAAAAAACCGTTTGTTGCATCCGCTGCACCGAAGGTCGTGCCACGGGCGGCCGGCAGTGAGCCTGATATCGCAGAAAAAGCACAATCGGCTGCTGCCGCAGGACACGGACCGGCACCTGATTTGCGCAAAACGGCTGTCCGCCAGGCCGCGTTCACCCGCGCCGCGTTCGCCATGCCCGCATCGCCGCTGCCTTCGACAGAAACAGTTGAAGTCCGTGCGGAAAAGCCGGCATTGCGGCAGATCGCCCAGGCGGATGAACCGACCGCCGGCGTATCCCGGCAACCGGTTGCGCCGTCCCTGTCGGAGGCACAGATTGAACGCTATCTCGACCGCGGAGCGGAACTGCTGGAGGCCGGCGACATTGTGGCTGCGCGTCTGCTGTTCATGCGTATTGCGGAGGCGGGTGACCGGCGCGGCGCGAAGGGGGTCGCCATGACGTATGATCCGAATGTCTATGCGCACCTTCCTGTAGCAGGTCTCAAGCCGGACCCCGAACAGGCGGCTTTCTGGTACGAAAAAGCCGGTGTGACGACGCCGATCGAAGCCCCCGGCAGTTTTGCAAAACCGCTGGTCGCCGGCGCGGCCCGTCCGGCGGAAGAGCCGGTAGCATCATCGGAGCGCAATGCCGCCTGCGCCAGAAAGTATAACAGCTTCGACCCAAGCACCGGGCTCTATTTGTCCTTCAGCGGGGTCAAGCGGCCATGCAAGCTGCCATAAGGCCTGTGATCGGAGGTCAGATGCCTCCAATATGGATCCGGGCAAGCCTCGTGGTTACTGGTTGAGCAGTTTGGGCTGCGGCGGTTCGGACCGCCGCGCTTGCGAAACAATAAGGCCGCACGTCCGCCGATGGCAGCCTGCTGAACACCTGAGCTTCCGCGTCATCATGCCCATGGGCGGCATGGCAATTCAGGCAGGACGCCCGAAAAAACAGACATAATTGTCAGGATCTTTGATCGAGAACCCTCTTAGGCCGTCTTCGGTATTGCCCAGCCGCTGATGAAACTCGACGTGACTGGCCTGAATTTCCCGGGCGAGCGCATCAGGATCCTGCACATGAATGAATGCGTCCCACGGTGCCCATTCATGCATTTGATGATTAGGGGACGGTGGAACTTCATCGCCCACATTCTTGACCATGATCTGCGCTAACCCGCGACCGACAATGGCAAAGAACGGATCCTGGCCGGGCGATGTGAAACGGCATTCAAATCCAAGTTTTTGCGTGTAATGGCCAATGGATGCCGCCACATTCGCCACGATGAAAAACGGCGTACAGGGACCGAACGCATTTTGGTTTTTCATTCAACCTGCCTCAGCTTCGTTGCATTGACCGCGTTCACCATTCAGTGGTGCAGGTTATTCACAGTTCACCGCCGAACCATCACCGTGCGCAGCACGATATCGTGCAACATGCGCTTTTTCTCATCCAGCAGCGAGACCACGACGGAGGCCAGGAACAAGGGCACGATGCCGAGGCTGAACCAGAAGAATACCGGATGGGCGAGGCCGATCACCGGGTGCGGGCGGCCGCCGTCGGCGTCGCGCAGTTCGATTGCAAACATGCTCATGCCGGGCGTTGAGCCGGTCATGCCCAGTGTGAAGAAATAATACGCCAGTGCAACGGCCGGCCAGACAATGAAATAAAGCAGCCAGCCGAGCCCGAATGTGATCAGGCCGAGAACGGTGATCACCACAAAGGCGACGCCCATGAGAACCATGATCAGAACGGTGTCGACGGCCAATGCCAACACCCGGCTGGTGCGGACATTGTTGAGCCGGTCAGGCCTTTTGTCGATATTGATTGTCACGGGTTCCATTGGGTCAGTCGCCGAATTCATGTGCGGATCTCCTTCGCCGTTCATGTGGGCGGGACCTGCCGCATTTTCAAGTTTGGCGGGAAAATCCAGTCAGCCGGACGCCAGCATCTCCGAAACCTTCGGGGCGAAATAGGTGAGAATGCCGTCGGCGCCGGCGCGCTTGAAAGCGGTGAGGCTTTCCAGCATCGCTTTGTCGCCGTCGATCCAGCCGTTTTGGGCGGCGGCATGGATCATGGCGAATTCGCCGGACACCTGATAGGCGAAGGTCGGCATGGCGAAAGCCTCCTTCAGCCGCCACAGAATGTCGAGATAGGGCATGCCGGGCTTGACCATGATCATGTCGGCGCCCTCGGCGATATCGCGCTCCGCCTCACGCAGAGCCTCGTCGCCATTGGCCGGGTCCATCTGGTAGGTGCGCTTGTCGCCGATCAGCGTGCCCGACGAGCCGACCGCGTCGCGGAACGGGCCGTAAAAGGCCGAAGCGTACTTGGCGGTATAGGCCATGATCTGGACATCGGCATAGGCCGCATGGTCAAGCGCCTCCCGGATCGCCCCGACGCGTCCGTCCATCATGTCGGAGGGGCCGATAATATCGGCGCCGGCCTCCGCCTGGATCATCGCCTGCTGCACCAGGACGGCGACGCTCTCGTCATTGACGATGCGCTCGCCGTCCATCAGCCCGTCATGGCCATGGCTGGTATAGGGATCGAGCGCCACGTCGATCATGATGCCGATGTCGGGCACGTGCGCCTTGATGGCGCGGCAGGCTGAACAGACCAGGTTTTCCGGGTTGAGTGCTTCGGAGCCGGCCTCGTCGCGCTTGCCCGGATCGGTATAGGGAAACAGTGCGATCAGCGGGATGCCGAGTTTGGCTGCCCGTTCCGCCTCGCCGACCGCCTGATCGACGCTGAGCCGTTCGACGCCCGGCATGGACGCAACCTGCTCGCGCTTGCCGTGGCCGTCAACGACAAACAAAGGCCAGATCAGATCGTCGACGCTGAGCGAATTTTCGCGCACCATCCGGCGCGACCAGTCGGTACGGCGGTTGCGCCGCAGGCGGGTGTTGCCTGTGATGCGGTCGATGTCGGGGGTGGGTTTGAACGGGGCGGTCATGGGTAATCCATTGCAATTCGAAATTCGGCACTCCGATCTTATCACCGAATTGTTGTTGATTGAAAACTCCATCAAAACGCTTTCGCGCCGAAGGTTCAAGCGTGCCACCTGACGGCCCCGGCGCTAACGGGAACGTGATAACAACTCCTGCTCGCTCTCTTTGATACATTCATGAAATCGAATATCATTTTGACCATCGGGTGTTTATGCCGATGCAAAGGGAGAAAACAAAAATGACAAAATTCACAGGTCTGCTGGCGGCCGTCGCCATCGCATTTTTCACCATCGCCGGCGCGTTCGCCGGCGAAAAACTGAAAGTCGTCTATCATGTCTCCGAGCTTGAAAAGGTCAATTTCACGCTTGGCAATATCGCCAACCATATCAAGGGCGTCGGCGGGCCGGAGAATGTCGAGATCATTCTGGTGGCGCACGGTCCGGCGCTGAAGGCGTTCCATGAAATGAACGCGGAAGAAAAAATGTCCAAGCGCGTCGTCGCGCTGCAGGGGCAGGGCGTGCAGTTCGAAGCCTGCGGCAATACGATGCGGGCACAGGCGGTGCAGATCGCCGACCTCCTGCCGAACATGTTCCAGCGTGACGAAGGCGGCGTGGTGCGCATCGCCGAGCTGCAGTCGAAGGGCTATATGTATATCCGGCCGTAGCCTCAGGCGAACCGACCGGACAATCAGCGGTCCGGATTTTTCCGGACCGTTTTCCGTTTGCGGATGTTGTCGGTCTGAAGAGATTGACGGCAACGAATTGACGTGTCCCCATCGCCCTTCTAAGTGCTGATCCCAGACACAGAGGCGCGGATGGATTTTCAGCTCAGCGAAGAACAGAGGCAGTTTCAGGCTGTTGCAGAGGCATTCGCCCGCGACGAGATGGAACCCCATGCCCGCGAGTGGGACGAAGAGGCGATGTTTCCCGTCGAAACCCTGCGGGCGGCGGCGGCACTCGGTTTTGCAGGGCTTTATGTCGGCGACGATGTCGGCGGGTCCGGGCTGACGCGGCTTGATGCCGCGCTGGTGTTTGAAGCGTTGTCTCGAGCCTGTCCGTCGACGGCTGCTTATATCTCCATCCACAATATGGCGTCATGGATGATCGACCGGTTTGGCGACGATGATCAGCGCCGGCGGCTTTTGCCAGACCTTTGTTCCATGCGGCATTTTGCAGCCTATTGCCTGACGGAACCGGGTTCGGGGTCCGACGCTGCAGCGCTGAAGACAAAAGCAGTGCTCGACGGCGATAATTATGTTCTGAACGGGACAAAGGCCTTTATCTCAGGCGGCGGCGCGGCCGATATCTATGTCGTGATGGCGCGCACCGGCGGCGAGGGGCCGTCCGGCATTTCCTGTTTTGCCGTGCCGAAAAACAGCGCCGGCCTTTCATTTGGCGCACAGGAGCAGAAACTCGGCTGGAAAAGCCAGCCGACCGCCCAGGTGATCATGGAGGATTGCCGGGTGCCGGCCGCCAACCTGGTCGGCGGTGAGGGGAACGGATTTCGCATTGCCATGGCCGGGCTGGATGGCGGGCGGATCAATATCGCCGCCTGTTCGGTCGGCGCGGCGGCGGCGAGCCTTGAGCGCACGGTGGATTATCTGAAGGACCGCAAACAGTTCGGCCAGCGGCTGGCCGAATTTCAGGGACTGCAGTTTCGCCTTGCCGATATGGCGACCGACCTGGAAGCGGCGCGTCTGATGGTGCACCGTGCTGCCTGGCTGCTTGACGGCAAGGATCCCGGCGCCACCCAGGCGGCGGCGATGGCCAAGCGGTTTGCCACCGACGCCGGCTTCGACATCGTCAACCAGGCGCTGCAATTGCATGGCGGTTATGGCTATCTGCGCGATTACCCGCTGGAACGGCTGTTGCGCGACCTTCGGGTGCATCAGATCCTTGAAGGCACCAACGAGATCATGCGGGTGATCATTTCCCGCAATCTGCTAAGGGAATGAGGCCGATGAGCCGTTTGAGCGGTTTTTTTCCCGCCGGCGTGGTCCGGGGTTTGATTGTCGGGGTCTGTGTCTGGCTGATTGCACGGATATTCTTCCGGTTCACCGGCCAGTGGTTTCTCGATGAAGTGCCGTTGACGCTGCTGTTCGGCTTTGCCTGGATGACGGTCAGTTCGGCGATTGCCGTCTGGTTTGTCGTGCGCTGGTTCTGCCCGTCGCGCGAAGTGCTCTGGCCGTTTGGCATCGCGCTTGTTGTGCCGGGGCTGTTTGGCGATGCTTTCATCACCATGCTGTTCGGCCTGATCTATCCCAATATCGGCGGCCGTCTGGCTGCCGGATACGGCTCGTGGATGTTGTGGGGTTATGGCGTCACCATGGCGTCGCTGCTTCTGTTCGGCGAGCGGGCGGTGAAAGACAGATCCACTGAAAGCGGAGATGCCCATGCCAGCTGATATCCGCTTTGGCGTTCTGGGTCATGCAGGCGTCGTGACGCTGACCCGCGGTCATGCCCTCAATGCGCTGACCCACCAAATGGTGCTGGAGCTTGGCGACGCTCTGAACGGGTGGGAGCATGATCCGGCAATTGCCCATATCGTGATCCGCTCCGACGACCCGAAAGCGTTCTCCGCCGGCGGCGATATTCGCGATCTCTATGAAGCGGGGCTAAAAGCCAAGCGCGGCGAGGGGGAAAAGCAGACCCGGTTTTTCGCTGACGAATACTGCCTCAACATCCGCATCAAGACCTATCCCAAACCTTATATCGCGCTGATTGACGGCATTGTGATGGGCGGCGGCGTCGGCGTCTCCATCAACGGCAGCCACCGCGTGGCCGGGCGCAATATCCGTTTCGCCATGCCGGAAGTGGGTATCGGTTTTTTTCCCGATGTCGGCGCGACGTGGTTTCTGCCGCGGTTGCCGGGCGAAACCGGGACATGGCTGGCGTTGACCGGCGCGCAGATGGGGCAGGCCGATTGCTGCTGGTCAGGGATCGCCACCCAGGCGGGCGAGGGTGAGCGTTTCGATGACATCGTCGATGCGCTTGCCGCATCAGGCGACACGGATGCCGTGTTGCAATTGTTTGCGGTGACGCCTGAAACGCAATCCGCGGCGGCGGCCCACCAGCCGGTGATCTCGGAGATATTTCGCGGCGACGATCTGACGGCCATTGCCCAACGCCTTGCAAATACCGGCGCCGGCGGATGGCCGGAGGCTGAGCGGTCCGCAAAGGCCTTTGCGCGCATGTCGCCGACGAGCCTGGCGATCGCGCTTCGGCAAATGCGGATCGGTGCCGGCCAGAGTTTTGCCGATTGCATGAGGACGGAATTCCGCATCGTCAGCCGTGTTCTTGACGGTGACGATTTTTATGAAGGTGTGCGGGCGCAGATCATCGACAAGGACCGCAAGCCGGTCTGGACCCCGGCAACGCTCGGCGATCTGGATAAGGCGTCGATCGACCGCTATTTCGAACCACTGGACGCAACCGAAGAACTGGTGACAGTTGGCGGGTCATGACAATGATGATAGGCCGAATGGACAAGGAGCTTATTTGATGACACCGGTAAAACGGTCAAGCGACGTGCTTGGCGCCCCGACGGCGGAAGAAGATATCGGTATCAGGCTGACACAGGTCTATGTCCGTTTTGTCGCCATGATGCTGCTCGTTGCCGGGCTGCTGCGCGCCGGTCTGATTTTCGGCATCACCCTTGACGGTCAGAGTTTTATGACGCTCGACATGCATTGGCGCTCCGCGGTTCTGGCGCTTGTGTTTATAGACCTGTTTGCCTCAGTCGGTCTGTGGATCGGCGCAACCTGGGGGCCGGTCATGTGGGCCGTGGCGGTGTTGGTGGAATGCACCATGTACACGTTGCTGGCCGACCGGTTTGGCGCCTATCCGGAGCGCGTCTCGATTCATCTTATTCTGTTCGGGCTGTTTCTTCTGTTGTCGGGCGTGGACTGGTACCGGGCCCGGCAATTGAGCTGACAGTTTTGGATTGACGTTTCAGGAGGATTCTTGCGATGGCCAAAGTGGGTTTTATTGGACTTGGAAATATGGGCGGGCCGATGGCCGCCAATCTGGTCAAGGCCGGCCATGACGTGACGGGATTCGATCTGACTGAAGATCTTGTCAACAAACTGGAGCGTGACGGCGGTTCGCCGGCCATTTCAGTTGCGGAGGCCTCAGCCGGCGCAGAATTCATATTTACCATGTTGCCGGCCGGCAAGCAGGTGGAAATCGTTTACGGTTCCGACACGGGCGTATTTTCCAACGCCAGGCCCGGTGCGACCCTGGTGGATTGTTCGACCATTGATGTGGCGACCGCGAGGCGGGTGGTGCAGGCAGCAGCGAAAAAAGGCTATTCGATGCTTGATGCGCCTGTATCCGGCGGTGTCACAGGGGCTATCGGCGGTACCTTGACCTTCATGGTGGGCGGATCAGAAGTTGCATTTGCCGCTGCTGAACCGATGCTGCGGATCATGGGAAAAACGATCGTGCATGCCGGTAAAGCCGGAAACGGCCAGGCCGCCAAGATCTGCAACAACATGATCCTGGGCATTTCCATGATCGGCGTCAGCGAGGCGTTTGCGCTGGCTGACCGCCTGGAGCTGGACCGGCAGAAGCTTTTCGACATCGCTTCCACCGCGTCCGGCCAGTGCTGGTCGCTGACGAGTTATTGCCCGGTTCCGGGGCCGGTGCCCGCGTCTCCGGCCAATCGCGATTATGCGGCAGGGTTCACCGCGGCCATGATGTTAAAAGATTTAAACCTTGCAAATGAAGCATCAAAAGCAACGGGAGCGTCAACTCCGCTGGGTTCGCTTGCCGGTCAACTTTATAACATGTATTGTAATGAAGGACATCAGGACGTTGATTTCTCGGGGATTTTTAAATTCCTGTCAGCCGCCAATGACTAATCAGTAATATATTTACTCTGTTTCCATAAACCTTTGATTAAGCTTGTTACTTAAGCACATGTTTAGCCAAACCAGATACTAACGTGACTGATGAGTGGGGAAATTCCACCGGAACAGTGGACGGAGTGGCGTAATGACGATGGTAGCGGAAACAGCCGGTGAGGCTGTTCAAAAAACGGAAATGAGTGCTGAAGAACTGAAGGTACTTTACCTTGATGCATTGACACTGGTGGAGCGGCTGCACAGGCGCTTGCTGGATGTTATCAAGGACGAATTCGACCGGATGGGCCGGTCTGATGTCAACAGTGTCCAGGCACTGCTTCTTTTCAATATCGGCGATGCGGAACTGACGGCGGGCGAATTGCGCAGCCGCGGCTATTATCTGGGGTCAAACGTATCCTATAATCTGAAAAAACTGGTTGATGCCGGTTATATCCATCACCAGCGGTCTCGCGTCGACCGGCGCTCCGTGCGGGTTTCGCTGACGGAAAAAGGCCAGGCGGTCGCGACAATCGTCAATGACCTGTACGACCGGCACATCAATTCAATCGAAAAAGTCGGTGGCGTTACGCCGGACGATTTCCACCTGCTCAACCGTTCATTGCAACGCCTCGAGCGTTTCTGGACAGACCAAATTCTCTATCGCCTCTGATTTCACGATTTTTTTGGGGGACTTGGGGACAAAAGCCCGGCTTCGGCCGGGCTTTTTTTATGTTAATTCCGATCGGACCCTTGTCGTTCAGACACGCTGTGGCCACATTGCTCGTGTGTTGGCTATATGTTCACCCGCCAATGTCCCTGCGCATTCAGGTTGAAATTTTCGGGTTTGTCGCGTTATTGGCAGCAATCTGAGAATCCCGCCGGATGCGGTCAAATGGAATTGAACGGACGCTGGCGAAATCCGGTATATGTTTGTGAAACGGATTCGATTTGGTTTGGCGGAAAACTTTATGCGGAGAAAATTGATGTTTGCACGATTGGCGCTGTTTGTGGCGGTTGCGGGTCTGCCTGCGATTGCGTCCGCTCAGAATACGGACAAGGGCGCCCTGCGCCAGAGTGAATGGCAGCAATCCTTTGATGGCGGCGAAACGTCCACGCGCCCGGTACTGACCACCACCCCAATCCTCTCTGAACAGACGGTTCCGGCAATGGAACAGGCTATTTTTGTCTATCAGGACCTCGTTTCCAGGGGCGGATGGGGCGGCGTTCCTTCCGATACCCAGTTGAAACTTGGTATGCAGCACGCGAATGTCACGCCGTTGCGCCGCAGACTGGTGGCCTCCGGTGACCTGCGACAGACCGGCGGTGGTGACGCGTTTGATTCCTACGTCAAAGATGCTGTGATGCGTTTTCAGGAACGGCATGGACTGCCGGCTGACGGCGTTGTGGGCGACGGAACGCTGAAGGCTCTGAATGTGCCCGCGGAGACGCGGCTCAACCAGTTGATCGTCAATCTGGAGCGGATCAAGGCATTGGGAATTCCCGCCACTCGTTACATTCTTGTGAATGTTCCGGGCGCCCAGATGGAAGCTGTCGAGGCGGGCCAGGTTGTGTCCCGCCATACAGCCGTTGTCGGCAAGGTCGACCGGCAGACGCCGCTGCTCTCAAGCAAAATCCATCAGATCAATTTCAACCCGTTCTGGACGGTTCCAAAAAGCATCATTCGCAAGGATCTGATCCCGAAAATGCAGAAGCAGCCGGATTATCTGGCCAAGAACCGTATCCGGATTTACAATCAGGCTGGCGACGAACTGCAACCGGAGCAAGTCGACTGGACGACCGATGAAGCCGTGGACTACATGTTCCGGCAGGATCCCGGCGATCAGAATTCGCTGGGGTCGATCCGGATGAATTTTCATAACCCCCATGCGGTATTCCTGCATGACACACCCTCGAAGGGCCTGTTCGGGTCTGACTACCGGTTTGAATCATCGGGCTGTGTGCGGGTCCACAATGTGCGCGAACTGGTAAGCTGGATCTTGCGCGATAACGGTTACAACCGGGCTGAAGTCGACCGGACAATCCGGTCAGGCGAGCGCCTGGATGTGGAAGTTCAGGATATGCCGGAACTTTATACAGCCTATTTCACGGCCTGGACGACAGGGAACGGGGTCGTTCATTTCCGCAACGACATCTACAATTATGACAGCATTGGCACGGTTGCCCTTAACCAGCCAGAAGAGCTTATCGGATCACCCATCCCGCAATAATACGGGGGGTGTTTCCACCCGCCGTCGGGCAAAGCCTGGATATTTCGATATGCCCATATGCGTCGTTGTGCGCCGCAGGCATTGCTTGGCGCGGTCTGTCGTCTGTGTTATCCGCCAGATAATCCAGGGCCCAGGCGCCTTATTGCAACGACATTTTGTGGAAGCTCCCGATCATGTCAGACCCGAACACAGCCCAGAACATGGCCCCGAATATAGCCAAGACTGATGTCGAGACCGCGGCATTCTTTTCAACGCGTCTTGCCGACGGCGACCCGGAGATTGCCACTGCCATCGACAATGAACTGGGTCGTCAGCAGCACGAGATCGAACTGATTGCGTCTGAAAACATCGTCTCGCGCGCTGTTCTTGAGGCGCAGGGTTCAATCATGACCAACAAATATGCCGAAGGTTATCCCGGTCGGCGCTATTATGGCGGCTGTGAATATGTCGATGTTGCAGAAAACCTGGCGATCGACCGGGTAAAGCGCCTGTTTGGCTGTGAATTCGCCAACGTCCAGCCAAGTTCGGGCAGCCAGGCCAATCAGGCTGTGTTCCTTGCACTGGCGCAGCCGGGCGATACCATCCTCGGTCTCAGTCTGGATGCCGGTGGGCACCTGACACATGGTGCGAAGCCAAACCTGTCGGGCAAATGGTTCAATTCGGTGCAATATGGCGTCCGGCAGCAGGACTCGCGGATCGATTTCGACCAGATGGAAGCGCTGGCGGACGAACATCGGCCGAAAATCATCATTGCCGGCGGATCAGCCTATAGCCGGACGTTCGATTTCAGGCGTTTCCGCGAAATCGCCGATCGTGTCGGGGCGTACCTGTTGGTTGACATGGCCCATTTTGCGGGCCTCGTGGCAGCCGGGCAGCATCCAAGCCCGTTTCCCTATGCCCATGTGGCGACGTCGACCACCCACAAGACGTTGCGCGGGCCGCGGGGCGGTCTTGTGCTGACGGATGATGAAGCGATTGCCAAGAAGTTGAATTCGGCGGTTTTCCCCGGGCTTCAGGGCGGCCCGCTGATGCATGTTATCGCAGCCAAGGCCGTGGCGTTCGGCGAAGCGCTCAGGCCGGATTTCAAGGTGTATGCACAGAATGTGGTGGCCAATGCCAAGGCATTGGCGGAGACCTTGCAGAAAGGCGGTTGCGATATCGTGTCCGGCGGCACCGACAATCATCTGATGCTGGTCGATCTTCGGCCGAAGGCTCTGACGGGGAATGTTGTTGAGGCATCGCTTGGCCGGGCAAACATTACCTGTAACAAGAACGGCGTTCCCTTCGACCCTGAAAAGCCGATGGTGACATCGGGCATCCGGCTCGGCACCCCGGCCGGCACCACGCGCGGATTCGGGATTGCCGAGTTTCAGGAAATCGGCAATCTTATCAACGAAGTGCTGGATGGCCTTGCGGCCAATGGCGCTGATGCCAATGACACCGTCGAGCAATCTGTCAAAACCAAGGTGATCGCCCTGACGGACCGGTTTCCGATCTACCAGAACTAGGCGCTGACGATGAAATGTCCTTATTGCAGTGCAGATAACAGTCAGGTGAAGGATTCGCGGCCGACGGAAGATGCATCGGCAATCCGCCGACGCCGCATTTGCGGTGATTGCGGTGGTCGCTTCACAACATTTGAACGGGTCCAGCTGCGCGAGCTGACTGTCGTGAAACGGTCCGGCAAGCGGGTTCCGTTCGATCGCGACAAGGTGGCACGCTCAGTCCAGATCGCCGTGCGTAAGCGGGCCGTGGAGCCGGAGCGGGTTGAGCGCATGGTGTCCGGGGTGGTCCGGCAGCTGGAAGGCCGTGGTGAGAGTGACGTTCCGTCTGAGGAAGTCGGTCTGCTGATCATGGATGGTCTGAAGGCGCTTGATGACGTTGCCTATGTGCGGTTCGCGTCGGTTTATCGCAATTTCCGCGAAGCCAAGGACTTTGAAGCCGTTCTCGATGAATTGTCCTCCGACGAGGCGGATCTGAATTCGGTAAAAGCAGATGAGGATGCCTGACAAAGGCAGGTCGTCTGACGCGGGTGCAATCGACCAGCGGATGATGAATGCGGCGATCCGGATTGGCGCCGGTGCGCTCGGAACCACCTGGCCCAATCCGGCCGTTGGCGCTGTTCTGGTCAAACACGGCCAGGTGCGGGCGGTTGGCCGGACAGCCCCCGGCGGGCGGCCCCATGCCGAACAGCAGGCCCTTGCCGCCGCCGGCACGGATGCGGTCGGCGCGACGCTTTATGTTTCGCTCGAACCATGTGTCCACCATGGCAAGACACCGCCTTGTGCCGATGCCTTGATCGCGGCCGGCATCAGCCGTGTCGTCATCGGAACAATCGATCCGGATGACCGCGTCAGCGGGCAGGGAATTGCAGCGCTGGAGGCGGCCGGGATAACCTGTGAACTGGTCGGGCAGGCCTGCGCCCGCAAGGCGCATGCAGGCCATATATCGCGGGCGCAGGCCGGTCGGCCCTGGATCACATTGAAAATGGCGGTCTCAGGCGATGGCATGATCGGCCGTGAAACCGGCGGGCAGGTGGCGATCACCGGAAAAAGGGCTTCCAGGCATGTGCATGCGCTTCGGTCGCGTTATGATGCGATCCTGGTTGGCCGCAGAACCGTTCAATCCGACAATCCGAAGTTGACTTGCCGGCTGCCTGGTCTGGAGAAGCGGTCGCCGGTGCGCATCGTCCTTGACACGAAAGGGCAGTTGAAACCCGATGCGGCGATATTTGCAGCCGATAATGTCCCCGTTATCAGACTTGTCGGCAAGGACACAGAACCGGACCCGGCGGCTGCATTTGCCGACCATGTGGAGACAATCGCAGCACCGGTCGCAGGCGGCGGGCTGGACCTTGCTGCAGCAATGAACCGATTGGCCGAATATGGACTGACGCGCGTTCTTGTCGAAGGCGGCGCCCATGTCGCAGCATCATTGGTTACCGAACGATTGATCGACGACGTGATCCTGTTTCGCAGCCCCGCAGTCATCGGTGCCGGTGGTATCCCGGCACTTGCCGGCCTTCCGCTGTCGGTGTTTGACGACGAAGCGCAGTTTCGAATGACTGGCCGGCGCCGGTTTGGCGACGACCTGATGGTTCGCTACCGAAAGGTTGAATGAGAGATGTTTACAGGAATTATCTCCGATACCGGCAAGATACTGGCCATTGACGAACGGGCCGCCGGAGTGCGGCTTGGTATTGCCAGCGCCTATGATGCGGCGACAATCGATCTGGGCGCTTCGATTGCCTGCGCCGGGATCTGTCTGACGGTCATTGCCGTGTCAGGAACGGCGGACGGGTGCGTATTCGACGTTGAAGCCTCGTCGGAAACGCTGAATTGCACCACCATGGCGAACTGGCGCGTTGGTCAGCGGATCAATCTGGAGCGGGCGCTGAAAGCGGGTGACGAACTTGGCGGCCATATCGTAACCGGACATATTGACGGTGTTGCACGGATCGTCGATAGATCCGATGAAACCGATATGGCCCGGTTTACATTTGATGCGCCTGACGCGTTTGCCCGCTTCATTGCAGCAAAAGGATCTGTGGCACTTGACGGAACATCGCTGACGGTCAATGGCGTAGACGGTCGGAACTTTACCGTCATGCTGATCCCGCATTCGCTTCAGGTGACGACATGGGGCGAGAGAGTTGCCGGCGACACGGTCAACCTGGAAGTCGATCTGTTTGCGCGATATCTCGATCGGCTGAGCACATATCCAGGGGCAGGAAAAGCGGCATGAACAGTTCAGTCTGGGGAAATTGATGAGCGGACATTATTCAATTCTGGAGGCGCGGTTCTATAGCGACATCGCCAATGCTCTTGCAGAAGGCGCAGAGGCCGAACTCAAGGCGATCGACGCGACCTATGAACGGATATTCGTGCCCGGTGTTCTGGAAATTCCTGCCGTTTTGTCGATGATCGTCAATTCCGGAAAGTCGCAGTTTGACGGGCACATTCTGCTTGGATGCGTGATCCGCGGTGAGACAAGCCATTATGATATCGTCGCCAATGAATCGGCGCGAAGCATCCTGGCGCTGACGGTGGAGAAATCGCTTGCCGTCGGCAATGGTATCCTGACCGTTGAGAATCGCGATCAAGCCTGGGCGAGAGCCAGGGTATCGGAAAAGAACAAGGGTGGCGTGGCAGCAAAGGCTGCGATCAAAATGGCGGATCTTCGCCAGCAATTTGGATTTTCATGACGATGCCGGGATCTGGACAGGACGTGACAATCAAGGGTGCCAACCAGCGCGGCGCTGCCCGGCTGGCAGCCGTACAGGCACTCTACCAGATGGATGTCGGCGGCGGCGGCCTGCAATCGGTTGTAGCCGAGTTTGAGGCGCACCGCCTTGGTAGCGAGATCGAGGGCGACGCCATGCGCCCTGCCGATGCCGGGTTTTTCCGACAAGTTGTCGGCGGCGTTGTTGAACAGCAGAAGGTGATTGACCCGGCCATTCACACAGCCTTGCCGGACACCTGGCCGCTGAGCCGTATTGATCTGACGCTTCGGGCGATATTGCGGTGCGGCGTCTTTGAATTGCAGCAGAAACCCGATATTCCGGCCCGTGTGATCATCAATGAATATCTCGATATCAGCCGGGCGTTTTTTGAAGACGAGGAACCGGGGCTGGTCAATGCCGTTCTGGATTCGATTGCGCGCTCTGCACGGCCGAATGATTTTCCGGCAAAGCCGGCAAATTGACCCGTTGATGCGATGTCGCGATCAGATGAACTGACTGTTATTGAACGCTATTTCCGGCCGCTTGCCGGGGAGGGGGCGTTTGATCTGTCCGACGATGCCGCGCGGATCGTTCCGGAAGCTGGATTGGATCAGGTGATAACCTCCGACATGGTTGCCTCAGGTGTTCATTTCCTGCCCGACGATCCACCCGATACCATTGCCCGCAAGGCGTTGCGGGTCAATCTTTCAGATCTTGCCAGCAAAGGTGCCGATCCGTTCGGCTACAGCCTGAATATCGCGCTCGGTCCTGATGTCACCGACGAATGGCTGGCGGCATTTGCCGATGGCCTGGCCGGCGACCAGAAGCTCTACGGGATCAGGTTGCTTGGCGGTGACACGATTTCGACCACCGGCGCGACGGTTGTCTCGGTTACGGCCATCGGCACCGTTCCGAGCGGCCGGATGGTGCACCGTTTTCGCGCCGTGGCCGGCGATTATCTGTACGTAAGCGGAGCGATCGGCGCAGCGTTTGCGGGGCTGGAACTCCTCGTCGATCCTGAAAGTCCGTTTCACGGACTGGATGCGGAAAAAGCGCAGAATTGCATGATGCGATATCGGCTGCCGCAGCCGGCCGTTGCACTGACACACGCAATCCGCGACTACGCCAATGCTGCGATGGATGTATCGGATGGCCTTGTCGGCGATGCCGACAAGCTCACTGCGGCATCGGGTTGCACCGGTACCATCATATTTGACGATATCCCGCTGTCAGAAGGGTTGAAGGAATTCGCTGACGGACCCGTTGCGCAAAGGCTGATCACCGGCGGCGATGATTATGAAATCCTTGCAAGCATATCTCCGGGGAACGCGGAGGCATTTGAAAAAGCCGGACTATCGGCCGGCATCCCGGTCAGCCGGATCGGATGGCTTGCGGAAGGGAAAGGTCC
Organism: uncultured Afifella sp.; assembly: GCA_947259045.1. Lineage (GTDB taxonomy): Bacteria > Pseudomonadota > Alphaproteobacteria > Rhizobiales > Afifellaceae > CAMYKZ01. The sequence goes on from CAMYKZ010000026.1 coordinate 57,501, forward strand.
TGTGCAAGTGATAAAAGATGGACGTGAATTGGCGTTGGGTGACCGCGCTTATGTTCACCGCGAACAATAGAATGTTTCTCTCATGAGCAGCCCAGCGGCAATCCGGACGCCCACCGGCGATGTGCAATATGACGATTCGCGCGCCAAGCGGAATGTGGTGGTTCTGGCCATAGCGCAGGCGATTGGCGGTGCCGGAGCGCCGATCAATATCGCCATATCTTCTCTTGCTGCATTTTATTTGCTTGGCGACGACAAGGGTCTTGCAACGGTTCCGATAACGACTTTTGTTCTGGGTACCGCCTGTGGCGCCGTCCCTGCAGCACTGCTTATGCGGCGCGTCGGGCGCCGTGCCGGTTTCATAATCGGCATGCTGATTGCGGCGCTCGGCGGTCTTGTCGAGGCGGGCGCCATCGGGATTGCCAGTTTCTGGCTGCTGGCACTTGGTTCGTTCATGGTCGGTGTGACCAATGCATTCGTTCATCAGTTCCGGTTTGCCGCTGCCGATATTTCCAGCCCGGCCTTTCGGCCGAAAGCGATATCGTGGGTCCTGATCGGTGGAATATTCGCAGCGATCATCGGCCCGCAAACAGTAATTTTTACCCGCGACATGCTGGATCCGCTACCGTTTGCCGGCGCATATGTTTCCGCATCCATTCTGGCAATCATCGGCGCCTTCGTATTGATATTTCTTGATATTCCGAAACCGAAGATTGACGAGACGGCGCAGAAGGGCCGCAGGCTGATCGAAATTGCCAGCCAGTCCGGTTTTATTATTGCCGTCATCTGCGCGGTTTGTGCCTATGCGTTGATGAGCCTTGTGATGACAGCGGCGCCGCTTGCCATGGTTGCTCAGGGGCATCATCAGGATATGGCGGTTCTGGGAATCCAATGGCATGTTCTTGCCATGTTTGGACCGAGTTTTTTTACCGGCTCGCTGATCGCCCGGTTTGGTGCAGAACGGATTGTTGCCATCGGCATGATACTTCTGATCGGCTGTGCAGCGGTTGCGCTGAGCGGTTATTCCGTTGGCCATTTCTGGCTTGCGCTGGTGCTGCTCGGAATTGGCTGGAATTTCGGATTCATCGGCGGGACGACCCTTGTGACACAGACCTATCGGCCGGAAGAAAAGGAACGCGTTCAGGCATTGAACGATTTTCTGGTTTTCGGCTTCGTTGCTCTGGCATCTCTTTCGTCAGGCCACCTTCTTGTCTTTGGCGGCTGGAACCTGGTCAATCTTGCAGTGTTTCCCGTGGCCGTATTTTGCCTGCTGGCGCTGGGCCGGCTCGCTCTTATTCGGAAACGAGCCTTTGGATGAGCCCATCGTAGGTCTTGACGAGACCGCTTTATTCGTCAATACCCCGCCGCATTCAAAGAGACTGGACATTTCCGGTTCCAGTAAACTCGAGTGACCGGCCTTGCCGGTTTTATCCAAGGGGCTTTCAATGCTTTCGTTATATTTTATCATCGCCTGCGGTTTGGCGTCGATCGCTTACGCTGTCTGGGCCATCCAGTCGGTTATGGCATCCGACGCCGGCAATCAGCGCATGCAGGAAATCGCCGCCGCCATTCGTGAGGGTGCTACGGCCTATCTGAGCCGCCAGTATGCGACAATCGGCGGTGTCGGCATCATCGTCTTCCTGCTTGCTTTGTGGCAGCTTGGCATTACTGCAGCAATCGGCTTTGCAATCGGCGCCATATTGTCCGGTTCGCAATCACTTGGTGCAGGCCTGGATGTGGCGTTCAAGGCGGGTGCGATCACCGGTATGCTGGTGGCGGGCCTGGCGCTGCTTGGGGTTGCCGTTTACTTCTTGATCCTCACCGGGCCAATGGGCCACGCGCCGACGGACCGGGTCGTGATCGACTCATTGGTGGCGCTTGGCTTCGGCGCTTCCCTGATCTCGATCTTTGCCCGTCTTGGCGGTGGTATCTTCACCAAGGGTGCTGATGTCGGCGGCGATCTCGTCGGCAAGGTGGAAGCGGGCATTCCCGAAGACGATCCGCGCAACCCGGCGACGATTGCCGATAATGTCGGCGACAATGTCGGCGACTGTGCCGGCATGGCCGCCGATCTTTTCGAAACCTATGCGGTGACAATCGTCGCGACCATGGTTCTGGCATCGATCTTCTTTACCGGAGAACAGGCGCTGCAACTGATGATCTTCCCGATGATGATCGGAGCGGTCTGTGTCGTGACCTCGATTATCGGCACGTTCTTCGTCAAGCTCGGCGCCAACAATTCCATCATGGGCGCCTTGTACAAGGGCTTCATTGTGACTGCCGTACTCTCCGCAGTCGCGATCGGTGCTGTTGTCTGGGGATGGCTCGGCGCAGATACCGAATATACGCGCAACGGCGAAGTTCTGTTCAATGCCCGCGAACTTTATTATTGCGGCCTGATCGGTCTCGCCGTCACCGGCCTGATTATCTGGATCACCGAATATTATACCGGCGTCGATTATCGTCCGGTCCGGTCGATCGCGCAGGCTTCGGTGACCGGCCATGGCACCAATGTGATCCAGGGTCTTGCGGTTTCGCTTGAGGCGACGGCGCTGCCTGCACTGGTGATCATTGTCGGTATCCTGGCAACCCATTCGCTGGCGGGCCTGTTCGGTATCGCTATTGCGGTTGCGACCATGCTTGCACTGGCAGGCTTCGTTGTTGCGCTGGATGCATTCGGTCCCGTGACGGATAATGCCGGCGGTATTGCCGAAATGGCGGATCTCCCGGAAGACGTGCGCAAGACGACCGATGCGCTCGATGCCGTCGGCAATACGACAAAGGCTGTCACCAAGGGCTACGCGATCGGTTCTGCCGGTCTCGGTGCGCTGGTGCTGTTTGCCGCCTATACCGAAGATCTGAAGTTCTTCGCGGCCAATGCGGCTCCGGGCAGCTTCTTTGAAGGCGTGACCGTCGACTTCTCGCTGTCCAATCCCTATGTCGTGGTCGGACTGCTGTTTGGCGGTTTGTTGCCGTACCTGTTTGGCGGCATGTCGATGATGGCTGTCGGCCGGGCCGGTTCGGCGGTGGTTGAGGAAGTCCGCCGGCAGTTCAAGGAAAAGCCGGGCATCATGGAAGGCACGGAGAAGCCGGATTATGGCCGTGCCGTCGACATGCTGACAAAAGCGGCGATCAAGGAA
>CAMYKZ010000027.1 GCA_947259045.1 uncultured Afifella sp.
ATCAATCAGGTCACGGGCAAGAATGTCTCGCAATATGTCAATGATTTCCGGATCGGAGAAGCCTGCCGGCTTCTGGGTTCATCCGGCCAGCCGGTGACGGAGATCATGTTTGAAGCCGGATTTCAGACAAAGTCCAATTTCAATCGGGAATTTCGCCGTGTCACCGGCACCAGCCCGAAAGACTGGCGGTCAGCCTATCCGGATGTCGGTTATCGGCTCGGAGAAACCTCATAGCTTTTTCTATCGAGACCGTGCCGGCGCATTGATTGCGGCAACACCGAGGATCGCCGCCACAAGGCCCAGGCCGACCAGCCAGGTAATCTGTTCGCCGAGCAGAACCATGCCCAGCACCACGCTGAGGCCGGCACGCAGATAGGCCTGGCTGGCGACGCCCATGGAACCAAGTGTCCTGAGCAGGCGGAAATAGATCAGCAATGCGCCGGCGGTGCAGAATATCGCCAGAGCGGCGGCCGCCAGAAGCGACTGCCATGACGGCGACAGGGTCCAGGGCCGGTCGATGACGAGGCTCAGCGGCAGCAGGCACAAAGCGGCGCAGATCATCGTGCCGGACGCCGTCACGGTTGGCGGCAGGCGAGAGAAATTCTTGCCGTAAATTGCCGCGCATGCATAGAGCAGGGCGCCGAGCAGGATGGCAAGCTGGGCGGCGACCTGCTGCCCCAGACCCTGGAGCACATCGACTCCGACGATCAGCACGACGCCGGTCAGGCCGAGCAGGGCGCCGGCAAATTTACGGCCGCTCAATGTTTCATGCCGGGTCAGGATCAGGGTGATGAACAACACAAAAATCGGCGACGTCGAGTTCAGCACGCCGGCAAGGCCGCTATCGACATATTGCTGTCCCCAGGCAAGCACGGTCCAGGCGCCTGTCGCGTTGAAAAATGCCTGAACCATGAGTTTCCTCCAGGTCGCCGGATCGCGGGGGAGTTTTTCGCCGTGCCAGGCCATGACAGTGACCAACAAAGCGGCGGCGATGCTGACGCGCATGGCGATCAGGGTGAAGGGCGGGATTGTTTCGACCGCAACCTTGATGAACAGGTAGGATGAGCCCCAAAGCACAGCGAGACCCGCGAGCAGGGCGAGTTCCAGCCTCAGATCCGGTTGTTTCGCAGCCCGTACGGTCACGTCTGGTTCTTTCTCTATGATGCTCTCGAAGAAGCACCAGGCGTGCGCATCTGTCCACAGCAAACAATTCGAATTTGCTCGAAGCGTGACCAATCCCCGAGTTGGTTGCATCGTTCCGTTTGACTGAACGGCGGATGAGGACGTAAACAAATCCATCACCTGCCAGCATCAAGAGAGCCAAGCCCATGGATATGCCCGTTCACGATAAAACCACGACATCGTCCAACGCCCTGAAGGGCATCATCGCGCCGGTTCTGACGCCGTTCAACGACGATCTGTCGGTGGCCGAGGATCTCTATCTGGCGCATGCGAAACGGCTGCTTGCCGATGGCGATCTTGGCGGCTGCGTCGGGCTGGCGCCCTTCGGTACGACGGGTGAAGCGCTGTCGGTGGGGATCCAGGAGCGCATGGCGCTCCTGGAAATGCTGGTGAAGGCCGGTATCGATCCGGCCAGGCTCATTCCGGGCACCGGGCTGACCAACCTGCCGGACACGGTCAAACTGACGCGCCATGCGGTTGATCTGGGCTGTGCCGGGGCGATGATCCTGCCGCCGTTCTATTTCAAGAATGTCGCCGATGACGGACTTTACACCTATTTCGCCAAACTGATCGAGATGATCGACAGGGATGCGCTGCGCATCTATCTCTATCACATTCCGCAGGTCGCCGGCGTCGGCATTCCGGTTGATGTCGTGCGCCGTCTGCGGACGGATTTTCCGCAGCAGATTGTCGGCATCAAGGACAGTTCCGGTGTTTGGGAGAATACCGAGGCGCTGCTTGGCATTGAAGGACTTACGGTCTATCCCGGCGCCGAACTGCCGTTGATTGAAGCGCTCGATCTGGGTGCGCCGGGCTGCATCTCTGCGACGGCAAACCTCAATGCCAGCGCAATTGCCGAAGTGATCCGCACCTATCACGGCGGTGACCGCGACAAGGCGGTGGCGTTGCATGAAGCGGTGAAGAAATTCCGCCTGACGATGCAGGATTATGCGCCGATCCCGGCGCAGAAGCGGTTGCTTGCCGGCTGGCTCGACCCGCGTTGGGCCAATGTGCGGCCACCGTTCCTGGCGATGAGCGAGGCGGACGGACAGGCGCTGGCGGCGCAGCTCAAAGACCAGTTCGGCTTTGTGGGGCCGCGGGGGTAGGGCGCGCCAGCGCCCTCCTGAATTATCGAAGAGATCGAAGGCCAACAAGAGCGTACGCTCCCCTTCGGGTCGGCAGGACGGTCAATCACAGCCTCGGCGTTCAAAACGTCGTTCAGCTGAGCAGAACTTTGCATCGATCATGCCACCCTGAATCCTCATCCTGAGGAGCGGGCGGAGCGCACCTCGAAGGGCTGGATCGCGCCTGCCGCCGACGCGGGCGCGCGCACGGTTTCACCGGTTCAATCGCGCGGCAAAACCGATTAAACAGGACAGGGAAACAAGTCAGGAAACCGCTTCATGCCCGACATTGCCGCCTACGACGCGCTGGAGACCCGCGATCCTGATGATCGCGAGCGTGATTTTTTCGCCCGCTTCGCACCGTTTCTGGAAAACGCACTCGCCGCCGCGCCCGGCTTGGCGAAACATCTCGGCGCAATCGATCCGTCAACAGTCGATTCGCGCACGGCGCTCGCCGCCTTGCCGGTGCTGCGCAAGGCGCGACTGATGGAATTGCAGGCGGAAGACCCGCCGTTCGGCGGTTTTGTGCCGGCCCCCGCTATCGCCCATGGCCGCGTGTTCATGTCGCCCGGGCCGATCTGGGAGCCGCAGGGCGCAGGACCTGACCCGTGGGGCGGCGCACGCTCGCTGCACGCGGCAGGCTTTTCCAGCGGCGATGTGGTGATCAATTGTTTCGGCTATCACATGACACCGGGCGGATTCATTCTCGACGAAGCGGCGCGGGCGCTTGGTTGTCTGGTCTATCCGGCCGGTCCCGGTAATTCGGAGGCCCATGCTGCGGCCATCGCCGCGCTGAAAATCTCCGCCTATGTCGGCACGCCGGATTTCCTCAAGGTCATCCTCGACAATGCCGACGAGACCGGCGCCGACATCTCCTCGCTCACCAGGGCGCTGGTTTCCGGCGGGGCGTTGTTTCCGGCCATGCGCGATGCCTATCGCGGACGCGGCATCTCGGTGGTGCAATCCTATGCCACCGCCGATGTCGGCGTCATCGCCTTTGAGACCATGACCGGCGGTAATCCAAATCCCGGCATGGTGGTCAATGAGGATATTCTGGTGGAAATCGTCCGCCCCGGCACCGACGACCCGGTGCCCGACGGCGAAGTCGGCGAGGTCGTCGTCACCACGTTGAACACCTCCTATCCGCTGGTCCGGTTCGGCACCGGCGATCTCTCCGCCGTGCTTGCGGACTCGTCGCCGTGCGGGCGCACGAATATGCGGCTGAAGGGCTGGATGGGCCGCGCCGATCAGCGCACCAAGGTCAAGGGCATGTTCGTCGATCCGGTGCAGATTGACCGTATCGTCAAGGCCCATACCGGTCTCGTCCGCGCCCGTCTGGTCGTCAGCCGCGCCGGCAATCAGGATGCCATGATCCTGCAGGTCGAAGCGGCTGCCGGGGCGACGCTCGATGAAGCGGCGATTGCCGCCAGCCTGCAGGCGGAAACGAAACTCAAGGGCACGGTCGAAGCGGTGACGGAACTTGCCAATGACGGCAAGGTTATCGATGACCAGCGCGAATATGACTGAAAATCGATATATTTACCGCACTGCAGCGTGACATTCGGTTCCCGTTGGATACATTTGCAGATCTTGGCGTGGGCGGGTCGCCCGCGCGGAATGGCGGCCGTTGAGCCGCATTGAACGCGGGGGTCTGAACTTTGGACAAGAGCTACAACATACTGATTCTGGGCGCATCGTACGGCTCGCTGCTGGGGACGAAGCTGGCGCTGGCCGGACACAATGTCACCTTGGTATGTCTTCCGGCGGAAGCCGATCTGATCAATGCCGAAGGCGCTATTGTCCGCCTTCCGGTACGCGGCCGCGACGGCCCTGTCGAAGTCAATTCCAAAGACCTGCCCGGCAAACTTTCCGCACTCGGTCCGGCCGATGTCAATCTGGCCGATTACGATCTGGTGGCGCTGGCCATGCAGGAACCGCAATACCGTTCAGACGGCGTGCGTGAACTGCTATCCGCAGTGGCGCAAAGCCGGCTGCCGTGCATGTCGATCATGAACATGCCGCCGTTGCCCTATGTCAAACGCATTCCCGGCGTCGACGCCGAAGCGTGCCGCGATTGTTACACCGACCCGACCGTCTGGGACGGTTTTGACCCGGCCCTCGTCACCCTGTGCAGCCCCGATCCGCAGGGGTTCCGGCCACCGGACGAGCCGGTCAACGTTCTTCAGGTGCGGCTGCCGACAAACTTCAAGTCGGCCCGCTTTGAAAGCGACGAGCACACGGCCATCCTGCGCCGCCTGCAGACCGATATCGAGGCTGCACGGTATAATTCTCCTGACGGATCCGGGCCGATCGAATTGCCGGTCAAGCTGAAAGTGCACGATTCCGTCTTCGTGCCGCTGGCCAAATGGGCAATGCTGCTGGCCGGCAATTACCGCTGCGTCCAGGCCGACGACATGCGTTCCATCCGCGACGCTGTGCACACTGATCCGGCGGAGACAAAAGCCGTCTATGAATGGGTTGTCGATCTGTGCGTTTCGCTGGGCGCCGACCGGGGCGATCTGGTGCCGTTTGAAAAATATGCAGCAGCGGCGGAATCTCTGATCAGCCCGTCCTCGGCGGCGCGGGCGCTGGCTGCCGGCGCCCCCAACATTGAGCGTGTCGACAGGCTGGTGCAGACCATTGCCGCGTCGCACGGCCGGCAGCTCGACGCGGTCGATGCCGGCGTGGCGCTGGTCGATGGCTGGCTGGAGCGCAACCGTGCAGCGGCGGGGTAGGGGCGACTGTTCAGCCGGTAAATCTGATCGCTGACGATCTTCAGAGATCAACTGCAGGCAAATAGGGATCTGATCCGGGATTCGGGCCTGCGGTAGGGACGGCTTGTCATTTTCCGGTGGGTGCTAAGATTATCGAACAGCTGCAGCTATCCAGCATGACTGGACAGGCGCGGCAGCCAGTGGGTCGAAGTCCTCCGCCAGAATGGTTCACCATCAACGGACACCACGCTAATATTCCATTTCGCCGACCTTGCGGATGCCAACGACCAGAATGGCGCCGTTGATAAGGATACCAAGGACGAAGCGAAACGGGTAGCGGCCGAAACTTATCGGCAGGTCCGGCGTTACGCCAAGGCCGACGATGCCGCCCATGTCATTTGTGAAGATGCCGGACAGTAACCACCATCCTCCTGCAATGATCAGCAGCCATCCAAAAACCTTGTTGCGGTCCATCGCAGTATCCTTCCCATGCCGGTCTCCAGCCGGATTCGCGGGACTGGAAACGGGCGCCCGGTGATTGCGGACGCCCCTTGTCAGCTATCAGCCGCCGATCTTCATCCGGCCGTCGACCCTGGGGGCGATTTCGCCCATGGCGCGGATATAGACCATCACGTCATTGGCCATCAGCTTGGCGTCCAGTTCGCTGAACACACGCTCTGTGCCGCTTAGCATCGTGTAACCGTCACCGCCGCCGGCCATGTAATCATTGGTGGCAAAGGTGTAGGTTTTGGCCAGATCGAGCGGTGCGCCGCCGATCGTCACTGATTTGACGCGGCTGCCTGCCGGTTGGTTCAAATCCGCCGTCACCATCATCCCGGAGACATGGGGGAAGCGGCCGGCGGAATTTTCCACTTCGCTGAGGCCGTTTTCCAGCGCCTCCAGAATGGTTTCGCCTTTCAGCGAATGTTTGACCGTATTGTTGCCGAACGGCAGTTCGCTGTGGATTGTGCGGCGGGTCAGTTCGGAGCCCGGCGCATATTCGGTGTTGCCGCGGATGCCGCCGCCATTGGTCAGCGCCACGTCGGCATCGACCGCCTTGCGCATGGCGTCGGCAATCAGGTTGCCGATCGCCGTCTCGCCGGAACGCACCGAGGCCTTGCGGCTGTCGAGCGCCGTTGCAGTCGTGCCGATCTTGATGTCGAGCTCCTTCGACAGTTCGCCCTCATAGCTTTCCACCTTGGCCTGGACGTCCGGGTCGGGATCGACGCCCGCCGTATCGATCAGCCGGAAGGCCGGCCACCATTTGACGCGCCGCCGGCCATCGTCTTCGCTGACATCGACCGTGACGTCGATCGCGGTGACGAATTCCGCCTCTTCCTTGGATTCCACCATCACCGTGCGGCCATCGTAGAACAGCATCAGGTCATGGTCGTCGCCGGTCAGGATGATGTCGAAGGCGCGGGTTTCAAACAAAGCCCGGTCTTCCGCCCTGTTGGCGTGGACGACAGCGACTACCAGATCGGCGCCGGCTTCCTTCAGAGCCTTGGCCTGGGCGACGCCGGTTTGTGTCGTGTCGGAAATTTTCAGATCGCCCGGGCTCGATTTGACCGGGGAATCGTCTGCCGTCAGGCCGACAATGCCGATCTTGAGACCGCCGAATTCGACCATTTTGGTATCTTCGATACCGGCCAGTTTTGCGCCTGCCGCGTCACGCAGGTTGGCGGCAAGGACAGGGAACTGCGCTTCCGCCATGCGGGTGCGGAAAACATCCGGGCCGAAATCGAATTCATGATTGCCGGGCGCGAAAATGTCGGGCGGTTGAATGTTCAGGAGCGCGATAATGTGAGCTCCCTGATCGAAGCCGGAAAGCAGTGAGGGTGAAATCGTGTCGCCGGCATGAGCGTAGATCACGTTGCCGCCTTTGGCGCGCTCCGCCTTGACGACGGCGGCCAGCCGGGCAAAGCCGCCGCGCTCCTTGCCGCCGGACATTTTGTAGATGTCGTTGGTCAAGAGGAACGTGACATTGACAGTTTCAGCCAGTGCTGCACCGGCAAGAAAGACGAGGGCGGTGATACCTGCGATCAGCCGCGAAACCGTATATTTCATGGAGGACTCCCGTTTGTTCCGAAACGCTGCCCGTCAGGGTTGTGATCGGGCCGCATTGGCAGAAGTTTAACCTGAAATTTCACGGCGGCGGAAGCCGAATCGGTCCGGTCTGGAGCGAATCATACTTGACTTGTTGCAAATCGTTCTTAATATCATTCCAGTAAGTGTTGGAGTGAAACGATCAAATGACGGAACTTGCCATCCGATCCGGGCAGACGCTGCTGGCCTTCTGGGCCGGGCGGGTTGCACCAAACGGCCGCAAGCTCCTGCTTTTGATGGTTCTGGCGCTGCTGCTGATGTCTTCCGCCGAAATGGCCGAAGTGGTGATGCAGGCCATGTCCGACGCTTATCTTGCCGTTACCGTGTTTGTTGCCGCGACTTTGGCGCTGTTTTATTCCGCCGAAAAGCTGTTCAAGGTCGATCTCGGCGAAGTCATGGCCCGCTCCACCCACTGGCAGCCGGCGATTGCCGCTTTTCTCGGCGCGCTGCCGGGCTGCGGCGGGGCGATCATCGTCGTCACGCAATATACCCGCGGTTACGCCAGTTTCGGCGCCTTCGTCTCCGTTCTGGTCGCCACAATGGGTGATGCTGCGTTTCTGCTGATTGCCAGGGAGCCGATGACCGGGCTGCTGGTGATGGCGGTCGGCTTGGGCGCCGGCACCTTGTCGGGCATGATCATTGACCGGCTGCATGGGGTTGATTTCCTGCGTGCCAAACCGGCCGATCCGGCGGATGCCATCGATCTGGACACCGGTTCCGGATTTATCCCGCCCTGGGCCAAATCGCTCTGGCTGGTGCTGCTTGTTCCCGGCCTGGTGATGGGCGCGTCGATGGCGTTCCTGGTCGATGTGGATGCGGTGACCGGCATAGACGGGTTGACCATCTGGTTCGGTTTTGCCGGAGCTGCCTTTGCTCTGCTCCTGTGGGCGCTTTCGGGTAACGGCAATTCGCACATCCTGTGCCCGGCCGATACGACGGGCGTCGGCGAGCGTGTGGTCATCGACACCAATTTTGTCACCGCCTGGGTGGTGATGGCGTTCCTGGCTTATGAGATATCCGTCTACGCGTTCGGCGCTGATGTGTCAGTGCTGTTCGGCGCCTGGGCGCCGGTGATGCCGCTGGTCGGTATCCTGGTCGGCTTTGTGCCCGGCTGCGGACCGCAGATCGTCGTGACCTCGCTCTATCTTGCCGGTGCAATCCCGCTTTCGGCGCAGTTTGCCAATGCGATCGCCAATGATGGTGATGCGCTTTTCCCGGCCCTGGCACTGGCCCCGCGGGCGGCTTTTGTCGCGACAATCTATTCCGCCGTTCCGGCGCTGATCATCGGTTACGGCTGGTTTTTCCTGTTCGAATGAGTTTTGCGCTGCACCGGCCGGCGCTGTTTCCTCTGGACCTTGCGCCTGAGCGCGCTAAACCTCTGTGAACAGGCAGGTTCGGCGGTCCCGGACCCGATTGCGCGGAATTCGCCAGGAGGAACACAATTGCTGAAGACGCCGGAAGATCACGTCGTGACGGATGAACGCCGCGAGGTTATGAAACAGCTTGTGCTGCCGGCCGATCATCCGCCGGTCAGGGCCGGCAAGATCGGCGTGTTGCTGGTTAATCTGGGAACCCCGGACGGCACCGGATACTGGCCGATGCGCCGCTATCTGAAGGAATTTCTCTCCGACCGCAGGGTGATCGAGGTGCCTCGCATCAAATGGTGGCTTGTCCTTAACCTTATTGTATTGACGTTCAGGCCGAAGAAGAGCGGCGCGGCCTATGATCAGATCTGGAACCGGGACAAGAATGAATCGCCGCTGCGCACCTTTACCCGGTCGCAGGGCGAAAAACTCGCCGCCGGGATGGCGGGGCACGATAACATCATCGTCGACTGGGCGATGCGTTACGGCAATCCGCCGATCGCCGAACGGCTCGAAGGCTTGCAGAAACAGGGCTGCGAGCGAATCCTGATCTTTCCGCTCTATCCGCAATACAGCGCCTCGACGACGGCCACCGTCAACGACAAGACGTTCGACGCGCTGAAGACCATGCGTTGGCAGCCGGCGTTGCGCACGGTGCCGCCCTATCATGACGACCCGGTCTATATCGACGCGCTGGCGAACAGCATCGAAGCCCATCTTGAGACATTGGAATTCGAGCCCGAAAAGGTGCTGGCCTCGTTTCACGGCGTGCCGCAATCCTACCTGGCCAAGGGCGATCCCTATCATTGCCATTGTCAGAAGACGGCGCGCCTGCTGGACGAGCGCCTCGGCTGGCCGAAGGGTCGGCTGATGCTGACATTCCAGTCGCGTTTCGGGCCGGAGGAATGGCTGCAGCCCTACACCGACAAGACGGTGGAACAATTGGCCAGGGACGGCGTCAGAAAACTGGCCATCGTCAATCCGGGGTTTGTATCGGATTGCCTGGAAACACTGGAAGAGATTGCCGGTGAGGCCGGTGAGATCTTCCACGAACATGGCGGTGAGCATTTTGCGCACATCCCGTGCCTCAATGACGGGCCGTTGGGAATGAAGGTGATCCACAATATTGTGATGCGGGAGTTGCAGGGCTGGGTGTAGGATAGGTCCGGAGGGCTGGGTGATGAACATGACAGGCCATGGTTTCCGCGCAGACCGCAATATCGGCTGGCTGATCGTCCCGATTGCCGCCATGCTCCTGCTGATGCCCTTTGTTGGTCCGGCGGCAGCCGCCACGAAAACGGCGACACCGCTGTCGGTCGCCGATAGACCGGACGCTGCCGAAAAGGCGGCCCGGCTGGACGCACTGTTCTCCAGGCTGCGGCGCGCTGGCGACTATCATTCTGCCCTGCAGTTCGAACAGCAGATCTGGAGCGAATGGCTGATCTATGACGGTGCGGACATCGACCGTCAGATGACCGATGCACGCACTGCCATGAGTGCCGGCGACCCGCTGACCGCGCTGAACATTCTCGACAGGATCGTTGTGCAGGCGCCCGATTATGCCGAAGGCTGGAACAAGCGTGCGACGGTGCTCTACATGGTCGGCCGGCATGATGAATCGCTGCAGGATATCGACAAGGTGCTGGCTCTCGAACCACGTCATTTCGGCGCCATATCGGGCATTGCGCTGATCATGCTCGCCAAGGGCGATAACGAAGCCGTGCTGGAGGCCGTGGATCGGGCGTTGAGCATTCATCCCAATCTTCCCGGTGCGGCACAATTGATTGAACGCGCCGGCGGATCCGGAAACGGTCAGCCGATCTAGAGTCTGCTTGTTCGCCGGCGCTGCACGGCGAACTGCCGGTGCACGCCCCGGGTCATGTTCGGGCCTTTTGCCTTCATGAAGTTTTTGTGTCGAATTTGATCTTTGCGGAAAGCTGGAATGAAAGACAATTCTGCTATCCGTTTCGATGTCATGAGCATTGATTTTCATTCAGGCCGTCTGTCGTTGGGCGAACTCAGGTTAAGTGCCCGGCACGGCGGAATCGCTGCCGCCCTGGCTGTGTTGGTGTTTGTCTGCTGGGTGGCGGCCTATGCGACCGGTCTCTTCCCCTGGATCGGCCGGGAATCCGTTACAGTGAGCAGTTTCGGCGCCGGAAAGATCAGTATCATCGGTAACCAGAAACGCTCCAATTCGATTGGGTTCAAGCAGTTCTATTACTGGCAGGGCCAGCAGGTCATGCTGAGTTATAGTGCTGACATCGAGGCCGGCGGCCTCAGAGCCTACCTGGTTCGCGGCGCCGGGCTGGATGTGGATCCATCCGATATCGTGACGATCAGCGAGAGCGGCGTCGGCGAACTGGTTCGCACAATTCCTCAATCAGGCTTCTACAGATGGTCGATCGGGCCGACTGTCACGCGCGGCTCGAAGGGTTACGACCTGTCATACACAGCCGCCTGGGGCGCCCGGCCCGCCCGCTGACGTGGTAAGATTCATCCGGCGATTTTGACACGCTTGTAACCGATCGAACTCTCCAGCAGATGTTTGGTATAATCATGGGTCGGCCGCATGGCGCGCATATCCTCAACCGACATGATCTCGACGATTTCGCCTTCCTGCATCACGGCGATCCGCTGGCACATATGGCTGACGACGGCCAAATCGTGCGAGACCATCAGATAGGTGAGATTTCGTTCAGAACGCAGATCCGCCAGCAGGTTGAGAATTTCCGCCTGCACCGACACGTCCAATGCCGAGGTCGGTTCGTCGAGCAGCAGGATTTCCGGCTCCGGCGCCAGGGCCCGGGCAATTGCCACACGCTGCCTTTGCCCGCCGGAAAGCTGGTGCGGGAAGCGAAAGCGGAACGATGGCCCCAGGCCGACATCATCAAGCAATGTCAGGATACGGGCATCGATATCGCCGAAACCCTGGAGATAGAGCGTTTCACTCAGAACCTGGTCGACCGAGTGCCGCGGGTGAAGCGAGGCATACGGGTCCTGAAACACCATCTGCACCGTCTTGTGGAACCGGTTTGAGCGGCCTTTGCCCAGGGTCTCGCCTGCCGTTTCCATATGCCCGTTCCAGGTCGGGACCAGCCCGGTCAGCGCTCGCAGGATGGTCGATTTGCCGGACCCGCTTTCGCCGACAAGCCCGAAGGATTCCCCCTTCGCGACATGGAATGTCGCGTGCCTGACGGCGTCGACACGGTCCTGGCCATGGCCGAACCAGACATTGAGACTGTCGATGGCGATCCCGCTCATGCATCGCCCCTGACGCTTGGCGCGTCGCGCCACGCCGGATCGCGCTGCAGGACCTCAAGCCGGTCGCGCGGCTGTTCGATGCGCGGCAGGGAATTGAGCAGGCCCCTGGTATAGGGATGTTGCGCTTCGTGCAGCCTGTCGGCGGCGCAGGTCTCCACGATGCGCCCGGCATACATGATCAGGACGCGGTCGCAAAACGCCGACACAAGGTTCAGGTCGTGGCTGATGAAGATCAGCCCCATGCCGCGCTCCAGCACCAGCCGGTCCATGATCGACAGAACCTGCGTCTGCACCGAAACGTCGAGCGCCGAGGTCGGTTCGTCGGCAATCAGGATCTTCGGATCGGGGATCAGCATCATGGCGATCATGATGCGCTGGCCCATGCCGCCGGACATTTCATGCGGGTAGGCGCGGAAGACCCGTTCCGGATCGCGGATCGAGACCGCTTCAAGCATCTCCAGGGCCTTTTGCCTTGTCTCCGCCCTGGTGGCGCTGGCGTGAAGCGAATAGGCTTCCATGATCTGTTCGCCTACCGACATGACCGGGTTCAGCGAAAATTTCGGATCCTGCATCACCATCGATATGCGCTGCCCGCGGACGGAGCGCATCTCCCGTTCGCTCATCGCCAGGATGTCATCGCCTTCAACGGCGATGCGGTCGGCGGTGACCTCGCCCGGTTTGCGGATCAGCCGCAGAATGGCCCGGCCGGTCATCGACTTGCCGGAGCCGGATTCGCCGACGATGCCGAGACGTTCCTGGCCAAGCGAAAACGAAATGCCGCGCACCGCTTCGAACCGTCCGGTGCGGGTCGGAAACGTTACCTGGAGATTTTCGACGTCGAGAAAGTTCACTGGCCGCCATCCTTGGGATCAAGCACGTCACGCAAGCCGTCGCCGAGCAGGTTGAACGCCAGGCTGACGGTGAAGATCGCCAGACCGGGCACAGTGGCGACCCACCAGTGATCGAGAATGAATTTGCGGCCCTCCGAAATCATCGCGCCCCATTCCGGCGATGGCGGCTGAGCGCCAAGGCCGAGGAAACCGAGACCGGCGGCGGCCAGGATAATGCCCGCCATGTCGAGCGTGACGCGGACGATGAGCGAGGAAATACACAGCGGCCATATATGCTTGGTGATGATGCGCAACGGTCGGGCGCCCTGCAGTTTCACGGCACTGATATAATCCGATCTTCGGATGGTCAGTGTCTCGGCGCGGGCAATGCGGGCATAGGGCGGCCAGGCGGTCAGTGAAATGGCGATGATGGCGTTCTCGATGCCGGCGCCCAGTGCGGCGACAAAAGCCAGCGCCAGAACCAGACGCGGGAAAGCGAGGAAAATATCCGTAATCCGCATCAGGATCGTATCCGCCCAGCCGCCGACATATCCGGCGACCGTGCCGACGAACAGGCCGACAATGGGCGCAAGCAGCGCAACGAGCGTGACGATATAAAGGGTTATGCGCGAACCGTAGATTATCCGGCTGAGAAGATCGCGGCCAAGCGAATCCGTGCCGAGCAGATGGCCTTCGGCACCAAGCGGCTGCAGCCGGTTGCCAAGATCCTGGGCGAACGGGTCGTGCGGGGCGAGCAACGGTGCAAATATCGCCACCAGAACGAGAAAGACCAAAATATAGAGACCGAACATCGCCATCGGGTTGGCCCGGAAGGACAGCCAGCCGTGATAGAGCGACGCGATGCGGGCATGGCGGCGCGAGGTCGGCGTATCGGTCGTCAGCCAGGCGCGCCAGCTTTGTGCAGCCGTTGCCGGGGCAGGCGCAGGGGCAGGTTCCGGGCCATGTCCCGGGGTGACGGTTTCGGTCATTTTGCCCTCGGATCGAAGAATTTGTAGAGCAGGTCGGAAAAGATGTTGAGGCAGACAAACACCAGGCCGACGACGACCGTGCCGCCCATCACCGCATTCATGTCAGCCGACAGCAGTGCCGTGGTGATGTAGGAGCCGATGCCCGGCCAGGAAAAGATGATCTCTGTCAGAACGGAACCTTCCAGCAGCCCGGCATAGGAGAGCGCGATGACCGTGATCAGCTGGACCTTGATGTTGCCAAAGGCGTGGCGCCAGATGACAGCGCGTTCCGACAGGCCCTTGACGCGTGCCGTGGTGATATATTCGGCGCTCAATTGTTCCAGCATGAACGAGCGCGTCATGCGGCTGATATAGGCCAGGCTGTAATAGCCGAGCAGCGAGGCCGGCAGGATGATGTGGCTGACAGCATTCCAGAAGACATCCCAGTTTCCATCGAGAATGCTGTCGACGAGGATCAGGCCCGTGACCGTTGGAACGATGTCGACATAGAAAATGCCGACCCGGCCCGGCCCGCCGACCCAGCCGAGAATACCGTAAAACACCAGCAACCCGACAAGACCGAGCCAGAAAATTGGCATCGAATAACCGACAAGCGCCAGGACACGGGCAATCTGGTCAATGATGCTGCCGCGGTTGACGGCGGCGACGATGCCGAGCGGGACGCCGATGACGACGCCGATCAAAGTGCCGAGCGTGGCCAGCTCAAGCGTTGCCGGAAAGACCCGGACAATATCCTGGGAGACCGGCCTGCCGTTCAGCAGCGACATTCCGAAATCGCCGCGGATCACATCCCAGATATAATAGAGAAACTGCACGACGATCGGCTTGTCGAGCCCCATCGCAATGTAGGTCGCGTCATAACTTTCCTTCGTCGCCCGTTCGCCGAGCACTGCAATCACAGGGTCGATCGGCATGACCCGTCCGATCAGGAACGTGACGAAGAGAAGCCCGAGCATGGTGACTGCGATGGTGCCCAAGGTCCGGGCAGTCTTGATCGCAACGGCAAGAAAGGGCGGCCGCTGCCGCCCTTTCCCATTGTCGAATGTCACGGCCATCTGAACGGCCGCTTACTTCGTGACGGGCCAGTACGCCACTGCTGTGATGGCGCCGCCCAGGTTCAGGTTCTTGACGTTCTCCCTGAGGCCGATCTGTTCGATCTTCTGGAACATGATCGCGAAGGGCGCCCTCATCTGGAACTCGCGCTGAATGTCCTCATACATCTTCTTGCGCACGTCCCGGTCGCCCTCAACTACGGCCGCCAGCGTTTTCTCCGTCAGATCGCCCGGATCCCAGGCATTGCGGTAGGCGAGCAGGCCGGTTGCCTTGGCTTCGTCGGAATTGTCCGGGTTGTAGGCAAAGGTGCCGGCGTTGGTCTGCGGATCGGGATAATCCGGACCCCATGCGCCGACATACATGTCAAGCTCGCGGGCCCGGTAGCGGGTGAGGATCTGCTTGCCGGTGCCGATGGTGATGTTGAGCGTGACGCCGGCCTGGGCAAAGGTGTTCTGCAGCGATTGGGCGATTTCAATGCGCTCCTGCGCTTCGCGCACACCAGCCTCGATTTCCAGGTTCTCAACGCCGGCTTCCTTCAGCAGCGCCTTGGCCTTTTCGATATTCAGGCTGAACGGCTTGTCGTCGATCGCTCCCAGATAGGTTCTGGGAAGAAACGCCTGATGGATTGTCCACTGGCCTTTCAGGAAACTGTTCTGCATGCCTTCGTAGTCGATCAGGTATTTCAGCGCTTCCACGACTTTCGGCTTCGACAGCTGAGGATGTTTCTGGTTGAACGAAATATACATCAGCCGGCCGCGCAATTCGCTGCCGATCGCGACATTGTCCACCTTGGAAACACCGGCAACATCTTCCGGGTTCAGGTTGCGGGCAACGTCAACATCGCCTTTTTCCAGCAGCAATCGCTGAGTGGCGCTTTCCTGAATGTGGCGCACGATGACGCGCTTCATCGCCGGCTCACCCTTGTAAAAATCCGGGTTCGCTTCCAGCGTCACCGATTCAACCGGCTTCCAGCTGACGACCTTGTAGGCTCCGGAGCCGGCTGAATTCGTTTTCAGCCAGAGATTGCCCAGATCGCCGTCGGCCTCGTTCGCCATGACCGTCTTCTTGTCGACGATGCCGCCGATTGTCGATGTGAGGCAGTTGAGCACGAAGGACGTGGCGTATTTCTTGTCCGTGGTTATTTTCAGCGTGTTGCCTTCGGCGACAATCGTTTCGCCGACATTGTCGGCAGTAAATCCGAATTGGGTGAGGATAAAGGACGGCGTCTTGTTGAGGATCACCGCCCGGCGCAGGGAAAATTCGGCATCTTCGGCAGTCACTGGATTACCGGAATGGAATTTCACGCCTTCGCGCATGGTAAAGGTGATTGTCTTGCCGTCTTCGGAGACGTCCCAGCTTGCCGCCAGATCCGGCTCGTAACCGGCGTCGAGATTAAGCGGATCGAAATTGGCCAGCCTGCCATAAACGTTGCGGCTGACGTCGCTGCCGGCGAATTCAAACGATTCCGCCGGATCGAGGGTTGTTATATCGTCAATCCGGTTGGCAATCACCAGCATGTTGGCCGGCGTTTCGGCGATTGCCGGCATCACCGGCATGGCAACCGCTGCCGCCAGGGTCAGCATCGCCCCGGTCATCAAATGTCTCATTGGCTTCATGTCGTCTACTCCTACCTGTTTATCTACAGATCCCGATTTGTGAGCCGCGCATAACGGCTTGCGCCTGCTTCATAATTCGCCGGAAATGTCCGTGCCGGCACAGGAAAAATGCTGCCACAAACGGGACCGCGTGCGACTGCCGGATAAAAAACATCAGGAATCTTTTCAACCACCCCTGAAACCATACCCGTCAAATCCCGATCGAAAGCCTACGCGATGTTCTGCCGCAATAGCAATGAGGCATGGACGGCTGCGATCTGTGAAATTCGCGGTGAGGGCAGCGCAAGAACCGGCTGTTAAATGATTTGCAATTTGCGCCTGATAACCCGACGACAGGCGGGAGTTTTGCGGGGGCTCATCCCATAGCGCATACGAACCACGGGAATGCGGGCGAAACGGGCCGGTTTGATGTATGATACGCGCAGTGATTCTCCGTTTGCCATCCGTTTTCATGTCAATTTCGTGTCAATCGCCTTTAGATTCGTTAAGCTTATCGTATCGATTGTTCTTGTATATCGATCAAAAGATCACCACATATCACATTGTACATCAGTTTTAGGGGGTTATTCATGGCCGAGTTAGGAATAGTTGGAATAATATTTGCGGTTCTTGCTGTGATTGTTGTGTTTTCAGCAGTCAAGACAATTCCGCAGGGTTACAATTATACAATCGAACGCTTTGGGCGCTATACGAGAACCTTGGCTCCCGGGCTTCAATTCATCTACCCGTTCATTGACCGCGTCGGCGCCAAAATGAACATGATGGAGACGGTCCTTGATGTGCCGAGCCAGGAAGTCATCACCCGCGACAACGCGACGGTGACCGCCAATGGCGTCACATTTTACCAGGTACTCGATGCAGCTCGGGCGGCCTATGAGGTCAATTTTCTGGAAAACGCTATTCTCAATCTGACCATGACCAATATCCGCTCCGTCATGGGCTCCATGGATCTCGATCAGTTGCTGTCGAACCGCGACGAGATCAACGACAAGCTGTTGCGTGTCGTCGATGCTGCCGCCTCGCCGTGGGGCGTCAAGATCACCCGCATCGAGATCAAGGATATCGACCCGCCACGCAACCTGATCGATTCCATGGCCCGGCAGATGATGGCGGAACGTGAAAAGCGCGCCAACATTCTCGAAGCCCAGGGGCATCGGGAATCGGCCATTCTCAAGGCTGAGGGCGAAAAGCAGTCGCAGATCCTGGAAGCGGAAGGCCGCCGCGAGGCGGCATTCCGTGACGCCGAAGCGCGCGAACGCGAAGCCGAGGCGGAAGCCAAGGCCACCGCATCCGTCAGTGCCGCGATTGCGGAAGGCGATGTCCAGGCGATCAACTATTTTGTCGCTCAGGAATATGTCGGTGCACTGAAGGCCTTTGCCACTTCGCCAAACCAGAAAACCTTCCTGATGCCTGTCGAGGCGACCGGTGTTCTTGGTGCGCTCGGCGGCATCGGTGAAATTGCCCGCGAGGCGTTCGGCAAAGATGGCGGATCGACGCAGGGACGTAGCAGTTCCGGCCGCGTTCCGGTGACCGGCCCGGGTAACGGAGAATGATGATGATGGAATTTGTCGCGTCACTGGGCAGTTGGAACTGGTTCATCGTCGGTTTCGTCCTGCTCGGGGTTGAAATTCTGGCGCCGGGCTTTTTCTTCCTCTGGCTTGGAATCGCGGCGCTGACCGTCGGCCTGAGCACACTGGTGATTGCCTGGCCCTGGCAATTCCAGATTATCAGTTTTGCGATATTGTCGGTTGTCTCAGCTTTTGCGGGCAAGAAGGTGTTCGGTTACGCCGACGATAGCGAGCCGAGCGACGACCCGCATCTGAACAAGCGCGGATCGCGGTTGGAAGGCCGTACACTGGTGCTTGTGGAGGCGCTTGAAAACGGTTCCGGCCGCGTCAAGGTCGACGATTCCACCTGGCGGGTGACAGGTCCGGATGCGCCGGTCGGCGCCCGGGTCAAGGTGACCGGTGTTGATGGCGCCGTTTTGACCGTGGTGCCGGAAGCATAATTCAAGACCGGCGCCGGCTGAGACAGGTTTCAGGCGGCGCCAACCCGCAGCAGGTCATGCAGGTGTACGATACCTGCAGGTTTGCCGTTCTCAACCACCATCAGAGCCGTGATCGATGAACTGTTGAGGTGTTCCAGTGCGGACGGCAGCAAGGTTTCCGGCTGAACTGTTTTCGGATTTGCCGTCATGACCTGGTCGACTGTCTTAGCCATCAGGTTATCGCCCAGGCGGCGGCGTATGTCACCGTCGGTGATGATGCCGATCAACTGGCCGCCATCGTCGATAATCCCGACGCAGCCAAAATTCTTCTGACTGATTTCATCGACCGCCGCTTGCATTGGCGAACCGCTGGCGACCAGTGGAATTTCGCCTTCCGTATGCATGATCTCGCTGACACGCATCAGGCTGGCGCCAAGGCTGCCGCCGGGATGAAAGGCGCGAAAATCGTCGGCTGAGAACCCGCGGCTTTCAAGCAGCGCGATCGCCAGCGCGTCGCCGAGCGCCAGCTGGACGATGGACGATGTTGTCGGCGCCAGCCCGTGCGGACAGGCTTCGTCGATCTTCGGCAGGACCAGCGCGATATCGGCTGCATTGGCCAGTGTCGAGCCGGACCTTGATGTCATGGCGATCATCGGAACACGGAAGCGGCGGGAATAAAAAACCGTGCTTTTCAGTTCCGCTGTCTCCCCCGACCAGGATAGCGCCAGGATGACATCGTCAGGCGTCACCATGCCAAGGTCGCCGTGGCTGGCTTCGGCCGGGTGGACAAAAAATGCCGGTGTGCCGGTGGATGCCAGTGTCGCCGCGATCTTGTTGCCGATATGGCCGCTCTTTCCCATGCCGGTCACGACCACGCGGCCGCTGGCGCCGGCGATCAGGTCATGGGCCTCGCGAAAGCTTTGCCCCAGCGGCCCGGACATGGCTTCGGTCAGCGCCTTCAGGCCGTTGCGTTCGGTTGACAGCGTCTTGAGCGCCGAACCCAAAGCCAGGGATGGCGTGTCAGATAATTGTGCTGCAGCCTGATCCGACTTCGCATTGGCCATGAATAATCCCTTCGCCAGTCTATTATGCCAGTCTGCTATGCTGCCGGACCGCCGCCTTTTTCCGCCGGCTGGCGGGCCTTGGCGTCCTTGGACATGATATCGGTCAATGCAGCATGAAATTCATCGGCAATATCGTTCCTGGACAGCGCAAAGGCAACATTGGCGGCGAGAAATCCAACCTTGGATCCGCAGTCGAATGTCCGGCCGTCGAACCGGACGCCTGAAAAGCGCTGCTGTTTGGCCAGCGAAATCATCGCGTCGGTGATCTGGATTTCGCCACCGGCGCCGGTCGCCTGGTTTTCCAGCAGGTCAAAAATTTCCGGCTGAAGGATATAGCGCCCGGAGATGATCATGTTGGACGGCGCATCCTCGGGCCTGGGTTTTTCCACCATCTGATCGATGTGAAATCCGGTTTCATCTTCCTCGCCGACGCCGACAATGCCGTATTTGTGAACATTTTCCGGTTCCGTCTCCTCAACGGCGATGACATTGCCGCCATGCTTGCCGTAGGCGGCCAGCATTTGCGACAGGCATCCGGGTTCCCCCTGCATTACCATGTCCGGCAAAAGCAGCGCGAAGGGTTCTTGGCCGACAATGTTGCGCGCGCACCAGACGGCGTGGCCGAGGCCGAGCGGGGCCTGCTGGCGGGTGAAACTGGTCGCGCCCGGCGGCGGCAGATCGGCCTGCAGGATTTCCATTTCCTGGGTTTTGCCGCGTTCTTTCAGCGTCAATTCCAGTTCGACCTGGATATCGAAATGATCCTCAATGACCGATTTGTTGCGCCCGGTTACGAAAACGAAATGCTCGATACCCGCTTCGCGGGCCTCGTCAACGACATATTGAATGACCGGTTTGTCGACGATCGTCAGCATTTCCTTCGGCATGGCCTTGGTGGCCGGCAAAAAACGCGTTCCTAGCCCGGCGACCGGGAATATTGCCTTGCGGATCGGGGACATGAAGCCCATCCTTTGTCTGGTTGGTCCGAACAGCCCTTACCGGCTGGGACGGTTTGCGTCCAGCGCCGGCAGGATTCCAGTTATTGTATAGCTGATAGAGGTGTCGATAGCGTTACGGCGCGGGTTTGATCGAATTTCGTCAGATCAGGCTATTGCGGTTTTAAAGCGGACGAAAATGGCTATTGTCGGACCAAGTGATTCGCCGACACGGGAGCGTATGATGCTTCGAGTTCTTGTAATCAGAATTTCTCTTTCAACCATAATGCTTTATGCCGGAACGGGTGTATCCTTTGCGGATGCCGGTTTCAATCGGTGGGTGCAGGATTTCTGGCCAAAGGCGCAAGCTGCCGGCATTACGGCCGACACTTATAATCGTGCGTTTCGCAGCGTGACGCCCGATCCCGAGGTGATCAAAAAAGCTGAATATCAGCCTGAATTCGTCAGGCCGATGGCAAAATATGTCAGCGGAGCGGTATCGGACAAGCGGCTTGAGGACGGTCGCCGCGAACTGCGCGAAAACGCTCACCTGCTTGACGCCATCGAGAAGGCCTATGGTGTCGACCGGCATATTGTCGTGGCAGTCTGGGGCATGGAATCCTCTTATGGCGCCGTGCTCGACAATCCGAAAATCGTCCGCAACGTGATCCGCTCGCTGGCGACACTTGCCTATTACGACAAGCGCCGTGCCGGGTTCGCCCGCAAGCAGCTTCTGGCGTCCTTGAAAATTCTCCAGCGCGGGGATGTTTCGGTAGAAGGCCTGACCGGCTCCTGGGCCGGCGCGATGGGGCACACCCAGTTCATTCCAACGACGTTCGAAGCCTATGCGGTGGACTTTGACGGCGACGGCCGGCGCAATGTCTGGAGTGAGGTCGATGCACTGGCGTCGACGGCAGCCTATCTGAACAAGGCCGGCTGGCGAAGCGGCAAGACCTGGGGGTATGAAGTGATTCTGCCGCGGGGCTTCAATTTCACCCTGGCCGACGGTGACGATGCGCAGCCAATCGGCGAATGGACGAAACGGGGTATCCGGCGGGTCGGGGGGCGTGATTTTCCGAGACCGGGAGACCGGGCCATCCTGGTGCTGCCCTCCGGTGCCAATGGTCCGGCATTCCTGATGTTGCGCAATCATTACGTCATCAAACGCTACAATAACGCCACCGCCTACGCTATTGCCGTCGGCCATCTGGCAGATCGCCTGCGCGGCGGATCATCCTTTGCCAGCCCATGGTCGCAGGACGAACGCTCGCTGATAAAAACCGAACGCCAGGAGCTGCAGCAGCATCTTGGCCGCCATGGCTTTTATAATGGCCCGATTGACGGTAAGATCGGCCCGAAGTCGCGTACGGCGATCCGGGCTTATCAAAACCGGGCCGGTCTGGTTCCCGACGGTTTCGCCGGATCGTCGCTGTTGATGATGATGCGGCAGGGCTCTTCCTGATCCCGGCTCCGCTGGTCGGCATCGACGTTATGCGCACGGCAGGATTTTGACAAACGTTACCAATGGGTTCGACGATGTTGCGTTTCTGGTCTCTGACATGTGTCTGTCTGCTGTTTGCGGCAGGCGAAGTTCTGCCGGTCGAGGCTCGGGATCAGTATCAAGACCAGATCCCGGCCCGGACCGGGAATGAAACCGCGAGAATGCCGGCCGACGCCATTGTCCTGGCGCAATCCGATGGCGGCCTGTTCCGCTCGCTGTTCGGCAAACGCAAGAAGGTCAAACGCGGCGGCGATGTTCGCCGCAATGTCCAGCCGCAGAAACAGCGCACAAGCACGAAACGGCGCAAGACGACGCGATCTACCGCGGGTTCGAGCCAGAGCCGTGCGCCCGTTGTTGCCTCAACCGCAAAATCGGCTGATGCCAAACGCGTTCTGGTGATCGGCGATTTCATGGCCAATGCGCTGGCCAAGGGGCTGGACGAAGCCTTCGCCGCCGACCCGGATATCGTTGTCATCAATGCCAGCAATGGCGCCTCCGGGCTTGTTCGCGACGATTATTACGATTGGAACGCCAAGACGCCGGAACTGGTTGCGGGCAATCAGGCGAACATGCTGGTGGTGATGGTCGGCGGCAATGACCGGCAGACAATCCGCAGCACCGGCGGCCAGATCCAGGTCAACACCGATGCCTGGCGCACAGCCTATGATGCGAAGGTGGCAGCATTCGCCGAAATGCTGTCGGCCCAGGGCGTCCCGGTTGTGTGGCTCTCGCTGGTGCCGGTCAGTTCCGGGTCGCTGTCGCGCGATTACAGCAGTTTCAATTCGCTTTACCGCCAGAAGGCGGAGCTGAAGGGGTTGACCTTCGCCGATGTCTGGAACGGTTTTGCCGACGACAAGGGCGTTTATGTATCCTCCGGCCCGGATATCAACGGTCAGACGCGACAGCTCAGGGCCGGCGACGGGCTGAACTTCGTTCGCGCCGGGCGGCGCAAACTGGCGTTTTTCGTCGAGCGTGATATTGCCCGCATCCTCAGCGAAGGCCAGGCGCCGATCTTTGCCGGGCTGGGGGAAGCGGGGACGAATGCGTCCGGTACAGACGCGGCGCCGAGCCTGCCGGCGATCAGCCCGATGATCCCGATCGGCATGATCAGCGTGCGGCCGGGCAGCGGGCTTTCAACCGCGCCGGAGCCGGAAGCCGGCGGCAGTGAGGAAGGGCCAACGGAGATTGCCGCCAAGGCGGAGGGCAAAATCAAACCGATCGTGCCGCCGCCGACGGGCCGGGCCGACGATTTCAGCTGGCCAGCGCCGGAATAGGCTTGGCTACTGGGTTGAACGTTGAGAGACGAGCGGCGGGTTATCAGTAAAGCTCGATACAGGTTCGCATTTCAAGCCGCCGAAATAGCCCGTTCTTACACCATCTCAATTTTTGATCGTTGCATTTCTGCGAGGCCACCCTGTTTAAGCCAGGCCTCATAGTTCCGTTTGAGACAGGCGCGGAAAGACATGTCGATTTCCGGTGCTGCCAAGGCGATGCACCTGAGCGCGTGGAATGATCTCCGATCGGGTACATGTTGATCTCCATTGATAATTTTGGAAGGCGGTCAGTCTGTCAGAGACGTCCGCGCTGATGTTCGAAAGTGAGCAAATCTCGAAGCGGACGTTCGTTCGTCGATGCTGAGTTGAACGATGTGCGGACAAAGTGAGCTTTCGCTGCTTTCGAGCCAATGTCGGCTTCAAAGCTGGAGGCAAATGCACGACAGGACATCCTAGCCATAGTGATTTTCGGGTTCGTTCAACCGAGGCCAGTGCGGGTGATAGTCGTCAATGACAATCGGGTGGCTGTGGGAGCGCCCATCCTGCATATGAGGGTGATCGGCGGGCAAATCGTCGTGGGTGTGTTCAAGAGCCTCATCGTCAGTGCGCGACCAGAGGATCATGCCTCCTGCCATTCCGGCTGCGGCCAGCAGAGCCAATGCTGCAAGCGCCGTAGCAGGCCCGAATTCGGTGATGAGCCAACCGGCCAGGGGGTAGGCCACGAGCCAGCAAGCATGAGACAGGGCAAACTGCGCTGCATAGACGGCGGGTCTGTCTTCGGCATGTGCCGAGCGTTTGAGCAGTCGTCCGGAGGGTGTCAGCACGGTTGAATAGCCCAGCCCGATCACGAACCATCCTGCCAAAAGCGGATACCATTCAACGCCGTTGATCACCGTCAGCGCGGCGAGGCCAAGGAGGGTGACGACCAGCACGACGGCACCGAGGATCATTACGGGTCGATCCGGTCGGTTGTCCAGCAGGCGTGGCAGTAGGAGAGCCGCAAGCATGGAGCCGCCTCCGAATGCACCAAGGGTTATGGCGACCTGTGTCTCGCCCAACCCCAGATCGGAGCGCACCAGCACGACGGTGTTGACCAGCACCATCGCTCCAGCCGCTGCTGCGGCGAGGTTCAGCGACAGCAGCCCGCGCAAGCGTGGTGTGGCGAGGTAAATGCGCAATCCCCGCGTCGTGCGGTCGTAAATCCCGCGCCGCGCGGTTTCCTGCGGGCTGGGCAGCAACACGGAAACCACCAGCAGAGCCGAACCGACAAAGCCTATCACCGTTCCGAAGAACAACGCCTGATAGCTGACAAAGACCAGCAGGACCGCCGCCAGCGTCGGGCTGATGATATTTTCCAGATCATAGGCCAGCCGTGATAGCGACAGGGCGCGGGTGTAGCGCTCTTCCTCCGGCAGGATGTCGGGGATCGTCGCCTGGAATGTCGGCGTGAAGGCGGCAGAGGCGGATTGCAGCACGAAGATCAGGACGTAGACCTGCCAGACTTCACTGACGAAGGGAAGGCAGAGCGCCACAGCGGCGCGGATCAGATCGAGGCTCACAAGCATCCTGCGGCGCGGCCAGCGGTTGGCAAAAGCTCCCGAGATTGGGGCGATGCCCACGTAAGCCACCATCTTGATCGTGAAGACCGTGCCCAGAACCAGACCGGCCCGCTCGCCTGATAGATCATAGGCCAAAAGCCCGAGCGCGATGCCCGCAAGCCCCGTGCCAAGCAGCGCCACAACCTGCGCCAGAAACAGGTGGCGGTAGGTGCGATCAGCGAGGACAGAGAGCATGGGGAAACCTCAGAGATATTTGGTGATGGCCTTGAACTGCGCCGTTGCAGGCGTTCCTTCACCGTCCGCGCCAGCCATGGCCGCATCAAGGCAACGGTCGATGTGATCCTGAATCAGGGTGCGCTTGGCTTGGGTGATGGCCTTTTCGACGGCATGGAGCTGCTGGGCGATGTCGGTGCAAGGGCGCTGCGCCTCGATCATCTCGATCACGCTCAGAAGATGCCCGTTGGCGCGTTTCAGCCGCTTGACGATATCGGGGTGGGTTGCATGGTGGGCGTGTTTTGTCATAAACACAAAGTATCCCCCCTAGGGGGATAGAGCAATCGGGCCAAGACCTGCGGAAACGGGAGGCGAGGGCGTGCTGACAGCCGCTTTCACCGGCAATCATGGCTGGTTCTGGCGTAACCGCGACGGCCAGGATGTGACGGTCACGCTGCTTGTGCGTGGTGACTATAGTGAGATGAAACTGCCGTAAGAACCCAATGGCCTCTGCCGCATGGCAGGGGCCATTTTCTTTGAAGCGGACATTAGCCGCGTCGCGGAAAACCTGCACTTTGGGCTCGAAGCCGTCAGTCGCTGCGAAATGAACCAAGGTCCGCTTTGATAAGACGGCGGCGCTTGTGCCGCTATCGTTTGGCGTCAAACCTTACTATGTTCGACCCTGCCAGACCGGATCGGAATAACGGCCACATCACGGGAGACTGAGGGACTGCGGCGAAAGACCGCTCTGTTATTTACCGCGGCAGCACTGTCTCGCCCATCAGGTATTCATCCACAGAACTCGCCGCCTGGCGGCCCTCGCGGATCGCCCAGACAACCAGCGACTGGCCGCGGCGCATGTCGCCGGCGCTGAACACCTTCTCCATCGACGATTTGTAGGCGATGGTATCGGCCAGCACATTGCCGCGCGGGTCCTTTTCAAGGCCCAGTTCGTCGATCATGCCGTCGTGCACGGGATGGACAAACCCCATGGCGAGAAGGACCAGGTCGGCCTTCAGAACAAATTCGCTACCCTCGACCGGCTGGAATTTTTCATCGGCACGGATGCAGTGCAATTCTTCCACCTTGCCGTCGCGGCCGGAAAATTTCTGCGTCATGACGGAGAATTCCCGTTCCGCCCCTTCTTCCTGACTGGAGGACGTGCGCAGGCGCAGCGGCCAGTCGGGCCACGTCAGCGCCTTGTCGGGATGAAGCGGCGGTTCCGGCATGATCTCAAGCTGGGTAACGGAGAGGGCGCCCTGGCGTAAAGATGTGCCGATACAGTCGGAACCGGTATCGCCGCCACCGATGACAACGACATGTTTGCCGCTGGCCAGGATCGGCTCGTCATCGGAGGGCGCTTCGTTGCCGACCCGGCGGTTCTGCTGTGGCAGGAACTGCATGGCAAAATGGATGCCGGCCAGATCGCGGCCTTCGATCGGCAGATCGCGGCCCTGTTCCGCGCCGCCGGTCAGAACGACGGCATCGTGCCCGTCGACAAGCTCTTTTGCGGTCACCGTATGGCCGACATGAACATTGTAGTGAAACGTCACGCCTTCGGCTTCCATCTGGGTAATCCGGCGGTCGATATGGGTCTTTTCCATCTTGAAATCGGGGATGCCATAGCGCATCAGGCCGCCGGCCTTGGGGTTCTTCTCATAGACATGCACATCGTGGCCGGCGCGCGCCAGTTGCTGGGCGCAGGCCAGACCGGCCGGGCCTGAGCCGACGATGGCGGCTGACTTGCCGGTCTTCTTTTCGGCGATTTCCGGATGGATCCAGCCTTCAGTCCAGGCCCGGTCGACGATGGCGCATTCGATCGTCTTGATCGTTACCGGCGTGTCGATAATGTTCAGCGTGCAGGCCTCCTCGCACGGTGCGGGGCAGATACGGCCGGTAAACTCCGGAAAATTGTTGGTGGAGTGCAGATTGCGGCTCGCTTCCGCCCAGTCGCCGGCATAAACCAGATCGTTCCAGTCGGGGATCTGGTTGTTGACCGGACAGCCGGTATGGCAATAGGGGATGCCGCAATCCATGCAGCGGGCTGCCTGGTTCTTTGTGCCGTCTTCCGACAGCGGGATGACGAATTCCCTGTAATTGCGAATCCGGTCGCCCGCCGGGCGGTAGCGCCGTTCCTGCCGGTCGATCTCCAGGAAACCTGTAACTTTACCCATTGTCTGCTCCTGTCCGGTCCTATTCCGCCGCTGCCGCTTGCGTCCGCGCCTGTTCCATTTCCATCAACGCCCGGCGGTATTCCACCGGCATGATCTTGACGAATTTCGGCCGGAAGGTTTCCCAATTGTCGAGAATGTGCTGCGCCCGCGCCGAGCCGGTATAATGATGATGATTGGAAATCAGCTGATAAAGCCGTTCCTCGTCATGTCCGGTCATGTCGGATGTGACGTCGACGCGGCCGTGATGCTCGATATCGCCACCGTGATGGTGCAGCGATTCCAGCAGATCGTCTTCTTCGGGAACCGGTTCCAGATCGACCATGGCCAGATTGCAGCGGGCGGCAAAATCGCCGGCTTCATCAAGCACATAGGCGATCCCGCCCGACATGCCGGCTGCGAAATTACGCCCGGTCTGGCCGATGACGACAACAACGCCGCCGGTCATATATTCGCAGCCATGGTCGCCGACACCTTCGACAACCGCGACCGCGCCTGAATTGCGGACGCCGAACCGTTCACCGGCGACGCCGCCGAAATAGCATTCGCCGTCGGTGGCGCCATAAAGCACGGTATTGCCGACAATGATCGATTCGTCCGGCTTGATCTGTTTTGCGTTTTTCGACGGATAGATGACGATCCGGCCGCCGGAGAGCCCCTTGCCGACATAATCGTTGGCGTCGCCTTCAAGCTCCATCGTGACGCCCTTGGCAAGCCAGGCGCCGAAGCTCTGGCCGGCGGTGCCGGTCAGTTTGATGTGCACGGCATCGTCGGGCAGGCCGTCCTGGCCGTGATGTCTGGCGATTTCGCCCGAAAGCATGGCGCCCGCCGTTCTGTCGGTGTTGCCGATGTCGATCGCGATTTGCACAGCCTTGCCGTCGTGGATGGCGGGCGCGGCCTGCTCGATCAGCTTGCGGTCGAGAATATCGTCGATCTGATGTTTCTGGACTTCGGAATTGTAGATTGCTTTCGGGTCATCGCAATCTGGCTTGTAGAACAGGCGGGTAAAGTCGAGGCCGTTTGCCTTCCAGTGCCGGATTGCAGCATTGCGGTCGAGCATGTGGATCTGGCCGACCATTTCGGCGACCGTGCGGAAGCCCATTTCGGCCATCAAAGCGCGGACTTCTTCCGCCACGAAGAAGAAATAGTTGATCACATGTTCTGGCGTGCCGGTAAAACGCTTGCGCAGAACCGGGTCCTGGGTGGCGATGCCGACCGGGCAGGTGTTGAGATGGCACTTGCGCATCATGATACAGCCTGCGGCGATCAAAGGCGCGGTGGCGAAACCGAATTCGTCGGCGCCGAGCAGCAGGCCGACAACAACGTCGCGCCCGGTGCGCACGCCGCCATCCACCTGGACGGCGATGCGCGAGCGCAGGCCGTTTTCCACCAGGGTCTGATGCGTCTCCGCAAGACCGATTTCCCACGGGCTGCCGGCATGTTTGATGGAGGTGAGGGGGCTTGCGCCGGTACCGCCCTCAAAGCCCGCAATCGTGACATGATCGGCGCGCGCCTTCGAAACGCCGGCGGCGACGGTGCCGACGCCCACTTCCGATCCGAGTTTGACGGAAATATCGGCCTGCGGGTTGACGTTTTTCAGGTCGAAAATCAGCTGCGCCAGATCCTCGATGGAATAGATGTCATGGTGGGGCGGCGGCGAAATCAGTCCGACGCCGGGCGTCGAATGGCGTACCTTGGCAATCACCGCGTCGACCTTGTGGCCGGGCAGCTGTCCGCCTTCGCCGGGCTTGGCGCCCTGCACCATCTTGATCTGGATCATGTCGGAATTGACGAGATATTCCGCCGTCACGCCGAACCGCCCGGAGGCGACCTGCTTGATGGCGGAACGCATGGAATCGCCGTTCGGCATCGGCACGAACCGGTCGGATTCCTCACCGCCTTCGCCGGTGTTCGACTTGCCGCCGATCCGGTTCATGGCAATCGCCAGCGTGGTGTGCGCTTCGCGGCTGATGGAGCCGTAAGACATGGCCCCGGTGGAGAACCGCCGGACAATGTCGGCTGCCGGTTCGACCTCGTCGAGCGGCACCGGCTTGCGTCCGTCATCTTCCGCGTTCTTGATGTTGAACAGGCCGCGCAATGTGAGCAGCTGCTCGTTCTGCTCGTTGATGGCGGATGCGAATTCCCTGTATTTGTCGGGCAGATTGCCGCGCACCGCGTGTTGCAGCGACGCAACCACCGGCGCCGTCCAGGCATGGGCCTCGCCGCGTATGCGCTGGGCATATTCGCCGCCAATGTCGAGCGAACGACGCAAAACCGGCGAATCGCCGAAAGCATCCTTGTGCCGCTGTACGGTTTCTTCTGCAATTTCAGACAGCCCGACACCCTCGATCATCGTTGCCGTGCCGAAGAAGAATTCCTTGACGAAGCCGCTCGACAGGCCGACCGCATCGAAAATCTGCGCGCCGCAATAGGATTGATATGTCGAGATGCCCATCTTCGACATGACTTTCAAAAGGCCCTTGCCGATCGACTTGATAAAGCGCTGAACGATTTCGGTTTCGTCGACCACATCCGGGAACGCGCCGGCGGCATGCTGGTCGAGCAGCGTCTCGAACGCCAGATAGGGGTTGATCGCTTCCGCGCCATAACCTGCCAGCACGCAGAAATGGTGCACTTCACGGGCCTCGCCGGTTTCCACGACAATGCCGACGGAAGTCCTCAGGCCCTTGCGTATGAGGTGATGATGCACGGCGGCGGTCGCCAGAAGGGCCGGGATGGCGATCCGGTTGCCGCTGACCAGCCGGTCGGACAGGATGATGATATTGTAGCCGTCAAGGACAGCCTTTTCCGCCCGTTCGCAGAGGCGGTGAATGGCGAATTCCATGCCTTCAGTGCCCTTGTCGAAGCTGTAGGTGATGTCCAGCGTCTGGGTCTGGAAGGCATTGTCGGCGATATCGCCGATCGCCCTGATCTTCTCAAGATCCGTATTGGTCAGGATCGGCTGGCGTACTTCCAGCCGCTTGCTTTCCGACAGGCCGCCAACGTCGAAAAGGTTCGGGCGCGGACCGATGAACGACACCAGGCTCATGACGATCTCTTCGCGGATCGGATCGATCGGCGGGTTGGTCACCTGGGCGAAGTTCTGCTTGAAATAGGTATAGAGCAGCTTGGATTTGTCGGACAATACAGAGACCGGCGTATCGGTTCCCATGGAACCGATGGCTTCCTGGCCGGTGGTCGCCATCGGCGACATCAGCAGTTTCAGATCTTCCAGCGTGTAGCCGAAGGCCTGCTGACGGTCGAGCAGGGAGGCGTTTGTCGCCGGCGCGCTTGCGCCTACGGCCGGCAGGTCTTCCAGTACGATCTGCGTCCTGGCCAGCCAGCGGCCGTAAGGGTTGGCTCCCGACAGGCGGGCCTTGAGCTCCGTATCGTCAATGATCCGGCCTTCATCCATGTCAATCAGCAGCATCTTGCCGGGCTGCAGCCGCCATTTCTTGATGATCCGATCCTCAGCAACCGGCAAAACGCCGGCTTCCGATGCCATGATGACATGGTCGTCATCGGTGACGATATAACGGGCCGGGCGCAAGCCGTTGCGGTCGAGCGTCGCGCCGATCTGCCGGCCGTCGGTAAAGGCGACGGCGGCGGGGCCGTCCCACGGTTCCATCAGGGCGGCGTGATATTCGTAAAACGCCTTGCGATCGGAATCCATCAGCGGATTGCCGGCCCAGGCTTCCGGCACCAGCGTCATCGCCGCGTGGGCAAGCTCGTACTCATAGGAGATCGGCCACAATTTCTCGATATCGTCACCGAACAGGGGCGAGGATACGGACGCCTGGCGCGCCGCCATCCAGTTGACATTGCCGCGCAGCGTATTGATTTCGCCGTTATGGGCGACCATCCGGTAGGGGTGGGCCAGTTTCCAGGACGGGAACGTGTTGGTGGAAAACCGCTGATGCACCAGCGCCATCGCGGAGACGAACTCCGGGTCATGCAGATCGTGGTAATATTCCGCCAGCTGGTGGGCCAGGAACATACCCTTGTAGACGATGGTCCGCGACGACATGGAAACGATGTAAAACCCGTTGTCGTCGCCGTCGGTTTCCTTATGGACAATGTTGGAAATCACCTTGCGCAGGATGAACAGCTTGCGTTCGAAGGCGTTGTCATCTGTCGCGCCGCCAAGATCACCGCCGGCAATAAAGGCCTGACGATGCACGGGTTCCGCGGCGATGACCGTTTTCGACTGGGCGCTGTTGTCGACCGGAACCGTGCGCCAGCCGAGCAGTTTCTGACCTTCGGCTTCAACCGCCTGTTCAACCAGTTCCTCACAATGGCGCCGCAACGCCTCGTCCTGCGGCATGAAGAACCAGCCGACGCCATAGCTGCCGGCCGGAGGCAGGTCAAAACCGTCGTTCTTGCATTCGCGGGCGAAGAATTCGTGCGGGATCTGCAACAGCATCCCGGCGCCGTCACCCATCAGCGGATCGGCGCCTGTGGCGCCGCGATGGGTCAGGTTTTCAAGGATCTGCAGGCCGCTTTCAACAATGTAACGCGAACGGCCGTCTTTCAGGTTGGCGATGAAACCAACGCCACAGGCATCATGGTCATTGCGCCGGTCATACAGGCCAGGGACCGGACCGGTGACGGCAATTGCAGACGCGCCGGATCTGGTCTGCCGGGCTGTACGCTCCAGCGCTGAACGGGCTGCGGCTTTGCGGCTGTTGCGCCGCGGATTGGCATTGGCCTGTCTGTTCATGTCCACCCTCATTCATCCGTCACAAACCGGCGTCAGCCGATCAGATTTCCTGGCGGCTGTCGCCGCAATCAACCGGCCGGAATTCGGGACACCTGTCCCGAGGCCGGGTCGCATCCTTGATGCGGCTCGAGCGACGGTGCGAAAACACCTCAGCTCTGTTAGCGGAGGCCAGAAGTGCCTGGCTGAATCCGACTGGCATGGTCGATCATGCCGGTTGGTTTCAAATCTCGAAATCGCCGTGATGACTTTAGCGCATCGGCCAGTCGCGGTCAGCGGCAAACTTCGAAACGAAATTATAGGACAGGATGACTGTCCTTTATCGCCGCGAGATTTACAAATTTTTCGCTAATGAGCAAGCGGCAAACGTGCAAATCGCGAAACAAACCGCCGCAAACCGTTGCGCTACTGCGACAAATTAACGATTTCCGGAGGCCGCAGACTGTGCGCCGATCAGTCATCGATCACTGACCGGTCACCGGCTGCTCACTGTTCTGTGATTCGTCATTCCAGTCGGGAATTCCCATCTTAATGGTCTGGCAAACCCGCTCCGTGTTGCGGGGTTGCGTCAAAGATCCGCTCGCCTGATGCCTGTCGCCCCCATGTGCAGGGCGGGCGGATCACCTTTCAGACCCCCGAGAACAGGCGTCCGAGAACCGCCCCCTGCAATCAAGTTCTGCGCTCACTGGAATCCGGCGGAGATTGCGTCCGGCACCGCGATCACGCAAACGTTACACCTGCGTCAATCTTTGGTCGCAGATATGTCATTTCCATTTGAAGCGCCGAATTGCATTTATCTCGTCGTGGCGCGGCGGGGTCGCCGTGTCAGTTTAACCGAACGAATTAAACAAGAGGATTCATTCAATGTCCACAACGACCAAATCGATGACCGCTCTCGCACTTGCAGGTGCGGTTGCCACTGCACTGAGCGCAGTTTCCATTTCCGGCTCTGCCGAAGCTGCCGAGAACGAAAAATGTTACGGCGTTGCAATGGCCGGTCAGAATGACTGCAAGGCCGGTGCCGGCACGACATGTGCAGGTACGTCGACAGTTGATTATCAGGGCAATGCCTGGAAGGCTGTTGCCGAGGGCACCTGCACGACAATGGAACTGCCTGATGGCCGCATGGGTTCGCTGGAAGAGCTCGATCGCGACCTTCCGTCCTGACAACCGATCTCCAACAACGAGACCTTATCGGACCATGAAGACAAAAACGCCTCCCAAGCTGCCGTCTCGCCTGTCATCTGGCCCATCTTCCGGCCTGACTTCTGGCCTGACTTCTGGGCTGGCCGGCAATCATGGTTCGGATATTCTGCCGGTCCCCGCTCGCGCGGGGGTCGGTCTGAAGGCGGATCATTATCGCGATATTCTCGATACCAGCCCCGATATCGGCTGGTTCGAAGTTCATCCGGAAAATTATATGGGCGCCGGCGGTCCGCCGCATCGTTATCTCGGTGAGATCCGCGAAAAATACCCGTTGTCGTTACATGGCGTCGGCCTGTCGATCGGCGCCGACCGGGCGCTGGATACCGACCATGTCGCCAGGCTGAGAGACCTGGTTGACCGCTACCGGCCGGCGCTCGTATCTGAGCATCTGGCCTGGTCGACCCACGAGACCTCGTTCCTGAATGATCTGCTGCCGGTTCCCTATACCGAAGAAGCGCTTGGGCGGGTTGCCGACCATGTCGCACAGGTGCAGGACGCGCTTGGACGGCAGATCCTGATTGAAAATCCCTCGACTTACGTGGTGTTTGAATCCAGCACGATGAGCGAGACCGATTTTCTCAACGCGATTGTCGAGCGCAGCGGCTGCGGCCTGCTGCTCGATGTCAACAATGTCTTTGTTTCCGCGACCAATCACGGTTTCAGCCCGGAATTCTATATCGATACGTTTCCAGTGGAACATGTCGGCGAGATCCACCTTGGCGGTCACGCCGAAGACGAAGACGAAGCCGGATATCCGCTGCTGATCGATGCCCATGACAGGGCCGTCGTCGATCCGGTTTGGGCGCTTTACCGGCGCACAATCGGCCGCTGCGGCCCGACCGCCACGCTGATTGAGTGGGACAATGATATTCCCGCCTGGCCTGAGCTTCTTGCCGAAGCCCAATGTGCCGATGCAATCATCTCCGAAGCCGCACAAGGAGCCTGCCATGCCGCTGCATGACAGCCAGGCGGTCTTCGCCAAAGCATTGCTCGACCCCGACGCCGAAATGCCCGATGACATTCGCGGCCGCGACGGGCAGAAATCGGAAAAACGGTTCTCCGTCTACCGCAACAATGTCACGGTGTCGCTGGTGGAGGCGCTGGTCGCGACATTCCCGGCAACCGTGCGCATCGTCGGGGAAGAATTTTTCCGCGCCGCGGCTTCGATTTATGTACGCCAGGATCCGCCGAAGAGCCCGGTACTGATTTCCTATGGCACTGGTTTCCCGGATTTCCTGCAAACGTTCGAGCCGGCCCGGGGCCTGCCCTATCTGCCCGATGTCGCGCGCATCGAAATGGCCTGGGTGGAAGCCTATCACGCAGCCGACAGGCCGATCCTGCAGGCCGATGCGATCGCCGCCATTGCACCTGAAGCACTTGGCGATATCCGTTTTAAGGTCCATTCTTCGACCCACATTATCCGCTCGTCATATCCGATTGTCACAATCTGGACCATGAACCGCAGCGGCGAGCCGCGCCCGGTCGATATGAGCATTTCAGAATCGGCTCTGGTGACCCGTCCGGCCATGGATGTCGAAGTTCGAAATCTGCCGCAGGGCGGCGGCACGTTCCTGCATGAACTGGCAAACGGCGCCACACTTGGCGAGGCCGCTGAACGGGCAGCAGCCAGCCATCCGCAATTCGATCTTGCCGGGAATATTTCCGGTCTTCTGGAAGCCGGCGTTTTCAGCCGGATCCTGTCCTGAAATCAATTTATCGCCGAGAGGGAGGGTGAACAATGTCCGATGCGGCACATACTGAAATGTCCGAGGCATCCGGCGGGATTGCCGGGTTGGTCAGATGGGCAAACAATCTGCTCGCATCGGTTCCCCCGTCACTGTCGCTGCTTGCGCTCCGAATTGCCCTGGCGGTACCGTTCCTGAAATCAGGATGGCTCAAGTGGGACGGGTTTCTGACACTGTCTGCGGGCGCGGAATATGTATTCCAGGATGAATTCAAGCTGCACATATTCGGTGCGCAATATCCCTATCCGTTTCCGCTGACATTCGCGTTCATGGCCGGAATTGCGGAAATCTGCCTGCCAATCCTGCTGATTCTCGGGCTCGGCACCCGGTTTGCCGCCTTCGGCCTGTTGATCATGACCGGTGTCATCCAGCTGACCGTGCCGGAAGGCTGGGCGAATTTTCATCTGCCCTGGGCCGCGATGGCATTGGCGCTGGTCGTCTATGGCAGTGGTAAATTTGCGGTTGATCCGGTCATTGGCCTGGAATCGAAACGCTGAATAATCTTCAGGCCGGATATTGTTCAGGCTGCCCGCGGCGTTCGTGCGCCAGCCTGTTTTATTCGCGCCGCGACTCTTTGCTTGCCTTGCCGGTCGGGACGCGGCTAATCCTCAGCAATGTACTTTGCCAGCGACAATTGGGCCGGCGCGGCCCCGCAGATCGTCGAAGCCATTGCGCGTGAGGCGCAATGTTTCGGCAGCGCCTATGGAACCAGCGATCTCGACAGATCCGTCGAGGCATCGTTCAACGACCTATTCGAACGCGAGGTGGCGGTTTTTTTCGTCGCCACGGGGACGGCGGCGAACTCGCTGGCGCTGGCTTCGCTGAACAGGCCCGGCGGCGCGGTGTTCTGCCATTGCGACAGCCATATCGAAGTGGATGAGTGCGGTGCTGTCGGTTTCCAGACCAGCGGTGCGCGGCTGATCCCGCTGCCAGGCAGTCTGGGCAAGTTCGGTGCGGGCGATCTTGAGCGCGCGATAGAACCATTTTCGCCCGATTTCGTTCATGGCGGCCAGCCGATGGCGGTCAGCCTGACCCAGGCGACCGAAGTCGGCACCACCTATTCCATTGATGAAATCAGCGCCATCTCGGAGATCGCAAAAGCTCATCAGCTGCCGTTGCATATGGACGGCGCGCGATTTGCCAATGCGCTGATCGATCTCGATGTCTCGCCGGCGGACATGAGCTGGCGCGCCGGTGTTGATATCCTGTCGTTCGGCGCCACCAAGAATGGCTGCGTCGCTGCCGAAGCGATTGTTGTCTTCGATCCGCACAAGGCGCAGCAGATCCCGTTCCTGCGCATGCGCGCGGGGCACCTGTTTTCCAAAATGCGGTTCGTATCGGCGCAGTTCGAGGCCTATCTGAAAGACGGGCTTTGGCTTGATATGGCAGGCCACGCCAACCGGATGGCGGATCGGCTGCGCGAGGTGATCGGATCTTCCAACAGGGCGCGTCTGGCATGGCCGACGCGGGCGAACGAGGTATTCGTCGCGATGCCGGGGCCGTTGGCGGAACAATTGCGCGCCAACGGGGCGCAGTTTCACGATTGGTCGCACGCTGATGGATTCCAGCCCTCAGACGATGAGGTACAGGTCCGGCTGGTGACGAGCTTTGCAACCCAAGCCGACCATATCGAAACATTTGCGAAGCATCTCGATCACTGAGCCTGTTCCAGGCCCGTGACAAAACTGAAAAGCGCCCGGGTTTCCCCGGGCGCCCTTAATGGTCAGAACGTTGGCATCAGGCAGATTAAGCCGCTTTGGCTTCAATCTGTTTGGCGCCTGTTGCCGAAATGGCAATCTTGCGCGGTTTCATGGCTTCCGGAATCTCGCGTACGAGATCGATATGGAGCAGGCCGTTCTCAAGGCTCGCGCCTTCCACCTCGACATGATCCGCCAACTGGAAGCGGCGCTCGAAAGAGCGGGCGGCAATGCCGCGGTGAAGGACTTCCCGGCCTTCGCCGTCTTCCTGTTCTGCTTTCTGAGCCTTGATGGTCAGAACGCTTTCCTTCGTTTCAATGTCGATGTCCTGATCGCCAAAACCGGCAACCGCCATGGTGATACGGTAGGTGTCATCACCCGTTCGCTCGATATTATAGGGCGGATAACCCGGTGTGCCCGCTTCGCCATTTGGCAATGCATCAAGCATTGAGAAAAGCCGGTCAAAGCCGACGGTGGAACGATAAAGGGGGCTCAAATCATAGTGACGCATAGTTCTGTTCTCCTTGGTGAGCAACATATTGCGGATCGATGGCCGGTTCACCTCCGCTGACACGGATTATCGGCTGAACAAACCATCCTCTTCAGGCCCGTTTTTGGCGCCTGCAATAGCTAAATGGTGATGCTTTTCAGGCGGTTCAAGCCCTTATCCATGGCGACGAAAAACGAATTATCCGGATTTCTGAACCGAATATGAACAGCGCCTTCCGACAGCGTTCAGGTTGCCGCCGCTAATTTGCATCCAACGTGATCGGACACCGGGAACCGGGCCATCACGAAAACATTGAGGAGAGACACCATGTTATTCAAATCAACCCTTGCCGCTGGTATCGTCGCGCTGTCGGTGATTGCTGCATCCGCACCGGCACAGGCCCATTCGCCCAGCCTCAGTGTTCATGGATCGGGCGGCGGCGTCAGTATTCAGTCCGGCGGCCATGGCCCTCG
This sequence comes from uncultured Afifella sp., assembly GCA_947259045.1. Taxonomy (GTDB): domain Bacteria; phylum Pseudomonadota; class Alphaproteobacteria; order Rhizobiales; family Afifellaceae; genus CAMYKZ01. The sequence goes on from CAMYKZ010000027.1 coordinate 37,269, forward strand.
TCATGACCGGAGAGACTGGAGGCGAGACCGCGGCCAGCGCTATCACCTTTCAGTCTGGCAGGTTCGCCGCCAGCTTCGCCATCGCGGTTTCCGCGACATGTATTTCGTCGACCGCCGTGCACCGGTTTACAAGGTCCGGGCCATCGGCCCGCGTGGCCACCGGGTGTTGCTCGTCGTGAGTTCGCAGACGGGCCGGGTCATCAATCGCCAGCCCCTCCGGCGGCATTATCCAGCCCGGCGGCGCTACTGATGGCCGAATAGTCGGCTGACAAATTCGGGTACTGCAACGCCCCCTCCGGTGCCCGGACTGAGCCGGCGGTCTATGACCGCCGGCTCTTCTTATACAGGATTAACCCGCAGCGCTTCTTGCCTTGTTGCGGCAGCTTGTTATGACAGCGGTGACCGTCTGTCATTCCGGCTGCACCAAACATGACCGATTTGCCCCTTCTGGCTGATTTGCCTGCCAATCCGGTTCCGCGGGGAACCGTCAGTGGCGAAGTTATCACCAGCGACAGGGTGCGGATTCGATATGCCCGCTGGCCGGCGACGTCGCGGCGGAAACGCGGTACTGTGCTGTTGCTGCAGGGGCGGGCGGAGTTCATCGAGAAATATTTCGAGACGGCAAACGACCTTCGCCGGCGCGGTTTTGCCGTCGCGACTTTCGACTGGCGCGGACAGGGCGGTTCGCAACGGCTTCTGAGCGACCGCAACAAGGGCCATGTCGATGATTTCGACGATTACGGTCTGGATGTGGAAGCCGTCGTACAACAGGTGATGCTGGCGGACTGTCCGCCACCATATTACCTTCTCGCCCACTCAACCGGTGCTGCCGTTGCGCTTGATTATACCGCGCGGGCGCGCACCCAGTTTGAACGAATGGTGCTGATGGCGCCGCTGCTCGGGCTGGCTGGCAGGTCAACGCGTTTGCTGCGAATATTGTCGGGATTTCTGGGTATTTTCGGGCTTGCGGAAAGTTATGTTCCCGGCGGCGGCAAGACGCTGGTCCAGACTGAGCCGTTCGAAAAAAATCCGCTGACCAGCGACCGCGAACGTTACGCGCGTTATACATCGGTCATTGAAGCGCGGCCGGATTTGGGGCTTGGATCCCCGACAATCGGCTGGATCCGGTCTGTCACGCAGGTGGCGGAACATTTTGAAAGCCCTGAATTTCCGCCAACCGTTCCGATGCCGGTGCTGATGGTGATGGCGGGGCGGGAGACAATCGTTTCAAACCCGGCTGTCGAGAGGTTGTCGAGCCGAATGAAAACCGGCGCCCACACGCTCATTCCCGGCGCCCGCCATGAACTGCTGAGCGAAAGCGACCGTTACCGGGATCAGTTCTGGGCCGCGTTTGACTCCTTTATCGGCTGAGCTGAATTGGTTTATTCACCGGCCAGCCGCCGCAGGACAGGGTCCAGAAGCCGTTTATCGCCGACGGCAACGGCCTGACCGCCGCCTTTTTTCCGGTTGCCGGACCAATCGGTCACACAGCCGCCGGCACCTTCAATGACCGGCACGATCGGCTCGATATCATAAGGTTGCAGCCCGGATTCGATGACGCAATCGATAAATCCCATGGCAAGCATGGCATAGGCATAACAATCATAACCGTAGCGGACGAGCCTGGATTGCGCCTCGACCGCCCGGAAAGCCTGCAAATCATCCGGCGGGAACATGTCAGGACTTGTGGTGGAAAGGGTCATATCGGCGATCGCGGTACAATCGCGTGTGTGCATTGGCGCAGTTTCACCGCCGCGGCTCAAGAACGATCCGGAAGCATCGCCGTAAAACCGTTCGTCCATATAGGGCTGCGCGATCATTCCAACAGCCGGTTCGCCCTGATGCCGCAAGCCGATCAGGACGCCCCAGAGCGGCAGACCGCTGATGAAAGCCCGGGTTCCGTCAATCGGGTCGAGAACCCAGACATAGTCGGCATCGACATTCTCAGAGCCGAATTCTTCGCCCATGATTCCGTGTTCGGGAAAATTCTCGTGAATCAGCGCACGCATGGCCTGCTCGGCATCGCGATCTGCATTTGTTACCGGATCAAACCCCTCATCACCGGTCTGCGTCTTGGTATTGATCGTCATTTCAGAGCGAAAAATCGGCAGAATCACCTCACCGGCCCTCTCAGCCAGCTGGTGTAAAAACGGGAAACTGGATTGCGCCTTGTGCATGTCTTCTCAACTATCCTCGGAATATTGATCATCCGATAAACAAAAAAGTCTTTTTATCCAATGGCTTAATTGGAAACGACAAGTGGTGCGAATTTACAACGGTTCAAGGAATTCGCAACAAAACGGTCAGTGTGTGTGCATTCGCACTTGATTTTTGTGCGCAGCACAATAAATTGTGCATTGCGGTACGTTGTATCGCATGCCCTCATTGGGCGTTTCCTCCCTAGACTTGGGTCGCACTTCGGTGCGACCCCTTTTTTTGCCTGTATTCCGGAAATCTGTCCGCGCAGCTATTCCGCTGCGATCGGCACTGCCTGGGGTGGTGAACCTGCAAACCGGACCAGTGCGCCGATCAGGCACGATATGTCGCTCCTCAATCGTTCAAACCCGTCATGCAGTTCGAGATTCTGTTCGTCCATGTAAAGGGCGCGGTTAATTTCGATCTGCAGGGCTTGCAGGCCGCGTGACGGGCGGCCGTAATGCTCGGTGATAAATCCGCCGGCATAGGGCTTGTTGCGGCAAACCGTATAACCAAGATCGCGCAGACAATCGGCGGCCACATCCGTCAATTCGCTTTGGCAGGAAATCCCGAAGCGATCGCCCAGGACAAAATCCGGTCGGAGCCGGCTGTGTCCTGCGCGCATGGCCGACGGCATGGAATGGCAGTCGATCAAGCAGGCCTGACCGAATTCGACATGGGTGCGGGCCAGCAATTGCCGCAGACAATCATGGTAGGGTTTGTAAATCGCATCAATTCGCGCCAGCGCGGTCTCAACCGACATCGGCTCCCGGTAAATATCCTGGGCATCGCACACGATACGGGGAATCGTGCCCAGCCCTCCGGCAACCCTGAGAGATCTGATATTGGCAAACGGCGGCAACCGGTCGGTAAACATTTTCGGGTCGAGTTCGAACGGTTCGCGGTTGACATCCAGAAAGGCGCGGGGGTAGGTCGCCCGGATCAGGGGGGCACCAAGATCGACTGCATTAGCAAACAGCGCATCCACCATCAGATCCTCAGAACTGCGAATCATCCGGTGGTCGAGGCGGGACGCGTCGAGAAATGACGGCGGGTAAAACCGCCCGCTGTGCGGCGAGGAAAAAACAAACGGCACCATCTGCCTGTCTGGCGCCAGAATCTCAAAAGGCGGAGGCAATGTGGTCAGGTCTTCCGTCAATTAACCGTCCTATCCCCTGTTAATGGGCGCTTAGATCCCGTAAATGGCCATGATTGCCGCAATTTTGGCACGAATCTTCCTGATATGTTGCCGCTGGAATGCGTCTGTGTCCACATTAATGGTATTTTCGCCGTTGCCGTGCAGAAACTTACCCGATATTTACCCGAATGCATCAAGGTCGCCGAATGACAATGAACAATATCACACCGGAGGGCCAATTGAAGGGCCGTATCCTGCTTGCAGAAGACGACGAAGATATGCGCCGGTTTCTGGCAAAAGCGCTGGAAAATGCGGGCTATCAGGTGGTCTCCTTCGATAATGGTCTGAGCGCATACGAACGTTTGCGCGAAGAGCCGTTCAACCTTCTTTTGACCGATATCGTGATGCCGCAGATGGATGGTATCGAACTGGCGCGAAAAGCGGCGGAACTCGATCCTGATCTGAAGATCATGTTCATTACCGGTTTTGCGGCTGTTGCGCTGAATGCCGATCTTGAAGCGCCGAAAGATGCCAAGATCCTGTCCAAGCCGTTTCATTTGCGCGATCTTGTCAGCGAAGTCAGCCGGCTGATCGCCGCTTAGCCCCGTTTGAATTCCCTGATTTTCCGGACCGGCAGCGCAGGTCGCTCGCGCGCGCCGATTTTCATCAATTGCAGACTTGCAACAAGCCTGTTCCAGCGGTATATCCGCGAGGCTGTTTTGACGGACAAGGTTCGTTTTGGCGGCACTACCCTTTAAGGGCGCGTAGCTCAGCGGGAGAGCACTTCGGTGACATCGAAGGGGTCGTAGGTTCAATCCCTACCGCGCCCACCATTCCTCACAGGCAGTTATGCCACTCCAGTTTCAACACAGCCGGTCGAAATCGATGATGCGGCGTGATTGAGCCGGCGGGTGAGTCATCTTTCCCGAGGGCGCTGGCGATCGGCGCAACGGGCATTTTTCTGCTTTCCGCCATGGGCGCGATGATCAAATTTCTGGCGGCCTCCTATCCGCCTCAGGAACTGGCTTTCTTCCGCAATTTTTTTGGCGTCATCCCGAACCTGCTGATTCTGGCAACCTCGCGTGACTGGCATGAAAGCGGGCGGCCACTGCGGATGGCGCAATGGCGCCTCGGCATTTCGCGTGGCCTGATGGTCGTCGGGGCGCAGTTCTGCTTCTATCTGTCGCTTGTTCACATGGAACTGGCGACGGCATCGGTACTGGTCTTCACCACGCCATTGTTCGTAACCGCATTGTCGGTGCCGCTGCTGGGTGACAGAGTCGGCGTCTGGCGCTGGTCTGCAGTGATTGCCGGCTTCTGCGGTGTTCTGCTGGTGATGCAGCCGGGCAGCGATGTGTTTTCGCCCTATGCGCTATTGCCGCTCGGCGCCGGATTTGCCTATGCCTGCACGTCGGTCAGCGTGCGACTGGTCACCGAAAAGATTTCCAGCGCGACCATCAATCTTTATTCATTGATCGGATCGGTCAGCAGTTCATTCCTGTTGATGATGACCACCAGCGGCTATGTGCCTGTGATCTCGGCCGACCACTGGATCCTGATCGTTGCGATGGCGACAATCGGCGGCACCGGCGTGTTCTGCCTGGTAGTTGCCTACCGCATGACCAAGCCGTCCAATCTGGCGCCGTTCGATTATCTCGGTATCGTCTACGCCTTCATTTTCGGATGGCTGTTCTTTGCCGAAGCGCCGATTGACAGAATGTTTCCGGGTGTTCTGCTGATCATCGGCGCCGGGCTGCTGATCATCTGGCGGGAGCGCCGGCGCGTGTCAGTCTGATGCTCAGGGAGAAAACTTCCGGCTTTTGATATAGGCGACGACCGCAATCCGCTCGTCCTTTGAATAGACCTCTTTCCAGGCGGGCATCTTGCGGAAACCGTTGGTCACGCGGTCGAAAACAAATTCCGGCTTGTATTTGCGCGGCTTCAGCTTCGGCGCCTTGCCCGGATAAGCGTTCTTGCCATGGCAATGACGGCACTGCGACCCCCAGATTTCCGCCCCGCCGGCGATTATCACCGGATCCGTCAGGATCGCTTCGGTAAATTCAGGCGGCGTTTCCGGTTCGGCCTCCGCTTCTTTTTCGGCCATGACCGGTTTGTCGTCAGACGGCGCCGAGGACTGGGTTCCGTCGTCGGAGAATTGTTTCAGATAGGCCAGAAGATTTTCCAGATCGGCCTCTTTCCTGACGCCGGAATAGGCCATTTTGGTCTTGGGAACGTATTTTTTCGGTGCTTTCAGATAGTCCGACAGAGTTTCCTCAGACCAGACGAGACCTTCCTCGCCCTTGGCTTTCATCGCCTTGGAATATTTGTAGTCTTCTGCAGTCCCGGCTGTGCGGCCGAAAAGATTGTTCAACTGCGGCCCGACCTTGTTCTTGGCGCCTTCGCCGACTGCATGACAGGCCTTGCACTTCTTGAAGAACTTTTCGCCCTCGGCGACATCGCCTTCTGCCAGTGCAGCGTCAAAAACCGAAATTGAGACCAGGGCGACCAGCGCCGCAAGAATGCGTTTCATTGTTAGTTGTTCCTGAGCAAATTCTGAAAACCGAAACCGTGATTATGTGAAATCAAAACGGGTTTTGTTGCGGCATCGTGGCGCATCTGCCCGTCGATTTCAATCAGCAGGAAAGCAAACGCCGCCGGTGTCCCGGCGGCGTCGCATCGATATTGACGACCCTTATTCGGCCGGAACGATCTTGTAGATCGTGTCCAGAGTGCCGTTCGGACCGGTTGTGATCGACGTCAGCGCATAGACTTCGCCGTCATTGTCTTGCGCGAAAGCCAGGATATACGGATTGTTGCCGTCCATATTGGTCTCTGCCTTTTCCATCGTCCATTTGCCGTCGCTGCCTTCTGTACCGATGAAGATCTGGCCGTCCATCGCGCCGAACGACTTGCTCCAGTCGCCGAAGATGTACTTGCCGTCCCACGCTTCGTGCGCGCCGCGGTAGACATAACCGCCGGTGTTGGAAATGCCCAGGCAGCCGTCCGGCTGTGCGGTGCAGTTCTTGTACTCAAGGATCGGCATTGTCAGGCCGGCCTGATCGCAGGAATCAGGATGGTTGTCAGGCTTCTGATAATCGAAGCAGTGGTTTCCTTCCATCTTCCGCCAGCCGAGATTTTCGCCCTTTGCGATAAGGTCGATTTCTTCAAAGGAATTCTGCTGCACGTCGCCGCAGAACAGCCGGCCGTCGGCCATGTCGAATGAACAGCGCCAGGGATTACGCAGACCGTAGGCCCAGATTTCCGGATTGGCATTGCTGTCGCCGACAAACGGATTGTCAGCCGGAACGCCGTACGGCTTGCCGTCCGACATCGTGTTGACGTCGATGCGCAGGATCTTGCCGTGCATCACCGTCATGTCCTGGCCGTTGCCTTCGGTCACATTGTGGCCGATGCCCCAGTCATTGGCATAACCGCCGTCACCGGTGGAAATGTAGAGCATGCCGTCAGGTCCAAAACCGATCCAGTGGCCGTTATGGTTGAACTGCGGCCAGTCGATGCTGGAGATGACGCGGCCCGAATTGGGGTCGGCGACATCAGGATCATCGGCGGAGACCGTATATTCGGCAACCGTATTGGTGTGATCCCACCAGAATTCCTTGCCCAGATCGCCCTGGAAATTCAAATGACCGCTGTAAGCGACGTAGAACTTGCCGTTCGAGGCAAAATCGGGGTGGAACGCAAGGCCGAGAAGACCGCGTTCGTCAAAGTCTGCAAATTGCGTGACAATCAGATTTCGGATGTCGAGAAAGGGTTCCGATTCCAGTTCGCCGTCTGCATTGATGATGCGGACACGGCCAAACTGCTCAATGACGAATTTGCGGTCATCACCTGCTGGCTGAACCATTGCCAGCGGCGTATTAATGCCTGTCACATACGGCTCAAGTTTTATTTTCACATCAGCGCTTGCAGCGCCGCTCACCGCCAGAAGTGCCACGCCTGCGGCACAGGCTGCCAAGGTTTTCGCCAATTTCATAGCATTCTTCTCCCATAGCTGATTAGCCCCATTCCCGACTTGGGCCTGAGGGCTGGATCATTTGTAATTCCAGCGGAGCAATTGATACTGACGTGGGGGTAACTTGTCCATAAGAAATCGACCGATCATCGGATGAGGGCGTCAATCATTGGCCGATGGCGGGTCATGTAAATGCGGAACCATTGCGAGAATCGCGACGGTTCCGCGGCAAGCCATGCATCAATCTTATCCAGCGTCGCCCATTCCAGCGCTGCAACCTCATCGGGATCATATTTGTCAAGCGGCACGTCTGACGCGCGAGCAAAAAAACACGAGACGATTTCATTCTCAAACAGGCCGTTGCCGACATCGGCTGCATAGGTGATTTCGCCGAACCGGGTCAGCGGCGCGGTCCATCCGAGTTCCTCCTGCAATCTTCGCGGAGCGCACTCTTCAACCGTTTCATTCCACCGCGGATGGGAACAGCAGGTGTTCGCCCATAACAGGCCGGAATGATATTTGACGGCGGCGCGCTTTTGCAGCAGCAGGCGGTCGCCGTCGATAAGAAACACGGAAATGGCCAGATGCTGGACGTTGCGGATATGCGCATCCAGCTTCTCCACCGGCCGGAGGCCGCCATCTTCGCCGATTTCGGTAATCATTTCGGTCATGTCGGTCTCGTTGCGTATGCCATCACTGGGTCTTGTCCGGGCGGGTCCACGAGCGCAGCAGCGGCCGGCAGAGCAGCCAAAGCACGATTGGCAGCAGGGCTGCAATCCCCAGTGTGATGACCGGCCTGTCCTCGCCGATATGGCCAATTGCCGCAAAAACGAACCCCAGCGGGACCGAACCGCAGACAAGCGCCGTGAAAAACAGCAGAAACGGCATCCGGGCCATGCCTGCCATGAACGCCATCACCTCCGACAGCACAGGCAGCCAGCGGGACAGGGCGATGATCCAGCCGCCGGCATTGGCGAACAGGCGTTCGCCGTCCTGGAGCGCCTGGGCTCCGGCCAGCCTGCGGGCGAGCGGGCGCCCGAAGGCGCGGCACAGGCCGTAGCCGGTCAGGCCGGCAACAATCGATCCGGCGGCTGAGATGATACCGCCGACAAACGGACCGTAGATAATGCCGAGCGCACTCATGATGGCGGTCGTGGGGATCGGCATGGCAAGATCGCTCAGCAGGAGCAAAATCGCCACAGCCCATGCGAAGGCACCGTAATCGCTGAGCTGCGAAACGGCGCCGTGCCTGGTAAACAGCGATTCCAGCTGATCGCCCCAGACGAAAAACGGCAGACCCACCAGAACGGCGAGCGCCAGCACGGTCAGCAGGAGCCGGCCAGCCGATCTGGAGACCGCGGACATACGCCCGGGCCTATTCGATGATCAACTCATCGGATCTGCGCGCCACTTTCTTGTCTTCCACATGCGGATCGCGCCCGCCACGCAGGATCGAATTGCCTTCATAAAGCGTACGCTGATCGATCGCCGGCGGGTTCAGCCAGTCATCCTCTTTCATCTGGCCGCTCTGGCCATAGGCGTCGAGCGCATTGCGGTAACAGGCAAGCCGCACCTGGTCTTCCGGAATGCCGCGCTCCAGCGCCAGCCGCGCCGTCTTGGCAACGCCGAGCGGCTCCGAAATACCCCAGTCGCAGGCGGAATCGACAATGATCCGTTCAGCGCCGTAACGGCGCAGGATTTCCACCATCCGTTCATTGCCCATCTTGGTGCTCGGATAGATCGAGAACGCCGCCCAATAACCGCGGTCGAGCACTTCCTCGACCGTCTCTTCGTTATTGTGATCGACAACGACCATCGACGGGTCGAGACCATGTTCCTCGCAGACATCCATCGACCGGGTCGTGCCGCGTTTCTTGTCACGGTGCGGCGTGTGGATCATCACCGGCAGCGCAAGCTCCTTGGCCAGTTCCAGCTGTGCGCGGAAATATCTGTCTTCCAGTTCCGTCTGCTCGTCATAACCGATCTCGCCGATCGCCACGACGCCTTCCTTGAGTGCGAAGCGCGGCAGGATCTCCATCACCCCTTCGGCGAGTTCCTCGTTGTTGGCTTCCTTGGAATTGAGCCCGATGGTGCAATAATGGCGGATGCCGAACTGTCCGGCCCGAAAGCGCTCAAAACCCAGAATGGCGGACAGGTAATCGATATAGGTGCCGACATGGGTGCGCGGTTGGCCGATCCAGAAGGCCGGCTCGATGACGGCGACAACGCCGGATGCGGCCATGGCCTCGTAATCATCCGTGGTGCGCGAAATCATGTGCGCATGGGGGTCGATGAACATCATGGGTTTGTCTCCCGCTGCCTGATCAGGCAGGCCTTTGCATGTTTTCAGACACAGAATTCCATGTCAGCGTTCCGCTGGCAATTGCCTCTGTCAGCGCTGGGTTCATGGCCGACAATATCGTCGCGGCGTCTTCGGCCGGACTTGCCGAAAGAGCCAGCGCTGCTGCCTGCTGGTCGATCTCAAGCGGGCTTTCAGCAACGCGCTTCAGATCGGCGAGTGCTTCAGGACTGTCGGCGAAGGGGCCGACGCAACGCCAAAGTTCCGGCGTGACCGGCCGGCCGGCGGCCCAGCGTTCATGGGCATAATCGCGCATGATGCGAGCCAGTTCAGGGTTGGCGCGTTCATCAAGCCCCTGGATCGGCGCCAGTGTGCTGTCGATGAAAAGCGCTTTCAGAACCATGTGATTCCAACGGTTCTCGTCAAACATTTCGCGCGGAAACGGATTGTTGTGCGCCACGGCTTCAAAGATGGCGCGCATATTCGTCCGCAGCCCTTCCCCGACCTGGTTTTCCAGCTTGTCCGGCGCGTCATAAAGCGGCAGGCCGCTATAGAGGGTTATGGCTTCGGCGACGTCCGCCGTCCGGCACAGGCTTGAAAACAGCGAGGCAAAATCGTCATTGCGGCCGGTGAGCGAGCACAGGATCAGAATCCGGGCCGCCTGATCGACGCTCCAGCTCCTCGGGTCCCAACCGGGCCGCGCGCTTTCGGCGGCGGCAAGATCGTCCGCTCCCAGGTTCAAATCGTCCTTGCCGAGTTTGCGCGGCACGAGCCCAAGGGTGATGTGCAAAGTCCGGTCGGACGGATCGGCCTGCAGGGCGGAACGCTGCTCGTTCAGCCAACTGCCGGTCTGTTCCGGCAATTGCCGGTGAAGCCATTGCTCAAGCAGTTCAACTGGCCTGGTCATGATACGCCGATACGCTCCCGGTCGATCGATGCGGTTCGCCCGCATGACATTCATCGCGCATTTGCATCTTGCATTCAACGCGTTTGCGACACTAGTGGTAGCCCATGAAACAGACCCTTGTCATCCTTGTCGTTGGGCTGAGCCCGTCGCTGCTGGGCGCGCACACGCCGAACCTAAAAAAACTGGCTGGCCGTGGCGCCATGCGGCCGCTGAAGACGGTCACGCCGGCTGTCACCTGCAGTGCCCAATCGACCCTGGTTACCGGGCTGATGCCGTCCGGTCACGGCGCCGTCGCCAATGGCTGGTATTTCCGCGACCTTTCGGAAGTCTGGCTGTGGCGGCAATCCAACCGGCTGGTTTCAGGCGAGAAAATCTGGGATGCGGGCAAGGCGCGCGATCCGGACTTCACCTGCGCCAAAATGTTCTGGTGGTACAATATGTATTCCACCGCCGACTGGAGCGCGACGCCGCGGCCGATGTATCCCGCCGACGGCCGCAAGATCCCTGACCATTACACTTATCCCGCCGATCTGCATGACGAACTGGATGCAAAACTCGGCCAGTTCCCATTGTTCAAGTTCTGGGGCCCGGCAGCCGATATCACTTCCAGCGCCTGGATTGCAAAATCGACCCTGCACATGATGGAGACCCGCGATCCGACACTGACGCTGACCTATCTGCCGCATCTGGATTACAACCTTCAGCGGCTTGGGCCGGATCTGGAGCATCCGCGCATCATTGCGGATCTGAGGGAGATCGACGATCTTTGCGGTGAACTGATTGCGGCTGCGGACGCCGGGGGGCGGGACATCATTGTCGTCTCCGAATACGGTATTACGCCGGTCACCGACGCCGTTCACATCAATCGTGCGCTGCGCCAGGCCGGCCTGATCGGCGTGCGGGTGGAGCAGGGGCGTGAACAGCTCGATCCCGGTGCATCGGCTGCCTTCGCGCTGGCCGATCACCAGATCGCCCATGTCTATGTTCAGGACCCGGCCCGTTTTGGCGAGGTCAAGGCGCTGGTTGAACAACTCGATGGTGTCGAACAGGTTCTGGACGAAGACGGCAAACGCGCTTTCGGGCTCGACCATGCCAATTCCGGAGAACTGGTAGCGATCTCCGATCCGGACCGCTGGTTCAGCTATTATTACTGGCTCGATGATGCGCGCGCGCCCGATTATGCCCGCACAGTCGATATCCACCGCAAGCCCGGCTACGACCCGGTCGAATTGTTCGTCGACCCGGAAATCGGCTGGCCGATGGGCGCGATCGGCTGGCGGCTATTGAAACGCAAGCTGGGCATGCGCAACCTGCTCGACGTGATCTCGCTGAAGGATACCAAACTGGTCAGGGGCTCGCACGGCCGATTGACCGACGATTCGGCTGACGGACCGCTGGTGATCAGTTCCCGGGCCGATCTGATGCCTGATGACATTGTCGAGGCCACCGCCTTCAAGCAATTGGTGCTGGATCACGTCTTTTCGTGAGCGCGGACACGGCCCGCCGCCCGGGCCATGTCCAGTTCAATGTTCACCAGGGGTGGGCGCCCTGGGCGGCGGTGTAGATCGTATAGATTGACTGGCTGCCGCACATGAAAAGCCGGTTGCGGCGCTTGCCGACAAAAGCGAGATTGGCGCAGCTTTCCGGCAACATGATCTGGCCGAGTTTGGTGCCGTCCGGCGCGTAGACATGGACGCCGTCGACGCCTTCGCCGCCAAAGGCGGTGGCCGCCCAGATATTGCCGTCGCGGTCGGCGCGAATGCCGTCATGGAACCCGGCCTCAAGCGTCGTGAACACCCGGCGGTTGCTCAGTGACCTGCCATTGTCGACGACGTCCCAGGCTATGACCTGGGCCGGTTCCGGGTGATGGGTGGCGGCTGTATCGGCGACGTACAGGGTCTGGTAATCGGCGGAAAAACACAGGCCGTTCGGCTTGAATATTTCGTCGGTCAGCCGGGTCAGCGCACCGCTTGCCGCATCGATATGATAGACGGCGGTCGGCAGTTCCAGTTCGCGGACATTGCCTTCGTACCACCAGTGGCTGCCGTAACCCGGATCGGTGAAGATCATGCCGCCGTCTTCGGGATGAACAACCACGTCATTGGGTGCATTCAGCGGTTTGCCGTCATAGCTTTCCGCAAGCACTTCCGCATCTCCCTCCCAGGAATAGCGCACCACGCGGGCAGTGGAATGTTCGCAGGAAATCTGCCGGCCCTGGAAATCGAAGGTGTTGCCGTTTGAGAAATTGGACGGCCGGCGCAATTCGGTGACGTGGCCGGTGACCTCGTCCCAGCGCAATTGCCGGTTATTGGGAATATCGGAGAACACCACGTAACGGCCAACGCCGTTCCAGGCGCAGCCTTCGGCCCAAAGCGAGCCGGTCCATTCACGAGACAATGGCGCATTGCCGATCATCAGTTTGCCGAAACGGTCGTCGAGTACTTTCCAGGCCTTGTCGGGATAACGGTCCGGTGCCCGTCCGCCGGCGCGGTGGCGGTGTCCGGCAAATGCCGGTCCAGCTGCAAGTGCTGCGGCCGTGGCCGCACTTGTGGTCAGAAAATGCCGTCGATCCATAACCATTCTGTCCTCCCTTGATTGAGCGCGTCGTGAAATTCGGGCGCGCATTGAAACTTCAGGGTGAAAAACCGGCATAATTGGGGCGTCGACGGGTCGACGCTTCAGATTACAAGTCGATGATTTCGCCCGTTCGCCGATCCGGTCCTGCGATTGTTGATAAATATCAATCCGCTGGATGAGGTTCTCAATTGACTATGCGAACGAAATTTATTCTCTCTTGCCGCAGGAACCGCAGATAAACCTCTATCGGCATCGATCATTTGGCATTATGCGACGGGGACGACATCAATGGCATCAGCAAAGGCTGCGCGCACGTCTGCTACCAGTGACTGATCTGCCCGCAAATGGAATTCATGGCAAATTCGATGGACGATGAAGATGTACTCGCCCACGCCTATGACCGGGCACTCGGGCTTGAAAAATCCGGTGATCTCGACGCCGCCGCAGAGGCGTATCTGGATGTCCTGAAACTCGACCCGGCAGATCATTGCGGCGCCAGCGTCCGGCTTGCCGCTATGGGCCGCGGTGCGGCGCCGGCAAAAGCGCCGGATGCCTATGTCGCAACCCTGTTCGATCAGCATGCCGATATTTTCGACATGATGCTGGTCGACCAGCTTGGTTATTCGGTGCCGCTGCAATTGCGCCAGGTGATGATAGACATGGATCTGGGTCCGTTTGAACGCATGCTGGACCTTGGCTGCGGCACCGGCCTGTCCGGCGAGGCGCTGCGCGACCGGACCGTCCATGCGTCCGGCGTCGACGTCTCTGAAAACATGGTGGAAATCGCGCACGACAAGGAGGTCTACGAGGCGCTGTATGTCGGCGAAGCGATCCGGTTCCTGAACGATCATGCCGAAGAGCCCTGGGACCTGGTCGTGGCGACCGACGTGTTGCCTTATCTCGGCGCTGTGGAGGATCTGTTCGACGGTGTCGCTGCCCGCATCACGGATGACGGACTGTTCTGCTTTTCGACCGAGACGCAGCCGGAGGCGATGCTGGACGGCCGTGATTTCATCGTCGGCCCAAAGCAGCGTTTTGCCCATGCCGCGGACTATATCCGCAGCGCTCTCGTCGAGCGGGCTTTCGAGTGCCTGGTTTTTGCGCCGATCATCGTGCGCTACGACGAAGGCGAAGCAATTAACGGTTTTCTGGTGCTGGCGCAGATGAAACGGGTGCAGGCGAAACGGGCGGATCAAGCCGGTCAGAATTCATAACCGTATTTGACCCTGAGTCCGACGATATGGCTGTCCAGGCCGGTTTCATGGACATATTTGTAGGCCGTGCCGATCTCCAGACCGTGCTCAAACTCATAACCCAAATGCAATGTTGCAAGCAGGTCTGCGGGTTCGGATGTGGATGTGGTCTTGCGCAGCGTGATGACAGGGGCGATGCGCCAGTTCCGCAGCTGCAATTCGCCGCCGGCGGTCAAATACAAATAATCGTCGCCGTCACCTTGAAAATGTCTCAGATGGGCGGCTTCCGCCAGCCATATCCATTCGACATCCGGCGCCATTGTTACGGTCCCTTCGAGCGCGAATGCCAGGCCGACCTCGTTGTGCCGTTCCGTTTGCCCGGCCGCGCGATAACTCAGGCTGGCCCGGTAATTGAGATCGAATTCGTCGGTAAAGCCGCCGCCTGTCGCCGCCAGGGCAAAGGACGAAATATCACCCGTGTTGCCGACCCCGCCATCGCTGCGGTCAAGCCGCCCTCTTTTGGTGAGCGCCGAATTGCTCAAAATCGTCGTATCGGCAAAAAATGCCGATGCCGTCACAATGTGCTCGCCGTAGGAGCCGCCGTTGAAGACGACCGAACCGGCAATTCCGATCTGTTCCTCGATTTCATAATCACCGGCAAGATCAGTGCCGTATATACCCGGTGCCTCGTCCGGCGCAGTGCCGAATATCGGCGTGATTTTGCCCGCCGACAGGCTGAAACGGTCAGACCGGTACCGGATGAACAATTCGTCCAGATGGAGGCCCTGACCTTCAAAGAACCGATCTTCGCCGGGGCCTGGATCAACAACCGGATCGAAAGCCACATTCGCATTTATGGAGACCGCGCTGGTCAGCCAGAGGGCGACGTCCATTTCCGCTGTTAATCCGGTGTCGGTCATCCGCATGGCCGGATCGTCAGACCGGACAGTGTGATCTGTCTGGATCTCAAATTCAGCAGTGCCGGAAATATAGGGTGCGCCCTGCATATCCTCGTCGGCAAACACCGGAACGGCGAGCGCGGTCAAACAGCAGGAGATGGCTATCGAGCGGAAAACTGATCCTCGGTCCTGACCTCTCATTGCGACTTTCCGACCCGTATTGTCCCGTTGGAGGGCTTCTGCACTTCACCTTAGGATCGCGATCGGGGCGAAGGCAACATGTCTGCCCCACGTCCGCCATGTGGAACGCGGACGGCGTGGCGCGCTCACGCAGGCATCATTTTTCTCATCCAGAAGTGGCCATGCAGCAGAAAGTCCGGTGATGCCGACCTCTTTTGCCTGTCAAAACCGCCGGGTCTTGTGTGCCAATGCGTTCAGCAGTTCGACAATCAGGTTTCCGCCTTGGGGATATCAGCACTGTTTTCTTCGGTGTTCTTCTGGTCATGGTCATTGTCAGGCTGTGGATTGCTTCGGATGTCGAACTGCATTTCGACGAGGCCTATTACTGGTACTGGTCGAAAAATCCGCAATTGTCCTATTTCGATCACCCGCCGATGGTCACGTGGCTCATTCGCGCCGGCACGGCGTTGTATGGCGATACCGAACTTGGCGTTCGGTTCCTTGGTCCGGTTTGCGGACTGATCGTGTCGTTGCTGGTTTTCGACGCAGCCGACAGAGCGTATGGGCGCCAGGCCGCCTGCCTTGCCGGGCTGGCTGTCCAGGCGACTTTGCTGGTCGGTGCCGGCAGCATATTGATGACGCCCGATATCCCGCTGCTGCTGTTTTCCACAGCAACAATGTGGGCGCTGGTTCGCTATAATCTTTATCCGGATCCGCGCTGGTGGCTTGTTGCCGGCCTGTGCGGCGGCGCGGCGCTGCTCAGCAAATATACGGCATTGTTTTTGGCAATTTCTGTTGGCCTCTGGTTGCTGTTGACGCCGAATCGCCGACGATTGCTGACGACACCATGGCCCTGGGCCGGTCTGTCGATCTCGTTGATCTGCTTTCTGCCGGTTCTGATCTGGAATGCACAGAATGGTTGGGTTTCGTTTGCCAGGCAGGGTGGCCGGCTGGCTCGCGATTATGCCATTCGCCCAGATTATTTGATCGAGTTCATTGCAGGCCAGGCCGGACAGATCACGCCGGTTCTGTTCGCCGCACTGGTCTGGGCCGTGTGGATTGGCGCGAAATCGGCAATCCGGACAAGGGAAGCGACCCTGACATTGTTGATCCTGATGGTTCTGGTGCCGGGAACGGTCTTCCTTGGCCTGTCATTTTTCATGCGCGTTCAGGGCAATTGGCCAGATGCCATCTGGCCGCCGGCAATTCTGGTGATGGCACGGTTCGCCTCAATGACAACAGACCGTTTCCGCAGGCTCGCCACCGCAGGCATCACGACTGGGTTCGTCATCGTCGGCATGGTCTGGATCTATGCGATCTCGCCTTTCGGCCCGTGTGTTGCGGGCGATCCGTTCGCTTTGCTGAATGGCCAGCGCCAGCTTTCCGCACGCGTCGGCGCCCTTGCGCAGGCAAACAATGCGGATCTGGTCGTGACACCGGATTATGCGACGGCAAGCATGCTCAGGTTCTACGCGCCTGATGGCATCCAGATTGCGCATATCGCCGCGAAACAGAGGTATATCGGCTTCAATCAGGTATTGCCGCATCAAGGTCAGATGACGCTGATCGTATCGCGCAAAATACAGTTGCCGGAGCGGATCAGGCCCCGGTTTGAATTTCTGGGTTCACCCGGCGAAATCCGGCGCAATCACAAAGGCTGTCGATACGACAGTTATGCGGCCGTCCTGGCGAAGCGGATCTGAGTGATGAACAGACCGCTTTCCAATCCGTCCACCGAACCTGTCATATTGCCGCGCCGGTCAAGAGCCAGCACTGAGTTGTCCATTGTGGTTCCGACCTACAATGAATGCCGCAATATCGAATTGATCGTTCAATCGGTTGAAAGCGCGCTCGGCGAGACGGGTTGGGAGATCATCTTTGTCGATGACAACAGCCCGGACGGAACAAGCGGTGTTGCAAGGTCGGTTGCAGCTCGCGACGGCCGGGTTCGGTGCATTCGCCGGATCGGCCGGAAAGGCCTGTCGACAGCGGTCATTGAGGGCATGCTGTCATCGTCGGCTGCCTTTGTGGCTGTCATGGATGGTGATCTGCAGCACGACGAGACATTGCTGGCCCTGATGTTGAGCACTTTGAAGGCTGATGCCTGCGATATTGCAATTGCCAGCCGCTATGTCGGCGCCGGCAGTGCAAGCGGGCTGGACGGCACCGGGCGCCATGCCCGCAGCCAGCTGGGAAACTGGCTTGCGCGTTCCGTCCTGAAGGTTGACCTGTCCGATCCGATGAGCGGATTCTTCATGATGCGGCGTTTCCATTTCGATGGCTGTGCGGAGCGCCTGTCCGGCGAGGGGTTCAAAATTCTTCTCGACGTGATGACGAGCCTGGACACGGCTGTACGTGTCCGGGAATTGCCGATGACGTTCCGCTCGCGTGCCTTCGGCGAGAGCAAACTGGATCTTTCCGCTGAAATCGCTTTCCTGAATATGCTCTTCGACAAAACCGCCGGTCGAATTGTGCCGCGCCGGTTCCTGATCTTTTCCGCCGTTGGTTCGACCGGCGTGGTCGTTCACCTTGCGGCCCTCAAACTGGCTCTTCTAGCCGGACTGGCATTTGACGGTGCGCAGGCATCAGCGGCCCTGACGGCGATGGCGTCGAACTTTTTCCTGAACAATGCCGTGACATTCCGCGATCAGCGCCTGCGCGGCAAGGCTCTGGTGACCGGCTTCCTGTCCTTCTGCGCGGTCTGCTCGTTCGGTTTTGTCGGCAATGTCGGGATCGCGCGAACCTTGTTTGAACAGGACAGCACCTGGTGGCTGGCCGGTCTGGTCGGTGCAATTGTCGGCGCTGTCTGGAATTACGGAATGACCTCCTTCTATACGTGGAAAAGCCGGTGACGGTCGGCACCGTTCCGGCGGCCGCGGCAATCGCGCCGCCTGATCCGGCGCGGGACCGGCTGATCAGTCTGTCCCCGGTCCGGATCGTTCTTCTCATCATCGCAATATCGCTGCTGTTGCGATTGACCGGTGCGGCATTGCTTGGACTGGGCGTCGATGAAAGTTATGCAATTGCGGTTTCGCGGGTGCCCAGTCTGAGTTTCTTCGATCATCCCCCGCTTGGTTTCCTGCTGGGCCGCTGGGCCGCTGATCTGTCAGGCAGTGAAGCAGGGCTCATTGTCAGGGCACCCTATCTGCTGCTCTCCAGCGGTTCGATCTGGCTGCTCTATGCATTAAGCGCGAAATTGTTCACGCCGCGCGCAGGAACGTGGGCGGCCGCCTGGTTTGCGGTTGCGCCGTTTTTCCTTGTCTCCGCTGGCAGTTGGATCGTACCGGACGGGCCGCTGACCTTCTTTCTTCTCATCGCCGCCTATCTTGTGTGCCGGATATTTTTTGATGAGAAACCGGCCCGCGTCTGGTCGATGTGGCTGGCGGCCGGGGCGGCATTCGGTCTTGCATTATTATCGAAATATCAGGCGACCCTTGTCGGTTTCGGTGCGCTTGTTTTCCTGCTGTCGAACCGCCACGCCCGTGACTGGCTCTGTCATCCGGCACCCTATCTTGCCGGCCTGGTAGCAATCGGTTTTTTCATTCCGGTCATTGTCTGGAGTGCGCAACATGACTGGCATTCCTTTTCATTCCAGATCGGCCGGGCGGTCGGCGGCGGAACATTTTCGCTTTCCGACAGAGGGTTCAATGTGGTTCGCATGGTTCTGGGCCAGATGGTTTATGCTGGTCCATTCGTGTTCATCCTGTCCGTCGGTGTGCTTTGGTCAGGGCTCAGAAATGGCCCCGCTGATGAGCGCAGATGGTTGTGCGCAATGCTGGCGTTGCCGACAATCCTTCTGTTCAACATGATAGCACCGTTTACCGGCCGTTCATTGCCGCACTGGCCGATGGCCGGATTCCTGTTCGTGTTTCCGCTGCTGGGCGACTGGATCGACAGGCGATCCGCTGACGGCATGCGGCTTGTCAGGCGTTGTTTCGCTGCCAGTTCTGCCGTGCTGCTGCTGTTGATCGGTTCAGGCCTGACACATGTGCGCCATGGCAATCTGACCTCAATCCTGACCGGTAAACCACCCGCCTGGGATAATTCGATCATGGCGTCCGATTGGCAGGAATTGCGCGTTGCCCTGGACAAAGACGGCTGGCTGGACAATGAGGACGTCGTTATCGGGGCCCGGAACTGGTGGCAGGCTGCGAAGATCGACTACGCGCTTGGCGGCAGGCTTCCGGTCTTTGTCTTTGGCCGGGACAAGCGCCATTTCACCTTTCTGCACAGTGATCATTCAGCATCGAAGGGCCGAGCGCTGATCCTCGAACTGGTCAAACCACGGCGCAGGGCACGAAAAGACAACGCCGTGTGGCAGCTTGCCGGAGTGCATTATTGCCGCCGCGACGATCATGCTCCGATTTCGCTTCGGCTTGGTCAGAAACATTATCGGTTTCTGTCGGTAACCGAAGCCTCTCGGTGCTGAACAGGTGCAGGTGATCCCTTTAAGACGCCGGCCGCTCCGTCTATAAACGGCGTGATGACAAATGCATTTCCTCTTGATGATGCAACCGCGCTGATCTTCGGCGGCACTGCCGGTATCGGCCTGGCCTGTGCAAACGCTTATGCCGCCGCCGGGGTTCCGCGCATCATGCTGGCTGCACGCAACGAAGGGCGCGGTGCAAACGCCGCCGCGGCGATCCGCGACCTGTGCCCGGATTGCGATGCCCGTTTCATCTCAGCCGACGCCACCCGGGCGCGGACGGCGCAGGCGGGCGTCGACGCCTGTGTCGATGCTTTTGGCGGCATCGATATCCTGCTGTCGACGGCAGGCGCCTCCGCCATGCCGGCAATCTTCCACACGATTGCCATTGACGACATTGCGCCGGCTATTGATGGCCTGCTCTATGGCGCGATCTATCCCGCCCGCGCGGCTCTGCCGCATATGATGGAGCGTGGCCGCGGCGTCATCCTGACTGTGGCGTCGGACGCTGCAAAGGTCGCGACGCCGGGCGAAGTGGCGATCGGCGCCGCCATGGCCGCTATTGTGATGTTTTCCAGAACTCTGGCGATCGAGGCCAAACGATCCGGCATCCGGGTCAATTGCCTGACGCCGTCGATTGTCCGCGACACGCCGCTTTACGACCAGCTGATGGCTGATCCGTTTGCCGGCAGGCTGTTCGCCAAGGCGGAGAAACTGGCCGCTCTCGGCGTCACCGAGCCTGATGATCTCGCGCAGATGGCAGTCTTCCTGGCAAGCCCCGCCGCTGCACGCCTGACGGGTCAGGCGATCAGCATCAATGGCGGGATATCAGCAGGTTAGATGCGAAGATCAAGTTCCGGGAATAAACCGCTGGAACGCCAGCGTCAGCGCAAATCCGGCGACGCAGACGATGACGGTTTCCGTCTGCCCCATGGCCGCGATCAGAACGCCGTCAAGCAGGGCGATCCCGGCGATCATGCCGCCGACGGCGCGGGGAATATCGCCGGGCCCGCGGCGGGCGACCAGCCGAAGGCAGTAGCCGATCCATCCGGCAAAGATCAGCCAGATCACCAGATTGGCCGGGTGATCGGTGACGAAGAACAGGCCCGCAAGGGCCGGAACCGCCAGGAAAAGCAATGGCCAGGCATTTTTGACATGGCCGATATTTTCCTGCTTGGCCGTGTAGGTGAGCCCGATCAGATAACACAGCAGCGCAAATGCGCCGAGCCAGACGGCCAGCGGCACCGGGACCAGAAAGCAGAGCCCGGCTGTAATATAAACCAGCATCCGGCAGAGACCCATGATCAGCGGGCTGAGGGGATTGGCCTTGTGATGCCAGTCATAGGTGATGATGGCTGCAGCCAGCGCGATGCCGCCTGCCGCCGGCCACAGCCCGGTCGATGCGCCGAAGCCGGTGCCGACCCAGAGCAGGATCGCGAGGCCGGCAGCCAGCATCGCAAAACCTGAGACAAACACCGATTGCCGGCTGATCTGACCGGACGGGATCGGCCGTTCCGCCCGCTCTTCAGCGTCGATTTCCGCGTCGAAAGCATCGTTGAGATACATGCCGCCGACATAAAACAGCGACATTGCGAGGAGGATCGGAACCGTTCTGGCATCGTTTACCGCCATGCCGGTCAAAACAATGCCGGCAAGGGTATTCGTCCAGACCGTCGGCAGGTTGGAGACCCGGCCCAGCCGCAGCGCAACGCCTAACTTCATGAGGTCAGCTCAGCCTTCACCCAGTTGAGTTCCCGGGCGATCGCCTCGCTCATGCCGGCATTGCGGTATTGATCAGGCAGGACATCCCAGGTGTAGGTTTCCACTTCCAGATGGGCCGATATCGGCGCCTGGCGGTGGATGGCCAGGATTTCGCGCAGAAAATCCTGGGTGGTTCCGAAGTCCTTCAGCCGGTCGAGAAAAACCGGCACATGAAAATGAATTCGCCATTCCTTGCCGAGCGATTGTTCTGCCTGATCAAGGGCTTCCGGCAGATCGCGGAAGTAGGTCAGACCGTCTTCATCGCGCTGGACAACCTGATGAAGATAGACCGGTTCGTCGAACGGCCGGAGCTGGTCAGGCGATTGTGGACCGACCTCTGTAATTCTTAGAGCGCTTGAAAGCTGGACCTTGCCGATCGGAATTTCCGCCGCGTTCAACGCGGCAATGCTGGCGGCCGGATCTTCATATTCAACGGCGGCGTGGCAGACATCGTAACAGACGCCCATATGCCGGTGCAGCGCCGCTGATGCATCGTCGATGTCTATTCCCGTCAGGTTTGCAAGCCTTTGCTGGGCAGGGCCGCAGAACAGATGGTCATGGAAATAGTCAATCGTTTCGTCGATCGTTTCCAGAAAACAACAGGGCTCCGGCTCCAGCGTCATCATGATGGTCCTGCCGGTTCGCGCCCGCAATTGAACCAGATGGGCCGCATGACGGATGAACGTATCGGTGATGGCCTCGATGCGTGCGCCGTCTGCCCAGGGCTTGAATGTGCCCGGCACGGTACTGATCGTGCCGTCAAGACCATCCGGCAGCAACCGGGCCAGGAGATCGGCAAGCTGGTTGGAATAGGCAAGACGCTCCGGCGTACTCCAGTCCGGGCTGTAGACATCTTCTTTCACCCTGCGGCCGTGGAAGGCGCCATAGGGAAATCCGTTTATCGTGAAGACATAACAACCATTGTCTTCAAGCACGGCATTCAGATCGGCAAACGCAGCCGGATCCTGCAGGGCTTTGGCAGCCGAGGCCGCAAGCCGGAGGCCGACGCCGAAAGGCGCATCCGGTGACACGGACTGCTTGATATCAGGCAGATGGGCTTGCAGTCCGGCCAGCACGTCCGGCCAGTGCTCGGCGGCATGGATGTTGGTGCAATATGTCAGTTGCCCGAGAGGGCCAGGCAGGTACATCAGTTTGCCTGGCGGTTCTTCAGCCAGGCAATGGCTTGAGCGACGCGTGTTTCGTCCATCTCGTGGACTTCGATGCCAACACCGATATCCGACAGAAGCGTGATTGTCAGTTCGCCGCCCAGATGTTCGCGGAAATCGGTCAGCCCCCCGACGATTTCCAGATTGCCCCGCTGGTCGCGTTTCTCCAGTGCCGGATGCCACAGTTTGAAGCCGAGCGCCTCAAGCAGATAGCTGATACGGTCGTCTTCGCCCGGCTCGAGCAATCCGGCCAGCACCGAATAATGCGCGTCAAGCGCGATGCCGATGGCGACTGCCTCGCCGTGCCGGACATGATAGCGGGTCATGCCCTCAAGCTTGTGGGCGGACCAGTGACCGTAGTCGAGAGGCCGGGCGCTGCCGCTCTCAAACGGATCGCCGCCCTTGCCGATCTGTTGCATATGCAGATCGGCACAGCGCTGGATCATGGCCGCCATGACCGGCTGGTCGAAGATCGACAATGGATCGGCTTCCGATTCCAGCCATCGGAAGAAATCGCCGTCGCGGATCAGCGCCACTTTGACGGCTTCGGCCATGCCGGCGATCTTGTCGCGATCCGGCAGCACGGCGATGAAATCGAGATCGTTGAGAACGGCAAACGGCGGCGCGAAAGTGCCGATATAGTTCTTCATTCCGAACAGGTTGACGCCGTTCTTCACACCAACGCCTGAATCGTTCTGCGACAGCACCGTCGTCGGGATGCGGATATGGCGGACACCGCGATGGGCCGTGGCGGCCACAAGGCCCGCGGCATCGAGCACTGCGCCGCCGCCGACTGCGATGACGAAGGAATGCCTGTCGATATGATTGTCGAACAGAGCCTGATGCATCTGTTCGGTAAAATGCAGATCCGATTTGATTTTCTCGCCACCGGGAATCTTGATCGGGTCGGTAACCAGTTCGATGCAGGCTGAATGATGCGCTGCATAGGTTGCAATCTGGCCGCAAAGCGTTGGCATTGCATGGGTCAGCCCATCATCGACAAAGACAATGCAGCGGTGCTTTTTGTCGGTTTCCATGCGGCACAATGTGTTTCGCAAAACGGGATTGTCCGGCCGAAACAGACCATCGGTGAAATGAACGGGAAATTCATAGTCGACAGAAAACTTCTGCACATGCACAGTCGACGTTCCGGTGTTTATGGCCTTGCTCATGACCATTCTTGCCTCCCGTTTCCCCGATATCGGTTTTGGATCTTTTTCGCCGGGTCCGATCTCAACATTGGCAATTTTCTCAGCGCATGTCTATTCTTGGCAGAACGAATGACGTTGGGGAATTCATAATGCGGTACGTCAACATGCTGTTTGCAGCGCTGATGGCGCTGTTTGCGTTTGTTCAGCTTAACGATCCGGATGGCTATGTCTGGTTTTTCATCTATCTGATACCCGGTATCATTGCGGCGCTTGCGGCCTTCCGGTTGCCGGTTCTGGCAACGGCAAAAGGCCTCGGCGCGGTCGTCGGCCTGACGGTGCTCAGCCTTGTGGGTGTCGTGGCCTATTGGCCGACGACGCCCGGGTTCTGGCATCAGGAAGTCTGGTGGGAAACGGAAACCGCGCGTGAAGGCATGGGCATGATGATTGTCGCAATCGTCATGATCGCGGTGCTTTGCACGGTCTGGTCGGCGCGGCGGCACGATAGCGCTGCCGACCACGCATGAATGCGCAGGAGCGGGTGGAAAGATGTTTCGATAGCCAAGATGCAGCGCATTTTCTGCCGTTAGCCATCAGTGGAATTAAGACCTTGCGGCAAGGGGGTATTTTTTCATACGATGCGCCACCGCCAAATCAATAATTATAATAACGCGGAAATTTTCAGGGAGAAAACAATGAAACTGACAAAATATGCGATTGCCGGCATTGTGACCGCCGGTCTGACTGCCCCCGCGATTGCTGCAGAGTGCGAGACCATCAATCTTGGCTCGGCAATTTCGTTGACCGGCAAATATGCTACAAATGGCATTCACGCCAAAAACGGCTATGAGTTCGCAATCAAGAAGATCGCTGAAAATGGCGGCATCAAGGTTGGCGACAAGTGCTATAATTTCGCCGTTACCTATTACGATGATGAGTCCAAGGGTGACCGTGGTGCGACGCTGGCGGAGCGGTTGATCAGCCAGGACGGCATCCAGTATATGCTCGGGCCCTATTCGTCCGGTCTGACAAAGGCGATTGCGCCGGTAACGGAAAAATACCAGATCCCGATGGTTGAAGCGGAAGGCGCATCGCGCTCGCTGTTCAACAAGGGTGCGAAATATCTGTTCGCGGTGCTTTCGACATCTGAGCAATATCTCGCATCGGCTGTGACGCTGGCTGCGGAAATGGCTGAGAAGGAAGGCAAGGAAGCCTCTTCCGTAAAGGTGGCCATCGCGGTTGAGAACGATCCATTCTCACTCGATATTCGTGCTGGTGTGCTTGATGATGCTGCCAAGTTCAGCATGAACATCGTCATCGACGAAAAATTACCGCGCGACCTGTCGGACATGAGTGCGATCCTGACCAAGGTGAAACTTTTGAAGCCTGATTTGTTGATCGTCTCGGGCCATTCAAAGGGTGCTGCAACGGCAGTGCGCCAGATCGGTGAATTGAACATCGATGTACCGATGATCGCCATCACCCATTGCGAAGCCGCCGATGTGACCGGCAAGTTCGGCGATGTGGCCAACGACATTCTGTGTTCGACCCAATGGGCTGAAACTCTGTCTTACGAAGATCCGATTTTCGGATCGGCAGCCAACTACGAACAGGAATTCAAGGCCGCATACACTGAATATGGCGACAAGAAGGTGCCCTATCAGACGGCCCAGGCTTCGGCTGCAGTTTATGTCTTCAAGGACGCCTTTGAACGTGCCGGTTCGCTGGACAAGGAAAAGGTCCGCGACGCTATCGCGGCAACTGATCTGACGACGTTCTATGGCCAGATCAAGTTTGCGCCGGAAGGCAACAACATCGCCAAGCCGATGGTGCTGCGGCAGATTCAGAACGGTGAATATGTCGTTGTGGCGCCATCAGCATTTGCCTCCCACAAGCTGAACTGGCCGCGCAAGGCTGGCGGCTCATAAGGCAATAGCCTGCTTGAGGTTAATGGCCGGACACCTGAAAAAGGTGCCCGGCTTTTCGATTTCTGATAGCGTTCAGGAATTGACGGCTGTGATCGCCGACGGGTAGATGCGGCACAATAAAAATGCGGCCTTCGGGTTGAACAATGCCGAAGGCAGACGGGGAGGGGACCCGACTAATGGATCAGATATTCGGGAATATTTCCCTGCTGTTTGAGTTTCCGGTCGTCAATATACAGATCTTGCTCGATGGTATCATGATCGGTGCGCTGTTTGCTGTTGCCGCTTATGGCCTGGCCCTGGTCTGGGGCGTGATGAATGTCAAAAATCTGGCCCAGGGTGATTTTGTCATCACCGGGGGTTATGTCGCTTGGTGGTTGACCCAGAAGGGCCTGCCGCCGCTGATCGGGATTCCGATTGCCTTCGTCGTGCTTTGGGGCATCGGCTGGGTGATCTACAAACTGGTGATCACACGGGTTATCGGGCGGGACCTGTTCACCTCGCTGCTGGCGACGTTCGGTCTGGCCATCATGATGGCGCAGCTTCTTAATCTGGCATTCGGTTCCGACACCCAGAGCATCAAACTGGATTTTGCCACCTGGCGGTTTTTCGACGATTTCGTCAATGTACCGGTCGCCAAGATTATCGGTGCCCTGATGGCGACAGGCCTCGCAATCGGCGTGGTCATATTCATGAAGACATCGCGCATGGGCCAGGCCATCCGTGCGACCTCGCAGGATGCCCGCGCAGCCCGGGTGATGGGGATTGATACGGAAAAAGTCTATGCCTTTACGTTTTCGCTGAACGCGGCAATCTGCGGCGCGGCCGGCGCGATCATCGTCATGGTCTGGCTGATCCAGCCATTCTACGGCATCACCTATTCTATCCGCTCGTTCGTCATCGTCACTGCGGCCGGGCTCGGCAACCTGCCCGGCGTCATCGCGGCCGGTCTCGGCATCGGCGTCATGGAGCAATATGGCGGCCATATACTGGGTATCCAGTATCAGCAGGCGGTCGCCGTCCTGCTGCTGATCATTGTCCTTCTCATCCGCCTGGCGCAACAGCGCCGTGTGCGCCAGGTTCTGCAGTAGGAGGCGCGGTAAAATGAACAACAAGATGAAAATTCTCTACGGCTTTATCCTGGTGTTTACGGTCGCAGCGCCGTTTCTGTTTCCAGCGCTGAACGCCCAGTTTGCAACACTTTGGCTGATGATCATTGTGGCGCTGACCTGGGATATGACCGGCGGTCAGATGGGTTATAATTCGCTCGGCAATATTTTCTTCTACGGCACGGGAATGTATGTTGCAGCCGTTGTCGCAATCGGTCTGGTTTACAATGTCGGCGACTATACCAGTGCGGCAGGAGGCGGCATATATGCCTTTACAAAGGCACAATATCTGACCGGCATTTTTCTGGGAATGTTTGCCGCAGGCCTGTTCTGCGCGGTCACGGCAGTGATGATCGGGTATGTCACCTTCGGTCTGCGCGGACCTTATTTCGCAATCGGGACGCTTGGTGTGGCGATTGCCGCCGGCGAGCTTGTCTCCAACTGGGAATGGGTCGGCGGCGGCCAGGGGATCACCCTGCCGGTCTATCCGGGCGATTTCGACGATCAGAAAATATTGCTTTATTTCCTTTTGGCCGGGATCGGCGTCAGCCTGTTCATCTTCCTCAAATGGCTCTACGGATCGCGCTACGGCATTGCCCTCAACGCCATCCGCGACGACGAGGAAAAGGCCGAAGGCATGGGCATCCATACGCTGCGCTACAAGCTCGTCACCTGGTCGATGGCGGCATTCTTTGTCGGCATGGCAGGGGCGGTCGCAGGCTTCCAGGCAATCAGCTTCGAGCCGCTGGAGACAGCTTACCAAACTGTCAACCTTGGCATCTTCATGGTCGTCTGCGTGCTGCTTGGCGGCAAAGGAACATTGTGGGGGCCGGTGATCGGCGCAATTCTGTTCCATGTCTTCAAGGAGGTCACCTGGAACCTGTTTCTTGGCTGGCAATGGGTCGCGCTCGGCGGACTGATCGTTGTGACCGTCGTCTACTTCCAGGATGGCATTATGGGTTATCTCAAATATACCAAACCGGAATGGTTCGGCGTCCGGGTCGATGAACAACAGCCGGAGCCGGCCGAATGAGCGATACAGTGATTGAAGTCTCAGGCGTTTCCAAGGCCTATGGCGGTGTCATCGCAAACAAGGACATTTCGCTGACGGTAAAGGATGGAGGCATCACAGGGCTGATCGGGCCGAATGGTTCAGGCAAGACGACCCTGTTCAATTCCATCGTCGGCTATCATCCGATCGATGGCGGTTCGATTACATTTCAGGGCCGCGAAATCTCCAAATTGCCGGTCCAGCAGATCGCCCGGCTCGGCCTGCTGAGAACGTTTCAGCAGACTCGGATTTACGGCAAGATGAACTGCGTCGACAATATGCTGATTTCCATTCCCCAGCGCCGGGCGACGTTCCGGGACATGTTCGCCCCGCGTGACCGCGAGAGCATCGAAAAATCCGAAGGCCTGCTGGAATTTGTCGGGCTCTATGAAAAGCGCAACCTGATCGCGGGCGATCTGTCGTTCGGCCAGCAGAAATTGCTGGAATTTGCCATGGCGCTGATGAACGAACCGAAAGTGCTGCTGCTCGACGAACCGACTGCCGGTATCAACCCGACGCTGATCAATGGCCTGATCGACAGGCTGAACCGGGCCAATACCGAATTCGGCATCACATTGCTGGTCATTGAACACAATATGCGCGTCATCATGAACATGGCCGACAAGATCTATTGCCTGGCGCATGGCGAAATGCTGGCCTCGGGAACACCCGATGACATTCAGAACAACCAGGATGTCATAGACGCCTATCTGGGAGCGCACTGATGGCGGAAGAAAAAGACGCCAAGGGAAGCACCCGCGGTTACCATATGGGCGACGTCGATACGGTGATTTCGGTTGACGAAGTCACCAGGCAGGTCGCCGAAATCGCCAGCGACGTGACGATCGAGCAGCTCGACCGACTTGTTGACGGCGATGCCTATCTGACGATTGAGGACCTGTGCGCGGGATACGGCAAGATGGAGATCCTGCACAATCTTTCGCTCAGGGTCGGCAAAGGGCAATCGCTCTGCCTGATCGGGCCGAACGGCGCCGGCAAGTCGACCGTGCTGCATGCGATCTTCGGGTTCAACAATATTTTCTCCGGCTCGATCCGGCTCGGCGACGGCGCAAACAAGACCGACATTACGAAACTTTCCGCAAACCAGAAGCTGAGTCAGGCCGGTGTCGCCTATATCCTGCAGGACAAGTCGGTTTTTCCCGGCATGACGGTGGAAGAAAATCTCTGGATGGGCGGTTATCTGAAAGACAAGCCGGCGGAAGCCAAAAAGGCGGCGGAAGAGGTGTTCGACAAATATCCCCGGCTGGCGGCGCGGCGCAAGCACCAGGCCAAGGTTCTGTCCGGCGGCGAGCGCCGGCTGCTGGAAATTTCCAGGGCTCTTGTCATGCAGCCGAATATCCTGCTGGTCGACGAACCGTCCATCGGACTGGAACCGCGGTTCATCGACATGGTTTTTGAGATCCTTGACGATCTGCAGCACAAGGAAGGCAAGACCATCGTCATGGTCGAACAGAACGCCAAGAAGGGGCTGGAGTTCGCCGATATCGGCTATGTGCTGGTTTCCGGGCAGATCGCGGTGGCCGGCAAGGGCGATGATCTCCTGAAAGATCCCGATGTCGGCCGGCTGTTCCTCGGTGGATAAACCCGGCGGGGCCTGACCCGCAATGTCCCTGCCGCCGTTTGTGACCCATCCAAGGCCTGTGCAGCTTCTTGCCGTCATGCTGGCGGCGCAGATGCTGACCATGGTGCCGTTTGCCGCCTGGCCGGTCATGCTGGCCCATTTGAGTGCTGAGTGGAATCTCTCAAACGCCCAGGCCGGCATTGTCGGCGGCGCCTATTTCGGCGGTTATATCATCGCTGCACCGATTCTGGTCAGCCTGACAGACCGGCTGGATGCGCGTCGGATTTATCTTGCGTCCGCCGGATTGACGCTGGCGGCGATGCTGGTCTTCGCTACCTTTGTCGGCAGTTATACCGGTGCAATTTTCGCCTGGGGATTGGCCGGCGCCGGGCTCGCCGGCACTTACATGCCGGGGCTTCAGATCCTCAACAACCGCTTCGATGCGCCGACCCGGATCCGGTTCGCGCCCTGGTATACGGCCGGGTTTTCCATCGGCAGCGGGTCGTCGTTCATCATCATCGGTCTGATGTCGGATTATCTTGCCTGGCAGCCGGTTTTCGCGCTGGCTGCGATCGGCCCTCTTGTCGGCGGATTGCTGGTCTTGTTCAAGGTAAAGGCCAGGCGGCCGGCGGCGCAGAAGGTGAAACGCAATCCGCTCGATTTCCGACCTGTGCTGAACAACCGCCGCGGGCTCGGTTACCTGTTTGGCTATCTCGGCCATACTTATGAATTGTTTGCCTACCGAACCTGGATTTTCGTTCTGATCATCCAGGCGGGCGCCCTGTCGGGGTTCACTATTTCCGCATCCGCCGGTGCGGTCATTGCCGGGGTTTATGCCTATCTTGGCGTTGCGGCGTCTCTGCTCGGTGCCGCATGGGCTCTGCGGGCCGGACGGGACCGGGCCGTGACGATCTTCATGATTGTCAGTGTCGTGCTTGGTCTGACCACCGGACTGGTATCCGGTCAGTATTTTCTGATTTTCTGTATCGTGGCCGGAATTTACAGCATTTCCATCATGACCGATTCCGGCGCGCTGACGGCCGGCGTGGTCGAGGTTTCCGCCGAAGACGAGCGCGGCGCCATGCTGGCGGCGCACACATTTCTCGGATTTCTCGGCGCGACCCTGGGGCCGCCAGCGGTCGGTCTGGCGCTCGATCTGGGCGGTGGCGTCGATCAGCCGGGTGCCTGGTTCTGGGCGTTTGCCGCCATGGCCGCAGGTTCTGTGTTTGCACTGGCAAGCCGCTGGTGTATTCTGCGCCGGATCTGACGCGGTGAATGTCTGAACAAGATCTTTCCGCCATGATCGCAAAATTTCAACATTTGGCGGTTAAACCTGACGCCTGAGAGTTTTATTTCGTATCGAGTACAGGCCATGTCGACGGAAGAGTATGACAGACGGTTCGCCGATCTGGAGATCCGCCCAAGCCTCAAGGCGCTTGAAGCGTTGCATGAAGACCAGCTTGCAGCCGTTGCCGCTGTCGGGCCGGCGCTGGCGAATATTGCCAGTGCTGCCGATCAGGCGGCCGAGCGTCTCGCGCAGAACGGCCGGTTGATTTATGCTGGTGCGGGAACGTCCGCGCGGATCGGCGCCCAGGACGGCGTTGAACTGACACCGACATTCAACTGGCCGGAAGAGCGGACGGTCTATCTGATCGCCGGCGGTGAGGGCGCGCTGACACGGTCAGTGGAAGGCGCGGAGGATTGTGCCGACAATGGCCGGCTCAGCATTCTCAAGACTGCGGTAGGCAAATCCGATGTCGTCATCGGCATTGCCGCCAGCGGCACGACGCCGTTCACCATTGCCGCAGTCGAACAGGCACGCGCCCTCGGTGCACTGACGGTCGGCGTCGCCAACAATGCCGGCACGCCGATCCTGGCCGCCGCGGATTATCCGATTCTGCTGGAGACCGGCGCCGAGGCGATTGCCGGATCGACGCGGATGAAAGCCGGCACCGCGCAAAAGGTGTTCTGCAACCTGTTTTCCACTCTCATCATGATGCGGCTTGGCCGGGTCTATCGCGGCATGATGGTCGATATGCGGGCAAGCAATGAAAAATTGCGCCGTCGGGCGGAACGCATGGTCCTGCAACTGACCGATTGCAGTCACGGCGATGCCGTACAGGCGCTGGAACAAGCCGATGGCGATCTGAAGCTGGCCGTCATGCTGGCATCGGGGTTTGAGCTCGGGGCGGCCCAGGCGGCCCTTGCACGCCATGGTGGCGACCTGCGCCCCGCGCTCGGCGAGCCCGCCGAAGTCGCGCGCAGCGCTTAAGGCCGCCCGGACGCGGTCGGCTCGTGGCGGGCTTTCTGGTATTCCGTTTCGAGAACATTGGGTCCAGGTGCGGCGACTTCCGTTTTGGGGACAGCCGCACATCTGCAATGCCGGCAAGGCTTTGACGCGACATTCTTGTGAGGACGGCAGTTGCCGACCGTTCCAGGTCACTCGCCAACTGTCCGCTCATGTCGCCAACTGAATTTTTTTCACCAATCAGAGCTAACTGATCGCTAAATTGTTTGAGCAGCGTAACGATCGGCAGATATGTCAAATTTCATTATACTCTTGTTTCTCGCCGCAGGCGCATTTGGTTTTCGGTACTGGTCAAAGCGACGGAACCGCACAAGGCTCCTTGCAACGGCGCTATCGGACCCTCAGCGCGCCATTGTCGCGGAACAGGTGCCGCTGATTCAGAAGCTTCCATCTGAATTGCTCGGGAAGCTGGAAGGCAAGATCAACGTCTTTCTGCACCAGATCGAATTCATTGGATGCAACGGATTGGAAGTAACCGAGGAGATGCGGCTTTCAATTGCTGCACAAGCCTGTCTTCTCGTCGTGAACAGCGACACGTGGTATGAGAACCTTCGCACGGTTCTGATCTATGCGGACGCCTTCATGTCGCAAGAAAAAGAGCACGACGGCTATGTTGTGACTGAACGCGAAACGGTGCGCGCGGGCGAGAGTTGGTCGCGGGGCCCCGTCGTTCTTTCCTGGGCGCATACGGAGCAAGGCGCCATTAACGACAAAGACGGCCACAACATCGTCCTGCACGAATTTGCCCACCAGATTGACGATTTATCCGGTCACACCGACGGTGCCCCCATCCTCAACAGGGGGCAGAGATTCGCGGACTGGAAACGCGTGTTTATAAAGGCCTACGAACGCCACGTCCGCAATGTCGAAAGCGGGCGCGAGACAGTAATTGACGATTACGGCGCAGATGGGCTGGAAGAATTTTTTGCGGTAGCGGTCGAGGTTTTCTTTGAAAAACCGGATGCCCTTAAACGCGAAGAACCGGAGGTCTATGAGCAGTTGTCAGAGCTTTTCAGGCTGGATCCTTCAACTTGGAGGTAGTTTGCCCAGCCGAAAGTGAAGCAGGCAGTTGGAAACCGCAGCTGCGGACAATCCGAACTCGTCGCTGCATGACCGCTTCAGGCTCGAGGCAGACATTCAATCGTAAGTCCATCGTCCGCAATTGGTAAAAAATCCCGTTCTCACCGACGATGGTGTCTGTTGTCGGAGGCAATCCGGACGTTTTGGCGAAATAGGTCCGCTGTAGGGTGCTTCTCCGACGTATTCTGATCGCGCCTAAAAAGCGGATTTTTGACCCATAACGCACATCTTGGTGAAATGCGGCCAACCGCAGCACCGAGCCCAAACCTACCACTTTCAGCGCTGAAATAAATGTCTGCTTTGCAAAGCGGGTCAAACACCTAACTGTTGTAAACAGTCTTGAGCGCCATTGTCTTCGATGTTTGACTTGGCCATGTTCTATAAAGTCTATCATCTCTCAAGCAGGTCTAAGAATGCGAAGCACAAAGACAATTCATGTCGTTTCCTGCCATGCGGAGGGTGAGGTCGGAGATGTCATTGTTGGCGGTGTGGCACCTCCGCCCGGTGAAACTTTGTGGGAGCAGCGCAATTGGATCGCCAAAGACCAGACTCTTCGTAATTTTGTTTTGAACGAACCGAGGGGTGGGGTTTTTCGCCACGTAAACCTGCTGGTGCCGCCCAAGCATCCCGACGCCCAGATGGGTTGGATTATCATGGAGCCAGAAGACACCCCTCCGATGTCGGGCTCAAATTCTATCTGCGTAGCTACAGTGCTGTTGGACAGTGGGATCATTCCAATGATCGAACCTGTTACTGAAATGGTTCTGGAGGCCCCAGGCGGAATTATTCGGGTCCGGGCAAACTGTCATGATGGTAAGGCACAAAATATAACAGTTCAAAATTTACCGTCGTTCGTGGGTGAAATTGGTGCTGTGATTGAAGTTCCCGATGTTGGGCTACTCAAGGTTGATGCTGCCTATGGTGGCGATAGTTTTATTGTAGTGGACGCGCAATCTTTGGGTTTCAAGCTGGATGCCTCCGAGGCGGGGCAGCTTGCAGAGCTTGGCGTGCGCATTACCAATGCAGCCAATGAGCAGTTGCGCTTTCACCATCCTGAAAATGCTGAATGGGATCATTTTTCGTTTTGTCTTTTTGCGGGACCCTTGGAACGAAAAGGCAGCCATCTGACAACAATGGCGGCAGTTTCAATCCAGCCCGGCAAGGTGGATCGTTCACCAACAGGGACGGCAGCATCGGCTCGCATGGCGATATTACACGCATCAGGGCAGATGGTTGTAGGCGATACTTTTACTGTGCGCTCAATTATTGGCTCCGAGTTTCACGGAAAGATCGCGGGCACGACGATGGTTGGAGACAAACCAGCAATTGTTCCGGAGATCACTGGTCGAGCATGGATAACAGGCACGCACCAACACATGCTCGATCCCGATGATCCTTGGCCTGAGGGCTATCGATTGTCTGATACTTGGCCATCTTACTAATCATCCTCGTGACACAATGTCAGTTCCAAAGCAGCCTTCGAAATCAGTCGGGGAACGTCCGTTCTGTCCCGGAGCATGCCGGACTTCGACCCGACGCGCGGCAATTCCCGCTTTGAGCCCATACCTACGGGACAAATTGGCAAACTAGATGACTTTTGATATTATCCACACATGGCAGAAATCACAGCAAACGCCCAAATAATAATTCACCGACCTGCGGCGGACGTGTTCGAAGCATTTGCCGATCCTGACCTCATGACAAAGTTTTGGTTCCCAAAAGCATCTGGACGCCTCGAAACAGACAAAGAGGTGAAGTGGTATGTTGGAACAGGTGACGATGCATTTGAAATCACGGTTCGCGTCAAGCTAGCCGATAAGCCTTTTTCGCTTCATATACAGTGGGGTGATGGCGACGCATTCACTAATGTTAAGTGGGAATTTGAGCGCAAATCTCATGACCAAACAGTTGTCCGCATCCGAGAAAGCGGTTTTTCAGGTGACCAATCTGAAGTCGTTATGGCCGCTCTTGATTCAACGGGCGGGTTTAATCAAGTCGTCGTCGCGGCGAAAG